>CANSQM010000001.1 GCA_947649205.1 uncultured Enterorhabdus sp.
GCTCGGCGAGGGCCTGAACGCCGCCGTGGGGGCCGAAGGGGCCGCGGTGGGCGTGATGCCGGCTGTGGGGGTGCTGGTTCTGTTCGCTGCCGCCATCTTCGTGGTAGCCCTCGTAGCCGGGCGCCTGCGCACCCAGAGCGCGGAAGCCGGCGGCAACGCCGCCGCTGCGATTCCCCGGTAGGATGAGGGTGCCGCCCGACCCTCGCCTAGGGTCGCCGGATCGCGTGCGCGGGTCTGCTGACGGACGCCCATTTGCCCCTGCAGCGAATTTGTGGCACAATACCCATTCGCGCGAACGTCTCGCGCAGCAACAAAAGGTCGCGTGGCGCAGCGGGAGCGCAGGTGCCTTACAAGCACAAGGTCGGGGGTTCAAATCCCTCCGCGACCACCATGAATCCGAAGAGCCCCAGCCATGGGGCTCTTTTCGTGTTCGGGTGCCTCGCCGTGCGGTTCAGCCGCTAGGCTGGGACGGTTTGCGGACGGCCGGGTGCGACGGCGGGGCGGCCCGGGCGCGGGAGGGGTCGAGACAGCGCGGCGACCCTCGGGCGGCGGGCGGGAGGTCCGCAGACGACGCGGGGTCGGTGCGCGGCGGGAATCAAGTGCGAATTTGCCACGTCATTTCTACGGTTTTGGGAATGCATAATGCCGGTGTTTCCAAATGGCGGGAGATGACATGAGAATGAGCAAGACAACCATAACGGGCATTGCGTGCGGCGTCGTCTGCGCGCTGTGCGTGGGCCTGTACCTGGCAAGTGTGCGGGGCGAGGTCGACGAGGCGCGGGCTGCGGCCCTCGAGCGCTACGGTGGCGACCAAATAGAAGTGTGCGTCGCGAAGCGGGACTTGGCCGCTGGCGAGGTGGTGGATGGAAGCGCCATCGTCACGAAGCTGTGGGTGGCCGACCTGCTGCCCGACGGTGCCGTGACCGACGCCGCGCAGATTGTGGGAAAGCGCCTGGGATCGAGCATCGTGAAGGGCGAGGTCATCACGGCGCGCCGTACCGAAGCGGCGGCCGCCTCCCTGAGCGTTCCCGCGGGGAAGGCCGCCATCAGCGTGCCCGCCCGGGCGGTGCAGGCCGTCGGCGGCTCGGTGGAGGCGGGCATGGCCGTCGATGTGTATGCGACGGGACCGGTGTCCACGACGAAGCTCGTGGCCGGTGCCCTCGTGCTGGCTACGAGTGCGGCGGGCGAGGGCTCTGCGACCGCTGCCGAGTGGGTCACCCTGGCGGTCGATCCCGAGCGGGTCCAGGAGATCGTGGCCGCGGCCCAGAACCTCGAGCTGTACTTCGCCCTGCCGGCCATCGGCGACGGTGCCGCGCCGGCGGCCGCCGATGGCGAGGTCGCGGAACCCGGAGCGCCGGCGGAGCCGGATGCCCCCGATGCCTCGGCGGACGGGGCCCGTGCCGGCGCTGATGGTGCGGCGGCGACCTCCTCGGACGGCTCGGCGGCCGGGACCGACGGGGAGGTGGCCCGATGAGCGCGCCGATCTGCATTCTGTGCGCCTGCGGTGCCGACCTCGCCGAGCCCCAGCGCCTGGGTCTGGCGGCGGGAACGTGCCTGGAGGCGCCGTGGCTCAAAACATACCGCAGTGCTGCGGAGGCGCGGGCCGCTCTCGGCCGCGAGGACGCCGTGGCGGAGGTCTGGGTTGCATCGAGCGAGGAGGTGCAGGCGGTCAATCTCGCTGCGGCCCTCAAGGGCGATCATCCGCAGCGCGCGGTGTTCCTCGTGGGCGGCCAATCCGGCTCGACCCGCTCCCGGGCCAATGCCGCCGGGCTCGACGGCGTGCTGGGCCCCGGCGAGTTTGCGGCCCGCTTCGAGGCCGCCGCCCGGAAGGGCGCCGCGCCCGACGGTTCGCGGACGGTTGAGCGGAGCGCGGAGAGTCGCAGCGAGGCGGCCGTCTCGGCCGCTGTGGAAGACGGTGCGTCCGCGGCCGATGGGCCCGACGGCACTTCGGGGGCCGCTCTGTACGGCGGCTCACTCTCCGGGGGCGCTCCGGATCGCCCGACGGGCTTCCTGCTCACCGTGGTGAGCGGCAGCGGCGGGGCCGGCAAGAGCACGGTGGCGGTGCTGGCGGCCCATCTTGCTGCGCGGCGCGGCCTGCGCACGGCGCTGCTCGACGGCGATCTCCAGTTCGGCGATCTGCATGAGCTGGCCGGCCCGTGCCCGTCGCTGTCCATCGAGGAGGCCGCGGCTGACCCCGCGGCCCTGGCCGCCCTGGCCGATGAGGCCCTCGTCCTCGTCTCGGCCCCGCGCAACCTGGAGCGGGCCGAGGTGGTCGGCGGCCTCTTCGAATCGGTGGCGGCGCAGCTGACGGCTCGCTTCGATCTGGTGATCGTCAACACGGGCGGTAGTTGGAGCGATCTCCACGCCCATCTGCTCGAGCAGAGCGCGGCCTCGGTGTTTCTCGTGGACCAGCGGGCGTCCTCGGTGCGGGCCTGTCGTCACGCTCTCGATCTGTGCCTGCGCTGCGGCATCGCCACGGGCTCGTTCCTGCTGGCCGTGAACCGCTGTGGTCGTCATGCGCCCTTCACGTCCATCGACGTGTCGAGCGCCCTGCACGGCGCCCACGTGGCCGAGCTGGCCGACGGCGGCCCCGAGGTGGAGGAGTTGCTCGGCGCGGGCCTTGCCCCGACCTTGGCCTCCTCGGGCAACGGGCTGTGCGCGAGCATCGAGGCCATGCTCGACGAGCTGCTTCCCACGGCGGCTCGTGGTGTCTCGGCCACGGCCCAGGAGAGCGTCATGGCCCGATTCGGCCTGGCCGGATCCCGGGCCCGCGAGCCGCGGCGCTCGCGGCGGGGCCGTGCTTCCCGACGGCGCGAGGCGGCCGCTCCGGCGGCCCTTGAAACCGTGAAGCGATAGGCGGTGGTCCCATGGCATTTCTTGAACGGGTCCAATCTATCGAGGAGGCCCAACAGCGGGAGGACGAGGGCCGCGCGGCGCGGGGCATGGAGGCTCTGCGGGCCGCCGTCGGCGAGATCGTGCCCTTGGATCGGGTGGCGGTCATCGTGGGGGAGAGCCCTGAGCGGGCCCGCAACGAGATACGGGCGGCCTGCCGCCGGCTCGCCACGCGGGAGCCTTGGCGCGATCTCGATGCCGGGGTGTTCCGGGGGCTCGTGGACGGCCTCATCGACACGGTGTTTGGCCTCGGCCCCCTCGACGCTCTCATTCGGGACGAGTCGGTGACCGAGATCATGGTCAACGGATCCCACAGCGTGTTCATCGAGCGCGACGGCCGCCTGATTCCCTCTGAGGTGTCCTTCGAGAGCGACGAGCAGGTGCGGGCCCTCATCGATCGTATCCTCGGCCCGCTCGGCCGGCGCATCGACGAATCGTCGCCACTGGTCAGCGCTCGGCTGCCCCAGGGCCACCGGGTCCATGCCGTTGTGCCGCCCCTGTCCATCGACGGCCCCTGCCTCACGATCCGGTCCTTCACGCGCCGGGCCATGACCTTGGGCGACTTGCGGGCCCGCGGCTCCTTCGATGGCTCCGTGGAGCGCTTCCTCATTTGGGCGGTGCTCGCGCGGAAGTCCCTGGCGGTGGTCGGCGGCACGGGAAGCGGCAAGACGACGCTGCTGAACGCCCTGTCCCACCATATCTCCCACGAGGAGCGCGTTATCACCATCGAGGACGCTGCGGAGCTGAAGTTCGACGGGCATCCCCATGTGGTGAGACTCGAGGCGCGACCGCCCAACGCGGAGGGCACGGGCGAGGTCACCATCCGCGAGTTGGTGGTCAATGCCCTGCGCATGCGCCCCGACCGCATCATCGTGGGGGAGTGTCGCTCCGAGGAGGCCATCGACATGCTGCAGGCCATGAACACGGGGCATGAGGGCTCGCTCACCACGCTGCACGCGAACTCGCCCCGCGAGGCGGTGGATCGTCTCGTGACCATGGTGCGCTTCGGGGTCGATCTGCCCCTCGATGCCATCGAGGCTCAGATCGGCAACGCCTTCGATCTCGTGGTGCAGACGGCCCGGCGTCCCGGTGGCGAGCGATGCGTCTCGGAGATCGCCTCCATGGCCTTCGACTTCGAACGGCGCCGGTGCGCGCTGACGCCGCTCTACCGGCGGGAGGCAGGCCGGTCTGAGGGCCGGTGGCTTGGGTGGCCGTCCTGGATCGACGAGCTCGCCTGGACGGGTATTGCCGATAAGAAGGAGGTGAAGGCATGGATCCGCTCACTGGATATACGGTTGTCGGCGTAGCGGCTTCGGGCGCGGCGGGCTTTCTGCTCGGGCGCGACTGGCTCGAGCGCAGGGATCGGCGCCTGCGGGCCCGGGTGCTGCTCGCGGGCGATGACGCGGGGCCGGCCTCGCGGCTGGAATGGCGTTTGCGCCATGGTGTCTCGCCGTTTAGGCCCCTGGCCCGAGGGCTCTTGCGCCACGGGACACCGGCCCGGTGGGTCGACGGCGCCGTGGCCCTTTGCCGAGCGCGTGGTATCGACGCTGAGCCCGAGGCGGTGGCGTCGTGCGCTTTGGCCTCTGCCGCAGGATCGGTGGCTCTGGGATGGGCCCTGACCGGCTCTCCGGTTTTCGGGGCGGCCGTGGCCGGAGGCGCCGCGGTCGTTGCGGGCGGTATCGCTCGGGCCGATGCCGAACGGCGTCAGAATGCCCTGCGCGACGAGGTGCCCGATGCCCTCCGATCGCTCGGCGTGTGCTTTCGGGCCGGGCTCTCGCTCATGCAGACCCTGCGGCAGACGGGCACCGAGATGAAGGGCCCGCTGGGAGCACTGTTCCTCTCCTCGGCGCGCATTTTGGAGACGGGCGGCGTGGCGAGCGAGGCCCTCGCGGTCTTCCGCCGCCGCACCGATGTGCCAGAGCTGGCCTTCGTGGCCGTCGCCCTCGATGTGCAGCACACCTGCGGCGGCAGCCTCGCCCCCGTGCTCGACGCCGCTCGGGAATCGGTGGAGGGGGAGATCGAGCTGGCGCGTTCGTTGCGGGTCCAAACGGCCCAGGCGAAGCTCTCGGCCCGTATCGTCACGGCGATGCCCTTTGTGCTCGTCGCGCTGTTCTCCCTCATGAGCCCGGGCTTTTTGGGGCCGTTTGTGGAAAGCGTCCCCGGCATGGCTCTGCTGGCCATGGCCCTGGTCATGCAAGCGGCCGGGGTACTCATGGTTCAACGGATGCTCGATGTAGACGGGAGGTGAGGTTTGTGGATTGGATCAACGGGGTCTATGGGGCCGGTGCGCTGCTCTCGGCCGGGGCGGTCGGCTGGTGTTTGTGGCGGTGTGGGTGCACCTGGCAGCGCCGCGTCCGCCATCGGGCCGCTGTCCGTCCGGACGACAGCCAGCCCGCGCGCCGCGAGGAGCGGGGGAGGTCCGAGCCCGTGGACGAGCGCATCGTCGCCTATGCGGCGCATCTGTCGCAGCGCATGGGCAGCCCGCTCGCTGTGCCCTGGGCGCCGGCATTCCTGCGCGGCCGCCCCTCCGCCCAGAACGCCGCGATTGCCGGCATGGCAGGGCGCCTGACCGATGGGGGCTGCTGGGAGGCTCGGGTGCGCCTGGCCGTCGGGGGCCTGCTGGCGGGATTGCTGGTCGGCGGCGCGATCTCGCTTGAGCTGGGCTGCTGCTTGGCAGCCGCCGGAGCGCTGGCGGGGTGGCAGGCGCTGCCCTGGGCCCTGCGCCATCGTGCTCGCAGCCGGGCCGAGGCCATGGAGCGCGATCTCTCCGAGATGCTCGACGTGGTGGCCCTCGGCATGCGCAGCGGCATGTCCTTCGACCGCAGCCTCGAGCTGTACACGGGGCATTTCCGCACGATGCTCGCCGATGCCCTCGCCGATGCCCACCGCCAGTGGTCCTGCGGCCTGGCATCGCGCGACGAGGCCCTGCGCGCCGTTGCCGCCTCCTATGACTCGCCGCTCTTCGGGCGGGTGGTGGAGAACGTCGTTCGCTCCCTGCGGTTCGGCGCCACGCTGGCGGACAACTTGGAGGACGCGGCGCGGGAGGCCCGTAGCGGGTACAAGGCCCGCAAGCAGGAGCAGGTGGCGAAGGCCCCGGTGAAGATGATGGTGCCCACGGGCGTGCTCATCTTGCCGGCCATGCTCATACTCGTGCTCGGCCCCGTGCTGCTGGAACTGGCGGGAGGCTTCTGATGGGCCCCCGCGACAATGAACGACATGATGGTAAACGACATACCAAGAGAAGGGACATGACCGATGAAACTATGGAATACCGCGACGCATCGCATGGGGCATCTCAAGAGAACGGTGGACGAGGGAACGCGGGCCCTGTGTGCGAGCTTGCACGGGAAGCTGGCGAGTACCCGGGGCCAGGGCACCACAGAGTACGCCATCCTCGTCGGTGTGCTGGTGGTTATCGCCATCCTCGCCATCACGCTGTTCCGCCCCAAGCTGCAGGAGCTGTGGGATGCCATCGCCAGCGGCATCAACGGCCTCTGATCGGGGAGGCGGGCCAGGGCACTGTGGAGTACGCCGTGGTGACCGCTGGTGTGGTCTGCGTGATCGTCGCCCTGGGGGCTCTCTGGCGCATCCTGTCCGCGGGGCTCGTCGTCGATCACGCGCTCATGGCCGCCTCCCATCATCTGGAAGGGGCCCTCGGATGGGCGTTCGATATCTTCAGCTATTAGGGCGCGCTCTGGCGTGGACGACGGCCTTCGTGCGATTCGGCTCCGCTGCGCCGGGTCACGGTCGGGAGGGTCGCCCTGGTCGCCGGGAGGATGGCCAGGCTACCGTGGAGGCCGCCTTCGCGTTGCCGGTGCTGTTTCTGCTCGTGCTTCTGCTCGTACAGCCGGGCATCGTGCTCTACGACCGCATGGTCATGGCCTCGGCGGCCGCCGAGGGGTGTCGGCTGCTCGCCACCGGGGCTGGAGACGAGGCGGCGGCCGTGGCCCTCGTCAAGCGGCATCTCGGCTCTGTCCCCGAGCAGGACAACTTCCATGTGCACCGCTCCGGCTGCACCTGGGAGGTGATCTGCGAGGGAGGGGGTGCGGCGGATCGGTCACGGGTGACGGTGCGCACTGAGGTGCGGCCGCTTCCCCTGCTGGATATGGGGGCGGCTCTGCTCGGGCTGGTCAACGAGCGCGGGAATCTGGTGGTGGAAGTGACGGCCGAGGCGCCCACGCGGGCGTCGTGGGCCCAGCGGTCACTGGGCGGTGCGAGCCCAGAGGAGAAGGCAGGTGCATGGTGCGATGAAGGTTGACCGATTGATGCGGGACGAGGAGGGCTTCACCACGGCCGGCATGGCCGTGGCCCTGCTCGTATCGCTGACCCTGCTGTTCTCGGCCGCCCAGGTGTACCGGGTGAACACGCGGGCAGCCGAGATCCAGGATGTGGCCGATGCCGCGGCCCTGGCTGCCGAGAACCAGGTGGCGGAGTTCATGGTGGCGGTGCGCGTCGTTGACGGGGCGGTGCTCTCCATGACGCTGCTGGGGACAGCCTCCTACGGCCTGGGTACTGTGGCTCTGTGCATGCCGCCCACAGCCGAGCTGGGAGCCCAACTCATTTCAGCGGGCCAGAAGGTGCTCAATGCCCGGGATGCCCTCGCCGAGAGGGCGGCGTCCGCCCTCGACGGCCTGCAGCGCGCCCTGCCCTTCATGGCCGCCGCCAGTGCGGCATCGGTGGGCCGCGCCAACGGAGAAGGTCGGGACAGCGCCTACTATGCCGTGGCGCTGCTCCTTCCCTCGGAGGGGGCGCCCATCGCCGTGGGGACGAACGGTGCCGAGGCGGCTCTGGAACAGGAGGTGCAGGAGGGGCAGGACGGCCTGGCCGAGGCGGCGGCCCGGGCCGAGGAGGCGGCGCGGGCTGCAGAGGAGGCTAAGGAGCGTGGTTTTCGGCGGGATTGCGGTGATGCGCCGGACTATTGCATGTACGAGCGGGCCCAGCACCTTGCCGGGTTGGAGGGGGCCGCGAACCCCCATTACACGTCGGTCGATGCCTGGTCGTTCTCCGTGGCCCTCGAACGGGCCCGGGCCTATTACGCCGCGCGTCTGCGCACCGAGGCGCCCGAGGGCCCCTCGGTGGATGAGAAGGCCCAGTCCGCGCTGCGGCGCATGTTCTACCGCTATGCGGTCACGGTCGTGCGCCAGGCCTGCGATGAGGCCGGAGAGGGCGACGAGGTTGTCTTCCCGCGCCTGCCCCGCAATACCGAGCAGATGCGCGAGACGACGCTGTACACCGACCCGGCCTATCCGGTGACCACCGATGGCGAGTTGCCCGTCATGCACGCCTGGGAGGGCTGTCCCGAAGCCGGTCTCGTGGACTACTACGGGTCGGTGCGGACTCTCGAAGAGGGCACCTTTGCCGAGTGTCCCGCCTGTCGCTTCACGGCATCGTCTCTGGGAGCGGTGGCTGCGGCCTCCACGGCCATCGAGAATGGCTTCGAGTACCACTACGATGCCGTGGCCCAGGCCGCTGAAGATTACGAGCGGGCCCGGCGCGAGGCCGAGCCGCTGACTGAGGCTGTGCGCGACAAGGCCCAAAGTATCTTCGATCAGGTTCTCGAGGCCGTGCGCGGGGCTGCGTCCATGCGCATCGAAGCGCGCCCTCCCGGGGCGGCGGGGTGCATCGCTTTGGTGGTGTCCCCGGGTGAGGGGAGCTCGGTCCCGTGGGGCGGCTCCTTCGTCGCGGGAAACGGTCTAGGGTCCCGGGCGGCCGTGGCGGCGGCAACGCTCATCGAGGACGGCGACGAGGGAGCCTCGGTGGTGGGGGATCTGCTCGACGGCCTTGGCGGCGACGGGTCCGCTGCGATCGGTGCGGGGCGCATCGTGCTCGACTGCTGGTCCTCTCTGCTTGGGGCCTATGGCGCCGGACAGGCAGCTCTTATAGAGGGTGTGGAGCGGGCCTTAGACGGGCTACCGCTGGTAGGGTCGTCGGGCCTCGGGCCGTGGGCGGCCGAGGTGCTGGGCGATGGTCTGGCGGCCGTGGGCCTCCAGCCGGCCGACACGGCGCCGCTCAAGCCGGTCCTGGTCGATTCTGGCGCGGTGGCTTCCGCCGATGACAGTCCGCTTTCCGTGCGCTATCTGGCCGTGCGCGAGGAGATGCTCGGAAGCGCCCCCTCGTCCGGCAACGTGTTCGGTTCTTTGGCGGATCGAATCGAGCGGGAGGCCTTCGACCGTCTCGACGGGCTTGAGATCGAGATAGCTTGCATCGAGCTGCCCATCGTCGGCCTCTCGCTGCCTCTGACCGTGGCTCTGCCGCCGGTCGTGACCGAGGGCGCTCAAGGCCTTGTCGAACGGGCTGTAGACGTGGTGCGCTCGGCAGCGGCCACCCTTGGCCTCGATGGATCATGGGAGTAGGGAGATGCCGTGGGCAGGATGCATTTGAGGGAGGAGAAGGGGCAGGCGACGGTGGAGCTGGCGGTCATGCTACCAGTGGCCATCATCGTCGCGGTGGTGGTCGTGAACGCGCTCACGTTCTTCGGAACCTGCGCCTCCTTCGATCGGGTGGCACGACAGACAGTATGCGCGTGGGCCGCCGCGCCCGCGGCCGGAGAGGATGCGGGCGACGTGGCGGCCCTGGTGGCCGACGAGTTGGAGGAGCGCTTCGCGGAACCTCATACGGCCGTTTCGGTGAGGGTTGAGACCGCCTCGGCGGGATTGATGCGCTTCACGGCCCGCATCGAGTACTTCCCGACGCTCTTCGGTCTCGGTTTGCGTAGCGAGGTGTTCGGCGTAGCGCTCCCGCCTCTGGTTCACGAGGTTGATTTGGTGGTCGATGCCTACAAGCCGGGCATCTTGTTCTAAGGAAGGTGATGGCATGACAACGCAAGTCAGGCGACTGCTGAGAGCCACGGGGTTTCTCGGTGCCGTGTTTCTGATCTTGGCGGTCGCCGCAGTCGTATCGGCGCCGGCGGCTTCCGACGGGACCTCCCTGCTCTCTGGCCGCGCCTTCGCCGACGAGGTGATCGCCCGTGTGGCCGCCGGCACGGCCGAGGGCGCGGCGGCCTCTCGCGATGATGCGGACTCGCTCGGGCCGATAGACGACGACCTGGGCCGTCAGGCCGCCGATGCGCCGCCGTGGTTCGAGCAGGAGGTGCTCTCCCTGGCCGAAGCCTACGATCTACGGGCTCTGGACGACTGGTCCGTAGTGGGCTTCACGATGGCGGGGGAGGTGGCGACGGTTCGGCAGTGGGCCGTCGCCTCGTTGGAAGAGCGCGGTTGGGCGCTCGTGGAGACGGGCGAGGGCGCGACTCTCGCCGGTATCAAGGAAGGAGGGACGTGTCCATGGCTCTTGCTCAGTTGCACGCCCGTAGGCGACGAGGTATGCATCGTCGTCCAGGTTCCAGCTCCGTAGGCGATGGGGCGCCTGCACCCTTCGGCGGCATATGGGTCGTGGCCGCCAGCCCGCTCATGCGCTTGCGTGGCTTAGCGGGGCGGGCGCCCGATCGGACGGTGATGGCGCTGCCCCGTTGTCGCGATGTGCATACGCTTACCATGCGCCACCCTCTCGACATTGCCTTCGTCGATCGCGCGGGCCGGGTAATCGAGGTGCACCGGCTCGTGCTGCCCGGCACCCGCCTGCGCAGCGATCGGGCCTTCGGGGCCATTGAACGCTTCGCCCGGCCCGGCCCCTGGTTCATGCGCGGCGACAGCGTTGAAATTCCCGGTTGCAAGAGAAGCGGCCCTCGATGGGCCGCAGAACGGAGGTGGCGATGAAGATCTGCCCCACCTGTAAGAGCAAGTTGTTCGACGACATGGATACCTGCTTCGGGTGCATGTACCGCTTCGGCACTGATCCCGAGCGGGAGCGGGAGGCCGAAGCCCTCTCGTGGCCGCCCTCCCTGGAGGATGTCAACGAGGGGGCGGTGTTCGAGGAGACAGTGCCCTGGCCGGCGGCCTCCGGGCCTGTGCTCTGCCCCGCCGCGCCGCCGGTTTCTCCGCCAGGAGATGCGGTTCGGGGCGAGCGCGTCATGGGGGTGCCCGGTCTCGTGCTCCGTGTGCTCGCCGGCGACGGCGCTCCCGGCGCCCCGCTGCTCACCATAACGATCGAGCCGGCCTGAGGGGCCGGCTCGCAGAGGCCGTTTGCAGGGGGGCGTTGCTGGGGAGCACTCTTGAGAGGGGGCCTAGCGTGTCATCTCGTCGAAGAGCTGCTCCGCCTCGCGGGTCAGGCGCTCCTGGATGGCGAGGTAGGCGTCCAGGAGGCGGTCGCCGTCCTCGGTCAAGGTGGATCCATGGGCGCCGTCGCGCACGAGGAGCTGGATGCCCAGCGTACCCTCGGTGTCCTTGATGACGCGCCATGCCTTGCTATAGGCCATGCGCATAGCCTTGGCGGCGGCGTTGAGCGAGCCGTGCTCTCTCACTCCGAGGCAGAGCTTCGCGATGCCCGGGCCGAACGCCGATTTCTCCTCCGCATCGGGGTTGGATACGGTGAGGCGCACGACGGGGGTGAGCGATTGCAGCTGGCCCATGACTATCTCCCGTTCTGGATGGCTATCGCCGGCAGAAAGCCTCGGCCGCTGCCTCGATAGCCTCCACGTCGTTGTCGATCACGTCGGTAAATCGTACCTCCATGGTGTCGAGGTTGGCAAGTCCTGCCGGGATATCGCACCGGCCCGTTTCCTCGGCGATGCGCTCGTTGAGCTGACAGCCCGTCAGCGATGCCACCTCGGCGGGCAGGGCCTCTCCTGGAGCCATGCCATGGAGGGCGCGATACACGTTGTCGCCGAACTTCGCCCAGTGGGCAGTCGAGGCGATGAGCACCGGGTTCTCGCCGCGCAAGTTCTGGGCGGCGGCGTAGGCCACGGCCGTGTGGGGATCCAGCAGGTAGCCGTGCTCGTCGAGTACCTCCTTGATGGTGGCGAGGCACTGGGCGTTGTCGATGGAATCGGCGCTGAAGTTCTCGCGGACGCGGGCGAAGGTGTCGCTGTCCACGCGGAAGCAGCGCTTCTCGTTCAGGTCGGCCATCCACCGGCCGATGGCCTCGCCGTCGCGGCCCGTGAGCTCGAACAGCTGGCGCTCGAGGTTGGAGGACACGAGAATGTCCATGGAGGGGGAGGCGGTGAGGATGAACGCGCGGTCGGAGATGTCGTAGGTGCCCGTGTTGATGAAGTCGGTCAGCACGCGATTGTCGTTGCTCGCGCAGAGCAGCATGCCGATGGGCGTGCCGATCTGCTTGGCGTACCATGCCGCGAGGATGTTGCCGAAGTTGCCCGTGGGCACGCAGACGTCGATCTCGTCGCCGGCCTCAATCTTGCCGGAGGCCACGAGCTCGGCGTAGCTGGAGATGTAGTACACCACCTGGGGCAGCAGGCGTCCCCAGTTGATGGAGTTGGCGCTGGACAGGGCGACGGCATCTTCGGCGAGCAGCTTCTCGGCGAAGGCCTCGTCGGAGAAGGTGCGCTTAACGCCGGTCTGGCAGTCGTCAAAATTGCCGCGCACGGCCCAGACGCGCACGTTGTCGCCGGTGGTGGTGACCATCTGCTTGCGCTGGATATCGCTCACGCCGCCATCGGGGAACAACACGCCGATGGAGGTACCGTCGACGCCCTTGAAGCCCTCGAGGGCCGCCTTGCCCGTGTCGCCGGAGGTGGCCACGAGGATCATGAAGTCGTGGTCGAGCTTGCCGGCTTCGCGTAGGGCGCTCGCGCTGGCGGAGAAGAAGTGGGGCAGGCACTGGAGCGCCATGTCCTTGAAGGCGCTCGTAGGGCCGTGCCACAGCTCGAGGATGTGGGTGTTCTCGTCGAGGGAGGTGATGGGGCAGACGGCCTCGTCGTCGAAGTTGTCGCCATAGGCGCGACCCATCAGCTCATCGATGACCTCATCGGGCAGATCGATGTTGAAGGCCTTGTATACGGCGGCAGCGCGCTCGGCGTAGGGCAACTCGGCCAGGGCCGCGATCTCGGCCACCGACAGCGAAGGCAGCTCTTGGGGCACGTACAGGCCTCCACCGGCCGCCAGGCCGTTCACGACGGCTTCGGTGAAGGGAACCGGCTCCCCGGCCGCTCCGCGCGTGTCCACGTACAGGTTCTGGCCGAACGAGGCGGCCCGGTCGATGCATTGTGCCATGACTCATCCTTCTCTGAAAGACGTTAACAGGGTCAAGAATACCATGGGGCGGACCGCCGTAGCGCAGCCGTGAGGTGAACGATGGGCAAATAGGGAGGAAAGAGGATGTCGCCCTCGGGACAGCGCAGTTTGCTGCGGCTCTCTTCCCAGGGCGTCTTTGTCATCGGCTGGTGCGGGCCGGCGAAGCTCTGCGTCCGGGCCTTCTCTTCGGGGGGGTGCCGGCAACGGGACTCGGCCGCTGCGCAGTGCGGAAGCGTCTCAGGATGGCCGCTTGCCCCGACAAGTCGCGCCGCTGGCCCAGAAGTATGCAAAAGCTAACTTTATAGGTTTACAAAGGCTAACTTTATTCTACAATATGTTGTTGCATGTAGCTAACATTGATAGGAGACGTTATGAGCCAAGCAATGGTCGCGGAAAGCGCTTGCTGTAAGACCGGGAGTGCCGGAGCAGCGTGCCAGCCGATGCCGCTCGCCTTTTTGCGCAGCGGCGATACGGCGAACGTCGTCCGCGTGCGCGGAAAGGGCGAGGTGCATCACCATCTCGAGAACCTGGGGTTCGTCGAGGGCGCGGCTGTGTCCGTCGTTTCCGAGCAGGCGGGGAACTTCATCGTGCAGATCAAGGGGGCAAGCGTCGCCCTCGATCGTAGCGTGGCATCGAAGATCATCGTCGCTTGAGGCAGCATGGCTGGTGAGGCGCTTGCGGTTGAGGGCTGTCCCGGGCCTTGGCTGCTGCATCTCCTGTCGCGACCGTTTCAGAGGAACACAGAAAGGAAGGACTATGGCAGAGGATAAGACCCTACGCGATGTGGCCGTGGGCCAATCGGCCACCGTGCGTCGCCTGGTGGGCGAGGGTGCCGTGAAGCGCCGCATCATGGATATGGGCATCACGAAGGGCACGGAGGTGCTCGTGCGCAAGGTGGCCCCCCTGGGCGATCCCATCGAGGTAACTGTGCGCGGTTTCGAGCTGTCGCTGCGCAAAGACGAGGCGGAAAACGTGCTCGTCGCCTAAGGGAGATCGCATTCCTCCCTCTCGCGCCTCGGGCGCATTTTTTCTCCCCAGTAGTTAACTAGAACTAACTTTATTGTCCCGCGGGTGCCCGGGAGAGCGCCGCGGAAAGGACGCGGGACGACGTCATTAGGAGAAGGAAAGGCTGACCATGGCAATCAACATCGCCCTTGCCGGGAACCCCAACTGCGGCAAGACGACCATGTTCAACGATCTGACCGGCGCGAACCAGTATGTGGGAAACTGGCCCGGTGTGACTGTTGAGAAGAAGGAGGGCCCCTGGCGGCACGACAAATCGGTGACCATTACCGACCTGCCGGGCGTGTACTCGCTCTCGCCCTACACCCCCGAGGAGATCGTCACCCGCGACTATCTCATGAGCGGCAAGCCCGATGTGGTGGTGAACCTGGTGGACGCCACCAACCTCGAGCGCAACCTCTACCTCACCACCCAGATCATCGACCTGGGCATTCCGGTGGTCATCGCCCTGAACATGATGGATCTCGTGGAGAAGAACGGCGATACCATCGACGTAGCCGGCCTCTCTGCCCGCCTGGGCTGCCCCATCGTGGAGACGTCCGCTCTCAAGGGCCGCGGCACCGCTGAGGTCATCGAGGCCGCCCGCGCGGCCGCCGCGGCCGGTGCTGCTCCTGCGACCACCCTGCGCTTTTCCAACGACGTGGAGGAGGGCCTGGCGCACATCGCCGCCATCGCCGGGGACCGTATCGCTGGCCGCCATGGCCGCTGGTACGCTATCAAGCTCTTCGAAGGCGAGCAGCTCACCGTGGACAAGCTGAATCTGCCGGCCGCCGAGATCGCCTCCATCGCCGCCATCCGCGACGCGGTGGAAGACGCCGAGGACGACGACGCCGAGTCCATCATCACCAACGAGCGCTACGATGGCATCACTGCCGTTTGCGACGCCTGCGTGAAGAAGTCGCCGAGGGCCATGACCACCACCCAGAAGATCGACCGTGTGGCCACCAATCGCGTCCTCGGCATTCCGATCTTCGTCGTCATCATGTTCCTCGTGTACTACATCTCGGTGTCCACCGTGGGCACGCTCGTGACCGATTGGGCCAACGACGGCCTGTTCGGCGACGGCTGGCTCTACACCGGCACCGAGCAGTACGACGCGGCCGTCGAGGAGTTCGAGGGCATCTTGGAAACCGCCGAGGGCAGCGCTGCCTTCGAGGCCGGCGAGCTGGAAGAGCCCGACCCGGCCGACTACGGCCTCTACCACGTGGGCGTGCCCGTGGTGGTGGGCGGCTGGCTTGAGTCCGTCGGCGCGGCACCGTGGGTGCAATCGCTCGTGCTCGACGGCATCATTGCCGGCGTGGGTGCCGTCATCGGCTTCGTTCCGCAGCTGATCGTGCTGTTCATCCTGCTCGGCTTCTTGGAGGGCTGCGGATATATGGCCCGTGTCGCCTTCATCATGGACCGCATCTTCCGGCGCTTCGGCCTGTCCGGCAAGTCCTTCATCCCCATGCTCATCGCCTCGGGCTGCGGTGTGCCCGCGGTCATGGCCACCAAGACCATCGAGAACGAGAAGGACCGCCGCATGACCATCATGACCACCACGATGATCCCCTGCGGCGCGAAGCTGCCCATCATCGCGCTCGTGTTCGGCGCGCTCGCCGGCGGCGACTACGAGGCCACCTGGTGGGTCGCCCCGGTGTTCTACTTCCTGGGCCTGGCTGCCATCATCCTGTCCTGCATCATCTTGAAGAAGTTCCGCGCCTTTGCCGGCGAGGTGGCCCCCTTCATCATGGAGCTGCCCCAGTACCATCTGCCCACGGTGAAGAACGTGCTTCTGTCCATGTGGGAGCGCGTGCGCAGCTACGTGGTGAAGGCCGGTACCATCATCTTCCTGTCCTCTATGGTCATCTGGTTCCTGCTGAACTTCGGTTTCTACGAGGGCGCCTTTGGCCTGCTCGATTCCGAGATGGACGATTACATCCAGTACAGCCTCATGGCCGGTCTGGGCAACCTGCTCGCCTGGATCTTCGCGCCGCTCGGCTTCGGCAACTGGGAGTCCGCCGTCACCTCCATCACGGGGCTGGTGGCCAAGGAGAACGTCGTGGCCACCGTGGGTGTCATTACGAGCCTTGGCGAAGTGGGCGAGGCCGATCCCAGCCTGTGGGCGTCGTTTGCCGCCATGCTCGGCGGCAGCAGCGCCGCTATCGTGGCCTTCTGCGCCTTCAACCTCTTGTGCGCCCCCTGCTTCGCCGCCATCGGCACCATCCGCCGCCAGATGATGTCCGCGAAGTGGACCTGGGCCGCCATCGGCTACATGACCGCCTTCGCCTGGTGCGTGGGCCTCATGCTCTATCAGTTTGTCGGCTTGGCCACCGGCGAAGTCGCCTTCAACCCCTTCACGGTCCTGGCCGTTGCCGTGGCCGCGGGCACGCTCTTCCTGCTGTTCCGCCCTGTCGCCAAGCCAGGCGCGGCCGCGCTGAAGACAGCGGCCGACAACGCCTAAACGTCCGTTTCCCGCCAGGTGCCCGCGCCATCCCACGCTGTGGAAGTGGTCGCGGCGCCTGCCGGGGCGGCATGATCGCAAAGGATTCGCCATGCAAGAACTCATTCTCAATGGACCCACCATCGCCGTTCTGATCGTCATCGCGGCCCTCGCGGTGCTCGCCATCCGCCGCATGACTCGTCGCGGTCTGTGCGATTGCGGCGACCGGTGCGAGGGAGGCTGCCACGGCTGCGACGGATGCGCGGCAGCGGAATCGATGGCGGCCGCCATAGGGGAGGCGGTGCGGAAGGGGTAAGTGACGCGGGGTCGCGCGGCCCGGGGCTGCGGCCGGCGCCACGGACTGCGGGACCGCACGCAGACGGGGAAGCACGGCTCCCCTCGCAGGTCAAGCAACCGCTGGCAAACCGTTGGCGAAAACAATGTGAACGAGGCTCGGAACTCTGTGTCCGAGCCTCGTTTTTTGCCGGGGGCCGTGATACCATGACATGACGTATCTGATAAGGAGAGCGCTGTGGTGAAGACATCCATGTCCCACGAGGACTACCTCGAGGCCATCGTCATGCTGGGAGGCACGACGGATGTCCCCGTGCGCTCGGTGGACGTGGCCAACAAGCTGGGTGTCTCCAAGGCCTCGGTGAACAAGGCCATCTCCGCCCTGAAGGAGCAGCAGCTCGTCATCCAGCCCCATTACGGCGATATCACCCTGACCGAGGAGGGCTACGCCTACGGTCGTTCGGTCCTCGGCCGCCATCGCATGCTCTTCGACTTCCTCACCCAGGCCGTGGGCATCCCGCCGGATGTGGCCGAGGACGAGGCCTGCCAGATGGAGCATGCCATCAGCGACGAATCCTTCAAGAAATGGGAGGCCTTCGTCAAGGGCCTCAACTTGTAAACGGCCCCAGCGCCCGACCGACCCATCCGCTTTCGACTGACTACCCGCCCCAGAAACGAACCCCGGCAGCGAAAGGAAGTTCCGCCCCCGTGCCACGCCAGGCCAACATCGTCTCCTTCGACGCAGCGCGCCGCGCCGCTGCGGGCACTCGTGTGCCCGGGCGCGGGTCTGCGCGCCCCGCCGGCCGCACCGCGGCGGCTGTTCTCGACGGAGCCGGGGAAGTGCGCGTGCGCTCGACTGGCCGGCGGCCCGCGGGCTCGCCGACCGGGGCCGAGTGCCCCGCCGGCCACGCTGTCGTTGGCACCGCTGCGGCCTTCCCGGGTGCCCGTCCGGCGTCTTCCGCGGCCCCGCTGCGCACCGCGGGGGCCGCCCGGCCCCACAACCCCACGCCGAGCTGGTACGACGGCGGCACCTCGGCGCGGCCCCGTCCCGATGACGGCTTCCTCTCTGGGGCCGCCGGCCGGGCCGAGGACGAGGCCGGCGAGGAATACGAGGCGCGGCTGCTGGCCGCCCTCGAGGAGCGGGAGCGCGGTCCTTTGGGCCGTCTGGCCGCCAAGCGCCGGGAGCGCACCAAGGAGCGGGCCGGCAAGGAGTACTTCCGCCAGTACGAGGCCGGTAAGGCCTCCGACGCCGCCCAGGGCGGTCCCCGAGCAGCGGTGTACAAGGGGGAGATGGGCTCGTCCCACAAGCGCTCCTCCCGCATGCAGCAGCAGGCGGCCTCGGGCTCGGCCCGGCGCAGCCGTGCCGCCATGGCCACGGCTGAGAAGCCGTCGCTGTTCGCGCGGCCGCCCCTCATGGGGCTGGCGGCCACGGCCCTCTGCGTGGCCTTCGCCGTGGCCTTCCTCTACGGGCCGGCCCAGCAGCTCTACGTGGACATGCGCGAGCGCGACCGCCTCTCCGCCGAGTACGAGGCCGTGGTGGAGCGCAACGAGGCCCTCGGCGCCCAGGTGGACGCCCTCCAGACCGATGCGGGCATCGAGGATGCCGCCCGCACCCAGCTCGGTTGGGTGCGCGAGGGCGAGCACGCCGTGTCCGTGGGCGGCCTGGAGACGAGGGAGAAGCCGGAGTTCCGCGGCAACATCCTCTCCGAGGACATCGAGCTGCCGGACACCTGGTACTCGAGCATCCTCGATCCCATCTTCGGCGTGAAGTAGCGCGTTCGGGCAAAGCTGCCCGAACAGAAGGGAGAACTTTCATGACCTGCGAAAACGGCCGTTACGGAGCCCTTGATATCGGAACGGTCACCTGCCGGTTGCTCGTGGCGGATGTGGAGGGGGGCTCCCTGACCGAGGTGGCCAAGGAGTACGCCATCACCGATCTGGGCGTGGGCGTGGATGCTGCGGGGCGCCTCTCGGAGGAGGCCATGGGCCGCGTGCTCACCTGCGTCGACCGCTATGGTGAGGTGCTCGCCCGCTGCGACACCCCCGACCATCCTCTGCGCCGTCTCATTGCCGTGGCCACCTCAGCGGCCCGCGATGCCGCCAATGCCGACGAGTTCGCCGCCCGCCTCGCCGAGCGCGGCGTGACCCTCACGGTCATTCCCGGTGAGAAGGAGGCGGCTCTCACCTTCGCCGGCGCCTCGGCCGACTTCCCCGACGAGAACCTGCTCGTGGTGGATATCGGCGGCGGCTCCACCGAGCTCATCGCCGGCCGCGCGGGCGCGGCGCCCGTGGCCTCCCATTCCTTCAACGTGGGCTGCCGCCGGCTGACCGAGCGCTTCCTGCGCGACGACCCCCCTGCGCCCGACGCGCTGGCCGCGGCCCGGGCATGGGCGCGCGAGACCATGGCGCCCTACTTCGAGGCTCTGGCCGAGGATGGCTTCGCCATCGATCGGGTGGTGGCCGTGGCCGGTACCGCCACGAGTGTGGTGGCCATTCGGGAGGCGTTGGCGGTCTACGACTCGTCCCGGGTGCACGGGGCTCAGGTCACGGCCCCGGAGCTGCGGGCCATGGGCGAGCGCCTGGCGGCCGTGCCCCTCGAGGAGCGCCGGGCCACCGTGGGCCTCGACCCCAAGCGGGCCGGCGTCATCGTGGCGGGGCTCGTCATTCTGGAAGAGGTGCTGGCCCTGGCCGGCGCCGACGGCTACACGGCGAGCGAGTCGGACATTCTACGGGGCATGATCTGGGAAGCGGCCAAGGGCTGCGCCTAAGAAGAGGGCCGTGCGCGCGAAAACACAGAAGAGAAGTTGGTAGGAGCGGTGGGACTCGAACCCACAAGCCTTGCGGCGGCGGATTTTAAGTCCGCTGCGTATGCCCATTCCGCCACGCTCCCACAGGCGATAGATCGCGTCGGCCATCATACCACGAAACGGCCCCGGGCTCGGTTTCCGGGCTCCTTAATCTCCCGTTAATCAAAACCTTAGGCAAAAGTTACTCGCCCGCGCGGGCGGGCGGAGGTACCATGGCATGGTGAGAACACCGTATCGCTTGGTGCGGAGAGGGGGTCGCCATGAGGATGCGCACGGTCAGCCTGCGGGTGATCTCCGTTCTGGTGCTCACGGTCGTCTTCGTCATCGCCACGGTCGTCTTCACCCTCTTCGACATTCGCACCCAGACCGAGCACATGGAGGCCTCCCTCGTGGAAGAGGCCCGCACCTTCGCCCGCGAGATGGACGCCGTCTGGCAGTTCATGGACAATTCCCAGTACACCATCAACAATACGAGCGACGGCACCTACGAGTTCAAGGGGCTCCACTGCGCTGTGGTGGGCAAGAGCGTGGGGGCCATCTTCTCGGCGGGGAACAACTACGCCATCCGCTACACGAACTTCGAGCCCCGCCGCGCCCAGGACAAGCCCGATGCTTTCGAGGCCGAGGCCCTCACCCTGTTCAACGCCGAGAAGGACGTCACCGAGTTCTACCGCATCATGGACGGCGGGACCGATGGGGACGGGCGCGTGCGCACGGCGGCCGACGACGGAGCGGCCCAGTTCCGCTACGTCCAGGCCCTGCGGGTGAACGAGAGCTGCCTGGAATGCCACGGCGAGCCGGCCGGGGAGATCGACATCACCGGTTTCGCGAAGGAGGGCTGGACCCTCGATTCCATCGGCGGCGCCATCAGCGTGGTCATTCCGCTGGACCAGCAGTACCGGGCCCTGCGCCAGAACGTCGTGCGCGATGTGGGGTTTTTCCTGCTGCTGGCCACGTTCATCGGCCTGGTGGTCTTCGGGCTCATGACCGTCTTCGTGCTGCGGCCCCTCGAGGCCATGAAGCGGGCCTTCGGGGAGGTGGGCGAGGGACGGCTCGGCCATTCCATGGACGATGCGGGCACAGCCCGGGAGGTGTCCAGCCTCATCGAGCGGTTCAACGCCATGGCCGGCGAGCTGCGGGTGACCTACGAGGGGCTGGAAGAGCAGGTGGAAGCTCGTACCCAGGATCTGCGCCGAGCCAACGAGGAGCTGGCCGCCCAAAGGGACAGCTTGGAGGCCTTAAGCGAGAAGCTGGCGAAGGAATCCCAGTTCAAGAGCGATATGCTCTCCATGGTGAACCACGAGCTGCGCACGCCGCTCACTTCCATCATCACCCTGTCCCAAATTGCCCTGGAATCGGGCGGCACCGATGCCGAGGAACGCTCCAGCTGGGAGGAGGTGCGCAAGTCCAGCTCGGTGCTGCTGGGCATGATCAACAACATGCTCGACATCGCCCGGTCGGACGCGGGGGCCATGGCCGTGTCCATGGAGCTGATGGACCTGGGCGATATCGTGGCCTCGGTTCAGGGCACCGTGGGGCCCCTGGCCCTAGGGGCACGGGTGGGCCTGACCACCGCCGTGGCCCCGGACGTGCCCCTCGTGAACGGCGACTACGAGAAGATGCTGCGCATTCTGGAGAACCTCGGCACCAACGCCGTGAAGTTCACGCCGCCCGGCGGCTCGGTATCCATCGGGGCGACCCGGGATGCGGCCACGGGCGATGTGCTCGTGACCGTGGCCGACGACGGCATCGGCATCGCCGAGGAGGATCGCGAGCGCATCTTCGACCGCTTCTTCCAGGTGGACAGCTCGCCCACCCGCATCTACAGCGGCAGCGGGCTGGGTCTGGCGCTCGTGCGGGAGTACGCCGCGGCCCAGGGGTATACGGTGACGGTGAAAAGCGTGCTGGGGGAGGGAAGCGCGTTCACCGTGCGCATTCCCGCCTCTGCCGTGGTAGAGTTGGACGAGGACGAGTAAGCGGGTCGGGCGGAGGGAAGGACCGGCGCGGCAGCGAGGGAAGGAAGCCGACGATGTACAAGGTCATGCTCATCGACGACGAGGAGAGCCTGCAGGTGGCCATCGAGAAGCTGCTCGTGAAGAACGGCTACGAGTATTGCGGGGCCACCGACGGCGAAACGGGTCTGGATATGCTCGCCACGGAGAAGCCGGACCTGCTGCTTTTAGATGTGATGCTGCCGGGCATGAACGGCTTCGACCTCTGCGCGAAGATCCGGGCCGCGGGGCGGCGCATTCCCATCATCTTCCTGTCGGCGAAGACCGACATCGTGGACAAGTCCATCGGCTTTCGGGCCGGAGGCGACGACTACGTGACCAAGCCCTTCGACGCCACGGAGCTCATCCTGCGCATCGAGGCCCACATCCGCCGCCACAAGGACACCATCGAGTTCGCCCGCTGCACCAACCGCGACGGCACGGTGACCATCGGCGACTTGGAAGTGCGCTTCGACGAGTATCAGGTGCTCGTGGGAGGGCGCCCCGCGAACCTCACCACTAAGGAGTTCGAGATCGTGGCGTTTCTGGCGACGCACCCGGGCAAGGTGTTTACCCGCAGCCAGATTCAGGAGTACATCTGGGGCGAGGGGGAGGCCGACGTGCACTCCAATTCCATCACGGTGTTCGTGCGGAAGATCCGCGAGAAGATAGAAGAGAACCCCAGCGAGCCCAAGTACCTGCTGACGGTGCAGCGCGTCGGCTACAAAATGGCCGATACCCTGGGGTAACAAGTTTTGCGACTAAAACACCTGAAATCGGTACAAGTTTTGCGTCCAAAATAGCTAAAGTTGGTGCAAGTTTTGCGACCAAATGGGGTAAATGCATGCAAGTTTTGCTGTTATCCGAGGTCAAGCTATCCTAGGAGACTTGCCGTGCTGAAGCGAAAAGCCTACGATGCCATTGCGCGCTGGAAAGCCGAAAAAACAACCTAGGGTCTCCTTGTGATGGGCGCCCGGCGGGTAGGGAAGACAACCACCATCCGAGAGTTCGCGCGTGTCCATTACGAGCAGGTGGCCGAGATAAACTTCTTCCAGAACGCCACCGCCGTCGAGACCATCGACGCCGCTGTCGATGCCGAAGATCTCCTGCTGCGCATCTCCGCCTTGAGCCGCGTGGAAATGAAGGAGGGCGACACCCTCATTTTCCTCGACGAGGTGCAAGAATGTTCGGATGTGCTCACGTTGGTAAAGTTCCTGCTCGAGGGAACTTCCTACGATGTGATCCTCTCAGGATCGTTGCTGGGCCTCGATGCCTTCCCCGCGCGGTCGCTGCCCGTTGGCTATCTGCAGATCATGGATATGTATCCGCTCGACTTCGAGGAGTTCTGCTGGGCGCGCGGCGTTCCCGCTGCGGTGCTCGAGCGAGCGCGTCAGGCGGTGTGCGATGGAGAGGAGGTCCCCGACTTCATTCACGAGATGCTCATCGACGAGTTCTACCGCTACCTCTTGGTTGGGGGAATGCCCGATACCGTGCGGGCGTTCGTCGACTCCAACGATCTGGTCAAGACGCGCAACAGCCAAAGGGCAATCGTCGATCTTTACGAGTGCGATATAGCGAAATATGTGGTCGACAAAACCGAGGCGCGGCAGATCGAGATGGTGTACGAGTCGGTTCCCGCGCAACTGAACAAGCCGAACAAGCGCTTCAAGTACACGCGCCTTGGCAAGAACCTGCGTTTCGCGAATTTGGAAACGGCGTTCGATTGGCTGGAAAGCGCCGGCATCGTGCTGCAGACGGAGCGCGTGACCGAGCCGGTCTTTCCCCTGAGGCTTTCGGCTGATAGAAATGCGTTCAAGCTGTACATGAACGACGTGGGGCTGCTGACCTCGCAGCTTATGGGGGAGGTGGACATAGAGATACTGAACCGCAAGTCGAGCATCAATTTCGGCTCGGTTTTCGAAAACGTCGCTGCTCAGGAGTTGCGCTGCCACGGGTTCGATCTGTTCTACTACAACACGAGCAAGGTCGGGGAGATCGATTTCGTTCTGCAGGATCGCCAGGGCGGCATCACGCTTTGCGAGATAAAGTCGGGCAAGGATTATCGCCGCCACAGCGCTCTGAATAACTTGCTCGGCACGAAGAACTATCAATTCAAGCGAGCGCTCGTGTTCTGTGAGTCCAATGTCGCGGAAGAGGGGCCGATAACGTACTTGCCTATGTACGCCATGGGGTTTATCGGAGAGGCGCGGTAGGGTGCCAAATCCTAAAATGAAACGTCGACAAATCCTAAACCGCCCCGTTCAAAGCCTATGGCAGTGCTCTCTTAATTTCCAGTTAATATCAACTTAACCCAAAGCTTAGGTGCGGCGTATCGCCATTAACAGGGGGCTTCGGCACAATGGGATCATCGAAAGGATCAGAGGAGGACCTTTCAACCGAGGCTGGACGAGAGCGCCGATCCCTCCCCGCCGCTCTCGTCCGCCCTAAACCCGAGGGAGAGAGAGGAGTATGACATGACCGAATCGAAGACGGATAGGGGTTTCTCGCGCAGGAGCTTCATCAAGGGAGCCGCCGCGCTCACCGCCGCCGGCGCCCTGGCCGGTTGCGCGCCAGCAAAAGAGAACTTGTCGGAGACTGGCGGTGAGGCGACGAAGGAAATTCCAGAAACGCAGGTATACGCAGGTTGTTGCCGTTCCCAATGTCTCAATGCCTGCCACCTCAATGTGCATGTGCGCGATGGGCAGATCGTACGCACTACGGCACGAGATCTGCCGAATCCTGCCTGGAACAGAATTTGTCCCAAAGGCCTATCGCATCCTGAGCGTGTTTACAGCTCTGAGCGCGTCAAATATCCGATGCGTCGCGTTGGCGCACGAGGCACGATGGAATTCGAGCGCATTTCATGGGATGAAGCGATCGAGGAAATAACGACTAAGTGGAAGTCGTACTCTGATGAGTATGGATCGCAGTCCATCGCGATGTTCACGGGTAGCGGAAACGGCGGTTTATGCGGCGGTTCGCCTCAGCCGGGGTCGGGGATGCTCTATTTCCAGAATTTGGTTGGGTTTTCGACTATGAGACAGGATCGCGACAATAGTATCATTGACCGTATGACCAAGATGCTTGGCGGTGGAGTGTGGGGCGGCGGAATAAACCCCGAGAAGTTCGGCGATGCGAAGACGCTTATCATCTGGGGTTCTAATCCGGTTATCTCAGAGAAGCAGCTTACACATTTCATTTTGGAGGCCAGGGAAAGCGGCACGCAGGTAATTAGCGTCGACATTACTTACAACACCATGGTATCCAAGTCGGACAAGTTCATCCCTGTTTTTCCAAGCTCCGATGGGGCGCTGGCCCTTGGTGCGCTGTACGAAATATTCGAGCAGGGATGGCAGGACGAAGAATTCATTCGCGATCATACAGAGGCTCCATTTCTCGTCAAAGACGATCATACCTTTCTGCGCATGAGTGAACTGGGTGTTGAGCCCACTGTTGTCAAGAACGCAAAAGGCGAGGAGGTTCCGAACGATCCTTTTGCCGTATGGGATGAAGAGGCCGGTGCGGCTGTCTCGTTTGAAAAGGCCGTTCGTCCGACGCTCGAGGACGTGCCCCCCATCAACGGCATATCCGTCGTGACTGTCTATGAGCTCATAAGAGCTGAAGTGGGAAAATGGACCGTTGAACGTGCTTCGGAGGCGTGCGGTGTCCCTGCTGATGAGATTAGAGAACTCGCTCGAATCTATGCCCAAGAAGGGCCGGTGATGGGGTACTTGCAATTCGGGATCAATCAATACAACAACGGCACTTACAGCTATGGATGCATTTATGCGCTGCATCTCATTACGGGTAATCTGGGGAAACCTGGTGCGGGTGCCGGAATGTGCAGCGTAGCTGCTATGGGAAATTCGGAAGGAATCTACGCGACGCCCGATAAGGACGGTAACCTTCCCCAGGGCCCAGGGCCGGTGTTGAATTGGAATACCATCTATTCCATTCAGCAGACGGGTAAGCGTCTCGGAGAGCCCTTTCCGCTCAAGAGCTTTTATGTGACATGCTCGAATCCCATTGTCTGTCAAACGGAGCATCTGACGAATGTGAAGATGTTCGAGGAGATCGAATTTGTCGTTGTGCAGGAAATGACGTTTACCGAAACAGCTCGGTATGCCGATATCATTCTGCCGGCTTGCCATTGGTTCGAATGTGTGGATATTCACGTTCGAGCGCTTTGGATGCCCTATCTCAAGTGGAACGAAAAGGCCATCGAGCCGCTTTACGAGAGCAAGCCTGATTTTGAAATCTACAAACTGCTTGCCGCGGGAATGGGCTATGGCGACCAGTTCAATTGGGACGAAGAGGAGCATATTCGAAAATACCTCGATATAGACTCCATGAGGGCGCAGGGTATCACATTGGAAGCTCTGAAAGAGCAAAAGGCAATGTGGCAAGGGCCTCAAGTGGATTACGCCTTTGAAGGCGGCATCTTCGGGACTCCCACCAAAAGGGCGCGCTTCTACCAGGAAAATCCCGCTCCCGACATGAACTGGGGACAGGAGTTCGATCCGGAGAAGGAACGGCTCTTTCTTTACTGGGAGCCTGCCTTGGAAGCCCATCCGTCGCTGCCTTTGCGGGAAAAATACCCCTTTAGCGTTTGTTCTGATCATATGAGAACGCGAACCCATACTCAGTGGTGGGACGTCCACTCTCTCAAAGAATTCGAGCGTCAGCCTATCGTGCGCATCAATCCTTTGGATGCGGAGGAATATGGGATTGCCGAAGGAGACAAGGTCAAACTCTACAACGATCGAGGACATGCGGTCCTGGTTGCCACGATAAATGCGGGACAGCAACGAGGGGCACTCTCGTGCCCGCGTAGCTATCAGGCGTGGGAATTTATCGATGGCAATACAGCCGACATATCTTTCAGCGAATACAATCAAGCTTGCGCAGATCAGTCTTACAACGATGTTGCTGTCGCAATTGAGAAGATGTAAGGGGGAATGTCGCGATGACTCATTATGGAATGGCAATTGATCTGGTGCGCTGCATTGGGTGTCAAGCCTGTGCCGAGGCATGCAAGATATCCAATAATCTGCCAAAAGAACTTGTGTATAACGTCGTCTACACCAAATCGAATGATATTTGGGATGATTTTGGCACGGCGGTGGCGCGAGGAGCGGTGGCAAACGATAACGCCGGTGGTGAATTCCCCAACTGCATACTGTCCTTTTTACCTGTGCAATGCCAGCATTGCGCCGAACCTTCTTGTCTTTCGGTGTGCCCGACGGGAGCTACGCAGAAACGCGAGGATGGCATCGTTTGGGTTGATTCCGAGCTTTGCATTGGCTGCGAGAGCTGCACTAAGGCTTGTCCCTACGACGGAGTGCGCACACTTATCAGCGACAATCCCGAGCATTATCTTGAAATGGCGGTAGGCGAGTTTGACGCGCCTCCCCATAATCCGGGCACGGTAGAGAAGTGCACCTTCTGCTATAACCTTATCGATCGCAATGACGTACCCGCCTGCATGCAGCTGTGTCCGGGGCGCGCCCGCTACTGGGGCGATTTGGATGATCCCGATTCAGATGTGTCGAAGGCCATTGAGGGACGCGAGACGGCTTTCTTGAGAGATGATGCGGGCACGCAGCCGAGTGTGTACTACTTAAAGTAGGGATCGGGGTCGAGACGGTTCAAGATCCTCCAGGTAAATGAGGCAAACGGGCACCCGATAACGGTGCCCGTTTTGGGAAGGGATGTGAAGCAATGGAAAACCAAGACAGTTTGAGGTTTATTGTCGGTCGGGCAGATGCGTGTGAACTTCTTGCAACCACTTTTTCCTTTCCAACTCGCGTCTTGGCGGGTGCCGTTGTTGATGGGGCGTATGGCGGTGATGTGGCATCCTGCCTCGGTGATATGGGGATTGGCTCAAAGGCAAGAGAGATCGAGGGATTGTTGAGAAAAATATGCAAGGACAACGTCGAAGATCTGTTTCATCGTCTTCGGCGGGATCATACGGTGCTCTACCTCCTTCCCGGTGGAGAGGCGGCGGTGTGGCCTTACGAGGCAGCATTTCGCCATGGGAGCCTCGGTCATGATGGTTTGCCCGTGCTGTTTCGCTCGCCGTGTCAGCTCGATGTGGAGCGGCATATGCGCGAGGCGGGGGTGATGCCCGCGGATGCTCGCCGCGAGCCCTCTGATAGCGTGTGGAATGAGCTCTCGTTCCTGTCGTATTTGTATGGCAGCCTGGCGGCAGCGTTGCATGAGGACCGCGATGATGACGCGGCTTTGTGGCGTGCCCGGATTGCGGCATTTTGGAATGAGCACGCATCACGGTGGCTGCCTGATTTCATGAAGCAGACCCAGGAGGCGGTCGCACGGCTGTCCCGCGGTGCCGAGTACGGAGTCTTCGCCGCTCTAGGCCAGGTAGCGCTCGCGGCCATCGCTGAGGACGTGGCTCCTGTGATGCCCGCTTCTTAAGAGAAGAGGTGTGTCCCAAGGCAGGGTGTCTCGCGGGCGTTTGTCGCTAGTGGAAGTTGGGCGCTGTTTTCACGTGAATGCCCATAGCAAGGGGGCGAGATCGAGGTGGATTTCCCCATGGTTCTCGTCGGGACAGCGAGCGGGGCGCGGCTCCCCGGCGGCGCGGCGACGGTGCGCGGCGGGCACCGGGTGCGGTTCCCCCACGTCATTTCTACGGTTTCGGGATGCTAGGCTGTGCCGGCATTGGCGGCCCGGTTCTGCGGAGGTGCGGGAATGGCATATAGGACAAGCTTTGCCGGCATGGCGTTTCAGCTGGAACGACTGCATCCTTGGAATGTGGTACAATTAGGCCATATTCCTAAGGAGGCATTGATGGCTACCTGCGTTCCCGTGAGAGACCTGAAGAGTACGGCCGAGTTCGCTGCTCTCGTTGAGCGCGAGCACGATGTGGCGGTGACGAAAAACGGCTACGAGATCATGCACTGTCTCAGCGAGCATGAGTACCGCATCGTCCAAGACGAGGTGGCGCGCGCTCGATTGCTCTCCCGCATGCTGCTTGCGGAGCAGGAAATGGAGGCCGACGCCTACGGCGACTACGACGAGTTCGCGGCCTCGCTCAGGAATGAATATGGCCTGTAAGAAGGTCATTCTCGATGAGGCGCAGCGGGAGTACCGCACCATCGCCTCCTATTTGGCCGAAGTTCTCAAGAGCCCGCAGGCGGCAGCCAACTTCATGGATACGTTCGACAGGCAGTTGTCCCTGATTGCGGAGACCCCCGAGATATTCGCCCTGTCCCGCGTGCCCGAGTTGGCCGCGCGGGGATACCGCACGGCTCTGGCGAACAACTACATCATGCTGTACAAAGTGCATGAAGGTATGGTTGTCGTGGCCCACGTATTCCACCAAACCCAAGACTACGCTCGCCTCGTGTAACGCCATCAATCTTACATTCTTGTCGGTGGCCCGATCGGGGTCCCGCGAGGCCGAGGACTGAAGGTTGCTCCGGGAGCTACTCCGCTGCGGGTGGGATGAGACTCTGCCCCGGCCGAGTTGCGACTTTGCGGCGAACAGGGCACGGCTCCACAGCGGCGCGGCGACGGTGCGCGGCGGGTGTCAGGTACGGTTTTCCCACGTCATCTCCACGGTTTCGGGATGCTAGGCTTCTCTTGACGTAATAGAGAATCGAGAGAAGGGCGGCGCAGGATGCTTCAGAGGATGGTTGATTTCTCCAATGGTTGGATGTTCAATCTGGTCATGACCGATGAGTCGATTTGCCGCGATGTCATCAAGGCGGTGCTGGACATCGATGTCGTGCGCATCGACTATCTGAACGCCGAGCAGGTCGTCGATCCATCGCCTGAGAACCGCGGCATTCGCATGGACGTGTACGCCAAGGAGAGCGGTTTTCCCGAGCGCGTGTACGATCTCGAGATGCAGGCGCAGCCGGAACTGCGACTGGGAAAGCGGTTTCGCTACTACCAGTCGGCCCTCGATGTGCGCGAGCTTCCCTCGGGCGGCGACTACGACCAGCTGCCCGAGAGCTTCATCGTCTTTCTGTGCAGCCAAGATCCCTTCGGCTACGACGTCCCGCTCTATCGTTTCGAGCGCACGTGCGATCTGGTTCCCGAATTGCCCCTGGGCGATGGGTCCCATTGGCTCGCTCTTAATGCGAGGGCCTGGGAGGCTGCAGAGGGCGAGGCCTTGGCCGATCTGCTAAGATATATGCAAACGGGCAGGGTCTCGGGGCCGCTTTCGCGCAAGATCGATGCGGCGGTCGTGAAGGCCAACGAGAATCGGAAGTGGGTGGAGCAGGTGTGGTCGGTCAGCACCATCGTGGAGAACGCCGAGCGCCGAGAACGCATTCGGGGCCGCATGCTTCAGGAAGAGGCTCGGGGAGAAGGTCGCGAAGAAGGTCGCGAGGAAGGTGAGGCCCGCTTCGCCTCCCTGGCTTCGCAGCTGATCGAAGCGGGGCGCCTCGATGATTTGAGCCGCGCTTCGGCCGACCCCGCCTATCGCCAAAGCCTCTATCAAGAGCTGGGCCTGTAGCGCCCGGGGAGCGGACGCCTCCCAGGCTCTCGCGTTCTTAGTCGTGCCATCAATCTTACATTCTTGTCGGTGGGCTGATCGGGACCGCGCGGGGGCGGGGGCCGTGGTATTATGATTCGATGCTGAAACGATCGACCTACGGCAAGAAAGCGCTATGAAGAATATCTCAGACATCCTCGCCGGCGTCGATGAGACGCCCACCAGTTTCGAAGCCTATCTCAGGAGCTATGCCGATCCGGTCGGGGAGCTCATCAACAGCTACATTCCCCATGGCACCCACGGGGACATGGACCGCTACCTCTACGGGCCGCTGTACCAGTACAGCGAGAACGCTGGCAAGCGCCATCGTCCGCTCATCTGCTACGCGGCCTGCCTGGCCGTCGGCGGCAACCCCGATCGCGCCACCACGTCGGCGGCGGCCATCGAGCACTTCCATTCCGCGGCTCTCATCCACGACGACATCGCCGACGAGGCGGAGCTGCGCCGCGGCGAGCCCTGCCTGCACCTCACCGAGGGGTTGGGGTTGGCCATCAACATGGGCGACCTGGCGCTGTCCATGGTCAACGGCCCCGTGGTGAACGACCCGCTGCTCGACGACGCCACGAAGGTGCGCGTCATTAGCGAGCTCATCTCCATGACCTGCCGCACGGTGGAGGGGCAGGCCCTCGATCTGGGCTGGGCCCGCGACGGCCGCTACGACATCACACCCGAGGACTACCTTACCATGGCCATCCACAAGACCGCCCACTATTCCGGGGCCGTGCCCCTGGCCGTGGGTGCCATCGTGGGCGGTGCCAGCGAGGAGGCGGTAGATGCCCTGCGCAGCTACGGCCTCGATACCGGCCTGGCCTTCCAGATCCAGGACGACCTGCTGAACCTCGTGGGCACCGACGAGGCCAAGAAGAAGGACTTCCGCAGCGATATCACCGAGGGCAAGCGCACCCTCGTCGTCGTGCACGCCCTCCAGAACGCGGCGCCGGAGGCCCGCGAGCGGCTCGTCGAGATCCTCTCCTCCAAGGAGCGCGATCCGGAGGTGCTCGCCGAGGCCGTGGCCATCATGGAAGGGGCCGGGTCCGTGGAGTATGCCCGCACCTACGCCGAGGAGCTCAGCCAGAACGCGAAGGCGCGGCTGGTGGCGGCCATCGAGCCGTCGCCCTACCGCGATCTGCTCGTGTCCATGGCCGACTGGTTCGTGAACAGGTTGAAGTAACATGGAGCCTATCAAGCGCAACGACACCGGCGCCGCCGTCGAGGACGTGCAGCAGCGCCTCGCCCGCATCGGGCACCTTGCCGAAGACGCCGTCTCGGGCACCTTCGACGATGCCACGGCCCAGGCCCTGGCCGCGTTCTGTGCCACGGCCTCGCTGCCGGCGGCCGACGAGGTGACCGAGAAGGTGTGGTCGGCTCTGGTGGACGCCTCGTTCAACCTGGGTGACCGCACCCTGTACCTGCGCATGCCCTACTTCCACGGCCATGATGTCTACGAGCTGCAGCACGCCCTGGGCGCGCTCGGGTTCTTCTACGGGGGCGACGACGCCATCTTCGGCGCCCATACCGAGGATGCCCTGCGCCGTTTCCAGCTGAACATGGGGCTGCCCTCCGACGGCATCGCTGGGGCCTATACCTACGGGGCTCTGCGCAACCTCGCCCACTCGTGGGTGGGGAAGGAGGCCACTCACAGCCCGGCGCGCCACCTCGGCTTCGCCCGGGCGGCCGACGTGCTGGAGCGCAACGCCGTGTGCCTGTTCGGTACCGACGATTTCTCGCGGTCGGTGGCCTCGCGCATGTCGAACCTGGCCGTGGCCACGAACCCGGCCTCGAAGATCATCAGCGCCGACAGCCTGTCGGTGCCCCCCGACGCCTCCATGATGCTCGTTCACGTGCTGCTCTCGGCCGATGACGCGGAAGCGGGCGTGCCGCTCGTGTCCTACGAGGACGAGGACAGCCTGGCGCTGCGTCTGACCTCAGCCGCTGATGTGGCTCGCGATGCTCCATGGCCCCGCGTGTCGGTGCTGCTGCCGGGAAAGGTGTGGCTGGAAGCGGGTCCCGAGCGCTCTGCCCAGCACTATGCCATCACCTTGCTGGACGCCCTCTGCTCGGCGCTCCAGGAGTAGGTCGGGGTGTGGTCTGCCCCTTCTTGCCCGTTGACGTTTGAACTAGACCCCGAAAGTGGGACGGTTAAATAAAGTTCCTAAGCGGCCCCGATCGAATGACCTCGGTACTGCACCGGGGTCATTCCCTTCAAGCGCGTTTGGTAGCGCCGGGTGTTCCAATAGACGATGTAGGCGTCGATCTGCTCCTTGAACGATTCGAACGACTCGAAGGGCCGGCCCTCGGAGGGATCCGGACAGGCCGTCGAGCATCTCCATGGTCTGCGCGAAGTTCGGGCTCCTCGCCACCGACCAGGCGACGATCTCGTTGCTGTAGAGGTCCATCACCGGCGACAGGTACGCCTTGGCCCCCGCCACCTTGAACTCGGTGACATCGGTGACGAGCTTGGTCATCGGGGCCTCTGCCGCGAAGTTGCGATCCAGGGCGTTCTTGGCAGCTTTGCCCTGCTCGCCACGATAGGAGTCGTATCTTCTGCGCCTTATCCGGCAGCGGAGCCCCTCTTCGCGCATCAGCTTGAGCGCGGTCTTGCCGCTGACGGCGAGCCCGTGCTCAAGCTGAGCGCCATGGAGACCTGCCGGTATCCCATGCCGTTCGGGGTGCGGGAGAACGCCTCGCGCACCAAGGGGCGCACGTCCGCCCATCTGTCTTGCTTGGGGTTCCTGCCGCCCGCGTAGCGATAGTAGGTGCTCTTCGGAAGTCCGAGCTTGTCGAGCACAAGCCCGAGGGGGTATTCATGCCTCAGCGAGTCCGCCGCCTCTGCTCGATCTCTTCCGCCAAGGCGTTGATTCGTTTTTGGATTTCGAGCTCCAGCTCCAGCTCGCGCACGCGCGCCTCCAGCTCCTCCTCACGGGAGGAGAACGCGGGCTCCGGCTTCTTCGGGCGGCCCCTGGGCTTGGGGAGGAGGGCGTCGGGCCCTCCCTCGCGATAGAGGCGGCGCCATGCGTTTATCTGGGTCGACGACTTGAGACCGAACGCCTCCATGGCCTCCGGCTTGGTCGTCCTCCCCTCGACGACGGCCCGCGCCGCCCGCACCTTGGTCTCGTGGTCGTATCTTCGATGCGCGGTCACGAACAGGGCCTCCTTTCCGAGCACCCTGTAAGCATACAGCCATCTTTTGACGGTGCTGTGGGGTATCCCGAGCAGCCTTCCGACGATCTTGCTCGCGAAGCCCATCTCGAAGTACCGCACCGCCTCGGCCCTGACATCCATTCCGTGCTTCAATGCATCACCCCTTAAAAGCGAGTGGGACTGGAAACTTTTGTTTCCAGTCCCACTATCGGGGTTCAGCTCACTCGGGAGCGGCGTTTCCGCATGCGGGGGAGCGCGGCCGCTTGATCTCGTGCATCTCACCGATGGAAACAAAGCGGAAAAGTTCGCGGTGCTACAATGATGCGGTTTTAAGTAATGGTTTCCCAGTATTCAAAGGGGGTTTCGGTGACCCGTCCCATGACCATGGCGGAGAAGATTCTCGCCGCCCACGCGGGGCTTGACGAGGTGGAGCCCGGCCAGCTGATCGAATGCGACCTGGATCTGGTGCTCGCCAACGACGTGACGGCTCCCATCGCCATCAAGACCGTCCGCGAGATTACCGATACGATATTCGATGCCGATCGCGTGATCCTCGTGCCCGACCACTACGTGCCCAATAAGGACATCAAGAGCGCCGAGCAGGCCAAGATCGTGCGCGATTTCGTGCGCGAGCAGGGCATTTCCCACTACTACGAGGTGGGCTGCATGGGCGTGGAGCACGCGCTTCTGCCCGAGCAGGGCGTGGTGGGCGCCGGCGACCTCATCATCGGCGCCGACAGCCACACCTGCACCTACGGTGCCCTGGGCGCCTTCTCCACGGGCGTGGGGTCCACCGATGCCGGCGTGGGCATGGCCTGCGGCAAGGCCTGGTTCAAGGTGCCCGAGACCATCAAGTTCGTCATTGACGGCACGTTGGCTCCGGGTGTGACCGGCAAGGACGTCATCCTGCACATCATCGGCATGATCGGCGTGGACGGCGCCCTGTACAAGGCCATGGAGTTCACCGGCAGCGCCATTGCCGCCATGCCCATGGACGAGCGCCTGTCCATCTCCAACATGGCCATCGAGGCCGGCGGCAAGGCGGGACTCATTCCCGTGGACGAGGTGACCCGCGCCTACATGGACGGCCGCACCGAGCGTCCCTATACTGCCTACTATTCCGATGAGGACGCCCAGTTCGCCCAGGTCATCACCATTGATGCGGCCGATATCGTGCCCACGGTGGCCTTCCCGCACCTGCCGAGCAACACGCGCCCGGTGGCCGAGGCCCGCCATGTGCGCATCGACCAGGCGGTCATCGGCAGCTGCACCAACGGCCGCTTGGACGACATGCGTCAGGCCGCTGCGGTGCTTAAGGGCCGTACGGTGCACCCGGATGTGCGCTGCATCGTGATCCCGGCCACCCAGCAGGTGTACCAGCAGTGCATCGCCGAGGGGCTCATGGACATCTTCATCGATGCCCACTGCGCCGTGTCCACGCCCACCTGCGGGCCGTGCCTCGGCGGCTACATGGGCATCCTCGCCGCCGGCGAGCGGGCCATTGCCACCACCAACCGCAACTTCGTCGGCCGCATGGGCGACCCCACGAGCGAGGTGTACCTGTCCTCGCCGGCCGTGGCGGCGGCCAGCGCCGTGGCCGGGCACATCGCTCTGCCGGAGGATTTGGAGCCGGTCGCTTGCGCGGCCGAATAGGGAAGGGAAGCCTCATGCAATTCAAGGGAACCGTGCACCGCTACGGGCGCGACATCGACACCGACGTCATCATTCCGGCTCGCTACCTGAACACATCCGACCCTGCCGAGTTGGCGAAGCACTGCCTGGAAGATCTGGACACTACGTTCGTAGAGCGGGTGCAGCCCGGCGACATCATCGTGGCCGACGAGAACTTCGGCTGCGGCAGCTCGCGGGAGCATGCGCCCATCGCCATCAAGGCGGCGGGGGTGGACGTGGTCGTCGCCAAGTCCTTCGCCCGCATCTTCTACCGCAACGCCATCAATACCGGGCTCGCCATCATGGAGTGCCCCGAGGCGGTGGACGCCATCAATAACGGCGATGTGGTGAGCGTGGATGCCGATGCGGGCATCATCACCGACGAGACCACGGGCGCGACCTTCACGGCCCAGCCCTTCCCGCCGTTTTTGATGGAGATCATCAACGCCGGTGGCCTGGTGCCGCGGTGGCAGAAGAAGTTGGGAAAGGATGCGTAATATGACGACTAGCTATAAGATCTGCCTGCTGCCCGGCGACGGTATCGGGCCGGAGATCATCGCCGAGGGCGTGAAGGTGCTGGACGCCGTGGGCGCGAAGTACGGGGTGACCTTCGAGTACGCCGAGGCGCTCATCGGCGGCGCGGCCATCGACGCGGCCGGCGAGCCTCTGCCGGCGGCTACGCTGGAGGCGGCTCGCGCATCGGATGCGGTGCTGCTGGCGGCCGTGGGCGGCCCGAAGTGGGACACCACCGATCCGACGGCCCCTCGTCCGGAGCAGGGTTTGCTCGGCATTCGCAAGGCATTGGGGCTGTACACCAACCTGCGCCCGGTGCAGATCTTCAACGCCCTGGCCGATGCGTCCACCCTGCGCCCCGAAATCGTGGACGGCGTGGACATGATGATCGTGCGCGAGCTGACCGGCGGCTTGTACTTCGGCCGTCGCGAGCGCTTCTACGACGAGCCGGCCGCCGGCGTGGACGGCGCTCCGGGCCAGCGGGCTTACGACACCCTGGAGTACTCCGAGTACGAGATCGAGCGCATCGCTCGCCAGGCCTTCGAGATCGCCCGCAAGCGCCGGGGCAAGGTGACCAGCGTGGACAAGGCCAACGTGCTGGAGACGAGCCGTCTGTGGCGCGAGATCGTGCATCGCGTGCACGATGCCGATTATGCTGATGTGGTGTTGGAGGACTTGCTGGTGGACAACACCGCCATGCAGCTCATCAGCCGCCCAGCCGACTTCGACGTGGTGGTGACCGAGAACATGTTCGGCGACATCCTCTCCGACGAGGCGGCCCAGATCACGGGCTCGCTGGGCATGCTGGCCAGTGCCAGCTTGGGCGATGGGGTGGCCCTCTACGAGCCGAGCCACGGCAGCGCCCCCGATATCGCCGGGCGCGGCATCGCCAACCCCCTGGCTCAGATCCTGTCGGTGGAGATGATGCTGCGCTACAGCTTCGACATGGCCGATGCGGCCGACGACATTCGCCGCGCGGTAACCGCCGTGCTGAACGAGGGGTGGCGCACCGGCGATATCAAGGGCGCCGAGACGCCGGCCGACCAGGTGGTGGGCACGGCCGCCATGGGTGACCTCGTGGTAGCGCACTTGTAGTTCTCGCGACGAAATCATGGTTTCCAAGGGCGGCTTCGGAGTCGCCCTTGCGCAATAAGCGGCCCATGGAGTACAGTGGCCCGCGCGAAACGCGGCGGTCGAAGGGAGGGATGGCCACGGTCTCGGAAAAGGGCATCGGAGCGCTGCGCGGCGCTCTCACACCGGCGGCCTGGGCCGTTCTCATCGCCTATGCGCTCTATCGGCTCGTCGCCTACACGAGCTACGTGACCAACTTCGGCTTCTTCGCCGACCCGCTCGGCTACGTCTCCGACCTGCCGTTCATGATCGGTGCGGCCCTGGGGAATTTCACTTCCTGTGCCATCGTGTTCGCGCTCTACGCGACGGGCCGCTTGCGTCGCTGGGGGCTCGACTGCCGCAGCGCGCTGCTCATCGTGGCCCTCATCTACTTGGTGGTGGCCTTCGCTCCGGCACCGCTGCTGGAAGAGGGGGTCGCCACGTCCCTTCTCGGCGTGCTCTGGGGCCTCACGGTGACCGTGGTGCGGTTCGCGGCTATCGAGTTGCTGCGCGCCGAGCGCTCGCCCATGGTGCTCATCGTGCAGCTGGCCGTCGCTGCCTTCCTGTTCGCCCTGGGTTCCTACGGTTTGCGCTTGCTGCCGCCCCTGTGGTCCACCCTGTTCGAGGTGGCGGCGGCCCTCGTGCTCGTACCGCTCTTCGGATTCCTGCGCTCGCGTCTCTCTCGTTTGCCCGATGACGATGAGGGTGCCGTCCCGGCGGCCGATGACGGGGAGGGTCGGGCCGTCGCCGGGCAGGAGGATGCCGCCCACGTCGGCCCCGCCGGCCTCGCCCGGTTCCGCCGCACCCTTGCCGAGAGTTCCACGCCCATTCTGGCCGCGTCCTTCTTCGAGCTAGTCTGCGGCTTGGTGAACATGTACGCCTCCTGCGCCCACGCCTCGTTCGCCATTTCCGCCCAAGTGCCCCTGGAGGGGTCGCTGGTGTGCAGCGTGCTCGTCATCGCCTTCGTGGCCCTCACGGCCCGCGTGCCCCACAGCCGCTTCATGTACCTGGTGGTCTTCCCCGGGGCGATCGCGGTCTTTCTGGCGCTGCCCTATTTCGGGGAGGTCTGGGGACGCTCCCTCGGCACGGTCATCTACTCGGCCTACAGCTTCACGGCCATGCTCTCCATGTTTTGCGTGATTCGCGCCTGCCGCCGCACGGGGGACGAGGTCTACGGCATTGCCGCGTTCATGGCCGCTGCCACCCGCCTGTGCCTCATGGTGGGCCTAGCGCTCGGATGGCATTTCGGGAACCTCCGGGAGGGGAGCACGTTTCTGCACCTGTCCATCGTTTGCGTCACCTGCGTATACGTGCTCGGTATGGTGCTCTTGCTCTGGGGCTTCCGCAGCTCGCGGGAGAAGCGGGTGGTGAAGGTGGTGGAGGTGATCGTCGAGCAGCCGCCGGCCACCTTCGAGGAGTTTCGCGCCGCCCGGGTGGAGGAGCTCACCGAGCGCTACGATCTGTCGCCCCGCGAGCGCGATGTGCTCGTCGGCCTGGCCCAGGGAAACACTGCGGCGAGCATCGCCGAGGGCCTGTGCATTTCCACATCCACGGCCCAAGGCTACATCAAGAGCCTGTACGTTAAGTTGGGCGTGAATAAGAAACAGCAGGTCATCGACTTATTTCAAAGATAACCAATTTTTGGGGGAGCGGGAATTCCCCTTCTTTTCTAGACTTCGCGTTGCACTGATCGTTCCGTGCGGCCGCGTCATCGGCGCGGCGCCCGCTTGCTCAAGGGGAGGGGCGGGTCGGGCACGGCGATCGCGAACGAATCCTTAGAAAGGGAGGGATTTCGTATGACGATTTCACGTCGTGACTTTCTGAAGATCGGCGGTGCCTCGTGCATCGTCGCCGGTGCCGGCGCGGCCCTGGCGGGCTGCAGCCCCGCGGGCGACGAGGCGGAGGCCCCGCTTGCCGAGACCGGTGAGGCGGCCCTGGTGGGCTACGCCCCGGTGAACTTCACCGATGAGGTCGATATCCTCATCATCGGCTCCGGCTACGCCGGTCTGGCCGCCGCCATGGCTCCGGCTCTGGCGGGCAAGAAGATCATCATCGCCGAGAAGCAGGCTCAGATCGGCGGCGACTCCGCCACCTCCTGCTGCTTCATGTTCGCCAACGGCACCGAGCTGCAGCAAGCGGCGGGCAACCCCATGACCATCGACGAGTACTGGGAGGCCAGCGCCGAGAAGCTGAGCGCCGGCTGGGACCAGTACGAGTGGTTCGGCGAGTGGGTCAAGGGCAAGACCTACGCCAACACCCGCTTCGTGGACTCCGCCATCAACGACTTCGGCGCGAAGTTCCAGGAGCCCTGCACCGAGGCCGAGCTGCCCCGCCTGTTCGGCTCCGTGATCCTGCCGGCCGACGGCATCGGCTCGGGCGGCCCCAACATCCTGCAGCCCATCGCTGCGAAGCTGGGAGAACTCGGCGTGGAGACCCGCTGCGGCCTGCGCGCCACGGCCCTCATCAAGGATCCCGAGGGTGCGGTTATCGGCTGCCGCTTCGAGGACACCACCTCCGGCAAGATGACCGACATCAAGGCTGCGGCCACGGTGCTCGCCACCGGCGGCTTCGCCGACAACGGCGAGATGGTCATGGAGCACCTGCCCGCCTGGGCCAATCACGCCCAGCTGGTGCACGGCTGCATCGGCGAGGGCCACAAGATGGCCGAGGCTGCCGGCGCGCAGATGTTCGGCATGGACTCCTCCTTCGAGCGCTGCAACCTCATGGGAGACATCCCCAACTGCACCACCTGGGGCTATTGGACGCCCGTGGTGCTGGTGCTGCCCAACGGCAAGCGCTTCATCGAGGAGGCCCAGTCCCACGACGCCGCCCAGGCCGCCGTGGACGCGGGCTACCGCCAGTGGTGGTCCATCTTCGACCAGCGCGCCTTCGATGCCCGTGCCATCGGCCATTCCGTCGAGGGCAACATCAAGAGCCATGAGGACGTGTACGTGAAGGCCGACACCCTGGACGAGCTGGCGGCTGGCATGGATGTGCCCGCCGACGTGCTGAAGGCCACCTTCGCCCGCTATGACGAGCTCGTGGCCGGCGGCGAGGACACCGACTTCGGCAAGAAGGCCTGGCTCGAGTCGCTGCAGCCGCCCTACCACGCCCTGAAGCTGAACGTGTGCCGCTACAAGACCTCCGGCGGCGTGATGTGCGGCCCGAACAACCAGGTGCTCGACACGAACGACGAGGAGATCCCCGGTCTGTACGCCGCCGGCGCCGTGGCGCTCCAGTCCTTTGCGAGCGTGTCCGCCTGCATGTCCACCGGCTACTACACCGGCGAGACCCTGGCCGCCCTCTAAGGAGCCTCCCCCTTTGCGGGCGCCCCGGTGCCCGTATGAAGCGGCCGTCCCGTTCGCGGGGCGGCCGCTTTTTTGCACGAGTTCCTCGTTGCGCATTATTCTGAGTTGCGGTTAAATGGGGCGGTACCCCGAGAGAGATCGAGCGAAAGGACCCGAGCATGACGACGATGAAACTGGCCGTTCCCACCATGGGCGAGGCGACGATGGAGGCCCAGCGCGCCGGTCACTTCGGCCACTGCGACTGCTTCACCGTGGCCACCGTTACCGACGGCGCGGTCACCGAGGTGACCTGCGTGGAGAATCCGCCCCATGAGGAGGGCGGCTGCCTGCGCCCCGTGGGGCTTCTGGCCGATGCCGGCGTGGATGCCATCGTGGCCGCCGGCATGGGCGGCCGTCCGCTTGCGGGCTTCAACCAGGCGGGCATCACCGTGTACTTCGACAACGTGCATCCCGTCGTGGGCGATGCCGTGGCCGCCGTTATCGCCGGCGAGGCCCCTATCATGGACCCCTCCCAGGCCTGCCAGCACCACCACTAGGCCGTTTGATCACCGCGGCAGCCCGAGGGGCGCGTACCAGTTCCGGTGCGCGCCCCTTTTCTATGGTCGTCCCTCCTCGCCGGCGGTGCTGCGGAACAGGGCAAGGGTGCGGGGGCCGGCGCAGAACACGTGGGGCTCGTTGGCGCAATCGGGGCGCTCGCAGCGGGCGTAGCCCTGGCGCACGAGGCCCATGAGGTCGGTGCGGGCGCTCGAGTAGGACACCTCGTGCTCGGCGGAAACCTCCTCGATGGTCGTGGCGTGGAAGGGGTTCTCGGCCATGGCGGCAACGATGGCCTTCTGGCGCCCGTTCAGGAACGCCGCCCCGGCGATGCGCTCGCGCACTCGGGCCAGGCTCCGTTCGGTGCCCGCGATTCTCTGCCGCAGCTGGCGCAGCTCGTTGGCGAACACGAGGAGGTTGTAGTGGGTGAACTCCGTCGCGTCGAAGCCCTCGCCGCAGTCCCGGGGCGCGAGCGCACCATCGTAGTCGGGGAGTCCCAGGCCGTAGCTGCCCTGCTGCCAGGCGACGATGGCGGCCAGGGTGGAGGCGCAGGCGAGCAGCCCCAGGTGGTGCTTCTCGAGAAAGGCCCGGCGCAGCAGCAGGGCCGTGGCGGCGTTGCCCGCGGCGTAGGGGGTGAGCGAGATCAGGAAGTAGCGGGCCTGGAGCTCGGCGACGATGGGGTTGAGCGCGGGGTCGTTGAGGATATCGCAGATGGTGCCCTTGGTGTTCTGGGGCGTGTAGTAGTCCAGGTTGAGGTACTGCTCGCGGTTCCGCTCGATGGCGGCGAGCACGGGGCCCTGTTGCCCTGAACCCGGCGGCGGCGTCTCGAAGATGCCGTTGATTCGATCGAGGTCGGCGGGCGTTATGGGCCCGGGTCCGAGGGGTTCCACGGAGAAGAAGGCATCGATGAGCTGGAAGAGGGCCGCATCGGCGGGGTTGCGCGGCGCGCTGCGCGTGAGGTAGGCGTTGAGGCTGGCGCGCCCTTCGGGCCCATAGCCGTCGATGGCCAGGGCTGCGGCGAACTCATCGATCATGAGGGCGGCCTTGCGCGAGAGGGGCAATGCGCTCAAGGTGCGGTGCTCGGTGGTCTGCGAGCTGCCCTGGGTCTTGAGGAGAGCCAGGGCCCGTTCCATATCGTGGGGCGGCGCGATCCAGGCCGATATGCCGTCGGAAGTGGGCACGTAGGGGCGGAAGGGCAGCGTGAAGCCGCCGTGGCGGCGCAGGGCCGTGATGAGCTTCCAGACCGCCTCCTTGGTGGCGCCGGCGGGCAGCACGAAGTTGTCGAGGCCCTCCCAGCTCAGGTACGACTGATTGGCCGCTTCCCAGAGTGCGCGGAATTCCCTCGTGAGAACCACCGATGTCGACTTCCCCGCGTCTATGACGCCCTCCCTTTCCGAAGTCGGGCGCGAAGAGCCACGCGCCTTTCGAGCAGTTCCATTGTATGAATCGGGTGCCCGTGCGCAGGGCGCCCAGCCCCCGTTCTCAAAAGTTGAGAGCCCGTTGACGGTGCGATTCCCCCTTGGCTATAACAACGGTGCACGCCGATGGGGCGTGGACGAGCGAGGATGCGAAAGGAGGGGAGAGATGGGAAACGAGAGCGAAGGACGCCGAGCGGAAGGCCTTGGCCTCACCGGAGCCGCTGCCGGGAACCCGACGACCGCCGGGACGCCGCGCCGTGGGATGCGGAGACTGCTCGCGCTGATCGTGGCCGGCGCCGTGGCGGGATGCCTGCTGGCGGCCGGCTGCGCACCGCAGCCGCGCAGCGCGCAGCCGGCGGCCGAGAGCGAGGCCGAAGAGGCAGCGCAACCGGCCGCGTTCACCTGGAGTGCGGATGCCGATTGCGCCATGTGCCACGACAAGGAAGCGGCGAGCCAGCAGGATGCGGCCTGCGGGGCGGCGCAGCACGGCGACGTGGCCTGCGTCACCTGCCACAGCGACGAGGCCGGGCTCGCGACGGCCCATGAGGGCGCCGCAGCCGATGGCAAGGGCGCGACGGCCCTCGTGCAGACGGCGGTGGCCGAGGAGGTGTGCGCGGGCTGCCACGACGTTGCCGCCTTGGCCGAGGCCACGGCCGATTCAACGGTGCTCACCGACAGCGAGGGCACCGTGGTGAACCCGCACGCCATTCCCGAGAACGGCGATCACGAGGCCACCGAGTGCACGAGCTGCCACAAGATGCACTCGAGCACCGGCGTGGAGAAGACGGCCACGCGCTACTGCAAGTCGTGTCATCACACCGACGTGTACCAGTGCAACACCTGCCACGCCTAGGGCGGGCGGGAGCCATGCCCGGCGAAGGGGAGCGGCCAGAGCCGGCCCCTGAGGGCGACCATCAAGGAAAAGGAGTGGGAATCATGGAGAAGAAACTAACGCGCCGCAGCTTTTTGGCTGGTGCCGGCGTCATGGGAGCGGCCATGGGCTTCGGCCTGGTCGGCTGCGCTTCCGGCGGCAGCGAGGCCCCGGCGGCCGACGATGCCCTGTCGACGACGGGCGGCGAGGGCGGCAATGCCGTCGAGTGGGCCCGCGAGGCCGACGTCGTGGTGCTCGGCTACGGCGCTGCCGGTGCCGCCTGCGCCATCGAGGCCGCCGACAACGGTGCTTCGGTGCTCATCGTCGAGAAGGAATCGCTGCCTGGCGGCTCCATGGCTCGCTGCGGCGGCGCCATCATGGGCGCGGGCACCCGGGTGCAGAAGGAGCTCGGCTACGAGGACGGCCCGGAGGACATGTACCAGTGGGTCATGACCTGCACCGATGGGGCCTGCCCCGACTACATCGCCCGCACCTATGCCGACCGCTGCGGCGCGAACGTGGACTGGCTGGAGGACCTCAGCAAGGAGCATACCGATCAGCAGCTGTTCGAGTACGCCCGCGCAGTAGGCGGCCAGGGCGCTACGAGCGGCTCCTCGGGCGGCGCCGGCTGCCTCGATGCGACGGGCTGCGAGTACGAGAAGTTCGGCTTCTCGAAGGAGACGGCCGCGCCGCGCACTCACTGGGCCACGGCCATGCCCGACAACACGGCGAACTCGGGCCCCGAGCTGTTCCTGCCTCTCTACGAGGCCATCAACGCGCGGGCCGAGCAGATCGAATCGCTGTTCGACACGAAGTTCATGCGCTTCGTCCAGGATGAAACGGGCGCGGTCATCGGCGTCGAGGTCGAGGGAGCCAACGGCACCGAGCGCATCAAGGCCAATAAGGGCGTCATGCTGGCCACGGGCGGTTTCTGTGCGAGCGAGGAGATGCAGCAGAAGTTCGTGCCTGAGGCCGTGGGCAAGAAGTGCTACATGTCCGATGCCTGCCAGGGCGAGGGCATCCTGGCGGCCATGGCCATCGGCGCCGACCTGGCCCAGATGTCCTATTACTATCCCATCGCCAAGGCCCAGCAGTACCACTACAACGTGCAGTACAACGACGTGTTCTACCACTGGGACATGGACGACGAGGGCTACATGGAAGTGCCCGAGGACAACATGGCCGAGACCCATGGCGGAGTGGTCATCAACGATAAGGCCCAGGTGCTCGACGTATGGGGCGAGGTCATTCCCGGCCTGTACGCCTCCGGCAACGACGTGGGAACGAACATCTTCGGCAAGCCCGGCAACTATCCCGGCTGTGGCTGCTACGTGTCCTTCGCCGTGTGCTTCGGCCGCATCGCCGGCGCCGAGATGGCCGCTGCCTAAGCGCTTCGCAGCGCGCGATACTTCCTGCGCCCCTCCGGTCGCGGCCCCTTCCCTCCCATGACCGCTGCCTGAGGTCGGCGAAATCAGCGGGACGTGCGCCAGTTTTGGTGCACGTCCCCTTTCTGCGTTACAATACCCGAAGTTTACGCTCGCGGGCGCACCGGCCGCCCGCCCATCACGAAGGAAGTGCCATGGCCATTAACGCTCCCGAGGGAACCCGCGATCTTCTGCCCGATGAGGCGCTGTTCTGGAACCAGTTCAAGCAGACGGCCGCCGAGGTATTCGGCGCCTACGGCTACCTGCCCATCGACACGCCCCTCATGGAGCAGACCGAGCTCTTCGTCCGCGGCATCGGCGAGGCGACTGACGTGGTGTCCAAGGAGATGTTCACGGCCATTTCCGGCGAGAATTTGCGCCGCTGGGTGGAGGAGGGGAAGGCCCCGAAGGCGAAAAGCCTCCTGTCGCTGCGCCCCGAGGGCACGGCTGGCGTGGTGCGCGCCGTGGTGCAGCACGACTTGGTGCCTCAGGGGGCGGCACCCGCGAAGCTCATGTACGCGGGCCCGATGTTTCGTGCCGAGCGCCCGCAGAAGGGTCGCCAGCGCCAGTTCAACCAGGTGGGTGTGGAGTGCCTGGGGGCCGAGGAGCCCACGATCGACGCCGAGGCCATCATCATGCTCATGCGCTTCTATGAGAAGGTGGGCATTCCGGCCGATGCCATGCGCCTGCTGCTGAACTCCATGGGCTGCGAGGCGTGCCGTCCGGCCTACCGCGACCAGGTGAAGGCCTATATGGACGAGCACGCCGGCGAGCTCTGCGAGACCTGCCTGACTCGCGCCGAGGTGAACCCGCTGCGCGCCTTCGACTGCAAGAACCCCGATTGCGCGGCTGTGATGGCCGACGCGCCGAAGATCACCGATCACCTCTGCGACGACTGCCGCGAGCACTACGCTGCCGTGAAGGAACTGCTCGACGGCGCCGGCGTGGCCTACGAGGAGGACTACAAGCTCGTGCGCGGGCTCGATTACTACACTCGCACGGTGTTCGAGGTGCAGGTGGATAATGGCATGGGCGCCCAGAACGCCATCGGCGGCGGCGGGCGCTACGACAAGCTGGCCGAGGAAGTGGGCGGACGAGCCACCCCGGGCCTCGGCTTCGCCCTCGGCTTCGAGCGCTGCGTGCTGGCCCTGGAGGCGGCTGGCGTGGCATTCCCGAAGGCCCAGCGCTGCGACCTGTTCGTGGCCTGTGTGGACGATTCCGTGCGGGCCCGGGCCTTCGCGCTTGTGCAGGAGTGCCGCGACGGCGGTTTTATTACCGAGATGGATCACCAGAAGCGCAGCCTGAAGAGCCAGTTCAAGCTGGCCGACAAGCTCGGGGCGGCCCGGGTGGCCGTGCTCGGCCCCGACGAGCTGGCCGCAGGCGAGGTCACCCTGCGCGACATGGGCACCCACACCGAGGTCAAGGTGCGCCTGGAAGAAGTCGTCGGCGAGCTGGGCCGCGCGATTCTGTAGCGGCTCGCTCGACGCAGTTCAATACGCGAGAACGTCGAAGGACGAACTACCTCCGCCTTCTCCTTTCTTGACGGGCAAGTATACTTGCAAGTATACTTGGATTGCAAGTATAGAGGAGGTGCGCTATGCCGCAGTTGTCTTTGTATCTGGATGAGCCCACGATGAAAATGCTGCGCGAGAAGTCGTCGCGAGCGCATCAGTCGATGTCGAGATATGTGACGGGGCTCATTCGCGAAAGCGGGGAAGGACGGGGCTGGCCGGCGGGTTACTGGGACAACGTCTACGGTTGCCTGAAGGACCCGACGTTCGTCGCTCCCGAGGAAGAGGGAGACCTCGACGAGATCGCTCTGTTCGCTTAGGAGGTCGCCGTGTACTTCTTCGATTCCGATGTGTGCATCGAGATTATGCGAGGGCATCTGCCGCGGGCCCAGGAGATCATGCGGAGAAGCTCGCCGGATTTGTTCGGCGTGCCGGCCATTGTCGAGGCCGAGTTGCTGTACGGTGCCGAGAACAGCAGCAATCCCGAGGAGGGGCGCTATTTCGTGGAGAGCCTCCTGTCACCGTTGCGCATTATCCCCTTCGATTCCCGATGCGCTGCCTGCTACGCCCGAATCCGGGCCGATCTGAAGCAGCAGGGCTGCATGATAGGGCCGAACGATCTGCTGATTGCCGCGACAGCGCTCGCCCACGGCGCGACGCTCGTGTCGAACAACGTGAGAGAGTTCAGTCGCGTTGAGGGATTGCTCCTGGAGTCGTGGGCGGAGGTCGATTTCTAGGAGGAAATTCGTAGCAGTTGGTTCCTCGAGAGCTTAGCCGAAACAGTCTCGAGAATTTAGTAGAATCATCCTCGAGAATTTAGTAGAATCATCCTCGAAAATTCAGTTGAAACTGCCTCGAAAATTTTGTGCGCAGTGTAGCACCTGATGATGAGGAGGCCTTTGCCATGACTATCACCCCTGTTGGCTATCGTCCCCGATTGCTCGACTCTGTCCTTGATCGCCGCTTGGGAACCTTTGCGGCGGTAGAGGTGAAGGGGACGAAGTTCTGCGGAAAGACGTGGACGAGCGAGGCCCATGGGAGAAGCATCGTGCATTTAGACGACGATGCGGTGCGCTCGATGGCGGAGGTGGACGTCACGCTTGCCTTGGAAGGGGAGCAACCCCACGTCATAGATGAATGGCAAGACCTTCCCAAGGTGTGGGATGCGGTGCGCCGCAGGGCCGACGAGTCGGGCAATCGTCCCGGCGAGTTCATCCTCACGGGCTCCTCGTCGGTGGACTACTCCTCGGTGTCTCACAGCGGTGCGGGGCGCATCGCCGAGGTGTTCATGCGGCCGATGAGCCTTGCCGAAAGCGGCGAGTCGGACGGCAGCGTGTCGCTCGCCGATCTTTTCGAGGGGCGCTTCGACCAGGGCGCGGCCGTCTCGGATGTGCGCGACCTCGCTCGGTTCATTTGCCGCGGTGGGTGGCCGGCACTAGTGGGGCGTGGCGATACGACGTCGGACCTAGCAGCACAGTACCTGAACGCCCTGTTCACGGTCAGTGCCGAAAAGGCGGGCATCAACGGACGCGAGGCGCGTCGAGTCGCCGTGTCGCTCGCGCGCAACATGGGCAAGGCGGTGACCTATCGGACGATTTACGAGGACGCTTTCGGGGCGCGGAGCGAAAAGGAGCCCAGCCCAAGCATGTACCAGCAGGTGGTCGCTCCTTTCCTGCGGTTCTTCGAGCAGCAGTACTTCACCGAGGATCAGGAAGGCTGGGACGCGCCGGTGAAGGCACGCTCTCGGGTGCGCACCAAGCCCAAGCGGACGTTCGTCGACCCCTCTCTGCCTGCCGCGCTGTTGGGGCTGTCCCCCGAGCGGCTTCTGGCCGACGGCCAGGTTTTCGGCAACCTGTTCGAGGAGCTGTGCCTGAGGGATCTGCGCGTGTACGCTTCCGCTTTGGGCTGCATTCCCGATCCCACGTTGCGTTACTACGCCGATGCCGACGGGCTTGAGGTCGATGCCGTGCTGGAATTGCCCGACGGCCGATGGGGGGCGTTCGAGATAAAGCTTTCGGAGGAGAAGGCCGAGCAGGGGGCTGCGGCGCTCCTGCGCCTGCGCGACAAGATCGCGGCCAATCCGGCGGCTCGCAGCCCCGAGCCGTCGTTTCTCGTGGTGCTGGTGGGGAAGTCCACCTTCCGCCGTCGGCTGCCCTCGGGGGTCATGGTGGTGCCGATTACCTGCTTGAGACCGTAGAGGGCGTGCAGCATTCGGATTGAGCGCGCGCCGAAGCTCGGTGGCGACTCGGTTTTCGCCCGTTCCGCTCTTAGGCGAATCTTATGGCCCGTGGTTTTCTTTCGGGTATTTGACGGGTTGGGCGCGGGTGCGGGGGCTTCCTGTATAGTGTCACGAAACCTATGGCGGGGCGGGAAGTCGCCCCCGGGAAATGAAAGGGGCTGCTGGCTTGGGCGCGGCGAGGGGCCGCGCGGCGGGTAGCCGTTTGGAGAGGATGATTTTAGTGGCACAATCTGGTTTGGATTCCCTGCTGGAGGCTCTGCGCCAGTCGGGCATGAACACCGACAACGTGGGCGGCGGCGCTTCGGCCGGTCCGCAGACCCCTGGCTCGGGCTCGGCTTCGGGCTCCGGCGGCGCAGGTTCCGGCTCGACCGGCGGCTCCGGTGCATCGGGCTCGCGCGGCGGCGTGGGCGGTTTCGGCGGCTTCCCCTTCGGGGGCTTCGGCGGTTTCGGCGGCGGCGCCGCTGGCGGCCGCGGCCAGGGCGGCTCCGGCAACGGCGGCAACGGCGGCAATGGTGGCCCGACGGTCGATTTCGAGTTTCTGGCCAACGACTTCCACCTGCCTTCTAAGAAATGGCTCGTGGTGCTGATTTTGGTGGCTCTGCTCGTCATCGCGGGCGCCTACTGGTGGTTCCACCCGTCCATCAACATTCACTCCACCGACTTCTGGGGCTTCGTCTTCGTGGTCATTCTGCTGCCGCTGTTCCTCATCTTCTGGGTGCGCAGCAAGCAGTACGCGACCGGCACCAAGGAGGTCACCAAGAACGCCGGCAAGGCCAAGACCTTCCGCATTCTGTCCCTCGTGCCGGTGGCGGTGGTGGCGCTCGTGGCCATCGGCGCCGTCATGTCCATGGCCATCTTCCCGGGCAACGCCGAGAAGTACTCCAACGTGCTGAAGACCGACACGCTGGAGTTCGCCCAGGACATCAAGGAAGTGAACTATTCCGAGATCCCGGTGATCGACCGCGACTCGGCCATTCTGCTGGGCAACCGCGAGATGGGCTCCATCCCCGAGTACGTGAGCCAGTTTGAAGTGTCGAGCCTGTATTCTCAGATCAATTACCAGGGCACTCCCGTGCGCGTGAGTCCGCTCGGTTACGCCGACCTGTTCAAGTGGTTCACCAACCGCGACGGCGGCATTCCGGCCTACGCTCTGGTGAACATGACCACCCAGGACGCGGAGATCGTGCGCCTCGGCGATTCCCCCATCTACTATTCCCAGAGCGAGCCTTTGGCCCGCAACATCGACCGCCACGTGCAGCTGAAGTACCCCTTCTATATGTTCGGCGAGAAGTCCTTCGAGATTGACGAAGAGGGCCATCCCTGGTGGATCTGCCCCGTGCGCGACTTCACCATCGGGCTCTTCGGCGGCGAGACCATCAGCCGCGTGGTGCTCTGCGACGCCACCACCGGCGAGACCCAGGACCTGTCCCTGGAAGAGTGCCCCCAGTGGGTTGACCGCGTGTTCCCGGCCGAGCTGCTCATCCAGCAGTACAACTGGTGGGGCTCCTACAACAACGGCTGGCTGAACTCGTTCCTCGGCCAGGAGGGCGTGGTGCGCACCACCCCGGGCACTGACGGCACGCTCGGCTACAACTACATCGCCAAGGACGACGACGTGTGGGTGTACACCGGCGTCACCTCGGCCACGGCCGACAACTCCATCATCGGCTTCGTGCTGGTGAACCAGCGCACCCAAGAGTCGCACTTCTATAGTGTGGCCGGCGCCACCGAGGACTCGGCCATGGAGTCGGCCGAGGGCCAGGTGCAGAACTTGCGCTACACCTCCACGTTCCCGCTGCTCATCAACGTGGGCAACCAACCCACCTACTTCATGGCCCTGAAGGACGGCGCGGGCCTCGTGAAGAAGTTCGCCATGATCGACATCCAGCGCTACCAGAACGTGGCCGTGGGCGATACGGTGGCCGATACCCAGAAGGCCTATGAGGCGCTGCTGGCCACCAACGGCGTGGTGTCCGAGGATGCCAGCGGCACCACCGACGTGAAGACCGTGAAGGGCACGATCCGCTCGCTCAACCAGGCGGTCATCGAGGGCAACACCCACTTCTATGTGACCCTGGAGGACGAGGACGGCAACATCTTCGACTTCGCCCTGCCGGGCCTGCTGGATATCGTGGGCTACAAGGTGGGCGATACCATCAACTTCACCTACGTGGAATCGGCCGGCTCCAACGTGAGCCCCGCCTACGAGATCTTGGGCGGCGACGGCAAGGCGACTGAGAATGCCTCCGGCGAGCCCGCCGACGACGTGGTGCAGCAAGACGGCGCGGCCCAGACCCCCGAGGAGGTAGCGGCCGGCGACGACACGAAGCCCGCGGCTGACGACGCGGCCGGCGCGAGCGCGGGCGAGGGGCAGCCCGCAACGGACGGGGCGGCTGCCGCCGATGCCGAGGGCGCAGAGGCCCCGGCGGGGGATACCCAAAAGTAGCGACGGCCATTATCGTGCGATCAAGGGTCGGGCTAATGCCCGGCCCTTTTGTTTTCCCTGTTCAAACCCATGGTTTATAGGGGGGTTTAAAGCTTTAAACTTCTTTTTTCCGCTCGGTCGATGCGCTTGCTCGATGCAGCGTCCATAGTGCGTCGTGCAGCGAGGGAGCTGCAACGGTCGGGGCGAGGGAGCCCCGCCGAACCAGGGGCAGCCGTAAGGCTGCACCGCCCGAGCAACGGAATCGGGCGGATAAAAAGAGAGGGAAAGGGAACCACCATGGAACACGGAATGAACGTTTCTCGCCGCGATCTGTTCAAGTTCGGCGGCCTGGCCGCCATCACCGCCGCCGGCGCCGGCGCGCTTGCGGGCTGCGCTCCGCAGCAGCCGATGGCCGCCACGGGCGGGGCCGGCGCAGAGGACGGCTCCACTTACACGGGCCCGAGCTTCCTGCAGAAGCCGGCCGACATCACCGAGTTCGCCGATGAGCGCGAGTACGACGTCGTCGTGGTCGGCGCGGGCGAGTCGGGCCTGGCCGCCATCCACGCCGCCCTCGAGGCCGGCGCCACCGTGGGCGTGCTCCAGAGCCTGTCCATCGTGCAGACCGCCGGCAACATGGGCGCCTCCATCGATCTGACCAAGACGAGCGAGGCCGGCATCAAGGCGGCTCTCTCCTTCATCAACTACAAGAGCGACTACCGCGCCAACCTGGGCCAGGTGGAGGCCTGGGCCCGCAACTCCCAGGAAGCTCTGGCCTGGTGGGCCGAGGCCGCGGCCAAGGGCGGCAGCGAGTCCAAGCCCTACGATTACACGGTGAACTGCAACGGCCACGACGTGTACTTCCACGCCAACACCTACTTCCATGACGAGGGCCACCAGAAGGGCGCGCTCGTCATCGGCGACGCCGTGCAGGCCGAGGGCGCCGAGATCTTCTTCGAGACCCCCTGCGTGCAACTGCTCAAGGAGGGCGACCGCGTGGCGGGCGCCATCGGCGAGGCCGCTGACGGCAGCCACATCCTGCTCCGCGCCACCAAGGGCGTCATCATCGCTGCCGGCGACTACGTGGGCGACTCCGAGATGCTCGAGTTCTACACCCCCGACGCCAAGGGCCTGCACCAGGCCGTGGACTTCCGCAACGGCACCGGCCTGAAGGCCGCCATGTGGGTGGGCGCCCAGATGTGCCCGGCCTCCCACACCAAGATGGTGCACGGCGAGGGCCCGAAAGTGCGCTTCGAGATGCCCTATCTGTTCCTCGACCGCCACGGCAAGCGCTTCATGGACGAGGGCTGCTGCCGCATGGGCTACCTGAACGAGTTCACCAACAAGTACCTGGCCGAGGTCGATTTCATGGAGTCCACTGCCGTGAAGTTCTTCTCCATCGTGCCGACCAACTGGCAGGAGCACTACGACGCCTGGGAGTCGTTCTCCGACATCTCCATCCACAATGCCTACCGCAACGTTGATCCCGAGGCCTGGATCAAGGGCGATACCCTCGAGGAGCTGGCGGCCAACATGATCGCCTACGCCGACGAGGAGGGCTGGGCCCACGACTACACCGTGGAGGCCATCGTGGAGTCCATCAACCGCTACAACGAGCTGGTGGCCGCCGGCGAGGGCGACGCCGACTTCGGCAAGCGCGACGAGTACATGGTGCCCATCGAGGCCCCCTGCTACGCCGTGCCGCGCGGTGCCAACAACATCGACGCCCTGGTGGACGGCCTGTGGTGCGACGGCAACTTCCAGTGCCTCGACGTTGACATGAAGCCGATCGAGGGCCTGTTCGCCGTTGGCAACGCCTCCGGTCCCTTCTTCGGCAACAGCAACTACCCCATGGACATCGAGGGCCTGTCGGTGGGCCGCGCCATCACCACGGGCTTCGTGACCGGCCGCTACGTCGCGGGTCTGTAAGTTATCCCCTGTTCTGCCGCCCCTGTTCCCTCCCCACGGTGCGGCGGAACTCTCCCTCAAAGCCGGCGATCTTCGGGTCGCCGGTTTTGCCGTGTATAATCACCTTGCATAAGGAGGGGTGTCCATGATCGAGAAAGCGGAATCGAGGGAAGACCGCCGCGCGCTTCTGCGAGGCGGCCGTCGCTACGTCATGGCCTACGGGTGCGCTCGCGCCTGGGCCACGCTCACCTTCACGGGATCGGCCGCCAGCGCGACGGGGACCGCGACGGGCGGTCCGGCCGTGGCCGCGGCAGCGCCCTGGTCCTTCGACCCGCACCTCACCTTCGATGTGGCCTACATCGCCGTGAGCATCCTGCTGGTGCTCCTGTTCCGCCGTTTCATTCCCCTGAACGAGAACCGCCTGGTGAAGGCTGTGTCCTTCGGCTGCATGCTGGCGGCATCGGTGGCCGTGGTGGTGGCCCAGTGGATACCCGAGGGGTCGTTTCCGCTCATGATCGGCGGGTCGCTGGCGGCGGGAGCGGGCTACGGGCTTTTTCTGCTGCTGGCCGCCGAGGTGCTCTGCTCGTTCAGCCTGCTGCGCATCTTCCTGTTTCTGTCGGGCGCCATGATGCTGGGGGCGGTCATCACGTTCTTCTGCCAGGGCATGGCCCCGTGGCAGGCGAGCGCGGCCCTGCTGTCCCTTCCCGTGCTGGCGGCGCTGTACCTGTGGGGCGCCTACGAGCGCATTCCCGCCGCCGACCGGCCCCGGCGCGGCGTGCCGAAGTTCTCCTATCCGTGGAAGCTGTTCATCCTGTACGGCCTGTACGCCTTCGCCTACGGCATGCGGGCCCATCAGCTGGTGGCGGGAGCGGGGCGCCACTCGTCGCTGTCCACCTTCATCCTCATGGCGGTGCTTTTCCTCACGGCCTACTTCGCGTCGCGGCGCTTCAACATCGGCCTGTTGTACCGCTCGCCGGTGGTGCTCATGGTGTGCGGGCTTCTGCTCGTGCCGGCCGAGAGCCTGTTCGGCTCGGCCGCGTCCAGCTACCTCATCTCCATCAGCTACTCGCTCATGTCCTTCTTGGTGGCGCTGCTGCTCTACGACATCGCCAAGCGCCTCGGCGTGGCCATCGTGGCGTTTCTGGCCGTAACCAACGCCGAGCAGCTGCTCCAGGTGGTCGGCGGCCAGGTGCCGGGCCTGCTCGCCCAGGGAGGGCTGCCTGCGGCCACCCAGGATTTGGTGGTCACCATCATGGTGGCCGTGCTCATTCTGGCGGCCACGCTGCTGCTGTTCTCCGAGAAGGAGCTGGCCAGCAAGTGGGGCGTGTCCATCCTGGAGGAAGGCGGCCTCATCGAGCGCACGGCCGAGGAGGAGCGCGTGGGCGAGCGGGTGGAGGAGCTTTCGCGCACCTACCGGTTGAGCCCGCGCGAGCAGGAGGTGCTGGCGCTTCTGGCCGAGGGGAAGACCGGGCGCATCATCCAGCAGGAGCTGTTCATCGCCGAAGGCACCTTCAAGGCCCACACCCGCCACATCTACGAGAAGATGAGCATCAACTCCCGCAAAGAGCTCTTCGAGCTTTTGGGCGTTGAGAAGTAGGGGGACGCTGTACCGTCCAGGGCATATTTTCTGAAAAGTGGGGAAAATACCCTTGACGCGGGGAATAAGCGCCCTATACTAATCGGGCTGCCCTTTTTGGGCGGCGGACGAACAGATATGTTCCGCTACTTAAGACAGCAGGTACCGCGCCCGTCGCAAGACGGAGCATCGGTTTAATCGCGCAAGCGGCCCGCCGAGGTGGTCACAAGAATCGCTTCCGTGAATTCGTGCGGCCTCCGTCTTATGGGCGGGGGCCGTTTCTCTTCTCAAGGCAGGCGGCCCACCCAACCAAGGTGCGGAACCCGGAAAGCTTTGAGAAGGAGGTGTACGTACAACATGCCCAACGCTCAGAACAAGGAGATGCTCGCCAGCATCAAGGAGGATCTCGACGGCGTTTCCGCCATGTGGGTCGTGGACTACCGCGGCCTGACCGTGAAGGAGATGCAGCAGCTGCGTCGCGACATTCGCGAGACTGGCTCGGTGCTGAAGGTCTACAAGAACACGCTGGTTCACCTGGCGCTGTCCGAGGCCGAGCTGCCGACGCTCGACGATGTGCTCGCCGGCCCCAGCGCGTTCGTGTTCTCCGGCAACGACGTGGCCGCTTCCGCGAAGGCCCTGAAGACCTTCGCCAAGGCCAACCAGAACCTTGAGATCAAGGGCGGCCTGATGGAAGGCGCTGCCGTGTCGGCCGCGGAGGTGGAGGCTATCGCTTCTCTGCCCTCTCGCGAGCAGCTCATGGCCCAGATCGCCGGTGCCATCTCCGGCGTCGCTCGTGGTCTGGCCACCACCATCAACGGTGTGCCGCGTGGCCTGGCCCAGGTCGTCAAGGCCGTGGCCGAGCAGAAGGAAGCTGCCTAACAGCTCGGGCGGCCTGAGACGGGTCGCGTAGCAACGAAGAAAACTTTGGCCGGCACGAAGAGGCGCCGGCCCCCTTTGAAAGGAAACTAACATGGCTGTTACTCGTGAAGAGATCATTGAGGCTCTGAAGGAGATGTCCCTGCTCGAGGCTTCCGAGCTCGTGAAGGACATCGAGGAGACCTTCGGCGTGTCCGCCGCCGCTCCGGTGGCCGTGGCCGCCGCCGCTCCGGCTGAGGGTGGCGCTGCCGCCGAGGAGAAGTCCGACTTCGACGTCGTCCTCGAGGGCTTCGGCGACAACAAGATCGCCGTCATCAAGGTTGTCCGTGAGATCACCGGCCTGGGCCTGAAGGAGGCCAAGGAGGTCGTCGAGGGCGCTCCGAAGCCGGTGGCCGAGGGCGTGAACAAGGAGAAGGCCGAGGAGATCAAGGGCAAGCTGGAAGAGGCCGGCGCCGCTGTGACCCTGAAGTAAATTCGCTTTCGCGAAACTTCTCCAGTCGAGAGACTGTCAAGAACCCCGCTTTCGAGCGGGGTTCTTTTTTTGTTTTGGGATGGCAGAGGGCAGCGTCATTCCGTTTCGCGTGGAGACGCTGAATCGTTATGGCTATCTGAGCGTCAGCAGGTTCTCGTCGGTGAGGAAATCGACAAGCCTCAAGTGGGTTATGCCGTCCCGGCTCATGGTGAGGGGATCCATCGAGATGACGTATTTGGGATACTCGTCGCCAATGGCCCGAAAGGCGCCAAACTCCCTTTCCCGGGTGTCCTCATCGGCCATGAGGTAGGCCACTTGCAGGTAGCAGCGCTTTCCGTCGCGCTCGGCAATGAAGTCGATCTCCCCCTTGTAGGTTTTCCCGATGTACACGCGCATGCCCCGCGAGAGAAGTTCGTTGTAGACGGCGGTTTCCATCACGCAGTTCCACTCGTCCTTGACGCGGTTCTTCCTTACATGGAAGAATCCCAAATCGCAGACGTACTCCTTGGCCTCGAACGAGAGTATTTTCTTGCCGCGGATGTCGAATCGCTCCACCTTGCTCACGATATAGGAATCTTCAATGGACTTCAGCAGGTCATACACGGTGGGGGCCGATACTTTGCGAGCCGAATCGGAGAGGACGGCGGCGATGTTGTTGCCGGATATGGTAGCCGATGAGTTGGCAATAAGATAGTCGAGCACATTCTCGAGCGTGGCGGGCGACGAGGTCTTGCTTCGCTGGATGATGTCGCGCAGCACGATGGAGCTGTAGAGGTTGTCGAGCACCACCCGGCGTGATTCGTCGTCTTTCTGATCGCAGACGAGCGGGAAGCCTCCCCATTGCAGGTAGTGCGGCAAGAGCCCGCTGGGGTCGAGGTGCCCCTCATGGGCGTTGGAGCGAAGCTCGTCTTCCTTGAATTGGAGGAACTCTCGGAAATTGAAGGGCATCATGCGGAAAGCGAGGGTGCGCCCTCCCAGCTTGGTAGCGAGCTCCCCGGAAAGAAGCTTGGAATTCGAGCCAGTGAGAAAAATGCTCGCGCGGCCGGTGTTGTTGAGCGAATTGACGACAAGCTCGAAGTTGCGCACGTTTTGGATCTCGTCGAAGAACAGGTAGGCTTTCTGTCCGTCAAGACCCTCGAGCTTTTCCGTAATGAAGGAGAAGAGGTGGTCGGGGTCGAGGAGCTCTCGGTTCGCGTAGTCGTCGAGATCAACGAAGATGATCGAATTGTGTGGGGCGTCCTGTCGGTGGATTTCGTCGGCTATCTGGCGTAAGAGCACCGATTTGCCGCAGCGACGAACCCCGACGATTATCTTAATGAGAGGAGAATCGTAGAAGGGACGGATGCGGTTGAGGTAATTCTCACGCAGTATCATGCGGTCTCCCAACGGGATAGAATTAAAGTTGCTTAATTCTATCAGAAAAATCTTCAAAGCATTAAACAAATTTAATTCGACTGCCTCTGTATCGACGCTACCCAATTCTGTGTGGAAAGGGGACGGGGGCTTTCCGTAGTATGCGACCATCGCGCGAGGAAGAGATGGAAGAGGCGCGGGACTGGGAGGGGAGAGCGCAGCGGCTGCGGCCGGCGCGCTGTTCGGTTTTCGGCTCGGCGCCATAGGAAAGAAGGGGGAGTTATGGGCGAGACCGACAAGTACGCCATCGAGAACCTCTCAACGGATCAGGGTCCCGTGGAATTCATGCGGGACGGCAAGCTGTGCCGCCGCACCTTCATCAAGGGTGTGGGCTGGATCACCGTGGCCAGCGCCCTCGGTTTGGCCGGCTGTGCGCCGCAGGCCGAGGAAGAGAAGCTGTCCAACACGGGAAGCGGCACCGACGAGGGGGCCGCGAAGCTGGCCGCCACTGAGTACTCCTATGCCTGCTGCAGCTACAACTGCACGTCGCGCTGCCTGCTGAAGGGCCATGTGCGCGACGGCAAGCTCGTGGCCGTGGAGCCCGGCGAGATGCCCGGGCGCCCCGATTACGCCAATGCCTGCCTGCGCTCCATGTCGTTCATCGAGCGCGTGCAGAACGAGGATCTGCGCGTCATGTACCCCATGAAGCGCACCGGCGAGCGCGGCAGCGGTGAGTTCGAGCGCATCAGCTGGGACCAGGCCATGGACGAGATCGCCGCGCGCCTGGAGGAATCGAAGGAGAAGTACGGGCCCACGGCCTGTTCCTTCTACTCCTTCACCGGCAACCAGAGCAAGCTGGCCATGCAATCGGCCACCCGCTTCGCCGGATGCTACGGCGCGACCACCTGGGACATCGAGGGCATCATGGGCGACCACGGCGCGTCCATGGGCATGAAGATGGTCTACGGCGTCATCCGCGGCGCCCATGACACCCGCGACTACGAGCAGAACTCCAACATGGTGGTCATCTGGGGCCGCAATCTGGCAGATACCCACACGAGCGAGCTGCGCTATATCGTGCGGGCTCGCGAGCGGGGCGCGAAGATCGTCTACATCGACCCGCGCTTCTCCTCCACCGCCACCATCGCCGACCAGTGGATTCCCATCCGGCCCGGCGGCGACTCGGCCCTGGCCCTGGGCATGATCAACTGGATCATCTCCAACGACCGCCACGACAAGGAGTTCCTTTCCAAGCACAGCTGCGGCAGCCTGCTCGTGCGCGACGATGACGGGAAGTACCTGCGCGGCGAGGGCGACGCCTACATGGTGTGGGATCCCGCCCAAAACAAGGCTGTGCCGGCCGACACTGAGGGCGTGGACGCTCCCATCGAGGGCGCCTTCGAGGTTGACGGCGTGAAGGTGAAGCCGGCCTTCGTGCACCTGAAGGAACGGGCGGCGGAGTACCCCCTGGAACGCGCCAGCGAGCTGTCCGGCGTGCCGGTGGACGTCATCGAGACCTTCGCCCGAGAATACAGCGACGCGAAGCCCGCGGGCATCCGCATGGGTCAGGGCATGCAGCGCACCTACAACTCCTACCAGTCGTTCCGTACCGTGGCCGTGCTGGCCGCTGTGGCCGGCTACGTGGGCGTGCGCGGCGGTGGCGCCTCCCATGCCGGCGGCACCAAGGCGAACAAGCCGGTGCCCGGCGAGACGGCGCCCGAGTTCCTCTACGACGAGTGGGCCAACACGGGCGAAAACAAGGCGAACATGGTGAAGAGCTCGCTCATCTACCAGTGCGCCGTCGAGCACGATCCCGTGCGCTGCGACTTCATCTGGTTCAACGTGTCGAACTTCCTGAACCAGAGCCCGGACGCGCACCGCATCATCGACGAGGTGTTCCCGAACATCTCCACCATCGTGGTGGCCGATCCCTGGTGGACCTGGACGGCGAAGTACGCCGACTACGTGCTGCCTGCCACGAGCCTGTGGGAGTACTGGGATCTGTACGACCGCGCGCCGTGGGTGTTCCTCGTGAAGCCGGCCATCGAGCCGCTCGGCGAGAGCAAGTCGGACTGCGAGATGATGACCATGCTGGCCGAGCGCGTGGGATTGGGCGAGCTGTGGAGCAAGACCCCCGAGGAATGGGTGCGCTCCTGGCCGAATCCCGACAGCTCCGCCTTCGAGGGCTTCAACTTCGACGAGGCCATCAAGGTGGGCATGTGGGGTATGCCCACGGGCATCTACGACGAGCCCCTCATCGTCTTCGAGGATCAGCAGTACCAGACCCCCACGGGCCGCTTCGAGTTCTACACCGAGGACATGGTGGAGTTCGACGAGCAGGTGCCCCTGCACACCCCGGCCATCGAGTACTCCAACCCCGAGCTGGCGGCGAAGTACCCGCTCATGCACCTCACTTACCACGACCGCATGAACGTGCACACCCAGCACTGCGACTGCCCGGCGCTCCATGCGGTGCAGATGGAGCAGACGCTCCAGATCAATCCCGTGGACGCCGAGGCCCGCGGTATCAAGCACGGCGATGTGGTGCGGCTGTTCAACGACCGCGGCGAGGCGAAGATGACGGCGTTCGTGACCGAGGGCATCATGCCCGGCGTGACCGCGGCCCAGGCCGGCTGGACTCCCGATCGCGTGATCGGCGGCAGCCATCAGTACCTGAGCCACCTCACCTTGAGCCCTGCCGAGGAGCATTACTCGCAGACCAACAGCGCGTTCAACGACATCATGATCGAAGTTGAGAAGGCTTAGAGGAGGGAATCATGGCTGAGAAGCAATATGGAATGCTCGTGCGCACGAACCGCTGCGTGGGCTGCCAGACCTGCGTCGTGGGCTGCCATCTGTTGCACGAGTGCCCCGAGGATGTGTACCTGGGCTATCTGGAAACCGTGGGCCAGGCGGAGAACTACCTGGTAGAGGGCACCTACCCGAACGTGTCGGTGACCTTCCGCCCGCATCTGTGCAACCACTGCGCGGCCCCGGCCTGCGTGGCGAACTGCCCCACCGGCGCCATGGCCAAGCGCGAGGAAGATGGCGTGGTGGAAAGCGACCCCAACGTGTGCATCGGTTGCGGCACCTGCGTGCAGTCCTGCCCCTACGACGCGCCTGTGGTGGCCGACGCCCTGGGTCTTGCCATGAAGTGCGACTTCTGTCGCCCTCGCGTGGAAGCCGGCGAAGAGCCGCTGTGCGTGTGCAGCTGCCCGGCCGAGGCCCGCGTGTTCGGCGAGATCAGCGATCCGGAAAGCGAGGTGTCGAAGCTCATCGCCGAGCTGGGTGCCGAGCCTCTGCTGCCCGAGGAGGGCACCGAGCCGTCGGTGTATTACTGCTAGTTTGACGGCTCGGGCGCGCGGGGCGTCCTGGCCGAGCGAGTTCCGCGGCGACCGGAAGTGCCCAGTGGGCACTTCCGCAAAGCGAGGACTGTTTGAGCGAATCAGGATGCCCGCGCCCCAACTGGCGAAGATGCGCCTGATAGAATAACCAATCTATGCGCGGCGAGCGCTTTCCCGCCTCCCTCCCTCGGGGAGGCGCTCGCATAGGAGGAGGGGCGAACGTGGATTCCAAGCTCATGCAATTTATCGATGCCGAACGGTTCCCCGCGGTGTTCACCACCGAGGAGCTGCTGGCCCAGGGCGACCTGCCTGTGGAGCGCCGCAGCTATCGCAAGGGGGAGCTGATCTTCCAGGCCGAGGAGCGCCACCCCTGCACCTACCATGTGGCCAGCGGGCTCGTGCGCCTGTACCTGTCTTCGGCCGAGGGGGCCGTGAAGACGCTCTTCTACCATGCGGCGGGCACCCAGTTCGCCTTTCAGGGGTTCAAGCGCGACCGCATGACCCGTTCCACGGCCGAGGCGGTGACCGATTGCGAGCTGTACGCCATCGACTTCGCTGAGCTCATCGCCTTTTGCGATAACCACACCGAATACTACATGGCCTACATCGAGTACTTGTTCTCCATCATGAACTCTCAGACCGAGGAGATCGCGAGCCTGTCGTTCCAGACGGGCGTGCGGCGCCTGGCTTCGCTGCTGTACGCCTTGAGCAGCGACGGTCAGCCGGTGGTGTCCTACTCCATCGACGAGTTGGCCGAGATCATCGGCTCCCATCGCAACACCGTGAGCAACGCCCTGTCCCACCTGCGCAAACTGGGGCTCGTGGAGAAAGATCCTCGTCCTCTGCGAGTGCGCGACTCGGAAGGGCTGCGGCAGTTCGCCGAGATGGGGGAGGGGTAGGCGACGCGCCGGCCCGAGCAGCGCTCTGCGACCGCACCGTGGGCAATGGGTTGCGAAGGGGAGTGCGGGCGGCGTGGCGGTCTCTTCTATCCTTGAAGTAGGACAATCGAATACCCAATGCTGTGCGGAACCCGACTGGCGGTTTTTGCTAGCATGGGCCCGGTAAACGACGGCCAGAGGGGAGGGGCCATGGGGAAGAGGGGCACGGCGACGCTGGCCCTGCTGTTCGCGGCGGGGTTCTGTGCCTACAGCTGCAATCACGGGAGCATGATCTACGTGCCCCTGGCCGTGGTGGGCTTCGGGGGCGATTTGTTCCAGGCGGGGCTTCAGGCCACGGTGTTTCTGGCGGTGGCGGTTGCCTTGCGTTTTTGGTTCGGCCCCTTGGCCGACCGCCGCGGGCCAAAGCCGCTCATGTTGGCGGGCATGGCCGCCTATACGGTCGCCACGCCGCTTCTGGGTTTGTGCGACACCTTCCCCTTGGTGCTCGCCGTGCGCTGTGTGCAAGCCGTGGGCATGGCGGCGTTCTTTCCGTGTGCCCTGTCTGCCGTGAGCGAGGCGGCCTTCCAGCGAAGCTCGGGCCTGACGCTGGGCCTGTATCGGCTCGTGTCCTCTGTGGCGCTCATGGTGTCGGCTGCGGCGCTGTTTCCCCTGGTGCAGGCCGTGGGCTACAAAGGTACCTTCGCGACCTTGGGGGCAGTGGCGGCCGTGGGCTTCCTCTGCGTGCTGGCGGCTCCCGTGACGCGGCCCCGCACAGAGGCCGAGGGCTCTGCGGCAGAAGGGAAGGCCTCGGGCGCGGGTCTGCTCGCCTCGTTGCGGCGCATGCTGGTGGCGCACTCTCACCTGGCCGTCGGCGTGCTCGGCGCCACGTTTGTGGCGGCCTTGGGCTACGGGCTCATTTCCAGCTTCGCCACGCCCTTTGTGGAGCAGGCCGCTCCCGCGGCCAATGCCGGCCTGCTCATGGCGCTCGTGGGCGCGGGCGGCTTGGCGGCCAATCCCGTGGCCGGCTGGCTCGTGGATCGGTATCCCTCGCTGGGGGTGCTCGTCGGCTTCGGGGTCTGCCTGGGTGTGGGCACCGGGCTGCTGGCCCTCGTTCCCGGCGTGTCGGCGCTTCTTCCCGTGGCCGGTCTCGTGCTCGGCATCGGCTATTTCGGAACGGTGACGAGCGCCGTGGCCCTGATCGCCAAGTCCGTGGCTCCGGCGGGTCGCTCGTCGTTCATCGCCATGCAGCAGAATTGCATCGATGCCGGAGCGGGGCTCTCGGGCGTCTTCTTCGGCGCGTTGTTCTCGCTGATCAATCCTGCCCTGGTGTTCGCCCTGTGGGGTGTGGTCACCACGGGGGCGGCCCTCGGTCTCGCCGTGGGGAACGGGCGACGGCGGGAGTAGCCTCGCGCGGGGAACGGGCGACGGTTCCCTCGGTCTTGCCGTGGGGAACGGGCGACGGTACAGGAAAGGGAGCCCCGCAGGGCTCCCTCCATGGGTAGTGCTTGGGGTTCTTGCGGGCTACTCGGCGTAGCGGAACAGGGCGGCCACCGGAGAGGCGGTGGGCATCTGGTCCTGGTCCACGATGTAGATGTGGGCGTCCTGGGCCAGAGCCGCCTGGGCGAAGGCGTCGGTGATGTCCGGGGCGGCCGGGTCGATGTAGCCGTCGTCGACCGGGTTCGGATTGCCGTCGAAGGTGACGGTGCCGGTGTTGATGTCGAAGCCGCCGGGCAGGATCTTCCCCTTCACCATGAACAGCGCGCCCACGCGGCGCTCGGCCAGGGCCATGCCGATGGCGTCGAAGTCGTCAGAGGCCTTGCCGTGGGCCGCATCGCCGCCGAACTGCTCGGCGGCCTGCTTGAGGTTCGCGTCGCGGATGCCGTCCATCACGGTGAGGGCTGCATCCAGCAGCGCCTTGCCGTCCAGGCCGGCCGGATCCTTCTTGATGCCCTCGGGCAGCAGGTGGCGCAGGGTGCAGATCTTGCGGAAGGCGTGCTCGTACTCCTCGTCGCAGCACAGGATGATGGGCGTGGCATCGTCGCGCACCAGATAGTCGTTCACGGCTTTGTTCACGTAGCGGAACCAGGGCAGGGCGTCGTCTTTCTTCACCTCGTTGCGGGACTGGTGGTCGTGGTACTGGCCCATGTGGCCTTCCAGGGTGATGTAGTCCAGCGCGCCCAGCTCGCCCTTCTTCATGTCGGCGGCGGTGTCGTCGCTGTTGGCGAACAGCTCGCTGAAATAGTCGTGTACTTCCTGGGGCAGCTGCTGGCGCGCCACATGGGTGCGGTCGCCCTTCACCCAGCTGAAGCGGTCGTTGCCCAGCTCCAGGATGTAGTACTCGGTGCCGTACTGGAAGTTGCGCAGCAGCGGCTTCACGAAGTAGGTGTCGCCGGCGGCCACCATGGGATCGGGGGCGAAGAACAGGTTGTACACGTACACGTCGGTGTTGCTCATGAGGAAGCCGAGGCCCTCGCCGGCGTGCAGCCACAGCGGCATATCAGGATGGGCCAGCAGGTAGTCGGCCTTCTCCAGGATGCCCTTATAGGCGTCCTTGTCGTAGGTCTCGGCCAGGGTGCGCTCGGCGTCCTTCATCAGGTCCTTGAACATGTCGCCGTCCCACCGGTCGCGGCGCTCCTCGCGCTCGCTGTGGTGTACCGGAATGTAGAGCGACACGACCGGCGCGGTCACGTTGGCGAGGATGGCGGGATCGAAGCTCTCCATCACGTGAATGCTGTCATCGGTCTTGCGCAGGGTCTCCTTCTCGTCTTTCATGACGAACCTCCATAATAGTCGGGAACTGCTGGGTCGCGCAGCCTTGGGGGCCAGCGTCCCGGAGCGATCCTGCGGGATCGCGCGGAGCGGATGGGAAGGCGTCGCGCAGTGAAAAGCATAGCCCCCGACCGGAGAAATCGGGGGCTATGGGCGGGTCTGTGAACTTCTGGTTGCCGAAATGCTGATTTAGTTTCTCACGTTCATGGCGCGCATGGCGTTCAGGATGGCGATGACGGCCACGCCCACGTCGGCGAAGACGGCCATCCACATGTTGGCGATGCCGAAGGCGGCCAGCACGAGCACGGCGAACTTGATGCCGAGGGCGAACACGATGTTCTGCCACACGATGCGCATGGTGCGGCGGGCCAGGTCGATGGCGCGGGCGATGTCGTCGGGGTTGTCGTTCATGAGCACCACGTCGGCGGCCTCGATGGCGGCGTCCGATCCCATGGCCCCCATGGCGATGCCGATATCGGCGCGGGTGAGTACCGGCGCGTCGTTGATGCCGTCGCCGACGAAGGCGAGCTTGCCCTTGCCGTGGCTTGTGCGCTCGGTCTCGGCCAGTAGGGCCTCCACCTCGGCCACCTTGTCCTGGGGCAGCAGCTCGCTGTGCACCTCGTCGATGCCGAGCCGGGCGGCCACGGAGGCGGCCACATCGGCGCGGTCGCCGGTGAGCATGACGGTCTTCTTCACGCCGGCCGCTCGCAAGTCGGCGATGGCCTGGGCCGCCGTGGGCTTGATGGTGTCGGCGATGACGATGGTGCCGAGGAAGGCGCCGTCGGCGGCCACGTACAGCACCGTGCCGGCGGCATCGGTCGCTTGGAAGGGTACGGCGTGGGCAGCCATGAGCTTGCCGTTGCCCACGAGCACCGCGCGGCCGTCCACGGTGGCCTCCACGCCCTGGCCGCTCACCTCGCGCACATCGCGAACGCGATCGGCCAGCGGGGCGGCGTCGGTGGCGGGCCGTCCCCCGTTCGTTGCGGGGGCGCCACCCGGCCGCTCCCCGTTCGCCATGGCTTCGCCGTAGGCTCGCACCGACTGGGCGATGGGGTGGGTGGAGAAGGCCTCGGCCGCGGCGGCGGTGGCCACGAGCTCGGCCTCGGTCACGCCGGGAGCGCACATCAGCTCGGTCACGGCGAAGGTGCCGTCGGTCAGGGTGCCGGTCTTGTCGAACACGACGGTTTCCGTGGAGCCCAGGGCCTCCAGGTAGTTCGACCCCTTCACCAGAATGCCCAGGCGTGATGCGCCGCCGATGCCGCCGAAGAACGACAGGGGTACCGAGATCACCAGCGCGCAGGGGCACGACACCACGAGGAAGGTGAGGCCGCGCAGGACCCAGTCGGCCCAATCCTGGCCGAACAGCAGCGGGGGCACGATGGCGAGTACGGCCGCCACGCCCACAACGATGGGGGTGTACACCCGGGCGAAGCGGGTGATGAAGTTCTCGGTGCGGGCCTTCTTCTCGGCGGCGTTCTCCACCAGTTCCAGGATGCGGCTCACCGTGGAATCTTCGAAGGGCTTCGTGGCGCGCACCACGAGCTTGCCCGTGAGGTTCACGCAGCCGGATATAACTTCGTCGCCGGGCTGCGCCGTGCGGGGCACCGATTCGCCGGTGAGCGCGGCGGTGTCGATCTGGCTCTCGCCGGTGAGGATGACGCCATCCAGCGGGATACGCTCGCCGGGCATGACGATGAACTCGTCGTCGGGGGCCAGCTCGAAGGGGTCCACCTGCTTGAGCTTCCCCTCTTCCATCACGTTGGCGAATTCCGGGGCGATGTCCATCATATCGGCGATGGATTTTCGCGACTTGTCCACCGCGTAGCTTTGGAACAACTCGCCCACCTGGAAGAACAGCATGACGGCGGCGCCCTCGGCCATATGCGGTTCGGTGTGGGGGAAGGCCACGAGCGAGAACGCGCCGAAGGTGGCCACGGTCATGAGGAAGTCCTCGTCCAGGGCGTGGCCGCGCACGAGGCCGCGGAAGGCGCCAGCGATGACGTCGTAGCCGGCGATGAGGTAGGGGATGAGGAAAAGCGCGAACTCGGCGTACACGTCGCCGGGGCTGCCGAAGGTAGCGCGCAGCACGCCGGTCTCTTCCAGCGCGATGACGGCGAAGAAGATGACGAGGGCAACGACGATGCGGGTGAGGAGGCGTTTTTGCTTGGGGCTCATGGTGGGGTCCTTCTGGTCCGCCTCTGGCCAGGGGGCAATACTCGATGCTCAGACAGTCCTCGCTCGGCGGAAATGTCCACTGGACATTTCCGTTCGCTGCGGAACTGCGCGTCGAGCATCGCCCCCTGGCCAGAGGCTGCTCTTACAGGTTGGGCGGTCGGGCGTTCGTCGTAGGGCAAGGGCCGCGCCCTTGCCGCCCGGGGGCGGTTACCGCTTGATGATGCAGTCTTTCTCGTAGCTGGCGCATACCTGCTGGGCGGCGTCGACGATGGCGGCGAAGGCCTCGGCATCGTCGGTGTCGGCGTCGATCATGAGCTTGCTCGTCATGAAGGAGATGGTGGCTTTGCTCACACCGGGCAATTCGCTGATGCCGGCTTCCATTTTGGCGGCGCAGTTGGCGCAGTCGAGGTTCTCGAGCTTGAAGGACTTGCGCATGGGGGCTCCTTTCGAGAGGGGTTGGCAGGCGGTTGATTGGTGGTCGGTCGATGGGTCGATGGTGCGGTGGTTACTCGCAGATGTGGGTGATGCCCTGGGCGAGGATGGTGTAGACGTGATCGTCGGACAGGGCGTAGATGATGTTCTTGCCGTCGCGGGTGGCGCGCACGAGCCGCGCCTGCTTCAAGTTCCGCAGCTGGTGGCTCACGGCGCTTTGGGTGCAGCCCACGGCTTCGGTGATCTCGGTGACGGACAGGTCGCCGCCCATGAGCGCGAACAGGATCTTGATGCGCGTGGTGTCCGAGAAGGCCTTGAACAGGTCGGCCACATCGAAGAGCAGCTCCTCGTCGGGCATTTCCTCGAAGAGGCAGGCCGTATCGGCTCGGTTGCAGCCACACGAGCAGGGGGCCGTGGTCTCGCGCCCGTCGGCCAGGACCATTACGCCGTACTCGGTTGTTTTCTTGCCCTCTTCCATGGGCGGCTCCTCGCATGCTCGTTCGGACGGTTCTCTCTGCGTTGCTCGTACATTGCGCTTCGTTGCTTGCGCATTGCGCTTTCGTGCTCTGTGCCCTGTGTTCCTACGATTCCCGCCTTCTTCCGTTGCCCTCGCTTCGGCGGCCTAACTCGTAGGTGCATATTCTCGTATTCACATAACAACACATGAACAACTATTCATAAGTATAGCCGCCGTCGCCCATCTGTCAAGGGGTGGTTGGGGAGCGTGCTTCTTCTCGCCCAATGGCAAACAAAGTGTAACGGGGTCGTTGTTGGTCTTCCGGCGGCGCGCGCTACCATAAAAGGCAAGGCGCAGAGGGGCGAACGGCCTTCTGCGGGAGTATTTTCCCAATGAAGGCCATCGATGACCAAACTCGTGACCTGTGGAAAATCCGCAGGTCAGCGGGATGGCATTGATGGTGATAGCCGTTTCGCCCATTCAATATCGGAGCGCCCGGAAGGTGCGGTTAAGCGAAAGGTGATGCTATGAGAGCTTACGAGGTTGTCGATGCCGATTACGTGAAGCGCGAGATTGGACGCATTCCGCTGGTAGACGTGCGGCCGCCGTTGCTTTACGATGCGGGCCACATTCCCACGGCGCTGAACGTGCGCCTCGATGTGGCGGCGGCGTCGGATGACCCGGCCGGCACGCTGGCCGAGATGTTTCAGGCCCAGGGGATATTTCCCGATGACAGCGTCATCGTGTACTGCCAGTCGGGCATCCATGCGAAGATTGCCTGCGACTATCTGGCGAGCGTGGGCTATACCGGGCTGCGGCTGTACGCTGGCAGCATGAATGACTGGACGAGCGATCCGGCGCGCCCGGTGGAGCGTACCGAGGTACCGTTCGCGCGCGCCTCGTAACGGGATAAGGAGAGAGCGATGGAGACGACGAAGCGCGGTGGCGCGGCCATTCTCAAGCAGGTGGTCACGAGCCTGCCGTTCATATTGCTGGTGGCCGTGGCGGCCGGTCTGGGGATCGGCTCGGTGGCTTCCGAGGGCGTTATCGCCGTGGTGGCCACCATCGGCGACGTGCTGCGGCAGGTCATCGTGTTCTGCGTGCCGCTCATCATCGTCGGCTTCATCGCTCCCTCCATCGCCAAGCTGGGCGAGAACGTGTCGCGCATTCTGGGTGTGGCGTTGCTCGTGGCCTATCTGTCCACCCTGGGAGCGGCCCTTCTGTCCATGGGAGCCGGGTTCGGAATCATTCCGCACCTCACCCTGGCCGATGGCGCCGAGGCCCTGCGCGAGATTCCCAGCCTGGAGTTCCCCTTGGAGATTCCCGCGCTCATGCCCGTGACGAGCGCCCTGGCTCTGGCGCTCATGGTGGGCCTGGCGGCGGTGTGGGCGAAGGCATCGCGGTTCACGGCCCTGTTGGTGGAGTTCCAGCGCATGGTGCTGACCATCGTGGTGAAGATCGTCATCCCCATCCTGCCGTTCTTCATCGTGTGCACCTTCGCCGGCCTGGCCTGGGAAGGGGCGCTCACGAGCCAGCTGCCAGTGTTCCTTGTGGTCATCGCCATCGTGCTCGTGGGGCACTTCGTGTGGCTCGGCGTGCTCTACGGCGCGGCCGGGGCCTATTCGCGCACGAATCCCTGGGAAGTGCTGCGCCATTACGGCTCGGCCTACCTGACGGCCGTGGGCACCATGTCGTCGGCGGCCACCCTGGGCGTGGCGCTGGAATGCGCCGGCCAGGCGAAGACCCTGCGGCGCGACATGGTGAGCTTCGGTATTCCGCTGTTCGCCAACATCCACCTGTGCGGCTCGGTGCTCACCGAGGTGTTCTTCTGCATGGTGGTGTCCCAGATTCTCTACGGGGCGCTGCCGAGCCTGCCGACCATGCTTTTGTTCTGCGTGCTGCTGGGCGTGTTCGCCATCGGGGCGCCCGGGGTGCCGGGCGGCACGGTCATGGCCTCGCTCGGCCTGGTCACGGGCCTGCTCGGCTTCGACGGAGCCGGCACGGCCCTCGTGCTCACGGTGTTCGCGTTGCAGGATAGCTTCGGCACCGCCTGCAACGTGACCGGCGACGGCGCGCTCACCCTGATACTGTCCGGCTACGCGAATCGCCACGAGGTGGCCGACGCCATGGCCCCCGCCGACGAGGCCTTCTTCAACGGGGAAGTGGCCGAAGCCGCCGGCGCGGGTCGGGGCAAGCCTGCCGCCGAGGGCGCAACGAGCTTGACGGGCGCCGAGTCTGTTGCGGAAACCATGGAAGGGAAGCGTCTCTAGGGGCGCCTGTCTCTCTTCCGCCCTACGAACCCGTGACAGGTGCGGGATGCCTGCCGCGCTCGGGGCTGCGGTCGCCTACCATGGGGGCAACAATCCCCGCAATGGCGAGAGGCGGTTTCCCCATGGCCAGCACCCTGACGATACCTGAGGCAATCCCCGCGTTTCCCGATTTCGGTCACATTCCCTTTGAGGGACTGCACAATACGCGCGACCTGGGCGGCCTGCCCGCGGCCGATGGGCGCACGGTGAAGCCGGCGCTGCTGCTGCGCTCCGGGGCGCTCCATAAGGCGACCGAGAACGACATCGTGCGACTGCTGGACGACTATCATCTGGAAAGCGTCGTGGATTTCCGCACCGAGGTGGAGCGCGACAAGGAGCCCGATCCCCAGGCGCTGCTGGAAGGGGTCGTGTTCTATGAGTTCCCGGCCCTTAGCGGCGAGACTCTGGGCATTACCCATGGCGGCGGTCTGGCGGCCGACGTGAAGCTCTTGGAGGGCCTGACGGCGAAGGCCCACGAGATGGTGCGGGCTATGTACCCGAAGATCCTGCTGGGCGACGCCGGGGTGGCGGCCTATCGCGGCTTCCTCAACGTGCTGCTGGAATCCGACGGCGGCGCGGTGCTGTGGCATTGCACCGAGGGCAAGGACCGCGCGGGCCTGGCGGCGGTCATCGTGGAGCGGGCCCTCGGTGTGTCTGAGGCCGACACGCGGGCCGATTACCTGGCTACGAACCTGTTCGCCCGCACCCGCGCCGAGGGGCTGCTGGACGCCTTGGCTGAGAAGCTGCCCATGCTGCGTGGGATCGACGCCGATATCGATTCGTTCTTCTACGCCTATCCCGACTACTACGATGCCGCCATGGCCGCCGTGGACAAGCGCTACGGTTCCTTCGACGGCTACCTGACCAAAGCCCTCGATTTCGGCCCCGAGAAGCAAGCGGCCCTGCGCGAGAAGTACCTGCACTGATCTTCCCCGCCCCCATTCCGCAGTTTGTTGATATTTCCCCTACTGGAAATAGAGGGGCGGGCGGCGAGGTGTAAAATCGCCCTCGAACATTTTGCGACCAAGGAGGCACCGTGGCTGAGACCGCAACCCCGAACCAGTTGGTTATCGTCGTCGATTTCGGCGCCCAGTACGGGCAGCTCATCGCCCGCCGGGTGCGCGATCTGCATGTGTATTCCGAGATCGTGCCCTGCGACATCACGGCCGACGAGGTGCGCGCCCTGGCGCCGGCGGCCATCATTCTGTCCGGCGGTCCCGCGTCGGTGTACGCGGAAGATGCCCCCTCCATCGACCCCGAGATTCTGGCCCTTGGCATTCCCGTGCTCGGCTTCTGCTACGGTCAGCAGGCCATGGCTGTGGCTTTGGGCGGCGAAGTGGGCCACACCGAGAAGGGCGAGTACGGGCCGGCGCTCATCACGCGGGCGAGCGAGTCGGCGCTGTTCGAGGGCACGCCCGGCGAGCAGACCGTGTGGATGAGCCACCGCGACGCCGTGAGCCGCGTGCCCGAGGGCTTCACCGTCACGTCGCGCACCGAGGTGTGCCCCGTGGCGTCCATGGAGTACCCCGAGCGCAGCCTGTACGCCACGCAGTTCCACCCGGAGGTGCGCCACACCGAGTTCGGCCAGACCATGTTGCGGAACTTCCTGTTCGGCGTATGCGCGCTTGAGCCGGATTGGACCATGGACTCCATCATCGAGGACTCCGTGGAGGCCATCCGTGCCGAGGTAGGGGAGGACCGCGTGATCCTGGGCCTTTCGGGCGGCGTGGACTCGTCGGTGGTGGCGGCCCTGTGCGCTCGCGCCATCGGCAAGCAGCTGACCTGCGTGTTCGTGAACCACGGGCTGCTGCGCAAGGGCGAGCCCGAGGAAGTGGAAGAGGTGTTCACGAAGCAGTTCGACGTGGACTTCATCCACGTGCACGCCGAGGAGCGCTACCTGGAGCTGCTGGCCGGCGTGACCGATCCGGAGGAGAAGCGCCGCATCATCGGCACCCAGTTCTGGAAGGAGTTCTTCGCTGTGGCGGAGGACCTGGCCCAGGACGGGCGTCCGGTGAAGTACCTGGCCCAGGGCACCATTTACCCGGATATCATCGAGAGCGGCGCCCGCAAGACCGGCGGGAAGGCGAGCACCATCAAGAGCCACCACAACCTTATCCCGTTCCCCGAGGGCGTGCATTTCGACCTGATCGAGCCCTTGGACCACTTCTTCAAGGACGAGGTGCGCGCGCTCGGCACGGCGCTGGGCCTGCCCGATTACATCGTGCATCGCCAGCCCTTCCCGGGCCCGGGCCTGGCCATCCGTATCATCGGCGATGTGGATGCGGAGAAGCTGACGATTTTGAAGAACGCCGATGCCATCGTGCGCGAGGAGCTGGACGCTTACAACGAGCGCCTGTACGCCGAGACGGGCGAGCGTAACAGCGAGCACGCCGTGTGGCAGTACTTCGCCGTGCTGCCCGACATCAAGAGCGTCGGCGTCATGGGCGACGAACGCACCTACGCAAGACCGGTGATTCTGCGAGCCGTAGAGAGCAGCGATGCCATGACCGCCGACTGGGCGCGCCTCCCCTACGACGTCCTGGCCCGCATTTCGGGTCGCATCGTAGCCGAGGTTCCCGGCGTGAACCGAGTGGTCTACGATATCACCAGCAAGCCCCCCGCGACTATCGAGTGGGAATAGGCCTGGACGTATCGTTGTGAGAACGAGGGGTCAAGAAAGAAGATAATCAGTCTGTGGACGGGACTTTTCAAGATTTGCAACCCTATATTGAAAAGGTTGTAGATGTCGTTTTGCCATTGTTGGGCGACGCTTGCAATGGGTTGGCATGGTTTTTCCAAACAGTGTTGTCGCAGGTGACCAATCGTGAGATCGCGACAGTAATTCTGCTCCTGGGCATTCTATTGTTTGCGACCGTTAAGATAGGTGCTGTTAAAACTACAAGAGGTTTGTGGGATGTTATTGTTGCAGCGCTGTCGCCCAAGATACTTATTCCAGGTTTGCTGCTGGTTCTGTATTCGGTGATGATCTTCCTAGGTGCATATCGCATCGGAATTTGGTCATCAAAGATTTTATTAGACACCATATTGGAAATATCTTTCATTGGGCTGCCGTCTTTGGCGATAGCGGTGAAGGCGAATTCGGTTGTATCGATATATCGGCAGTTTGTCATACCCGAAATTGGATTTGGCGCAATTGTCGCTTTTTATATAGGGATAGAGAGTTTCTCTCTTCCTGTTGAAGTTGGGTTGCAATTTGTCATCTGCGCTTTCACCGTTCTCCAAGTTGTCGGCAAGTACGAACCCGCAGGGGAGAATGTTGCAAAGTTCTCTAGCTGCCTTCTTACCGTTATCGGACTGGGAATTATAGTGGCGGCTTCATGGGGGATAGCGCATACTTGGAACGCGATAGACTGGGGTGTCGAAATCGAGGCTCTCGGCATGGCACTCTATTATCCGATCCTCATGGTGCCGGCGATCGTCGCGTTAGGATATTATGCTGTTTACGAAACATTGGGTATTCGCATAAAGATATGCTCAAAAGGAATGAGGTTTCTTACTAGGGCGTATCTTTACGGCCTACTGTTTCCCTCCCTTGTGGCCGTAAAACACTTCAATGGATCTGAGATAACGAATTACACAAAGTGCGGTAGCTGGAAAGAGCGGAACCAATATATAAAAAACTACAAAAGGATTCTCGCCGAAACTGCAGCGAAAGAGAATGCGAAGCTGAAGCGCATGGAGTCCGGTTTGGGCAAAAGGGGTTTTGATGAGGATGGAATTTGGCTCGACTGGGAGAATCTTGAAGAGATAAAAACCAGTCTTCGAAGTGTTGCGAGTATTCAGGATCGAAGATGGAGGGAAGACCACGCCTACGCCGCAAATATGCAGGGGGCATTTGTGGACGTTTTTACTCCCAGAGGCTGCATTAGTGGATCTTACGTTTCAAGCGATGGGAGAGCGTATATTTGTTGGATGAGCAATGGGACGGGATTTACTTTTGGTGTAGGAGCTTGCGAAGGGTCTTCTCCGTCTCAAAGGTATGAGGGGCTAACGCCACCTGCGACTGACTCTGAGAGTGCATTGTTAGCGCAATTTGTCGACGAGGAGGACCAGATAGCACTTCCTCATTGGTTTATGGATTTTCGCGTCGATGATACTTACAAGTGATGAATAGGCATCGCACATTGCTCTCGCCTTTCATGCTGTAACGCTCAAAATCGTATATTTTTCCTCATGAGGTGAATGGCGAAAAGTTAGCGTGAGCAGCTGAGGGTTTGCCGTGTTTCAGTTTCTCGGGGTCATGTCAAATACTCTTTAGGGGTGAGCATTCTTGCTCGTGCCTCGGGCAGCCTCACCCCACACTCATCTGCGTATTGCAGGAGAGCCATACGAACGGTTCCGGCGATTGTTGCTTTATTGGGAGTGTACTGACCCCAGTGGGTGGTGGACCTTGATATGGCGGCTTTGAGAATTTCCTGAAACCTGTCCAGGTCTTGCAGGGGGCTCTGCTCTGCGATGTGGCTAAGCTCTTCGTCAACCGAGCGCTTATAAATGAATTCATATTCGCGCCAGCCCTCTTCTATAAAATACGTTTTATAGAAAGTCGCCTTGTGCGCGATAAGCCAGTCCCACATAATGCGTGGATCGTCAACGTTAGGGGCTTCTTCATGGCATTTTCGGCATAGCAGGACGTAATTGCTGGGAATATCTTGGCCTCCAAGAGAGCGAGCGACAATGTGGCATCGCGTCAGATCCTTAGGGGTCCCGCAGTTCCAGCAGTACTCCTCGGCTTCTGACCAGTCGACGCTAAGATCGCACTCGTCAATTCGTGGAGCCCAATAGTCGACGATCTGGCTGATTGGAGTCTTGTTTTGATTCGATGACATGATAGAAAGCCCCTTAGTTTGTGTGCAAACAGCTATCTGCGTATTTGACTATAGATTCATTGATAAATAGTAAGAAATTATTTTTCAAAGACAATTTCTCGAGAGTTTCAATGAAAAGATTTTCTCCGCAATTGTCTCGCGCTATTGTTTTTAGAACACTCTTTGTTTCTTCCGGAAGATCCAGCTCAGCAACAAAATTTAAGATATCCTCTTCTTTAACGATGAGAAATGGGTTTTGATCGAAGCCTGGAATCACCTTTTCATCGATGACTTCAACGAATGTGTTTTCGAAAAGAACATCTTGAGAGCGAATCAGGGCATCCTCCAAGGTGTTTAACTCTTCGCTGCTTATCTGCCCATGTTCGATAAGTCGGCCATTTGAGTCAAAAGACATGAAGTCGAGCAGACCGTCCTGCCTTTCATCTTGAAAAGCAGTAAAGGTTTGCGTGCCTTCGCGTAGAGAAGAGACCGAGCTCAAATCTCCGTTTTCTCCAATGAAGAAATAGCTACCGCTTTGAGACTCTTCGGAAGGGAATCCCTGAGTTTCCATAACATGCCAGCCGGATGGTCTTTTCTCGGCGCACTTGATCTTTCGATGCTTTATCCAGTTGATAGCTACCTTGGTGTCAATTGAAAACCGTTGAGCGAATTCTTCTATTGAAAGAAGGCGTGCGTTTATACATATAATTGGCTCATATGTTGACGACTCCGCTGATTCGATCTCGTCGCTTTCATCAAGGGAGATCTTTGTATACTCTACGGAGTTGAGATTGATATCAATATTCGTAATAACTATTTCGTAGGATGCAAAAGGTTTTTCCAAATATGCCAAGTCGCAGTTGCAGACTTTCTTCGTGAAGTGGTTGATCAGCTCGATTAGCGCTGGTCTATAGAAAATAGCATCCGAAGAGTGCTCTTCGTCATGCATGAGGCGAAGTGAGTAATCACTCAGTGCCTCTAGAACTTCTCTTTTTGATTTAATTGCCTTTCTTTGAAAGAGCTTTAATGTGTGTGCATCCATTTAAACCTCTGTGTTGAGTAGTTGGTAAGTCAATATATCATGGCTTAATGAACGTGCAAATTAGTGGATGGATTCGCCTCCATATGATAAATCGAGTAGAGAGGGGTACGATGTGAGCATGGTGCTGAATGGTCGAAGACTGATTTGCGGAATTAATCCTAAGCTTGCAAAAAAGATCTGCGAGATGTGTCGTGATTATCCACGATCTACGGAAGAAATAGCACGCATGCTATCAATTAGCGAGATTACTGCGGAAAGTTGGCTTGTTTCTCTTGCTGAGGCAGACTACTTGAATGTAGAGATAGAAAGCGAAAGAATCTTTTGGCTGTGCACCCCAAAAGGATATACCTCGCTTGTAGCCGCTCGGTTCGGTAAGCCGTTGTCAGGAGAAGAGTTTGCTAATCTACTTTTTTCGATTATGCAGCGAGCGAGGGAATACAACGCAAATGAAACCTTTCCGCTTCGTATAGACAAGATCTATGCATTTGGTTCCGTATTCACTCAGCCGTGGCAAATCGAGGATCCCAATTTAGCTATAACTGTTAGCGAAAGACCTTGGGCTAGTAGGGATTCCAATTGGAGGTTGGATTATTATGCTCAGCGATCTGCCAGTCAGCATCTGTCAATTGTCGAGCAGTTGTATTTTGCTGAGGAGGAGCTGGGCCGTTTTCTTAAAAGGAAAAAGGAGCATTTTTCGATCTACCATCAGGATGCTTCGGAAGTATCTGATGAGAAAAGATTGCTATTTATCGGTGAACACATAGATCCTTCCGGTATCGATGGCGTTCTGATGACGATTTCAGAGATACGAGATTTGGGAGAAAAGATCACAAGACATAGAAGTGCGATTCCTAAAAGCAGACGGTCTAAAATAGCACGAGTTCGGAATGAGGATATTGTAAATTACTGGAGAAATTCAGCCTGGTTTATTGAGTTGAACATTTTGCCTGAACATGCAGCGAACTGTTGCTGGCGATGTGGAAGCAGGCAAGATATTCAGCGCTGTCATATCGTTCCCGATGCTCTTGGCGGCGGATTTGAGGAGTCAAATCTTGTATTGCTGTGCGCACGTTGCCATGCGGAGGGCCCGAACCTGCAGGACAAGAACATCATGCTTGATTGGATTAAGTCGTATAGAAAAAAGTGGCCGGATGACTTCTGGATCAATGCGGCAATGAATGAATACGAACGCATTTACAATAAAGATATTCGAGCTGAAGTCGAGGAAATACTTTGCAGAGAAGGGGCTTCACTAGAGCTCGATGCGGCGATTGCCGAGTTGGAGCTTCTTGCTAACGAGGCGGCGACTGCTGCAACATTTCACTTTGGCCAAACATGGCTAAACAATGCAAGTTTGGCAGGCTGCTTTCGAATAGCTCTTGAGGAGCTGCCAAATCAGCTTCGCAGATTGTGCGTATAGCAAAGGCGATTAAAGTGTTTCTGAAAATGTTGAAGAGATCAGGGCTTCTTAGAGGCTGACATTCACCCGTATTCCCAAATGTCGGTTTAGCTATTGGCAAATACGCAAGTGAACCCAACAGCCAAAGAGCCGCATGACCCAGTGGATCTTCAAATTGTCGCGCGACATCGTTCTGCGGGCTCCGCGCTTCTGCGGTCAACTCGTGAAAGGCTGTTCGCGTATAGGAAGATGTAGCCATGGGCTGCGCGTGTTGTTATCAACGAATGCTGGGACACGATGTGTTCGGAAGTCGCGGAAGGTCTGAACGTACCACGGTCGGCGTCCGATATGTCGCCCAACGGGCTAATTGGATCATCGATGAAATGTTGGCATACAATTAAATCAAAGACTAGCGCGTCCATGTCGTGCATGCCGCAACAATTTGATGAAATGAGATCTAATCCACTTCCAGGAGGTACTTAGTCATGAGCGCCCTGGGGATGTGGCAGTAGTCGTTGGGGAACTTGTCCAGGTGGTCTGGGTGCTTCTCGGCACTCGGGATGTAGCGGACAAGCCGCAGCACCTTGACGCGGATCCTGTTGCGGTTGGGCATCGCCCGGATGTAGGCCTCCGCCTCTCGCAGGCGGGGGGGGGGATTCTCGCTGTAGACGCCAGTGCGATACTTCTCGCCAGTGTCAGCGCCCTGTCTGTTTACGCTTTCGGGGTCGGTGATCTCGAAGAAGTAGCCCATCAGCTCGGTCACGGTCACGCGGCGCTCGTCGAACGTCGTCTTGACGCACTTGGCGTCCTCGAGGTTCTCGCCGGCCTCGCTCACTCGTCCGGCTTCGGTGGTGATGAGACCGAGCATCATCTTGACGAACGCTTGCGCGTCCCACGGGCACCTGCCGGCAAAGTAAATCGTCTGCATGTGCTGTCCTCCTGAAATGCACGAGCGCATCAGCTTGCTAACGACAGGAATGCGTCGTTAGCTCCACCGCTCGCTCTCTAACGACTAGCTATCGCCGTAAAGTATCGTTAGACCGTCGGTGAAGCTTGCGACGACGGTAAAGTGTCCTGCTTCTCCTGCTGACCGATAGCCGTTTTCCAGGATTGCCCTACGTGGTGCCTGGAACGCATCTTCCAGAGAGAATTGCGAAGGGCACGACCCGACACCATGCGAGATGGCGTGGGTCGTGCCCTTGGGGAACGCGACGGCTTGAGTGCCTCCGCCTCCTCCTACCGGTTCTCTTCCACGATGCGCTGGTAGGTCTTCGTGTCGGCGTAGATCTGGTCCTTCAGCGGGTTGAGCTTCAGCTTGCGGATGCGATAGAACTGGTAGGCCGCCAGCGCCACGTTCGATGCCAGGGCGAGCAGGCTCACCACGAAGAACGCCGTGGGGTTGTGTGTGGTCGGGATGGGGGCTAGCACGTCTGCGAACTGGGGCACCGTCATCACGAACATGATCCAGAGCGCCAGCGTCTGGGCACGGTGCTGCAGCCATGCGCCGCGCTTGATGAAGAACGTCGGGATGGTGCATGCCAAAAGCAGTGCCAGGCCGCAATAGGCGGAGTGGTCCGAGATGCAGTTGTAGGTGTAGGCGAAGTTCCAAAGATCGTAGGCGATGACCCAGGCCCAGATCATATCCGGCCAGATCATGTCCTTCGACGGGTCCTTCGAGATGAAGATGCCGAACCAGCCGCAGATCGTGAGGATGTTCAGGATGCCCGCGATGCCGTTCATGATGTTCCACGGGCCCGAAATGGTCCAGAGGTTTTCGACGACGCCGCCCTCCCACAGCGCGAAGCCGAACACTTGGAAGTCGCGGATGACCGCCTCGGCGATGTTGATTGCCAGGATGAGCGGCGGGAAGCACAGCGCCCACCGCTTCTCGTACAAGTAGTGGATCCTGCCGTCCGCGCCGCGCCATTTCACGAAGCGCAGGGCGATGAACCCGAGGCATCCGGCCAGCGCGGAATAGGTCTTCACCCAGTTGAACCAGGTGCCCGTGCCGTACTCGTTGCCGGGCGCGGCGGTTTCGGGCCACACGAACAAAGTGAGCGCAATCGGCACGAGGGCGAACAGGACCAGCCCGCACCACAGCTTGACGCGGCCCAGTTCGTTGAAGGCCATCAAGGCGAAGAGGACGAAGAGCCAGATGACCCAGTAGATGGGGTCGGCTGCCTGGTAGAGGATGCCCACGGGGTCTCCTTTCGACGGCATGAACCCGCTTTTTGCGAGCGGGAATGCAGCTTGCGGCGCGCCTTTGCGCTGACTGATTTGTTTGCAGTCTAGCAAATGCTCGTATCGCAATATTTCACAAAAGGCTATGATTTGTGAAGGACATTTTGCAGGGGAGGATGGAACGTTCCAGGGGGTGCGAGGATGCGCGATTATGGGAAGATGACGCCGCTGCAGGCGGCCAGCTGCGTGCGGAAGGGCCGTCGCGATCTGAGGGAATCGCGGCGCCTGACTGACACGCCGGGCGTGATTGTGGCCACGGCGCGCAAGCTCTTCGAGACGCGAGGGGTGCGGGCGACCTCCATTGCGGCCATCGCGCGGGAGGCGAACGTCACTCGCGAGCTCGTCTACTACCACTTCGCGAATCGCAACGGCCTCATTGAGGCGGTCATCGACGACTACGTGGAAGACCTCGTGGAAAGTGTGATCGTGTGGAACGAGGCGCGGATTTTCGGCGACACGCCCGGGTCGCTGAGAAAGTGCATCCAGACGTTCCGATACTCGCTCTACGACGGAGCGGGCCGTCCGCGCCCGATGATAGTCGTGTTGGAGGAGCTGGGCGTGCGGGATGCCTTCGACGTGCGCGCCACACGCGAGACAGCGGACTGCTTGGCGAATCACATCGCGAAGGAGTACGCGGCCTACCACCGAATCGAGATCGAGCTGGTGCACGAGATGTTCTGCGTTGCGATATTCGGCCTAGTAGGTCTCGTGAAGATGAACCCTCAGATAGAAGACAACGTACTCATGAAGGTGATCGAGCAGACCCTGCGCCTCGACATGGCTCCGATTGAGACGGGAAGGGGTGAGCTACCGCTTCTGGAAGGTGCTTTCTCGCGGGCTTGCTGAGAATGTGGGAGTAGTTACCCTGGTCTGCACACGCTGCAGGTCCGATGATCTTGAAGAAGTAGCTTATAAGCTCGGTCCGGAGTTCACGGCTCTCGTTGAACTTTGTCTTCGTGCGCTCGGTATATTCGTCGCGTTGCTCCTCGAGGCTGAGGGTGGCCCCATTCGCTCCTCCCGTCTCGGTAGCGATGATGCCGACCAGCGTCTTGCGAACTCCTGCACGCCCCGCAGGTACCCGCCGGCAAAGTAAATTGCCTGCATGCGTCGTCCTCCTGAAGCGATCAAGTGAGTCGGTTGTCCACTCGGTTTTGTTGTATGCGCTGCGCACAGCTCAGAAGGTTTTACTATCGGCAAATGGCAGGTTGCGGGATGCGGCCCTGTCGCACCATTTGCATTGGTCGAACGGCCACCTCTCTGTACCCCTTCAGTTCGTGAAGAAGAAGGCAGCAAGTTCAGGTCTTATGGCGAGACAATATCGAAAATGGTATCGTTCCGTTACGGCCTTGAACTCGGACGAGCGGGCGCGGGTCATCGGCGCTGGCAACAGGCTGCGCGTGAGTCGCGGAGCGCTCGCAGCGGAATGGCATCGAGTGGCGGTAGCGACGCTTGTTACACATGTGCGTCAGCTGCGGAGGCTGGTGCAGCCGTCCCCGGGTGCCGGGTCGACCTCGCCCCTCCCCCGGACGCCCGCATGTGGGTGTGGCTGTACTTGACCTCGTCGGCAACACTGAACTGGCGTCTTCCCATGGCCCGGCTCTTATCGAGCTCCCGTCGGGCCCCTGTCTTCTCTCAGGCGTCGGAGTCTCCTTCCGCTCGCGCGACGCCCCAATCGGCGTCTCTGCCAGGAGAAACGCTTCGAACTCAGTCGCACGTGTAAAGCCGGGTCTTAAGAAAAGCAAATGTACGGATCGGCTTGCGAATCAACTTCTACGCTCTGATACATGATAGAGGCAAATTTAGTTGGTGAAAGGCTTGATTGGGCATAACCACTACGTTATTCTGATATTTAAATGATGATGTAGTATTGAATACTTTTCCGATGAATTGTTTGAACCAAGCTGCTTGGCTTCATGGTTTAGCATGCAAGATGATAGAGCGGGACTTGATTGAGGAATCATGATGAAAGCTACGTTAAGCGTTCCCACCGTCGAAGTTGCTATAAAGAGGCTTCAGGAATCAAAAGCGCATGAACAATCGGTGTTTTATCTATCGCTTCTTAAGCTGTCGACTGAGCACGACGATTTAAGTGAGTGTTTGGCCTCAGCGTATCAACAAATTATATCGAAATGGCTCGATGTTCCGGGCGGTTCTTCGCCTTACTATCGTCCGTTTGCGTCGAGAGGCGAGAACTATTGGATGAACCCCAATTTAGCTGGCAGTTTTGCACCCAGCTCTTTGCGTGACGAAAAAAGGTGCTGTTTTACACATCTGAAGGGAAGCTGCGTTTGCCGTCAGTCACCGAGATTTCTTCTAAGTTGATTGGCGGCCACCTTATCCCAGCATGGGCTTTGGCTGCTTTTCTTTTTCGTAATTGCTTGCTTGTTTCTCCGTCGGAGTATATTACAGATAGGGAATTAGTAGAATTACTCAGTCGCTATTTCGCGCTTGACGACTTGGAGTTTTACTCGAGTATTTTTGACTTCTCGACTCCTGGAGAAAAATGGCCACTTGATCGCGTGGACGATCTTGATGAGGGCAGTACTGATCAGGTCGAAGTTCTAGATGTCGTGTCTTACGACTACCGACGGCTAACTGCGGTGCAGTTAGGCTTAGAGAGAATCGAGGGTGGCTTAGGCGTTCCGTCAGACAGTTCCGAAGCCATTTTGCCAGAAGCTACCAAGAATGCAGATCTTGACGAAAACATCAAGGAGATACTGCAAGTATTAGAAGATTACTTAGGCGTTATTTTGTCTGGTGCCCCCGGAACGTCGAAATCCTACTATGCTCGATTGGTGGCCGAATTTATTGCCGATGGCGATGATGGCCGAATGGCATTTGTGCAGTTCCACGCTTCATACCAATTCGAAGATTTCATGGAGGGGTACAGGCCTGACACGACGACGGGTGGCTTCGCGAAGGCGGACGGAATATTTCTTCAGCTATGCAAGAAGGCGCTGTCTGACAAAGCACATTCATATTGCATTGTCATAGATGAGCTTAGTCGAGGAGACTCTCAGCGCATATTTGGTGAGGCCCTTACGTATATAGAGAGAAGTAAGAGGGGGCTACCCTTTTTACTTCCAAGTGGCGAAGAGGTTGTTATACCTGAAAACGTCTATATTGTTGCTACGATGAATCCCGTGGATAGAGGTGCAGATGAAGTTGATTTAGCGTTTGGGCGCCGATTCGGCATCATTGAAATGAATCCTCGTGCAGAGCTTCTCAGAGGGCGTTTAATTGCATCCGGGATGGATGATGCTGTGGCTGGGAAAATTGTGGAGTGGTTCAATCGTTGCAATGCGGCATGTTCTAGTAGATCTCTTCCCGAGTTGGGCCACGCATTCTTTTGGTCAGTGAAAGATTATTCGACATTGAGCAGAGTGTGGCTGTACCAGGTGAGGCCGCATTTAAAGAAGGTTTTTCGCTTCGATGCGATTGAATGCGATAAACTTATGAAGAATTTTGAAGAGCTGCTGGATTCCCTTCAATAAATCAATTATGCCATTGTTTAACGTTTCAGAATATGACCAAATATCTATACAAGAAATAGAAGACTATCTGTCGGAAGAAAAAGGTTATCCGTATCGACTTTCGATCTATCCAGATGTAATTGCAAGCGGTCTCATTCAGATTCAATGTCGTCCCAAAAAAGATAGTCAGGATGGTCTTGTCAATTTTCTGCGGCCATCAAAGCACATCGGTCTTGTTCCTCTTGCTCCGGAAGTGTCTTTATGGGTGAACCCGAAAGTACCGATTGCTAACATAGATCAAATGGCCAAGCGCTACGGAGGCATTGTTTCTAAAGATATTAATGAGCTACGCAGCTATGTCTCGACCGACGATACCGCCATGGAGCTGAGGAAACAGTTTGCTTTGTCGCTTGTCCGTTTGGCTGACTCGATAGTCGGAGTTGGGTTACTCCATGAGTACGTTAGAGAAGAAAGTAGCAATGGTTCTATTGCAGGGAACATTGATTTTTCTCAAACGATGAAGCGCTATATTTCGAGAGGAATTGGCTATCAAGTAGTAAGTAATTCATTTAAAAAGAGTATAGATATTAATATAAATAGACTGATTAGGACTGCACTTTTTCAAATTGCGGAAAATAGTCGCTATGAGTCTGGACTTCGCGCAAAAGCAGATCGGATCTCTCGTTGCATGTCTGATGTCGCTGTTATTAGTTCTGTCCACCAACTTGCTATTGCGATGCGGGAGATTCCGCTTCCGTCGAGTCGAGATGATTATGCGCAGGCTATTCCTCTCTCTAAGGTGTTGCTGGTTGATGACGGCATTGATCTGCTGTCAAGAGATGGGGCCTTGCTGATGGAGCCACTATTTGTAGATATGAGCGAAGTATTTGAGAGATATATTTTGCGAATTCTGCAAGATTCCCTTGTGGGGTTTCGCGTTGTATCGGGAAATGATGCAGTAAATTCTGTCCCGTTGTTTGAGGATAGATACAACGGTCTTCTTGAAAATGGCTATGAGGTCGCCCGCAATGCTTTTGGTACCAATAAAAAGCACTCTGCGTGTCCTGACATTCTGATTTTTCGAAATGCGACGCTTAAGTTGGTCGCGGATGTAAAATATAAGCCTTTGCAAAATTCAATAGCCGCCAAGAGAGAAGATGTCGAGCAAGTTGTTACCTATGCCGAGCGTTTCGGCAAGAAGATCGCCCTTTCGATACATCCTTGCTTAACAAGCCAAGAAGCTGGCTTGTATTATTCTGGAAATGTTGGCGAAATATCAGTTTTATGCTACCAGATCAACTTAGGATCAGAAAACTTATCTATCGAAGAAGAAAAGATTGCTAGCGCCATTCGCTCACTGATTATATAGGGTTACTCTTTGCCTGAGGCTATCGTTGAGAATCGGCTTTAGGTCGGTACCGATGGCATTTCGACCCATTTCCAGCGCAACACTTAAAGTAGTTCCGGTTCCCGCAAACGGATCTAGTACGACCCCTCGGGTCATGCTTTCGTGCTCACACCCCTGCCAGCCCACTGTTGTGCGTTTAGCGAAGGTAAACTCACGGAAGTACCCGCCTAATGCCTCTTTTGCTTCTAGGGCTAGTTTCGTTACATGGTCAGAGTTTCTTCCTGTGCCATTTTGGAATCGAGTTGCCTTGCCGACGTCGGAAATGCCGAAGGATTGGATGGCTTCAATATGGGCCTGGGTGAGCCCCTTTTCTTTCGCCAATGCGAGGGCGCGTTTTGCTTGCGGGCGCTCGAGGTTTAACTGTGCCGTACGTTTTTCGACACGAGTAACGGGAGTGCCGCACTTTGAGCATATGGCGTAGGGGCAAGCGAGAAGAATGGCTCGTTTAACAAGCTCTTTTGGAAATGGTGCAAGATGCGAAGACATTGAACGATCAGGCGCAAATGTCCAGACATCGCCGGGAGTTGCATCTACGCCTAAATAGTCACAATACCCACGCGTGTCATAATAATAATTACTGGACTGTGGCGTGAGATGAATAATATATTCGTATCTGTTCGCCAATCGGTCTTTGGCTGGTTCGGGCATTCCGGTTGGCTTGGACCAAATGATGCGATTTCTGCAAGTCCAGCCCTCGTTTTTGGCGGCGTTTTCAAACATGCCGGGTATGTTAAGTAGGGTTTTTTTATAGTAACTATCGCCAATGTTTATGAAGAGCGATCCTGCTGGTTTTAAGACTCGACGCCATTCGCGAAGACACTTTAACATTGCTTCGATGTACAACTCGGGTGTTGCCTCGTTTCCTATCTGTCCTGCGACACCGTAATCCCGTTTATTCCAATAGGGCGGCGATGTAACAATAAGGTCGACTGAGTTGTTGCTTGCAGGTATGCTATCAGCTGAAGCGATATAGAGATCGGCTTTTGCTCCATGGTCAAAAACCACATCATTCAGTGACTTGAACATTTGGTTCCTCTCAGGTTCGAAAGTTCATTATACGTGCTTTCATTCAGATCGTCGAGATGTATTTGGGTGGGTTCCGCGGTTGGTGCGTTAATCCGTTTGGGGTTGATGGGGTAGCGTGCGATGGTGTCGAGTTGTCATGAGCTGTAAAATGAGCTGTTGCTAGCCTGATTCATCTAACAAGGAGCCTCATGCGTCTATCTGATGATTCTCGATTCGAATACAGTGTCGTTGCCTTTGAAGATACGCTGCGGGCTAGCTTTATCGGGTCCGAGAAGCCCTCTGATGATCGGTACGCCCCCAAAATCGTTATGAACGACAAAGAGAGTGCGACTGATGTGCTCTCGATAATTAAGAACGAGCTCGCGGATTGCACATCGTTTGATTTCTCGGTTGCTTTTGTAACCGCCGGTGGTATTCAGGTTCTTGTTGAGGCCTTGAAACTTCTGGAAAAGCGAGGGGCGACGGGGCGCATTCTGACTTCCACCTACCTGAACTTCAATGATCCGGAAGCGCTGTCGAAACTGTTGGAGTTCCCGGCTATAGATGTTCGCGTCTACCAAGGGGACTTGCACGCGAAAGGATATTTCTTCAATCGCGAAACGCTCTCGACGTTCATTATCGGAAGTTCGAATCTGACGCAGACAGCTCTCACCTGCAACAAGGAGTGGAACGTTCTCTTTCGGTCGTTCGAAGGCGGGGAAATGCTCGCTTCTGCGAGGGCCGAGTTCGAGCGCCTTTGGAAAGACGAGAAGTCGATCGAGCTTAACCAGGAGTGGATTCGGGGCTACAAGCGCTATCTCGAAGAGGGTTCTTCCGATGCGGCAAAGCACGCAAAGCGGCTTAAGGCCTTCGCCGCAAAGACGAATAAGCCGGGTGCCGCTTCCTGTGCGCCGTACGAAATCGTGCCGAACGCCATGCAGGAGAGAGCTCTTGAGGCCTTGAAGGTTCAGCATAAATTGGGCGAGCCTCGCGCGCTGCTCGTATCTGCAACAGGTACGGGAAAGACTTACCTTTCCGCACTCGATGTTCGCCAGACCAAGCCTGCCAAGGTTCTCTTTGTGGCGCACCGTAAGCGGATCTTGAAGGCCTCCGCCGAGAGCTATCGGCGTGTTCTGGGGGATAGTTTCACGTATGGCATTTACGGGGAAGATCCGGCTTTCCGGTCCAAAACGTGCGGGTTCGCAATGGTTGGGGCTCTTTCTAAGTATCGGCAAGAATTTGATCCTCGCGAGTACGATTACATTGTGATCGATGAGGCCCACCGAACGGGAGCGCGCAGCTATCGCGACATTCTTGAGTACTTTCAGCCCAGATTCTTCTTGGGTATGACGGCGACTCCGACGCGTACCGACGGATACGATGTCTATCGCCTGTTCAATCACGTCATTGCCTATCGAATCACCCTCCAAGATGCTCTGAAGGAAAACATGCTTGTGCCGTTCCACTATTTCGGTATCGCCGACCTGGCCATAGATGATGAGGAGACGGACGACTTCGTCTTGTTCGGCCAGCTGACGTCGGAGGAACGCGTCCGGCATGTCACTGAAAAGATCGAGGAATATTCCGTCAACAAAGAGGATCGAAGGGGGCTTGTCTTCTGCTCCCGGAACGACGAGGCGCGGACGTTGTCGCATCTTTTCAACGAACGGGGTTATCGCACGGTTGCGATTTCGGGCGAAACGCCTGACTGGGAGCGCGACAAGGCAATCGAGCGTCTTGAGCGTGGGGAGCTGCAATACATTTTCTCGGTAGACATCTTGAACGAAGGAATCGATATTCCTTCTCTGAACCAGATTATTATGCTGCGGCGCACGGAATCGACCGTGGTGTTCATGCAACAGTTGGGGCGCGGTCTGCGTAAATACGACTCGAAGGAATTTACCCTCGTTCTTGACTTCATCGGTAACTACCAGCAGAACTTTCTCATTCCCATGGCGCTCTCTGGAGACCGAACCTACAACAAGGACAATCTTCGCCGCGTGGTGAAGGAGGGGAGCGCCGCTATTCCGGGTTGCTCCACCATTTCTTTCGACAGCATTTCCGAGAAACGAATCTTTCGTGCTTTGGAAGAAGGCAGGTTTGCGGAGGCAAAGCTCATTCGGAGCGAGTTCGAGCATTTGAAACAGGTGTTGGGAAGGACGCCAAGGCTTGTTGATTTCGATGCGAACGAGGCCATGGACCCATTGCTGATTATTCGGAAATATGGCTCATATCCTGCATTCCTACAGCAATACGACAAGGACTGCACGACTCATTTCGGCGAAAAAGAGCTCGCTATGCTAAAGGCGATTTCCACGAAGCTGGGCAACGGAAAGCGTGCGGTGGACCTCGAGATCATTCGAAGCTTTGCCGAGGGCGACATAACGATCGAGAAAGAAGGTCTTTACGCTCGTGGCGTAAAGGAGGAGGCACTTCGCTCGGCTTCTCGTGTTTTAACGGGCGAGTATTCAAAGGATGGTCCGGCTGTTGCGGTAGATGAGGGAGGGAGGTTTGTGGCCTCTTCTGAGTTTGTGGCCTTGCTGATGGACGATCGGTTCCGCGATGCGGTTTTGGATTTGGTGGAGTTTGCGCTTGCGAGGAACACGCGGGATTATGCCAACACTTACAAGGACACCGATCTTGTGCTCAACCGAAAGTACACGCGCGAAGAAGTGTGCCGACTGCTGAGATGGAAGAAACAGCCAAACTTCCAGAATGTCGGCGGATATTTCCACGACAAGGACACCAACACCTTCCCGGTCTTCATCAACTATGAGAAGGATCCCGACATTAGCATCACCACCCAATATGAAGATCGCTTCCTCTCGGATAATCGAATCATTGCTATTTCCAAGAGCAAGCGCTCTCTTACGTCTCCGGAAATTCAAATGCTGGGGAATGCACGCCTTAACGGAGTTCGCTGCTATCTGTTTGTGCGCAAGAACCTCAAAGACAAGGACGACGGCACGGAATTCTACTTCCTGGGTGAGGTTCATCCTACGGGCGAGTTCAAAGAAATAACCATGGCTGATGGAGTTACCAGTGCGGTGGAGATTGCCTATGAATTGGAAAACCCTGTCAAGGGAGATATATACGAGTTCTTGACCAGTCGGCTTGACGATTAACGGCAGCCTCAACGGCTAGAGCACTTCCTCCTTCAGGGCATCCACCACGGAGATATCTGCCGGAAGCCAGGCAACGGAATCGATGGTCTCGCGATCGAGCCATCGGGCCTGGGCGTGCTCGAGGAGATCGATGTGGTCCTCCGCAAGGGCGCAAAGATAGCAGCCCATGTGAAGACGGAATGCCTCGTAGTCGTAATCCACTGTGCAAAGGTGTCGGTTTACGATGATTTCGGCGTTAAGCTCTTCGTGGATTTCCCGGATAAGCGCTTGCTCCTCCGTTTCGCCCGGTTCGACCTTGCCGCCGGGAAACTCCCAGCCACCTTCGAACTCGCCGTAGCCTCGCTGCGTCGCCAGAACGCGTCCTTCTCGTTCGATGATGGCTGCTACTACGTGAATGGTTTTCATGGTGTGACTTCCTAGGGTTTGTTTCGTTTGATGTCAACTTATCATATCGAGGCAAATCGTTTTGGAGCGCGAGAAATTTGCTCGAAAAGTGAGCATTGCTGGACTTCGGTTTTCAGGACGGGCAAGGCTCAAGTGATCCTTCCTGCATCTGCCTTTGCTGATTGCTGGTAAAAGCGTCAATGCCTGCTCTCGTCTGCTAGCTCCTTAGCAAGATGGAAGACGCTTTCGTCGTAGAAGGGCCAATCGACGAGATTTTCCAATCCGCCCTTCTTTGTTGCGATCATAAGCTCCTCATTAATTTTGAGGGTAATACAGATGAGCAAGCTCAGCATGCGATAGTAGTCGGTTCTGATTTCCTCTGCGTTGGGGTCAGTGATTGCGGCGTGCGCATGATCGTATCGGTTTCTGAGGGCTAGAGAGTTTGGGAAGGAGGCGTCGTTGAACATGTAGTCAAGATACGCGGCCTCTGTTGGCGTGAATAAGGTGTCGCAATATGCGAGAATATCGCGATCCACCAGTTCTTGCACAAGTTTTAGCTCGGCATTTTCCAAAAATCGTAAAACCAAGGCGTCGTTATCCCAGACGCATTTAAGGCAAACGGCGGCCAAGGATGGTTTGAACCCTTCTGCTTCTTTGGCAATAAAGCCATTGTCTTCCAGTTGGCCAATGCTAGAGTGGAGATATTCAGGGTAATCGTTTTGGGTGATGTTGTGTCGCAGCATGGCATCGTAAAAGCAGGACTCGCTCTCGTTTGAATCGGCTAGGTACGACAGCATGCATTGGTCTGAAAAGAGGGTAAAGCCCCACTGTTCAAAACCGGATCCGGCAATGACGTATTTAGGCTTTATTAGTGCTGGTATCGATGAAAAAGTCTTCATGCTCTCGAACGGAAAATAGTCGTTGTCGATTTCTCCGCGCTTGGCGTAAATAGAGTAAGCCTTTACCGCTCGCTCGACCTCAGGACCAATAGCTTTGCATTTGTCTAGCCAGGTTGTTTCCTTTGTAGGCAGTGCAAGAGAAAAACCTTTGATGTCGAACTCATCTGCGAAATATTCGTTGTAAACCCATTCTAGCGCGGTTTCTAATCGGGCATCATTGCTCTCTAGGAATTCCGAGTAAGCCGCCGTTTCGATTAAAGCGAGACTATCGCGTATATGAGAATCCATAAACGAACGGTATTCTCCGATTGCGTGCAGGCCAAGAAGTCCCATGATGCCGCGTGCTTCATGCTTGCGTGCTGGCATAGTCATTAGGCCGCTTGGATCTAAGTAATCGAAGATGTAAATTAGATTATTCATAATCGTTGCGGGATCCGTGAACTTCTTTAGCCAAGGTCCGCTGAAAGAGTGGATGACCACGAGATCTTCGCGGGCCATTCCCTTGCAGGCGATTTGCGACATGTTGATGTTAACTCCTGCGCCATAGCGTAATCCTGTCCCATTTTTAAACATAGCTTGAACGGACTCTTCGTGTTTACGCTTTGCTCCAACACGAATTTCTGCTGAGGGCGTATATCTGTTTACCATTCCGGATGGCCAGTTGCGTAGCACCCATAGATAGTTTGGATTGGCTTTCTCGTCGTTGATATAGCTCAACATTATTGAGTTGATATCCTCATTATGAAGTTGTGAGGGTAGAAATAATTTCGTGTTGTGGGTTGAGTCGGATGCAAGACGGTTGATTATCGTTTCTGCGGAAAGAATCGGATTTCTTCGCATTGCGTCGGCGATCTCGCTGTCAAATTGATTTACGAACTTCTTTCTTTCCAGAGCGGAAACAATGCATTCGGGATGAGTCTCCAGCAGTTCCGCGAAATCGGCCGAGCTAATCATTTTGTGAGCACCGCACACGCCCATTAGTTGCCAAAATGGTTCGTGGTACTGAAGTTCGATCTGCTCGTACATGGACGCAATGCTGTCATATGAAAGAGCTTTGCTGACATATGCGCATGCATGTGCGAAGAACTGTCGGGAGGCTTGGCTTGTGTTGATGGAATCCTCTTCTTCGAAAATCTCTGGGATCCCCTCAACAGTAAGCCTGCATTGATGCGCCTCTATGGCATCGTTGATCGACTCGATCTGCCTCTTCTCGCTGTCTCGTAAAAGTTCCAGGCACCTATCTCGATAGTGGCCTGCAGCCAAATCGTTGCGCCCAAAATATCGTACTCGGTTCTCGTCGTAATCTCTCATCTCAGCCCATCTAATTGCGGGTACGCGTTCTTTTTATCAGAATTACACAAAGAATGAAATACGTTAACCCCATTCAAGGTAACTGGACTTCGAATGCAACGACTGCTCTCTTCTTTCGGAATGTGGCCTTTGCGCGGAGTCTGCGGCGTGTATTGTGCTGAGATGGGCTAGGGGTGTGATAGCGGAGCAAAAAGTATCAATCTCAAATCGGACTAGTGGGACTGTTGAATGCGGCTGCTGTCGCCTGGTATGGTGGAGGCCATCGAATGGTCGGCGCGTGGAAGAGGTGGTTGCGTGGAATTCACATCGGCTAGTGCTAACAAGTACCTGCGGAGGCTGCAGGACGAGAAGGATCGGCTCCTGCGGAGCGAGCAGGAGGTGAGTACCTATGTGCTCGCCGAGGGGGAGGCGGCCGAGCCTCCTGCTTACGACTACGGGGCCGTGCGTGAGAAGGTCGCGCAGATCGACGGGCAGGCGCGGGCCATTCGCCATGCCCTGCACCGGTTTAACATGCAGACGGTTCTGCCCGAGCGGGGCATCACCATCGACGAGGCGCTTATCCTGCTCGCGCAGCTGTCGGGGCGCAAGGATCGCCTGAACTCGCTCGCTTCGCGCCAGCCCCAGGAGCGGCTGGGCAATCGGTACTTCGGCAGCGGCAACGGGCCCATCGAGTACCGCTACGCGAACTACGACGTTGCCCGGGCGGAGGCGGACTACCGCGCCGTCGCGGATGAGATCGCCGCGCTGCAGCTTGAGTTGGACCTGGTCAACCAGACGGAGGTCTTCTCGGTCGAGCTGTAAGGGCTCGCCTGTTTTCCGGATCTGTGGCTTTCCCCGCAAAGGATACTTTGGAACGTTGCGGTTTCGCGTTGGAGTTGTCGGGTAGTTCGTTGTCGGCAGTGCCGTGCGGTTTGAGCGTTGGCGCCTTGCCGGAAGATCTGGCTTCCACCCATTTCCGCCGCAGATCGAAAGCTTCGGGCGCCTCCCCGCGAGGTCGCCCGCGATGCCGAAGCGCGGTCATAGGCATCACCCTCCTTGACGCACCATTTTGCCGCTGCGATTGCGTCGGTGCGACCAACTGGCGAGGTCTTAGCCAAATTCGGTGCAATGATCTGCGAGAGCGCTTGTTGTCCACCAATCTTTGTTCTATTGCTGGTCTCGCCTGCGCTCAAATCGCGCAAGGACGCTAAAACAAATCAAGGACGCTAAAAGAAATCAAGATTGCTAAAAGAAATCAAGGATGCTACGATCTCCCTGTTGCAGCGGTCGAATGGCGGGAGATTGTCGTGGCAGATAAAACCGAGGGCATCCAGCGGGGGACGTTCAACCCGTTTACCCCTGAATTTGGAAAAGTGCCTGCCTATTTCGCCGGTCGAGAGCAGGTGCTCTCGGATGTCCTGAGCGCCTTCGAAGAGCAAGCGACAAACCTCTGCGCCCTGTTCGTCGGTCCGCGCGGCTGCGGTAAAACGGCTCTTCTCACATATCTCGGCAACGAAGCGTCTCGGCTTGGGTGGGTGATAGCCAATGTTTCGGCAACACCGGGCATGCTTGAGGATATCGTCCAGCGCACCGAGGAGTCGGCCTCTCATCTCATTGAGACCTTGCCCGAAAAGTGTCTTACGGGTGTGAACATCGCGGGCCTTGGAGGGGCGACGTGGAACCCGAGAGGCGAATCGGAAGCGAATTGGCGCACGCGCATGAATGGCCTTTTAGACCGTTTAGGTGAAGCGGGCGTCGGCTTGCTGATTACCGTTGACGAGGTGGATGTGTCTCTCGACGAGATGAGCCACCTGGTTTCGACATACCAGCATTTCGTGCGCGAGAACCGCAAGGTCGCCCTCGTGATGGCGGGGTTACCGTTCCATATAAGCTCGCTTCTCAGCGGTAAGAACACGTCGTTTCTTCGCCGAGCCCAGCGCTTCGATCTGAGTTCCTTGGCACCTTACGAGGTGGAAGAGGCCTTTCGCCTGACGGTTGAAGAAGGCGGCAGGCTTATCAACGAAGGGGCATTGACCGAAGCGGTTGAGGCTATCAACGGATTTCCTTTCATGCTTCAGCTTCTGGGCTATCGAGCATGGCGCATGCATTCCGACGATGCTTTCCTGAGTATCGAAGACATTCGCGCCGGTGCGCAGAGGGCTCAGCGTGAACTGGAAGATCGCATCTTCGACGTCACCTATGCAGAGCTCTCCAAGGCAGATAGGGCGTTTCTCGCGGCCATGGTGCAAGACGAGAAGGTCACCAGTCGCGCTGATCTGATGGGGCGACTGGGAAAACCTTCGGGGCATATTTCCACGTACAAGAAACGACTTGTGCAGAGCGGCGTTATTGGTGAAACCCTCAACGGCGATTTTTATTTTGCGCTGCCCGGTTTCAGGGAGTACATCGCGGGCCGGGAGTAGCGTCTCGGTCGCCTTGGGCGCGAAAAGGGCGCAATACCCGCAGTGCCTTTCGCGGCCCCACAATGAAAATGAGCGGGCAGCCAGTGCTCCCGTAGGCGGCGTGCTGTTCTTGTGGTACCCTTTTCGATTATGGGATCGGTCATCAATGGGTACATAGCTACTTTCAGCGAAAGCTTCAATGTGGCCGTTCTGGTGTGGCCGTTGCTGTCGCTGCTGCTCAGCGTGCCGGTGCTGGTGGGGTTGTACCGGCGCGACGGATGGCTGCCGCTTACGACCGTGTTCGCTGTGTACGCGAGTATCCTCTATGCTGCCGGTCTTGTGTGCTTCACGTTGTACCCGCTGCCTACGGGCGATTCAGGACCGGGCATCACCTACGGCATCCCGCCCATTCTCGACCCGCTCAACTTCGTTCACGATATCGCCGAAGGCGGCGCTCGCGCAGTGCTGCAACTCTTGTTCAACATCGTGCTCTTCGTGCCGCTCGGCTTCATTGCGCGGACGCTCCTGAAGCTGAGGCTCCCGCTTGCCTTGGCGCTGTCCTTCGCCGCCACCTGCCTTATCGAAACGGCGCAGCTCACGGGGCTATTCGGGGTGTATCCCTTCTCATACCGCACCTTCGACGTGGACGACATTCTGTGCAACACGCTCGGCGGTGTGATCGGCTGGGGCTGGGGCATCTGGCTGTGAAGCTGACTCAGCGCGAAGCGGAGGTGCTGCCGCCCGTTACCCATCGTCCTGGCTTCGTCCGGCGCGCGGTGGCGCTGTGGACCGACGCTATGATCATCGACGTATGCTCGGTGGTGCCGCGCCTGATGGTCGTGATCGGCCTGAAGATGCTGATGGGCGATGCTTTCGACGAGGCCATGCTGAACCGGGCCAACGTCGTCGTCTGGGTGATCTGCTATGGGCTCGCCTTCGCGGTGGTGGAAGTGGTCGTGCCCTGGAGGCGCGACGGCGGCACGCCGGCGGGCCTGTTCTACCGCATGTCGTGCGAGACGCAGCAGCGCGCCGGCGCCATGCGCGTCGCCTTCTACGCGGCGCGGGCAATCGTGTTGCTGCTTGTGCTCGTGTACCCGCAGAACACGGCGCTCCCGCTTGCCGTGTTCTACCTGGTAGCCCGCAGGATGCCCTACGATTTCATTTCCGGAAGGGTTGCGGAGGGCGCCCGTGGAAATGCCATGCCGACGGCGCGAGGAGCGTCGGCCGCGTTGCTCGTGCGAGGCGCGGAAGGTTCGGAAGGCGCAGGGGCCGTAGAGGGCGTGGAAGATCGTGAGCCCTGCCTCTCCTAACAGCTCCCCACGTAGACGTGTTTCAGGTGGCGGCGGGCTACGGCGGCCAGCTGGTGCACGGTGGCGGGTGGTGTGGCGGGGCGGTCTTGCAGGCGGTGGCAGGGGAAGAAGCGCGTTATGTGGTAGGGAATGCCCGGATCAAGCGATGCGAGCCATGCAGCCGCGGCGTCAATCTCGTCTTCGCTATCATTCAGGCCGGGAATGATGAGCGTTGTCACCTCCAGGTGGCAACCGGGTTCGGCGGCCAGCGCTTCTATGGTGTGCTTCACGGTGTCCAGGTCGCCGCCGACGAAATCGTAGAAGCTCTGGGTGAAGCCTTTCAGGTCGATGTTCGCTGCATCGATGAGTGCGGCCACTTCGCGCAGCGGGCCGTCGTTCACGGAGCCGTTCGAGACGAGCACGTTGGCCAGGCCGCGCTCGCGCGATAGGCGGGCAGTATCGCGCACGAACTCGAACCCCACAAGCGGCTCGTTGTAAGTGAAGGCGATGCCGATGTTGCCCTCGGGCATGAGCGAGGCAGCCAGCTCGACCAGCTCCGCCAGCGCTATCTCGCGCCAGGGTACGTCGCGCTCGCAGGCGCAGGCGATGGAGGCGTTCTGGCAGAACGGGCAGCGCAGGTTGCAGCCGTAGGAGCCCACCGACAGCACCTTCGCGCCAGGCCGGAACCGCGCGAGCGGCTTCTTCTCGATGGGATCCAGTGCCAGCGACGTAATACGTCCGTAGTTGGCATCCGCCACGCGGCCGTCCCGGGCAACGCGCCCGTGGCAGAGGCCCGTCTGCCCCTCGGCCAGCCGGCATCCGTGCGGGCAGATGGTGCACGTGACACGTTGTCCGTGCAGGCCGGTTTTCGCAGCGGCATTGTCCATCGTTTTCGCTCCTTTTGCTTCAAGTGGTGCGGCCGTAAGACCGTTCGACTCAGTACGCTCTTTGGCGGCTTGCTTGCAGATGTGGTTTCCTTGGCTTGAAGAAATGCTGCTTCTTGCAAGTCTGTTGACGCTCTTCAGCCCAAGGCCAAGGGCGCGTCGGGTATTATATTCATGCGACCGTTTAAGGGCCGTAGTTTCGATTTCACCACCTACCAGAGGAGTGTCAATGCCCGAGCTTTCCCGCTTTGCTGGTATCGTGATTTACATGCTTTTCAAGGATACCAAGCATCACAACAAACCACACGTGCATGTTTATTACGGCGAATTCGAGGCCTCAGTGGGTGTCGATGGCGAGCTGCTGGCGGGTTCGTTGCCGCGTAAGCAGATGAAGATCGTTGTTGGCTGGCTCGCCCTTCACGAAGAGGAAGTATACGCTGCGTGGAACCGTGCGGTTCAGGGCGAGCACTTTGACAAAGTGGACCCCATGTAGGAGGGCGTGTGATGTACATAGTTGATGACATTTGCTACGCTGGCACTCCTTGCGATGAGGTGCGGGTGGTGCAAGCCACGCCCCTCAAGGGAGGGATGCTGCTGATCCTCTTTTCGTCTGGCGAAAAGAAACTGTTCGATGCTCTTTCGGTCGAGGGTTCTGCTTTTGAGCCTTTGAAAGATGAGTCGGTTTTTGCCTCGATTTCTGTTCAACATGGTTTTGTCTCGTGGGCTGACGGGACTATAGATTTGGCGCCAGAATACATATACGAAAACAGCGTGCCCTATAACGAATGCGACGATCTGCTCGAGTGCGCGTGAGGAGCGAAAAGAAGCTGATCGGGCGATAGAAAGACGGCATGATCCTTGGATCGGCTGCATCAAGCAATGGGATCCATCAACCTCAAATCGGACGTTTATAACGGTTCGATATGAGCGCCTCTCCTGCCTCTCCGGCGCCCCTCGTCCAGGCCGCCCATAACGGCCTAGCCCTTCTGCGCGGGGCGGCGCAGTGAGCTGGCGACGGCGCGGCCCTTGGTGCGGGCGGCGCCCATCACAGCGGTGGCGCCGCCGAAGTCGATCCCGGTGATGATCTTCACAAGCTGCAGGAACAGCATGAGCACGAGCAGGGGAATCAGGCAGCTCGTCACGATCATGACCGCCAGTGTGTCCACCATGGTGTTCAGTTGCTGCCCCAGGCTGTCCAGTGCCTGCTGGGCGCCTTGGGTCAGGTTGCTCCATCCGTCCTGCACGGCGCTGGCGATGCCGCCCAGCAGCCCCTGGTCTTCCTGGGGCTCGGTCGGGGTATTCTCCTCCAGCTGCTGGGTGGCCTCTTGGGCCGCGGCGTTGGAGGCGGCGAGCGTCTCATCGAAGGTGGCGTCCACATTGTCGGTGAGCCATACGCTCACGGGCACCACGAGCGCCAGCGCCAGGCCAAAGGCCGCGAGCTTCGCTCCCAGTCGCTGCAGGTTCGCCCGTGAAAGCGTTCCCTGCTGCAAGAACACCGCGAAGGCGAACAACGCGCAGGCGATGGGGATGAGAATGCCGAAACCGAGGAACCCCAATGTGGTCAGCAGAAACTTTTCCAGGTAGATAACGGCCAGGATGACCATGAAGTACGAGCTGAAGTCCACGAGCTTCTCTGCGATGGGCGTGCCCATGTCGTTGGGCAGCGCCGTGATGGCGGCCGAGGCAGCGGTCGTGGTGGTGGCGAGCATCATGACGTTGGCCTTTTTCTCGTCGAGAGTGTCGGTGATGCCGACATAGGTGGCGGGATTCGAGGCGATATTCGCCACCACCAGCAGCGACACGAGGGCGAGGGCGGCCAGAATACCTGCGATGATGGCTTTCTCCCTCATCGGGCGCTCCGGCGCGGGCTCGGGCTCTACCATGACCAGCTCGCGGGTCTCAACAGCGGTTTCGGTGCTCAGCGGCAGGGGGTTCACGGCGGCTCCTTCCCTCGGGGTCTTTCCGGTGAAAGTATAGCTGGCTTTTGGGGACGCCCCCTCGGGCTCGCGATTTGATTGCGTTTTGAAACCAGGCACCGCCGCTTCTGCAGCCAACCGCTCCTCCGACTGACGTGGGGTTCTGCCTTGCTCACCTTGGTGGAGAAGAGTAGAATGCGGCCTCGCGTTTTCTTGCTGACCCAACGACTTATATTCGCGTGAACCGCCCGGTATCTCGGGGCGGCTCGCGTCGTTGGCTCGGGAGGGGACGCCCCGGCGCTTCCGAGCCGCCGGTCAACCCGCAGCCCAACCCGCCTTCGACCCAAGGAACCGAGCCTTACACCCATGCAGCAGCGCGACAAGATCAAGCCGATTCTCTTCAGCATCATCAAGCATTCCAGCCCTCAGGAGCTTAAGGAGCAGATTCCCCGCGACATTGTGGCCGGCATCGTGGTGGCCATTGTGGCGCTGCCGCTGTCCATCGCATTGGGCATCGCCTCGGGGGTGTCGCCGGAGCAGGGCCTGTACACGGCCATCGTGGCGGGCTTCCTCATCGCGTTTCTCGGCGGCAGCCGCGTGCAGATCTCGGGCCCCACGGCGGCCTTCGCCACCATTGTGGCGGGCATCGTGGCCACCGACGGCATGGACGGCCTCATCGCGGCCACCATCATCGCCGGCATCCTGCTCATCCTCATGGGCCTGTTCAAGCTGGGCGCCGTCATCCGCTTCGTACCCTTCACCATCACCACGGGCTTCACGGCGGGCATTGCCGTGACGCTTGCCATCGGTCAGCTGAAGGACTTCCTCGGCCTGACCTATCCCGCCGGCACTGCGACGGTGGAGACCGTGGACAAGGTGGCGGCGCTGGCCGGCAACATTGCCACGGTAAACGCCCAGGCCTGCATCGTGGGCCTTGTCTGCCTGGCCGTGCTGTTCCTGTGGCCGCGTCTGGTCCCTCGCGTTCCCAGCTCGCTTATGGCGCTGTTCGCGGGCGTTGCGCTCGTGAGCGGTCTCGGCCTGGACGTGCTCACCATCGGTGACCTGTACGCCATCAACAGCGGTCTGCCCGAGTTCCACCTGCCCCAGCTCAGCTTCGCGCTGTTCCGCGACCAGCTGGCCAACGGCGCCACCATCGCCATCCTGGCCGCCATCGAGTCGCTGCTATCCTGTGTGGTGGCCGATTCCATGATCAGCTCCCATCACCGCGCCAACACCGAGCTGGTGGCCCAGGGCATCGGCAACATCGCGTCGGTGCTCTTCGGCGGCATTCCCGCCACCGGCGCCATCGCCCGCACGGCGGCGAACGTGAAGGCCGGCGGCCGCACGCCCATCGCCGGCATGGTGCACGCGCTCGTGCTCGTGGCCGTGCTCGCCTTCCTCATGCCCTACGCGGCGCTCATTCCCATGCCCGCCATCGCGGCCATCCTGCTGCATGTGGCCTACAACATGTGCGGCTGGCGCAACTTCGCGCACCTGTGCCAGACGGCGTCGAAGGGGGCCGTGGCCACGCTGTTGCTCACCTTCGCGCTGACCATCGTCTTCGATCTGGTGATCGCCATTGCCGCGGGCATGCTCATCACCATGGTGCTGTTCATGAAGATGGTGAGCGAGGAGACCGAGGTGAAAGGCTGGAAGTACTACGTCGACGAGAACTCCGAGGTCACCCACTTGCGCGAGCTGCCGAAGAGCGTGCGCGTGTACGAGATCAACGGGCCGATGTTCTTCGGCATGACCGAGCGCATCGCCGACATCTCGGTGAAGGACTTCACCCGCTACCTGATCATCCGCATGCGCGGCGTGCCCTCGCTGGACGCCACGGGCATGAACGCCCTGGAGAACCTCTACGAGTACTGCAGTGCCCACGGCGTGAGCCTCATCTTCTCCCATGTGAACGAGCAGCCCATGAAGACCATGCGCCGCGCCGGCTTCGTCGACCTGGTGGGGGAGGAGCACTTCCGCACCTGCATCGACGACGCCATCGCCCACGCCCGCGACCTGCTGGAGCGGGACGGCGAGAGCAACAAGCCGGCTTCTCCGTCGGCTTGAGGTTCTGGTTGAGACGGTCGATCATCCAAGCGAGGCGGCTGGCGCGGCTGTCCTGGTTGTTTCAGCCCTCCAACGGACTTACGGTTTCTTGAAGAAGACCGATCAAGTCGTTCAAATCGGTCATTGAGGCAATATAGGCATCGCACAGCCTTTCGGGGCTGACCGTTTTGAAGTTGAGCTCCCAGCCCGCTTGCCGAGCCAGCTGGTTCGCGAATATGCGCTGTGTTCTGCCATTACCTTCGCGGAAGGGGTGGAGGGCGTTGATTTCCGCTATATAGAACGCCATCCGCTCGATAAAGTCGTCGCGTTCAAGATCGCGCAGGTAGTTCTCCGCCTTAAGAGCTCTGAAAAGGCTTTGGGAATAGGGGAGGATAAATTCTGCGCCGCAGAATAGGGAGTTTCCCTTCGAGATGAAGCCTTTCTTCCGAATCTCCCCGGCCCATGCATAGATTTCGCCGAAAAGAGCCCGATGAACTGCCTGGAGATGAGTAAGGTCGAAGAGGCCTTCGATCGGATGCGCTTCGAGCTCGGCCGCCGCAACACCGGTAATGGCGCGTTCCGCATTCCACAGTTCGTCAAAATCGACGAGGCCGAACTTGTTGACGAGAACCTTGGTGCCTGCATAGACGTAGGGGTCGTCGGCATCGTATTGGTAGTTATATGATCGACGGTCAGCCATGGGAGGCCGCCAGCCGCTTCGCGTCGGCAACGTATTGGGCGATCAGGTCGCGATAGGTCATCTCGCCGCGGCCGACTTTGCGCAAGTTGTCCTTTTCGGTTTCCGTCATGGTCATGTGCTCAACCGCCAGGCTGTGCTCAACTTCTTCGATTATGTGTTCCATTTCCAAGGATGTCATCGTCGCCCTTTCTGTTTCAAGGCCATTGTACTATCAGCGGCTTGGATCGGGGGTAATTGCTTGGATTGAACATCCGGCGAAGCGCGTCCCCAATGAAACGGTAACGGATGGCGGGCGGCATCGGTGCTGCTGTGGGCCCTTCTTATAATGGGCGTCATTGGGCCGCTCGCCCGTGTGGGCGGTGCGGGCAACCAGTTGAGAAGGAGCGGGGCCATGGAGCTTTCTCTTAAGGCGGCGGAAACGGAGGAGACCCTTCGCCACTGCCACCATGTTCAGCAGCGGGAGGCTTTGGCGCCCGCAGATTGGGTAACGCCTCCCGCCGGTTCCTACAACGTGTTTCTCCTGTTCAACTTGGAAGCAGCCTGGGACGAGGGCCACTGCATCCTGGCCCTGGGGCCTGTGGGCGGCCCGCTGCAGACCTATTCCTACTACCGCCACAGCAGCAAAGTGGAGGCGCCGGGCATCATGGCCTGCCTGCGCGACCCCATGACCTTCGCCGACCTGGAGAAGCACTCGGGCTGGATCGTGCACGGCCAGCCGGGGAACTGGTGGAACGAGCACGTGAACTGCGCCATCGCCCTGTGGTGCGACGCGGTGTCCTTCCGGGCCGTGCGGGCCTGCGCCGAGGACCGCCGCGCCCACACGGGCACCTACAACCTCGTCACCTACAACTGCCTCACGTTCTGCGACGAGGCCTTGGCGGCCGGCGGCATCCACCTGCTCACCCGCGACGGCCGCGAGCTGCACACCATCGTCCCCAAGGACGCCTTCAAGGCCGTTGTGCGCGTGGAAGGCGCCCATCCCTTCGAAGCCTGGAAGTACTGGTTCCCCCTCGGCGAGCCTCCCGAAAACGGTCTGCGCACTATTCGGGATGTCCCCGGTACGGACAAGCCGCTGGAATAGGGGCGCCCCAATAAGCTCGCGAGGGGGCGCCGCCATAGGCTCGCAACAGGCCGCCTCTTCTACAGGTGCCGTAAGTTAGTGCGGTAGGCGCGGAGGCGTTCTTCGCCGATGTCGGTGATGATGGTGTTCAGGGCATCGATGAGCTGTTCGCGCTGGTCGGGAAGCTGTCCCTGGAGCATCACGGGGTTCGAAGCGCCCAACATGGCGAAGGTGACGGGGATGGAAAGGCCGGCGACAAGCTCGCGAATCTCCTCGTACTTCTCCACTTCCGTCTCCTCCGTCCAGCGGCCGGCGCGTATCTCGCGGTACAGGGCCGAGGTGGGGTATACGGTGAGCATGTTCGCGCCGATCAGCCAGGGGTTTGTCTGGTTGCAGATGGCGGCCGTGGCCTGGGCGGCCGCCCGGCCGCGGCCCTTGCCCGAAATGCCCGCGAGGTAGAAGAACCCGTAGCGGATGCCCGCGTCGTCGAGCCGCCGGCATTGGGTCACGATGTCTTGGGCGCTATAGCCCTTGTCCATGAAAGCCAGCGCCTCGTCATCACCGGTCTCAATGCCCAGGGTGAGCCCGTCGAATCCCGCTGCGCTCAGGACGCGCAGCTCCTCGTCGCTCTTCGTCGTCACGTCGGTCACGCGGGCGAAGCAGCCCAGGCTTTCGCAGCCGGGAAAGTACTGATGCACGAGCTTCGCGATGCTCAGCAGATGCTTCGCCTTCAGCCCGAAGGGGTTCGCTCCGGCCAGAAATATGCGGTCGACCCGCGCGGGTTCTTGCTCGAAGAGGCGCTCCTCGGTCTTGCGCAACGGGTCGTGGTACCAGGTCTGCGCCTCCAGCAAGTCGGCCTCAATATCTTCTAAGGGCGAGGGGCGAAACGTGAAGGGAAGATCCTCGTACAGGGTGCAGAACTTGCAACGGTGGTGGGTGCAGCCCGCCGTGGCTTCGATGATGAGCGAGCCAGCCTCGTAGGGCGGCCGCCAGATGGTTCCCGTGTAGTGCATGGGGCTCCTTTCGCCGTAGTTTTCGCTCCTTAGGATGCCCGTGCGGTGCTTGGATTACTAGTACTGATGTTTTATGGGAGTAGTATCATTATCTGCACTATTGGGAATGACAAGGGAAGCCATGGCCGACAACAAGTTCACCGATGGGGCCGCTCTCGCGCGCTGCGAGTCCATGAGCCGCATGCAGGCCGTGCTCGGCGGCAAGTGGAAGATTCTCATCCTGTGGTACATCGCCACCTACGAGGTGCAGCGCTTCGGCGCGCTGATGCGCCGCATCGAGGGCATTTCGCAATCCACGCTGACCAAGCAGCTGCGCGAGCTGGAAGCCGATGGCCTCGTGCATCGCGAAATCTACCGCGAGATTCCGCCCCGCGTGGAATATTCGCTGACCGACGTGGGTGCGAGTTTCGTGCCCATTCTGAACGCCATGGTCCTTTGGAGCCAGCGCTGGCTGTGCGAAGGCGAACTGTGCGCCCGCGGTGGCGAAGCGCAGGGGGCAGCTCGGGAGGGATCCGCGCCCGCGGGCGATGCCGACGGGGAAGGAGGCGGCAGGCCGTGATGGGGAACCTGGTCGGGCAAGGTGGGCTGCTGGCGGTGGCGGTGTACCTGGCTGCTGTCAACGTCGTGACGTTCGTTGGCTTCTGCATAGACAAGCGCCGCGCCGTCCGAGGGGCCTATCGCATTCCCGAGAGAACCCTGATCGCGCTGTCCTTTGCCGGTGGCGCCCTCGGCGGCCTGGTGGCCATGCGCCTCGTTCGCCACAAAACCCGAAAATGGTACTTCGTCTGGGGTCTGCCCCTCTTCCTCCTCCTGCAAATAGCAGGCCTCGTCGGCCTCGGGGTTGCGGGCGTTATCTAGGTCGCTTGCTGCCCCCGTTGGCACTGCGGCGGTGCCCGAGTGGCCGCCTCGGTCACTGTTGCGGTGGCAACTCGGCAGATGATTGCGGGTGCTCCTATCGCGCCGCAGCGAGCTTTTCGAGGGATGATGGCACGCCGCGCGTCAAGGATGGGGCACTCTACGATGCGTAGGTTGTGGGGCCGCCCCGTCGCGCCTATCGTAGAAAGGGCGAAAGGAGTGCATATGAACGTAACCGTATTCAATGGAAGCCCGGCAGGGAAGGTGAGCGCCAACCCGCAGGCCGTGGCCCTCGTGAAGCCCTGGCTGGAAACGGTGGAGCGGGCCGGCCGGGAGCTCGTGGCCGAGGGCGCCGTTGCCGACGACACGGCGGAAGCCTTAGAGGCCCCGCTCATGGACACCGCCGACTACGTGGCCTTCTTAGGGATGGGGTAGAAGGGACGTCCCCGAAGCTCGCGCAGCTTCCTCGCTGCTTGGGCTGGTTTGGTTCCCCTGTATTCCGGGAGAGCAATCGGCCCTGGGCGCTCACCCCTGCAAGGCGGCTTTCTGTCGTGTATGATGGGGGCGTCTTGCATCGTGGGCATTGTCTGGAATTCCATGATTCGGGACGACTGTTTCGATAGAGTTAATCTGTCGTAGCGCAAGGTCGCGGCCGTTTACGACGGTGCTTTCTGGTCAAGCGGTTCGTCGGCACCTGTCTCGGGTGAGGGCTATGCATTATAAGGAGGGGTCATGGTTGATGGCAGTTCGGGCCTGTCAGCTTCCTATAAATTGGGAAACGGCTGGGATATCCTGCATTGGTGCGCCAACCTGACCATCATCCTCATGGGCTTTACCTTTATTCCCGCCCGCATTAACGCGCAACCTGACGGGCACATTTTTGTCGCATGGGCGGTTATTCAAGTTGCTGTACTCATTATTCTGGGCTTGGCCTCGCAGATTCGAATCATGCGCCCCTTCGCCATGGCCAACTGGGCTTCCCCTCTTCGCATGTGCGCCACCTTCCTGATCGGGGTGGCATGGTATTTCGCGGCCCATGCCGCCGTTGCTGCTTTGGGCGGATTGTGGCTCATCGAAATCGCTCCTTCCGCCGTGCTCCTGTCCGTGGCGTCGGCCATGGGATTTTTGTATGCAGTTGATTATTGTCGGGCTACGCCGGAGAACGATTTTTGGAAGCATGCGGTGCCCGGTTCTCTTATCGCGGCTTTTGTGGTGTTCTTTCCCATCGAACGGTTTCCCCTTGCCAGTTCAGCCCTCTGCTGCATTGTCGCCATTGTATGGTACGTTGCGCGTCGTCGTCTCTCGGAATCTCTGACGGAATACGAAACCGCACTGCCCCCGGCGGCTCAAGAGAGGCGGCGGCTTCCCATGGCGTTGGGGTCTACGGCAGCACTTCTATTTGCGGGAGGAATGATCTGTCCCATCGTGATGAACCCCACGAGCCTGGCGAGTGCGGGTTACACGACACTCTACGTGCTCTCGCTCGGTTCACTGACAATTATTTTGACGATTCTTCCAGCCCTTGGATGGCTGCGGGGAATTTACCCCTATGCAAAGATCTGCGCCGTGCTGTCGGCGCTGGCCTACGGTTTTCTGGCCTGTACGGGGAATGCGTTCGTGGGCATAGGCGCGGCTGTTCTGCTGGGAACATTTACCGTCAATGTGAGCATGCTGCTCTACGGGCTCAGTCAGTGCCTTGGCGACCCTCGTACGAGGTCGCTGCGCTTTTGGGGCGCCGCAACACTCGTCTTTCTGGCGTTCTTCACGGGCATGGCCCTTGCCTCCGTGGCCATTCATGCATCGGGAGATCGAGATGTCGATAGGTTCATAATACTCTCGTTGTGCTCGTACCTGTTTTTCGTGGTTCTCTTCCGCGAGCCGTGGCTCCTTCAAAAGCCGCAGGCGCTCGATGTGAAGCGTGTTGCCGTAACGCCGTTGCTGGCGAACTCCCTTGAAGAGGAACTCCATGGGCGTTGTCGGGCGATTGCCGATGCCCATCAGCTGACAGAGCGAGAGGCCGAGGTTCTTACCTGTTTGAGCGAGGGTTGGAGCATTCCTGCGGCCGCGCGTCGTCTCATGGTCTCGCAGGATACCGTGCGCACCCATGTGAAGCATATTTACGCCAAACTTGGCATTCACTCTCGAGATGATTTGGTTGAAGTGATTAAAATGCCTGATGAGAGCCTTCTACCCAAATCTGGGTGAGGCGTAGATTTCCCCTAGCGCAAGCGATGACGCACCAGATTCTCCCGCCTATGCTTCCGTCAGCCCGTTGAATCGGGAATGATCGAGCTGCCTGTGAGGGCGGACGAGAAGGAGCGGAGGAATCACCATGAGCGAAATACGTGCGAGCCATGTCGATCCGACGAATATGGAGCGACGGACGTTTCTGAAGGGGTCCATGACGGCTTGTGCCCTTTTGGGCGCGGCGGGCATGCTCGGTTGCGCGCCGAACGCGGCTAAGCAGGAGGAGGCCGGGGCGGTGGATATGCCCGATACGGGTAACGCCGATCCCGCCGCTGAGTACGAGTGCTGGCTTCCGCCCCAAGGAGAGGCGGCATTCGAGTCGGAGCCGGTAACTGATATCGCGCAGACGGAAGAGTGGGATGTGGTCATCATCGGCATGGGGGCAGCTGGCTCGGCTGCCGCCGCCTACGCATCCGCCCAGGGGCTTAAGACGTTGGTCGTGGAGAAAATGGGCGTCCCTGCGGCCAATCCCGGCGACATTTTTGTCATCAACTCGAAAGTGCAGGAGCAGTATCAGTTTCCATGCCCGACGTTCAAGGACTTTATGGAGGCCCTTATGACGTCGAGCGCCTATCGGGCCAATGCCTCAAAACTCGCGGCTCTCTATCATCATAGTGGAGAGGCGTTCGACTGGCTTTATGATCATGCCATTTTGCCGGCCGGCATTGAGGCTGAGCCGACGTTCCCTGCCTTCCCTGGCATCATGATGGAAGGATGGACGCGCTGCGTTAACGCCAATATTACATGGGTCGGAGGGCGCAATCAGAATCAGGCGGGCGTTCACCAGTCCATTGTCGACTTTGCAGTGGCCAATGGCGCTGAGGTGCGTTATGAAACGCCTGCCGTACAGTTGGTGCAAGGTGAAGACGGTGCGGTGACCGGTGTTGTCGTCAAGAACGCAGATGGGACGTACGCGCAGATCAACGCTGCTAAGGGGGTGATGCTTGCGACGGGCGGTTATGCGGCGAACATGGAGCGCATGAAGAAGTACATGCGTCCGCGCGATTACGCCACGATCGCAGCGGTTCAGTTTGCCGGCGTTGGGGTAACCGGCGACGGCCATGAGATGGGGCTTGCCGTGGGGGCGGCGGAGGACGACGCACCGCATTCGGCGCTGTTGAACAGCTATGGCATCGTCGATGCGCATATGATGGGCATCCCGGCCCTCTTTATTCCCTGGATTCGCGTGAACGAGCAGGGTCGTCGCTTCGTAAACGAGGAAGTGCCCGTCAGCATGCTGGGTGGAGCCATTATCAACCAAACCCATGGACGTTGCTGGACAGTTTTCGATGCTAAGTATCCCGAAGCGGCAGCGCAGCTCAAAACGGCTTATTTGTCCAACGATCCCACCATCGCCGATGGTTCGGTAGCGGTGATCGGGCAAATGATCGAGGAAGGCGCCGTGATTCAGGCCGACACCATTGAGGAGCTCGCGGAGAAGATGGGTGTTGACGCCGTTGCCCTCAAGGAGACTTTTGAGCGCACCACGCGCGATGCTAAAGCTGGTGCGGACACGTTGTTTGAGAAGGAGTTCCTGTATCCCCTCGATACGGCGCCGTTCTATGCTATCCATGAGGGCCCAACGCTGCTCAGCACATGCAGCGGGCTGCATACCGACGATATCGCACGGGTTGTTACCGCCGAGGGAAGCGTCATACCCGGTCTCTATGCGGCCGGCGAATGCGCTGGCGGCTTGTGGGCGGGTGGTATGTACACGCATCACGTCTATGGTGGCGATTGGGCTGCTGCCATTACCTTCGCTTATTTGGCTGTGCAGGACATGCTGAACGCCTAACCTTCTCGGCTCCATACCCTCCCCTCTGTGGCGCGGCTTTTGCTGCGCCACAGTTGTTCTTGGGGGGCAGAACGAGGGCAATGTCGCGAGTGGGTCGCTGATGTGGGCCGGAACGCGCGATCCGCTTCGGGGCCTACTCGCCTATGGCTTCGCTGCGCCAGCGCTTGAGGTGGGGGAGGACGGCGCCGAGCAGGGACACGGCCTCATCAAGAGTGGCAAACGAGCCGGACTCCACCATGTAGGGAGCGCAGCGCTCGATCATGTCCTCCATGGTCTCGCTCGGATTTACGATCTCGCCGTCTTCCTTGGTCGTCCGATCCGCCTGGTCGAATGAAGAAAGGGCAGGCCCCTCGTCAGGGATGGGGCTCCGCGACGGGTGGATCCTTTCGTTCGGGGAAAGCGCGGAGAGACGGCCCAGGTGAAGGGTTGCCTCGACCCTGTCAGGATTGTAGCTCTCCGTTATTACCGGGGGTAGCGCGTCTGCCATTGCAGCGGCGTTTTTCATCACATCGAATCCGCTGCCTGCTCGTTCGCAGGCGCTGATGAGGCCGAACATTCTCATCAGGGTGGGGTTTCGCGCGTCGGATACCCCGCCGGCCCGTACCACATCGAGCGCTACGCGGGAGCTTCCGGGGTTGGATACCTCGATGCGATCGGCGTGGCGCAGGACGACGATTCCCCTTCTGCCGTAGTAGTCTGCATGGACGAGGGCATTTACGAAGGCCTCGCGCAACGCCGCGTGCATATCGGTGTCTTCGATGCGTTGGAGATTGGCTCCCAACGCGAAGGGTCTCTTCAAGACCGCTGTCAGTCGTGGGAGCACCTCGCTCCAGAAGTCGAATACGTTGCCCGTCCACGTCCCGTCTTGTGAGGTAATGCGATCCGCCCAACGTGAGCCTTCGTCCATCTCGCGGTAATCGAGAAAATAATGGGCATACTCCTGCAAAATTTCGTTCTCAAAGCCGAACATGAGCAAGCCGGCCCGCGTCGGTCGCCAGGGGCCTTCGCCATCTACGCGCTTAATGGCATTGAGTTTTACGAGGAAGTCTTCGTTTTCCAGGTTGAGCCAGGGGTGATTGGGTCTGACTGATGTTACCGCCATTCGGTATCGGTCTACGGTGTCCCGGGAGAGCGCATCGAGCGTGAATTCTTTAAGAGGAGCGTCATCGAAAGGCTCGTTGCTTGCATCGCGCAGCATGGCGATGCTCCTTGTCGGCATGGCTCTCCTTGAACGAGACGGTATGATGCGAACATTATCGGTCGTTATCGGTCGTAAATCCTGAACCACACCGTCCCGCTCTCCGCAAAGCAATGGCCTATTGCGTTAGATGCGACGTGGCGGCGGGCGCGTTGGGTGGGGAGAGGAGAGCAGTCGACCCGGTAAGGGGACGCCCAAGTCGCCCCAAGTCGCCCCTTGCGGGTGCGTCATCGGCGGGTTCTTCTCGAATGGACAACGGTCCGGCGGTGCGGATCCGCGTATGCGGCAAGCTTCGTACAATGGGTTCTATCGAAGGCGGTGAAAGGGGATGTCCCATGGGCGCAGCAAAGGTGGTGGTTGGGTCGCAGCTCACGGCGCGGGAGCGGCGGGCTATCATCGGGCTTGTCGTGGTCACCATGATGTTCAACGGGTTCACCGTTACGCTCATGTCGGTGGCGCTGCCTACTGTGGCGCGCACCTGCCACGTGACAGTAGCCCAGGCGAACTGGATCGTCCTCGCCTTCGCCATCGTGGCCGCCACGGTCATCACCATGGGGGCGCGGTTCCTGCGCCGCTGGGGGCTCAAGCGGCTGATGGTTGTGGCCTGCGGATGCATGGCCGCCGGCGGCTTGGTGGGGTTTCTGGCGGCGAATTACATCAGCATCATGGTGGCGCGCCTGCTGCACGCCGTGGCGGCCGGCCTGCTGTACCCGACGGCCAGCACCGTCATCATGAAGGTGGCGTCGGCTGATCGGCGCACCTTCGCGCTCTCTCTGAAGACGGCCGCTGGTGGCATCGGCTTTGCGGCCAGCCCCTTCCTCTCGGGCCTCGCGCTCACCCACTTCGGCCTGGGCGCCATGTTCCTGCCCACGGCGGTCATGGGCGCGGCCTGCCTGGTGGGCACGGTGCTGTGGGTGCGCCCCATCGGCGAGCGCGAGGCCTCGCCGCGTCCCATCGACCTGCCGAGCGCCGGGCTCGCCTTCATCGGCCTCGGCTGCCTCATGTTCGGCATCTCGGAGATAAACCACGGGCTGCCCGTGGCGGCGGGGCTCATGGCCGTGGGCGCGGCGGCGCTCGGGCTGTTCGCGTGGCGGCAGCGGGGGCTGGCCGTGCCGCTGCTGAATCTGCGGCCCCTGGCCAGCCGTCCGTTTCTCGTAGGCGTGCTGCTCGTGATGTTCAGCTCATTCGCGGAGCACGCCCTGCGCCTCACGGTGCCGTTGTACTTGGAAGGGGCCGCGGGGTTCACCGCTTCGGCGGCGGGTCTGTTCATGCTGGCCCCGCAGCTGGCCTATGCGGGCAGCGCCCTCGTGACTGGCAAGATCGTGGACAAGCGCGGCATTTGGCCCGTGGTGCCCGTGGGGTTCGCCATCATCGTCGGGGGCCTCGGGGCGCTGTGGGCCCTGGCGGCGGGGAAGATGGTGCTGGCATTGCTGGCGGTGGTGCTCGTCATTCTGGCCGGCGTGGGCACCGAGACGGCGCCGAACCGCGAAGTGGCCCTGGCAAGCTTGGACGACGACCTGCTGGCCGCCGGCTCATCGCTGTCGTCGGTGTGCGTGCAGCTGGCTTCCGCGCTCTCGTCGGCCCTGCTCGTGGGCTTCTTCACCAACGAGGTGGCCGCCCAAACCCGCGTCGGCGTGGCCGAGGCGGTCGCCTACGAAAGTGGATTCGAGGCCACCATGCTCATGGCCCTGGCCATCGAGGCGGTCATGCTCGTAGTGGCCATCCTCTACGCCCGCAAGCACCGTCGCCGATAGGATATTCTTCCATAACGTGCGAGATCGCGGAAAGGAGCGTTCCATGAACCCCAAGACCTACGAGTTCACGGCAGTCGGCGAACCGCGCGGGAGCAGCGCGCCATCCTTCCAGCCGCCCACTTTGTGGGATAATGGGGCGAACGTTTCGCGCTGCATATCGCCGTGACGCATGGCTGGAAGGGGCTTTCATGGCGTTCGACTTCAAAAAGGAATACAAGGAGTTCTACCTGCCGAAGGGCAAGCCCGAGCTGGTCACGGTGCCGCCGATGACTTACGTGGCGGTGCGCGGGCAGGGCGATCCGAACGAGGAGGGCGGTGCCTACAAGGAAGCCATCGGCGTGCTGTACGCCATCGCCTACACCATCAAGATGTCGAAGATGGGCGATCATGCCATCGACGGCTACTTCGATTTCGTCGTGCCGCCCCTGGAAGGTTTCTGGTGGCAGCCCGGTGTGGCGGGGGTGGATTACGCCGACAAGGTGGCCTTCCAGTGGATATCCGCCATTCGCCTGCCCGATTTCGTGACGCCCGAGGAATTCGCCTGGGCCCAGGTGGAGGCGGCGCGGAAGAAGGGGCTCGATACGTCGGCGGCCGAACTGCTCACCATCGACGAAGGGCTCTGCGTGCAGATCATGCATCACGGTCCCTACGACGACGAGCCGGCCACGGTGGCCCTCATGGACGCCTTCATCGCCGAGGAGGGCTACGAGAACGATATGTCAGACACGGTGGCGGGGCGCCACCATCACGAGATCTACCTGTCCGATGCCCGGCGCGTGGCTCCCGAGAAGTGGAAGACGGTCATTCGCCATCCCGTGAGACCGCGTAGCGGTACAGCTCGCGCTGGCGAGGGAGAGAACTAAGGAATCTGAGGAGGAAACGATGGGTTTGTTTGGTTTTGGCGGGTCGGCCGATATCAACCAGGGGGTCGAGGCGTTCCGCGCAACGCCCGGCGCGGTGCTTGTGGACGTGCGCACTCCCGATGAGTTCGCCGGGGGTCACATCCCCGGGGCGGTGAACGTGCCGCTGCAGCAGATCAGTGCGGCGGAGACGGCCGTGCCCCAGAAGACGACGCCGCTGTTCGTGTACTGCCTGAGCGGTGCTCGCAGCGCCCAGGCCACGGCGGCCTTGAAGCGCATGGGCTACGACGACGTGCGCAATATCGGGGGCATCGGTCGTTGGCGCGGGGAGGTGGAGCGATAGATGAAGGTTGTCATTATCGGAGGCGTCGCCGGTGGCGCCAGCGCGGCGGCCCGTCTGCGCCGGTTGGACGAAGGGGCCGAGATCGTCATGCTGGAGCGCACGGGCTATGTGTCCTACGCGAATTGCGGGCTGCCCTACTACGTGGGCGGCGTCATCGCCGAGCGCAGCGCCCTGGCCCTGCAAACGCCCGAGAGCTTCCGCCGCCGCTTCAACATCGACGTGCGCGTGAACAGCGAGGTGACCGCCATCAACCGGGAGGCGAAGACGGTCACGGTGTGCGAAGTGGAAACGGGCCGCATCTACGAGGAGTCCTACGATCGGCTTATCCTGTCGCCCGGCGCCCAGCCCGTGGTGCCCGCGGGCGTATCCCTCGGCTCGCCGCGGGTGTTCACCCTGCGCACGGTGGAGGACGCCCTGGCCCTGCGCGCCTTCGTGGAAGAGCGCGCGCCGCGCCGGGCCTTGGTGGTGGGCGGTGGCTTCATAGGCATCGAGGCCGCCGAGAACCTGGTGGAGATGGGCGTGGAAACCACCCTGGTGCAGCGCCCCGCCCAGCTGCTGAAGCCCCTCGACCCCGACATGGCCGCCTTCGTGCACGCCGAGATGCGCTCCCACGGGGTGCGCCTCGTGCTGGGCGGTTCCCTGGAAGAAGTGACCGAAGAACCCCAGGGCCTGGCCGTGCGGCTGCGCGACGGCGAGGTGCTTAAGGCCGATTTGCTAGTACTCGCCATCGGCGTGGCGCCCGAAGTGTCCTTGGCCGCCGAGGCGGGGCTCGCCCTCGGCTCGCGCGGCGGCATTGCCACCGATGAGGCCATGCGCACCTCCGATCCGGACGTCTTCGCCGCGGGCGATGCGGTTGAGGTAACCCATGGCGTGACCGGCGGGAAGGCCCTCGTCGCCCTGGCCGGCCCCGCCAACAAGCAGGGGCGCATCGTTGCCGATGTCATCAGCGGTCGCGAGAGCCGCTACGGGGCCTCGTGGGGCTCGTCGGTCATCAAGGTGTTCGATCTCACCGTGGCGTCCACGGGCCTCAACGAGACGGCGGCTCGGGCCCAGGGCATCGACTGCGACACAGTCATCCTCTCGCCCGGCTCCCACGCCGGCTACTACCCCGGCGCGCGTCCCCTCACCATGAAGGTGGTGTTCGAGCGGGGCACGCTGCGGTTGCTCGGTGCCCAGATCGTCGGTGCGGAGGGCGTGGACAAGCGCATCGACGTGCTGGCCTGTGCCATGCAGCTGGGAGCCGACGGAGTGCGCTTGAAGGATCTGGACCTGGCCTATGCGCCGCCCTATTCTTCGGCCAAGGATCCCGTGAACATGGCCGGGTTCATGATCGAGAACGTGGCGACGGGCCTGCTGAAGCAGGCGAGTTACGACGAGATACCGGCCCTGCGCGCCGCCGGCGCCACGCTGCTCGACGTGCGCACCCCGGCCGAATGGGAGCGGGGCCATATCGACGGGTTCGTACACATTCCCGTGGACGAACTGCGCGACCGCTTGGGCGAGCTGCCGGCCGGGGCGTCGGTGTACGTGACGTGCCAGTCGGGCCTGCGCAGCTACGTGGCCTGCCGCATGCTGGCCCAGCACGGCTTCGATGCCTACAACTTCCGCGGCGGCTACGGCTTCTACCGCGTGGTGGCCGCCGACGGGGAACCGGTGCGCAGCGCCCACCCCTGCGGCGCCGAGCGCTAGGGCGACCGGCCTCCCGGCATCCGAGTTCGGATGCCGGGAGGCCGTCTTCGTGCGGTCCTTCCGCCCATCGCTCGCACCGGGCGGGTGCCGGGGTGAGGGCCGCCGCATCGTTCCGATACGACCCTTAAGGAGGCCCCTATGGCATTCACCATGAAGCGTTTCGACGAGTTGACCCTGAACGAGTACCACGAGCTGTTGAAACTGCGCTGTGCGGTGTTCGTAGTGGAGCAGCAGAGTCCCTACCAGGAGGTGGACGACGCCGACAAGGAGGCGCTGCACCTGTGGCTGCGCGACGATGCAGGGGCGCTGTCCGCCTATGCCCGGGTGCTGCCGGCGGGCGTCACCCATGAGACCGCTTCCATCGGTCGCGTCATCGCCGTCCAACGCGGCACGGGGGCGGGGCGCCGCATCATGGAGGAGGCCCTGCGCGTGGCCCAGGACGCGCTGGGCGCCGACGTCGTCACCATCGAGGCCCAGGTGCAGGCCCGGGGCTTCTACGAGAAGCTCGGGTTCGTGCAGACTTCCGACGAGTTCGACGACGGCGGCATCCCCCACATCGAGATGCGCTGGCGCTCCTAGGCTCTGGCGGCTTCCGTCTCCGCCTTCCAGGCGTCGGCGTACTCGGCGAGCATGGCGGCGATGCGCTGGCCGATGACGGCGTAGTCGGCGGTGTCCAGGTTCGCCAGCGACACGCGCACCGACCAATCGGGGGCGTCGAAGCCGTGGCCGTCCATGAGCACCACGCCCGTGTCGCGGGCCAGGCGCACCACGATGTCGAGGGAGTTGTAGCGCGCTTTCAGCCAGGCGAAGAAGTCGGCCCCGTAAAGGCGTGTGGCCCACAGCCCCAAGTCGATCACCGAGTAGTAGCCGGCCCGCAGCGGGTCGGGCTCTAAGGTCCAGCCGAGGTTCTTCCACAGCAGGGCCAGGCGGCTCTGCACCAGTTCCTGCATCTTCGCGCGGTAGGTGTTCTCGGTGTCCAGAAGGTCGTAGAGGGAGAACAGCGCCATCATCACCTGCTGGGGCGTGCCGAGGCCGGCGGTGCCGTTGAGGGCCACCAGGCGCGAATCGGCCACCATGCGGTCGGTGAACTTCACCTTCTCGATGGCATCGGTCAGACAGGCGTAGCGCGCGGCCAGGGCCTGCTTCTTATGGGCGGGCAGGGCGGCAATGCGGTCGTCGAAGACGTTTTGCTGGGCCGTGGCGATGACGGCGAGGCGCCAGCCCGTGGCCCCGAAGTACTTCGAGAACGAGTACACGCAGGCGGTGTTGTAGGGCAGGTCCACCAGAAGCGAGCGGTAGTGAGGCACGAAGGTGCCGTAGACGTCGTCGCTGATAATGATGAGGTTCGGGTTGTCGTGGCGCACGATGTCGATGAGCTTCGCCCGGGAGGCGTCGTCCATGGCCACCGACGGCGGGTTCGACGGGTTCACGAGGCACAAGAGCTTGATGGAGGGGTCGCGCAGCTTATCGAGCTCGCTGTCGGGGTACTGCCAGGTGTGCAGGCCGTCGCCACCGGTGGTGCTGGCCTGGATGTAGGTGACGTCCAGGTCGTAGTCGTTCAGCTCCGGGATGTTCAGGTAAGGCGTGAAGATGGGGGTCATGAGCGCGATGCGGTCGCCGGGGTTCACGAGGTAGTTGCACTTCAGGCAGTAGAACAGGTAGCACATGGCCGCCGTACCGCCCTCGGTGGCGAACAGGTCGTAGGGGGCCGCCGGTGCCTGGCCGTCCCCGACGGCTTTGGTCAGGTAGCGGTTCACGATTTCCTGCGTGTAAGGCAGGATGCGGTCGGGGTAGGGGTACAAATCTCCCGAGATGCCGCTCGTCCACTCGTGGACGAAGTCGTCGGCCGGAAGGCCCGCGTCCACGAGGTAGTCGTGGCAGCGGCGCAGGAAGGCGGCGGCCTTGTCGCCCGGGTGGGCGGCGAGGAAGGCGAGGAAGCGCTCGGCGCAACCCTCCTGGGCCGGCATGCCCGCCAGGTCGAAGGCGGCCAGCGACGAGGTGCGCTTGGCCTCCTCCATGGCGAACTGGCCCAGCAGGAAGAATCCCTCGCGGGGCAGCGTGTTGATCCAGTTGGGGTTGCCGCGCCCGGCGTTCAGCAGGGTGCGCGTGGTGCCCTCATCGCCCTCGCGGGCGAGCTTCACCAGGAGGTTCTTCACCTCGAAGGGTGACATGCTGCCCAGGGCCTCTTCCAGGCCGCGCTCGTCGTTGGCCAGGATGGCCCGCTCGGCGGGGGTGAGGGCGGCGTCGTTGTCGGCTGCGGCAGGGGAGGGGCCGGCAACGACTGCGGCGGTGTCGGCGGGGGGCTTCTCCTTGGTCATGGGGTATCCTTTCTCGGGTTCCCCTTCATTGTCGGGCGGCGCTCCCCGAGGTTTCGTCGGTGTGGCCAGATGTAACGCAAGTGAGAACCATTTGGAGCCGAGCCGAAGGGCGCGTGGGGTCCTGGCACCAACTTGAATACAGTGCGGCCAGAGTGCCTCCATCGTGGGCGCGGGGGTGCTAGGCTCGCGGCTTGGTACGATGTATGGTGGCGGAAAAGGAACGGTGGCCCATGAATAGGAAGCAGGCCTGTGCGACGGAGAGCGGCCCGATGGCGCAGGTGGCGCTCCCGCCGAGGAAAGAGGCGCCCTCGGCGCGCGGTGCCGCAACTGGGGCTTCCCCCTCGGTGCCGGCAGAGGCTTCTCCGGCGCTTTCGGGCAGTCCGCGGGCGCGACGTCTCATGATTGCGGTGCTGTTCGCCGGCAATGTGCTGGCCTCGCTCATGCAGTCCATCATGAACGTGGCCCTCGACTACGTGTGCGACGAGTTTCACGTAGGGCTCTCCGAGGCCAACCTGCTTGTGCTGTGCTACGCGGTGGTGGCCGGCACCGTCATCACCATGGCCGCCTCGCTGCTCCGCCGTTTCGGTCTGCGGCGCATTATCGGGTTCGGTCTGGTCATGGCCCTCGCAGGCTCGCTTTTGGGAGCCTTCGCGTGGAACTACCCGTCGCTTCTGGCGGCCCGGCTCGTGCAGGCCGTCACCACGGGCCTGTTCTTCCCAGTCATCAACGAGGCGCTGCTCGTGCTCTCGCCCAAAGGACGCGCCGGCGTGCTGCTGGCGCTGAACAGCGGCATCATCGGCGTGGGCCTGGCGCTGGCGCCGGTGGTGTCGGGCCTGGTCATCACCTATTGGGGCCTGCGGGTGCTGTTCCTCATTCCCGCCGTGCTGGCCGCGATGCTGCTCGTGGCGGCTGCGCGCATCTTGCGTGACGTCATGCCGCGCGAGCGCCGGCCCATCGACATGGCGAGCGTGGCGCTCAGCTTCATGGGGCTTGCCGCCTTCATGGTGGGCCTGAACGAGCTGACGCACTTCGGTGCGCCCATGGTGATCCTCATGCTCGGCGGTGTGGCCGTGTGCACCCTGTTCGTGTGGCGCCAGGGTCGCATTGTGCATCCGCTGCTGGATATGAGCCCCTTCCGCAATCCATTGTTCGCCTTGGGCGAATCGCTCGTGGTGCTCAGCTACATTGCGTCCATGTACCTCAACCTGCTCATTCCCCTGTATCTGGAGGGCGTGGCCGGCTACACGCCATTCGTCGCTGGCTGCCTGCTGGCCCCGGCTATTCTCTGCTACGCGGGCTTCTGCTTTATGAGCGGCCGCATTCTGGGGAGACGGGGGGTGTGGCCGCTTGTGCCGGCTGGCTTTATCGTTACCCTGGGGGCGTTCGGCGCCATGGCCGTGGCGGCCCGATTCGATGCGGCGCTCGCCATGGTGGCCTGCGTGGCCGTGGCCTACGGGAGCATCGGCATCGCGTACCCGGCCATCAAGAGCGTCGATTTGGAATCACTCACGCCCGAGCAGTCTTCCAGCGGATCATCCATCCACTCCACGCTGGTACAGATATCGGGCTCGGTCTCGTCAGCCCTGTTCGTGGGCCTTATGTCGGGCCGGGTGAGTGCGGCGCGGGCCGCAGGGGCCGCGAAGGGCGCGGCCTATGGCGACGGCATCGGCTTCACGCTGTGGATCGCCCTGGCCCTGCTGGCTGCCGCGAGTGTGCTGGCCGTGGTGTACGCCCGCACGGTGTTCTCCGAAACGAACAGCTTGCGAGCGATGTAGGTGTGATTGTACCCGCGGCCCAGATAGTACAGCACCTCCGTTTCCCGTGGGGAGATGCTGTGGGCAGCGGCAAGCTCATCACAGCGTCGGCGGATAAACGTTTCGGGTCGCAGCTCGTCGGAGGTGCGACCCTGCCGTTCGGTGCGCGTCTCCTGGGCAAGGAAAATGTTAAAGAGTACGAGGTAGGCCGTCAGCAGCACAAGGCACAGGTCGCGGCCCCCGGTGCCCACCACGTGAATAAGGGTGAGGCCTGCGCCATAGGAGGGGCAGGCAACTGCCAGTCCGCAGAACAGGATAGGTGCGTCGCAGGCGGGGGCGGTCTGACGGGTGAGCAAAAGCGATTGCCAGGTGAACAGGATGACCAGAGCGAAGCAGGCTTGGGGCACCCACCCTAGCAGATCGCTGGCGAGGCTGCCTGCGGGGACAACGGCAGGGTAGAGCAGCAGGATGCCCATGACAACGGGGAATCCCAAAATGGCGATACGCTTGCCTTGGGATTCCGTGACGGCGATTCGCAGGGCGACGATAACGGCGACGGCGGCGACGAGGCAGCCCAGGGGTAGCTCGATCCTTTGGAGATCGAGAGGTCCTGAGACGGCCGTCTGAGATACCACGGGATTCCAGACAAGGCGTGAATGAACCCCACGATACACGCGGCCGCCAAAGGAAGCCACAGCACGGGCGCGGCATCCTGGGCGGCCTGTCGCCATCCGGCCGGGTTTCCGGCACTCTCCGGCTCGGCGGCTTCTTCGGCCGGGAGAGAGGGGGTGATGCACCCGTAGGACCCCAAGCAACACGCGGCGAACACCAGCAGGATTGTTACCGCGTCGTGGCCAGCCATGATGAAGCGCACGATGCCCGCTGCGGCGATAGCGAGCCCGCCATGGGCCAGGGCGCTTCCCGCCCCGAGCCTCGCGTAGACGCGGAACCAGAGTAGTGCGCAGACAGCGATGCCGACGGCGAAGGCGGCCCCTGTCACGGCCATGCTACCCAATGACAAGGGCGCATCGAGGAGGGGCGCGCCCGTCACGTAGCATCCGGCGAGCAGCACTACAGTCGTGGCCGCAAGCCCTGTGGTCGCTCGGGAGGCCGTAGCTTCCCGAACCATGTGGGCGAGGCGAACGATGGGGCCGCCCTGGGATACGTCCGTTTTCCCGGATACGCCGACGGCCCATAGGGCAACCCATGCGATTGAGAGAATGGAGAGCGTTGCGGCCGTCCACTGGTTGAATGTCAGCGCAAGCGCGCCGTCCTCCTGGGCCCAGTTGATGCCAGGGGCCCGTAGCACTTCTAGGATCGCCCCCAGAAGCAAGCCCGCGCCTGCGAGGCGCGGTTGCAGGCGCACGGGCTGACCGCCGCACAAGATGTCCATGCATCTCCCTCCCTGAAGATGTTCGCTCGAGCCCATCTTACTGCAAAGGAGAGGGTTTCGGTGCGGCCCCGCCGAAAGAAGCTGCTCCTCCTTGTCATTTCTGATCAGGCAAAATGGTGAAATCACCAATTTCAGTGATACGTAGTGTCCCCATTGAGGACAAAACTCACCGCTCTCAGCGATACCGCCTTGGGGCCGGTTGCCCTAGGGTGATCCTGCGGCATGGCAGATCGGCGATGCCGCTCAGGGTTTGCCCCGGCAAAGACCTTCGGGACAACGGCTCGGCCGCCTGGCTCGCGACTCCCTCCCACGTGCGTCGCCGGCCGAACCGTGTTCGCGAGGGCGAGCGGGGGAGGGAATGCAATCGAAAGGAAGAAGCAATGACTGAAGATATGTCCCGTCGTAACTTTCTGAAGGGGGCCGCCGCCGGCACCATGGGCGTGGCCGCGCTCGGTGCACTGGCCGCTTGCTCGCCGGCAGCTCCTGCTGCCGATGCCGCTGCAGCTGGCGCAGCCCCTATGGCTGAGACCGGCGAAAGTTACGATGTGATGGCGCAGATGAGCGCGCTCAATCGCAATATGACCGAGGGGGCGGTGGCCGCCACCTCGCCGGAGGACTTCATCGTGAAGGCCGGCGACGGCGCACTGAAGTTCGCCCCCGGTGGCGACCCGCTGGGCATCACCCCGGCCGATTTCATGACCAACGTGCCCGCGTGGCTCGGCGAGGCGCCTGTCTTCGAGAACGTGACCGCCGCCGACAGCTGCGACGTGCTTGTCATTGGTGCGGGCAACGCCGGCTCCGTGGCCGCCCTGCGCGCCCAGGAGATGGGGGCGAGCGTCATCCTCGCCGAGTCCCAGACCTACGATGAGTACGAGGAATATGCCTGCGACATGGCCTGCTACAACTCGAAGCTGTTCCTGGAGAACGGGTCGGATCCAGTGGATCCCATCGAGGTCATGAACGAGTACATCCGCCTGGCGCTGGGCCACTGCAACAACAAGATTGTGCGCGATTACGCCTTCCGTTCCGGCGAGATGCTCGACTGGATGGTGGACAACTACATTCCCGCCGACATTACCGCGAAGCACGCTAAGAACCACAACGTGAAGGGCAATGCCAACTTCTCCGGCGAATGCGCGGGCAAAAAGTCGTTCCGTGGTATGACCCAGTGGCGTGATGAGGCCTCCAATGTGAACATGTGGCCCTATGTCATTCGCGAGTTGCACAAGGGTCTTGAAGGCAAGGGCGGCAAGATGGCGTGGGGCTACCAGGCGGTCTCGCTCGTGCAGGGCGCTGATGGCACCGTGACCGGCGCCATCTTCAAGGATATCGACGGCAACTACCAGCAGATCGACGCGAGGGCTGTCATCGTGTGCGCCGGTGGTTACGGCGGCAATCCCGACATGCGCCTCGATCTGAGCGACAGTATGCGGAACCTAGCGTGGGCCTATGGGGCCGACCGCACCGATGCCACGGCCATCGGCGGCATGGGCCGCGACGGATCAGGCATTCGCATGATCATGTGGGCCGGGGGCACTATGGAGGCGGGTCCGCGCGCCGGCATGTCCATCGGCAAGAACGGCGCCCCCGGCTTCGCCTTCGGCGGCGTGTGGCCGCTGTTCGGGCCCGAGGGCAAGCGCCTGTGCAACGAGTCCATGTACAAGTTCGGCACCAACGGGCACTTGGATACGCTGCCCGACGATCAGCTGCTGGTGAACGTCACCGATGCCAACTGGGAGGAATACCTGTCCTACCAGGGCTACGGCCATGAGACCATGGACCGCTCCGCAGGCGAACAGGGATGTGCTGCGCGTCCTGCCCAATAGGGAGCGGTGTCGTCTTGCGATGGCCCGCTCCCCTCGATGCTGACAACCCCGAGGGAGGATTATCATGCAAGATGTGGTGATGCAGCTGAATGTGCCGCTGTGCCTGCGTCGCGAGAAATGGGATGGCCGACCACTCGTAGAGGGCTGGAACAGCGCGCGGGCCCACGAGTACCTGGTTGCCCTTCAGCGGGAGCTGACGGCTAATGCCGAGGAATTCTCCGACTGCCGCATCGTCGCTGTGCGCTGGGGTGGCGGTTTGGCTTCCATGGCGAATGCGCAGGATGTTTCCGATACCATGCATCTTGTGCGCGAGCGATATACGACGGCCGATGATGTACCAGTTACCTTGGAGGCATCCACCAGCAATATCTCCGGAGCTTCGATGCCTTTTTCAAGCGGGCCGGCATCACTCGGTTCGACTTCGAGATGATGCAGCCGACTCCCATGGCGTTTTCCCGCGTGAACCGCACCGATCATTTGGGTGATCTGAACTTGGTGGCGGATTACTTCCTCAAGGCCTACGCCACCGACTTGCTCGGTATGGTGCTGCTCTATGGGTATGGGGCTGCCGATAGGCGCGCCTTCCGCCAGTCGATCACGGCTTTTCTTTGTGGCAATGCTTCCCATCTGCGCTTGGTTCGGGCCGCAGGCCCCGACGCCCTGGGTGAGAGAGGGGCGGCTACTCAGCTTGCTGCAGCGGTGGAGCGGTTGGAAGATGCGGGTTTTCACCAGTATGTGCCGCTTCACTTTGCTCGCTTAGACAAGGAGGATCGCTTCGCTCTTCTCACGGGAGGACGTTATAGCGACGGTGGCTTGATCGGGGCCGGGGAAGGAGGCTCCAAACTTCCAGTGCCCGTACTTGCCTTCGGACTGCGCGCCGAGACCGTCATAGATGGCGTAGTGGCACGCAATACAGGCGACTTTGGCCGCTACTGCGCCTGTGCGGGTGATTTCGCCGCCATCACCGAATCGGTAACGCAGATCTAGCGGCACCATACAGCCGCTTTCCGCGCCGCCTGCGGGCGGTGCCAGCCTACCGGTAACGCAAGTGAGAACCGGGTTGCCGCAACTCGCAACCTGCCCGAGCGGGGTCTCCGAGGTCGCGTCATCGTAAGGGGATATCCGAAGCCCGAGGCGGGAACCGCCGGCTGAAGGGCGGCTGTGGTAGAATCGCTTCCATGAGAGAACGGCGGACATACCACATCAAGCTGTACGATCGGCCTTTGGCTCAGTTCCAGTTCGCCCCCACGCTCACGGGCTTTCGCGCCGAATGCCTGGAAGTTGATTCCAGCGCTCTGTCTCTGCTTCCGCTCAATCTGGCTCAAGTTCAGAATGATATAGAGCTGGTCCGATTCCTGGAGAGCCGTCGCATTCCCAAGGGGCGAGCGTATTTGGAAGAGGTGCTGCGCCCCTACGGCCTGGCCCCCTCGGACACGAAGGGCATCATCGACCTATCCCGGGGCGTGTCGGTCAACGATGCCTATTCTGTGGTGCCTGCCGACGATGATATTCCCTACAGTCAGTATAACTTGTTCGACAATGCATTCGACGAGGTGTTGCAGGTCATTGCTTATACGGGCGTCATCCCGCGGGGTGTGGTGGGGGCGGGGCGTCCCTCTGACCTCACGCCATCGGGGGCCTTTCCCAAAACCTGGCGGCAAATCGACGGCTCGCTGGTGCTCTACAAGGCCGGCGCGGCCTCCGCCGCGCCTAACTACGGGCGCGAACCCTATGCCGAGCAGCTGGCCTGGCAGGTGGCGCGAGCGGGCGGTTTCAATGCCGTGGCCTATGAGCTTGCGGAATGGCAGGGCAAGGTTTGCTCTACCTGTGCATTGTTCAACAGTCCAGATGTGGCCTATGTTCCCTTCGAGCTGTGCCTGCCCTCCGACCTCATTCAGCTTTGCGATTTCGAGATGGCCCTGGCCTACTTTGCCGATCTAGGGGAGACGGCCGCGGAGAGCTTCCGATCCATGGCGGTGTTCGATTCGCTTGTGGCCAACACCGATCGCCATAGCGGCAATTTCGGCGTGCTGCGCGACAACCATACTGGAGAAGTGCTGGCCATGGCGCCCCTGTTCGACCACAATGTGTCGCTGTTCTCCCGTGACTTCGACGAGCAGCTCGTTGTGGCCGATCTGCTGGCGCGACTGGAGGAAAGCCCCGGCATCATGGACGCAACGCTGGCCTGGCAGGGGGCGGCCATGATGGGGGACGCTCAGCGCGCCCAGGTGGAGCGACTGGTCGATTTCGCCTTCGACGGCACCGACTTCATTGAGGCCTACCGTGCTAACCATCCCGAGGGAAAGACGGTCAGCGAGCGGCGGTTGGCCGCTTTGGGCGGCTTTGTGCGCGCTCGCGCCCTTCAGCTGCTGGGATAGGCGCGGCCCGTCTTCCCCGGCCTCCCTTAGCCCAAGAACAGCAGGTTCAGAGCCACGTTCAGGATGAACAGGCCGACGATGATGAGGGCGAACAGCCCGATGCGCCGGGTGTCTCCCACAGCCAGGCCCGTGCGCCGGTCAGTGGGGTAGCGCTCGGGGTTCTCCTTCGCCAGGCCGCCGTAGATCTTCTTGAAGACGATGTAGGCCGCCACGCCCGAGGCGAGGAACGCCACGGTGGCGAAGAAGTTCGCCACGGGGTTCAGGCACAGGGTGAAGGTGGCGATGCCGAAGGCCAAAGCCGAGTACAGGCGCACGCCCACCTTCCCGCCGCCGATGACGTACATGTCGGCCGGGCGCTTCTCCACCGGGTACATCTTGCGCAGGCGCAGCACGATGAAACCGAGGAACATGTAGCGGGCCAGGATGAAGATGATGTTCATCTCGATGATGGTGGTGAAGTCGAACTGCGAGAAGACGAGCGACGAGGCGGCGATGGTGAGCACGCCCACGTAGGGGCTGCGGCCGGCCTTGTCCACCTTGCGGATGAATTTGGGGAACAGGTTGTCCTCCGACAGCACCCAGAAGCTGCGTGAGCCGCTGGCCAGGTAGGTGTTGTAGATGGTGCACTGGCTCATGATGGCGATGACGAGGAACAGCACCACGCCCGAGTGGCCGAGCACCGTGGAGAAGATGGTGCCGTAGCCGAGCACGTCGGCCGAGAAGCCGCCGTCGATGCCCCATTCGGTCCAGGAGCCGGCCGGGTAGGCGGCCAGGCAGGCCAGGGTGGGCAGGATATAGGACAGGGCGATGAGCGGCAGGGCGATGCGGAACCCCTTGGCCACGTTGCGGGAGTCCTCGTATTCCCCGGACATAGCGGCGATGCACTCGTAGCCGCAGTACATCCAGATGCCGATGCTGAGGGATTCCACCAAACACCCCATGGGGGCCTCGGGGGTGGCGAAGATGGGGTCGAAGGGGTTGGTCTGCCAGTTGATGAGGCCGAAGACCACGGCCATGCCGAACACGATGAGGATGAGCACCGAGAAGAAGGCGCTGATGCGCTCCACCTCGATGAGGCCCACGAGGTTGACCACGGTGAAGCAGCCCACCACGAGCAGCTTCACCACGAAGGTGCCCTCGTCGTTGAGGGAGAGCAACTGGGAGGTGTAGCCGCCTACCATGGCGATGTAGGCACCCGAGGAGATGTAGGTGTCCATGGAGGTCCACCAGCCGGCCTGGAAGCCCCAGAACTCCCCGAAGGTCTCCTTAGCCCAGGCGTAGATGCCGCCCTCCCGGGGCAGGATGGCGTTGGCCTCGGCCACCAGCCGGCTGATGGGCCGTGCCCACACGAAGGGCAGCACCATGAGGATGATGAGGGTGAGGCCCGGGCCGGCGGCGGGGATGATCTCCTCGATGCCGAAGGCGCCGGCCGACACGAGGCAGAACAGCATGAAGGCGATGCCGATGGCGCTGATATTGGTCTTACGCAGATTGCCGATGGACCCGGCAGGCGGGGTCGGCGGGAAGAGATCCTGTTCTCCGGCAGGAAGCGAGTTGTTGGCGGCCAAGCGCGAACCACCCCCTTGAAGGCTCGGCAATAGATGCGGATTGCAGTGTAGTTCATTCCCCGCGGGCCCGTGGGCGCAGGGCCGCGGGGGCGGCAAGCGGATAAAGGGGGGCGGCATGCGCCGCCGTGGGGCGGTTCCCGTTGGGTGGTGATGACGGGAACGAGGACGGATTCTTCCCTAGGGAATGGTGACGAACATGGTGTCGTTGATGATGCAGGCGTCGCCGTCGGCGAGCTTCTCACGCTTGAGGGGCAGCCCGTCGTTGCCGAGGAAGCCCTCGTAGAAGAGCTCTTCGCCGGCGAAGAGATAGTCCACATCGATGTCCTCGATGCGGCGGCCGAGCAGGATGCTGCGGAAGTCCAGGGCGAGGAAGGCCCCGATGAGACCCTCGGCCTCGGCCAGCGCTTCGGGGGCAAAAGCGCCGAAGGGGAAGGGATCGCCGCCGGGTTGGCCGGCCCGCAGCAGGTACAGATCGTCGGCGGTGCAGGCGTAGTCGAGGCGCAGGGTGCTGTCGGTGGGGAAGCCGAGGGCCCGGCGCACGGCCACTTCGGCGGCGGAGGGGCTGTCCGGGTGCATGACGAGGGTGCCGAAGTAGACGGCGAGGCTGAAGCTGAGCTCGCCGGTGGCGGGGTCCTCGCCGGTCCATGCGGCCGCGGACACGCGATTGCCCACGCGGTCGAACAGGAGCTGCACCTGGGCGCACTCCGGCGGTACGACGAAGTAGGGGCGATTGAAGATATCGTTGTAGCTCATGGTGTCCTCCCGGGGGCGAGGGCTCGCGACCGCAGGGCGACGGCGCCCGACGGACGGGCGGGGTGCTCGGCGTGTTTCTCTGATGCTTCTACCATAGCGCAGCGCGGCGACGAAAGAAATAGTCGCAATAGTCCCATTTTCGGAATTTCGGACTGATTCAGGAAAAAGAGCGGCCCCGTCGGCATCGACGGGGCCGCAAGGGGCCGGGGATGGTGCGGGGCCGCGACACCGGATCGCCGGGGCCGAGCGACGCTGCGGGCGGCCTTGGCGCGGGCCCGCGATCGGGCGTCGCCGGGCTGCGCCGCTGGCTCCCGCCTACTCGTCCTCGGGGATGAGGCCGGCCTCGTAGGCTGCCTGGAGGCGGCGCAAATCGCCGATGCGCTGGCGGATAGCGGCGCCCTCGTCGGTGTCGGCCACGGTGCGCGGGGCGTCGTAGCGCTCGAGCACGCGGCGCGCGCCCACGATGTCGGCGTTCTCCTCGATGGCCGCGTTCCGCGAGGCCAGCGGCTCGTTCGCATCCAGGAACAGGCCCTCGGCGTTCGACACCAGGGTGTAGCCGGCCAGGCCCGTGGTCTTCTGATAGGCGCTCGAGAAGCCGCCGTCGATGGTGAGCACACGGCCCGCGGCCTTCACCGGGTCCTCGCCGTCCTTCGCCTTCACCGGCACGTGGCCGCAGATGATGCGCGAGGTGGTCGGGTCCATGCCGAAGTCGCGGAAGATGCCGTCCACCACGGCAGGGTCGTCCAACAGTGTGTAGAAGGGGTTCTTCACTTCCTTGCGGGCGGCCTTGTCGGCGATGAGGTACAGCTCGAAGGTGGCCATCTTGCTCTTGGCGAACAGGGGCGAGCCGGGGCCGAGCCACAGGTACCACAGCATGGCCAGGCCGCGCTCGCGCTCCTCCTCGTCGGTGGCGCGGAAGGCCGCGCGCACCGACGCGTCCACCATGTCGTAAAGGGCGCGACCGCGGTAGGTCTCGCCGAACAGGGTGACTTCCAGCAGCGACCCGTCGGGAGCCAGGGGCACGCAGGCGTGCAGCAGCAAGTTGCCGTTCTCGATCTTGTACAGGCTGCCGTGGTCGAGGAAGAAGGTCATATGGCGCTGGAGACGCTCGCAACGGGTGAAGGCGGCGCAGAGCTGCTCGATGACCGCTGCCTCGCCCTCGGTCAGGCGGTAGGGGTCGTCCCAGTCCACCGTGGGAAAGGCGGTGTCCAGCAGCTCGTATTCCACGCCGTCCACCACCACGGTGCCGCGCTCGCGGTCAATGCGGTGCAGCAGGTTGCGGTCGCCCAGGCCGAAGGAGGGGTTCGCGGCGATGAGGGCCGCCTCCACCTTAAACTGGATGACGGCCATGGCCTTCTGGATCTTCTCGGTCAGGGCGGTCTCGGCGGCCGAGAGGCCCGGGTTGCCCTTGGGGGCGAAGGCGGTGCAGGGGTCGTCGGCGTAGGCCTCGGCGGCGAAGCTGGCCAGGGGGCGCAGGTTGATGCCGTAGGCGTCCTCCAGGATGGACAGGTTGCCGTAGCGGGCGCAGATGCGCACCACGTTGGCCACGCTGCCGGGGCTGCCGGCGGCCGCGCCCATCCACAGGATGTCGTGGTTGCCCCATTGTACGTCCACGGCGGGGTAATTCAGCAGCTCGTCCATGATGAGGTGGGGGGCCGGGCCGCGGTCGTACACGTCGCCGATGAGGTGCAGCTGGTCAACCACGAGGTGCTGGGTCAGCTCGGCCAGGGTGATGGCCAGGTTGATGCCGTAGCCGCCCTCGATGGCGGCCTCGATGAGGGCCGTGGCGGCGCCGGCCTTGGCGGGTACGCCCTGGGCGGCCAGGAGCGCGGCGGCCGCGGCGCCGAAGTCGGCGGGAATGAGGGCGTCCACCTCGGCCAGGCCGTGGCGCCCGGCGGCGGCGTGGGCCAGGGCCGCCAGGCGGCTCAGGGTGGTGGCGAGCCAGGCGTCGGCGGCCTCGTCGCTGGCGGCGCGATCGAGGGCCCAGAGGGCCTTCTCTTCCGGATAGGCCACTACGGCGGCCACCTCGGCGGTCTCCCCGGCGGTCAGCGTGTCGCCGAAGGTGTCGGCGATGAGGGCGCGCACGGCGCCCGAGCCGTTGCGCAGCAGGTGGGAGAAGGCGTTGTGCTCGCCGTGAATGTCCGAGGCGAAGAGCTCCGTGCCCCGGGGCAGGGCCAGCACCCCTTCCAGCATCGCCGCCGCCTCGGCTGCCTCGCTGGCCGTGGGGTACAGCTCCGAGAGGGCTTCCAGATAGGTCGTTTCAAGCGCGTCCATAGATCATCCTCCTTGTTGGACCGCAGAGATTCTATGGCCCCATTGTATCCGACCCCGCCCGACCGCCGCCCCTCCCCGCAGAAACTGCGGAGAGGACGCAGGGCGTTCCGCTTGAGCGAATCTGTCCCTCGCCTCACCGCCTGCGCGGTCTTGTCCCTCTGCGAAGCCGGCCGCTGCCCCGCGAAGCCGGCCGCCCGGAGGCGCGAGGGCCGCAACGGGTTTTTCCAAGGCGCGGAGCCTCCAAACGACAAAAAGCACGTTTGAGCGAGGGTGCCCGTCTTCTGGAGCGACAAAAATAACGTTCGAGCGAGGTTTTTGCGCGAAGAAGCACCCTCTCGTCTCCGTCGCCCTCGCTCAAACGTCATTTTTGTCGTGCGCAGGGCGTTTCGATGTTCCGTGAAGGGCTCACGATCCAGAAGTGTTCCCGTCCCATTGTTTTTGCTGCGCTTGATAATCATGAATGGAAGTTCAGTCGAACTGGCCCGCGCGGAGTGTCGGCGGCTCGCCGCGCGGTATGGTGATGCGCCATGAATTTGTATCTCAGTCACATATCAGCCCTCCAGTTCTGGCGCAGGTGGTCTGCGATCCATGCCATCTCCCTACGCACTTTCCATGATTTACGCAAGGTCGATTGTTCGCTGTATCCCAGCCGCCAATACGGTACGACGAATGGGCTGAAATCGTGCATCAGCAGTGTCGATGAGGTACGAGATGTGCTAGGCGGCTGTAATTCCAACTCCGAGGTTCGCAGCTGGATACGGTCATGTGCGGAAGGTGGCGGCTTCCCCATTCACCTTTTGGTTGGGCGGCGTCAGGGAACGAGGAATTCGCAGAAGATTATCCGCCACCGTTCGGGGCTCAGCTACCCTCGCGATTCCTTCGTCAGAGTGGAATCCCACGTCTTCATTTGCTCGCCCGAGGTTGTGTTTGTCCAGATGGCGACGGAACTTTCTTTCGGCGAATTGCTTGCGCTGGGGTACGAACTCTGTGGCTGCTACCCTCTCAATCGCCCGGATAGCGCGGGGTGCGTGCGTCGGCCGCTGACTTCGCCTGCACGGCTCGTTGCCTTCTGCGCGCAGATGGAGAAAGCCCGGTGCGCAAAGATGGCGCGCACTGCCGCGCGGCAAGTGCTTGCCCAATCTGGATCGCCCATGGAAACGGAATTGGCCATAGCGGCATTCACCTCGGTGCGTCGTGGGGGCATGGGGGTTGCTCCGGGTCGTCTCAACGCGCCCATTGCGCTTTCCCAAACGGCGCATCGTGCCACAGGGCTTAATCGTGTGGTCGCCGATTGCTATTGGCGTGAGGCGCGTTTTGCCCTGGAATACGATGGCCGCGAGGCGCACTCCTCGGAGCATCAGAGGATTCACGATTCGCGGAAGCGCGATGCTCTCACGCTGGATGGCATCGAGGTGATGACGATCACTGCACCGCAGTTCCATAATGTGACCCAGAGTATCTCGCTGCTCGATACCGTGGCCCGGCGCATCGGGAAACCGAAGCGGAAGAGAAGTCGTGGGCATGGGCAGAGGCATCTGGCCTTGCGAGCGCAGGCTCGGAAATTCCATCGGGAACAACTCTCGGGGTGCTTCGGGATGTAATGCGCGAGAACGCAGCGGAGCGACGGAACGTGGCCGGTTTGGTGGCGCTTCTGGTGGAGCTGTGGTGCGGCTCCTGTGCGGGATGGGGTGGTGCCGAACTCTTGTGCGCGAAGGAGCAGTGGCAGGGCCTTTTCGGGCTGTAGAGCTCTCGAGCGACAAAAATCACGTTTGAGCGAGGGTGTTCGTCTTCTGGGGCGACAAAAATGACGTTCGAGCGAGGTTTTTGTGCGAAAAACCGCCCTCCCGCCTTCGCCGCCCTCGCTCAAACGTGATTTTTGTCGTTTTGGAATTGAATGAGAGCGGAATCGGTGGCGGAAGGGATGGGAAAGAAACATTGTGTGCCGGAGAGCGCAACGTCTTGGACTTCGATTCGCGATCGAGCAGGAGTGCTCCCTTATCTGAACTGGGGCTCAGGAAAGATACCACGCGGGAACCCAGGGAAGACCCCATGGGCCGCAGCCGGCGGTCCAGCCGATCATGAATATGAAAGCGCTGGCACAGAGAGCGATGGTGGCTAGGGCGACGAGGGCGATGCGTGTCTGGGTTTCCACGCCGACGGTAGAAGCCGCGTCGACCTTAGCGGCAGGGGAGTGGGCACCCATGCTGGTGCTACCGGGATAGTCGTTCGTGCCGGTAGGGGAGGCCGCCTCGGCGGCGAAGGAGCGGGCGCCCGCTTCGGTATTGTTGGGGCAGCCGCTTGCATTGGCGTGGGAAACAGCATTGGCGTGGGCGGCGTCTTTCTCCAAGGTGATGATTATCCAGCAGTACAGCGGAATGATGGGCAGCCACGTATAGGCCGCGTAGCCCATGGACATGACTGTGGCGGCGATCATCACGATGGCGAGCCATGCTGTCGAGAAGACGATCGGTTGCGGTAGCCGCGCCGACAGCGGGCGAGATGCGGAGGCCGCCGAGGGCGCTGCATGCCCTCGGATTTCGATTCGTCTGCCGGCTTCGGAGGATTCCCCATCACCAGCCTCCTCTTTCGGCAAGGAATCCACGGGCGTCGCCTGGAGAACCTCCAGCGCGTCTGCCGCATCCGCCATCGCTGGCAGTTCGGCAGATGCCGAGAGGAGCGCCGGGTCTTCTGCGCTTGCGGCTCCGCTGGCCGCCTCTTTGTTGTCCGTAACCTCGCGGCCGAGCAACTCGTCCACGCTAGTGCCATAAAGGCGCGCCAGGGCTAACAAGTTCACTGTATCGGGAAGGCAGTCGCCGCACTCCCACTTCGACACCGACTGGCGCGATAGGCCCAACCGCGCGGCCAGCTCTTCCTGATTCCAACCAGCGGCCTTGCGCCGTTGCATGAGCCGCTCCGCCACAACGGCACACAGCTCTTCATTAGTGGAGATGGAAAGATGATGTCCGTTCCGGTCCATGGGAAGCTCCTCTCGCTCGGGGGTGCCACCTTCACTCTAGGCTCTCGTCTTCTGTCATGCAACCAACCTCAGTTGGAATCTCGTATCAACCGCGCAACGGGAGGTTGCGGGAGCGCACCTGCGCAGGTGTTCTCGTGGGAGGGTTACCGGCCCGTGTTCTCCGATGTTGGGGGATGGTCGCTTATGGTGATGTGGGGGCGGTGGCGGCGCACGGTTTCGAGAAAAGCGGCCTCGTCTTCGATGGAGAGGGCCTCATCGCCGTAGCGCGTGTGAAGGAAGAGGTAGCGGCTGGCCGTCGGCTTCCACTGGATGGCCGTAAGGGAAGGAGCGCGGCGGGCAATCCAGAGAATGTCGCCGTAGCCTATGCGAGTGCGGTGGAGCCCGAGGCGAACGGTGATTCCGTCTTCGTCGGTGCTCACCTCGTGGATGAGGAGAAGGGGCACGGCGAGGACGTCCGCAACAAGAAGAACCAGCGCGAGCACCCCGATGCCGAGCCACTCGAGGCCCGGCGGCTTGGCTTCCACGAACCCGGCACCCAGCAAGATGATGAAAGGAATGACCACGGCATTCAGGGCAATGATCAGTCCGCGCGTTGCCCAGCTCACGGCAATGGGATGGCGAGACGGGCTCGGCGTGGTGGGCATCACGGCCTCCTTCGGCACGGCAAGGGATGCAGACCATGGTAGCGCAGAAAGGCGGCTTGCGGAATGGCAGAAAGGGTGGGGGTGGCGGCGCACGGTTTCGAGAAAAGCGGCCTCGTCTTCGATGGAGAGGGCCTCATCGCCGTAGCGCGTGTGAAGGAAGAGGTAGCGGCTGGTCGTCGGCGGGGGGGGGCGCCGCCGAAACTCTAGTACTTCTCCCAGAGGCGCAGCTCCAGGTAGGAGGCGGTGACGCAGGCGATGAAGCCGATGATGATGAGGGCGAAGACGACGTTGGCGGCCTTGGGGCTCAAGAGTGAGAAGCCCTCGCAGACCAAGGGGAAGATGACCCAGACGTAGATCATGGCGGCCAGGCCGATGAAGAAATCGTTCACGAGCCAGGCCTGGCCGAACACGTTGCCCGGCAGTTGGGAGTTGTCCCAGAAGGGGTACTCGCCGGTGACGGGGTCGGGCTGGTTGATGAGCCAGCCCATGACCAGCTCCAGCACCATGGCGATGATGATGGCCAGAACGAGGGATTCCAGAAACGCGCCCCAGAGCGTCTTGCGACGGAGGATCAGCCGCTCCTTCAGAGGCTCGATGAGCAGCGTCATGAATACGGCGCCGAAGCCGTAGACCCAGTAGGGATGGTACCACGGGTCGGTCCACACGGCGTAATCGTCGGCCACGATGCCGAAGTATTGGTCCATAAACCAGCAGTAAGGCATCTCCAGCCAATGGCCCACCAGGCAGCACAGGCAGAAGCACACGAGCAGCGCGCGCCAGAACTCCCAGGTGCGGGGAGCAAAGTAGCCGATCTCGTCGTGCTCGGTCAGCTTATGGAACGTGAGGATGGCCATAGGGGCTTCTTCTCTCGGGTGGTCGATGGGTTCAGGGTACTCCGTCGCCGGCCGTTTCGCGGCGCCATAGCCGAGCCTTTAACTCACCGTTGCCGCCATGTTGCCGAATGCGGCGAGGGGGCATGCGATGCCGCGTGCCGGCAGCCGGCACGAGATCAAGTGCGGGATCGGACGCGGAATCGGGCGCAACGCCCCGAACGAGACCAGGCGCGACACTGGGGGCGAGACCGGGTGCGAGGCCGCGGGCGAAACCGGACGCGGAATCGGGCGCGAGCGGTGCTGTGTTTCCGAAATTGCACTTTCCGTGCAGTAAACTCCGCGAAGTAGACACGCAGAGGGGACAAGAGGCCCGGGGCATGGGTTTCCGCTTAATGCGAAAGACGCTGAACAGGCGTTTTTCCCACGTCGCTTCGCGATTTCTCGTAGCAGCGAAACGAGGCATCTATTTCGCGGCGTTTGCTGCACAAAACCCGCTGGTTTGGGCGCACGGAATGTTTCCGCTCGCGGGATCCGTCAAATCGTGGTACGCTGCTCGGCGAAGCAAGCGTGCTGTGACTGACGGGTAATCGCGGGCAACCGCGGGGGAGCAGCGCGTTCATTTCCGCCGACCGTCTGGGCAAGCTCACCTGCAAGGGTGGCTTGCCCTTTTTCATGGGCGGAATGCGGAAGAGGGCGGAGGCCGCAAGCGCCGACCGCGCAATATGCAAGCGCCGACCGCGCAACGTGAGAGAAAGGGAAGCCTATGCAGAACCTCGTCGAGTTGCTGGAGAACAACCCCTACCCGGGCCGCGGCATCGTGGTGGGCAAGGACGCCGTGTACTACTTCATCATGGGGCGCAGCCAGAACAGCCGCAACCGCATCTTCGCCGTGGAGCCCGACGGCATCCGCACCGAGGCCCACGACCCGGCCCTGCTGGAGGATCCGAGCCTTATCATCTACCATCCCGTGCGCACCATGGGCGACGCGCTCGTGGTCACCAACGGCGATCAGACAGACACCATCGTGGAGGCGGGCGACTTCCGCGCCGGCTGCATGGCCCGCGCCTACGAGCCCGATGCGCCGAACTTCACCCCGCGCATCTCGGCCATCGTGAAGCCGGACGGCTCCTTCGAGATGTCCATCCTGAAGCACGGTGCCGACGACCGCTGCATCCGCGAGTTCTTTGCCTACGAGGGCGTCGACGAGGGGTGCGGCTACTTCATCAGCACCTACCAGGGCGATGGCAACCCGCTGCCCACCTTCGCCGGCGAGCCCATCCCCGTCGCGCTGCCGACCGCCGACGCGCTGTGGGCGGCCCTGAACGACGAGAACAAGGTGAGCCTCTACGCCAACGTGAACGGTAGCGTCACCCTCTACAACAAGAACCTCGGGGACTAAGCGGCGAATCCCGTTCGCCGCGTTTCAGCCAAGGTTGAGCGCAGAGGGGCGCGGGGTGGTGCTCACCAAGCGAGTTCCGCAGCGAACGAAACAGTCCAGTGGACTGTTTCGCCGAGCGAGGACTGTTTGAGCGACTGAGCATTACCCCGCGGCCCGACCCCGACGACTTACGACAACGAAGGAGAGATCATGAACGAACTGGAACTGAAGTACGGCTGCAATCCTAACCAGAAGCCGTCGCGCATCTTCATGAAGGATGGTAGCGACCTGCCCATTGAGGTGCTGAACGGCAAGCCCGGCTTCATCAACTTCCTCGACGCCTTCAACTCCTGGCAGCTCGTGAAGGAGCTGAAGGAGGCCACGGGGCTGCCCGCCGCCGCCTCGTTCAAGCACGTGTCTCCGGCCGGCGCTGCCGTGGGGCACCCGCTGTCCGACACCGACCGTGCCATGTACTTCGTGGAAGAGGAGGGCGAGCTGTCGCCCATCGCCTGCGCCTACATTCGCGCCCGCGGTGCTGACCGTCTGTGCTCCTATGGCGACTGGGCCGCGCTGTCCGATGTGTGCGACGCCGATGTGGCCCGCTACCTGGCCGGCGAGGTGTCCGACGGCATCATCGCCCCGGGCTACACCGATGAGGCTCTGGAGATTCTGAAGACCAAGCGCAAGGGCTCCTTCAACGTGGTGCAGATCGACCCGGACTACGTGCCGGCCGAGACCGAGCTGAAGGACGTGTTCGGCATCACTTTCGAGCAGGGCCACAACAACTTTGAGATCAACGAGGCGCTGCTGGAAAACGTGGTAACTGAGAACAAGGAGATTCCGGAGTCCGCGAAGATCGACATGATCGTGGCCCTCATCACGCTGAAGTACACCCAGTCCAATTCCGTGTGCTACGTGAAGGACGGCCAGGCCATCGGCGTGGGCGCGGGCCAGCAGAGCCGCATCCACTGCACCCGTCTGGCCGGCAACAAGGCCGACAACTGGTGGCTGCGCCAGCATCCGCGCGTGCTGGGACTGCCCTTCGTGGAGGGCATCCGCCGTCCCGACCGCGACAACGCCATCGACGTGTACATCTCCGACGAGTGGGAGGACGTGCTGGCCGACGGCGAGTGGCAGCGCGTGTTCACTGAGCGCCCCGAGCCGCTGACTCGCGAGGAGAAGAAGGCCTGGATCGCCGAGATGAGCGGCGTGACCGTGGGCTCGGACGCATTCTTCCCCTTTGGCGACAACGTGGAGCGCGCCCGCAAGTCCGGCGTGGCCTACATCGCCGAGCCCGGCGGCTCCATCCGCGACGACAACGTGATCGAGGTGGCGAACAAGTACGGCATCGCCATGGCCTTCACGGGCATGCGTCTGTTCCATCACTAGGATGTTCCGTCGTTGCGTCAGCAACGACGGGAGCGCCGATGCTGCGGCTCCGACCGGCACCCGGCCTTGCCATTCAGCGCTTTCCCTCGCAGCCGTAAGGCTGCTCGGTCGCGTTTCAGGGCAATGCCGGGCACTGGTCGGAGCCTCGCTGTCTTTTTGGGCGAACCTACGGGTCGGTAATCTCTCCCGATAAAGACATTTCTTCTGCTACACTGGGGAAACCTTGTGGAAGGGAGGCTCCATGCGCATTATCAGCCGCGAGGACCAGGAGCAGCGGGAGCGCGCCGTGCTGGCGGATGACGCCGCCTGCGCCGCCGACAGCGAGGGTCGGGCCCGGTCAAGCAGCCCCGATGCCCTGCGCACCGACTACCAGCGCGACCGTGACAAGATCCTGCACGCGAAGTCGTTCCGCCGCCTGTCCCATAAAACCCAGGTATTTCTCGCCTCCGAGGGCGATCATTTCCGCACGCGGCTCACTCACACGCTGGAAGTGGCCCAGATCGCCCGCACTATCACCCGCGCCCTCGGGCTGAACGAGGACCTGACCGAGGCCATCTCCCTCGGCCACGACTTGGGCCACACCCCCTTCGGCCACACCGGCGAAGCGGCGCTCTCAGCGGCCCTGGCGCGCCATAAGGGCATCGATCCGGAAAGCCCGGCGGCGGGGCGGCTCTATCGCCACAACGAGCAGTCGGTGCGCGTGGTGGAGCGCATCGAGAACGGTGGCGCGGGCCTGAACCTCACTTTCGAGGTGCGCGACGGCATCCTGAACCACACGGGGAACCTGCGAGCCGAAACCTTGGAAGGGCGCATCGTGGGCACGGCCGACCGCATCGCCTACGTGAACCACGACATCGACGACGCCATCCGCGCGGGCGTCCTGTGCGAGGCCGATCTGCCCGCCACCACCCACGCGGTGCTCGGGGCCGATCATTCCGCCCGCATCGAGACCCTGGTGCGCGACATGGTGGAGACCTCGGCGGCCACCGGCGACATCGCCATGAGCGAGCCGGTGTGGGACGCCATGATGGAGCTGCGGGCGTTTTTGTTCGCCCGTGTGTACACCGCCGAGCCCGTGATGGCCGAGGTGGAGAAGGCGACGCACCTGATCGGGAACTTATTCGACTACTACGCGGCCCATATCGAGGAAGTGCCCGAGGACTACCGCGCCATTTCCGAGGGCGACGATTTGCGGGCCGTGACCGACTACATCGCCGGCATGACCGACCGCTACGCTACGGCCACCTACCAGCGCCTGTTCATTCCCCACGCCCTGTCCTACTAGCCGGTGGAAAGGGCCGCGGGGTTCGCCAGCGGTCGCCGCAACGGCAGCGTCCTAGGAGCCGGATCCGGAATGACCCGGTCCGCGGGGAATATCGGGGGCTGGACGTCGCCGTCGGGCCAGGGCCCCCACGATGCGGGCGGCGGCCAGTCCGGCGAGAATGCCCACCGCCATGCCGGCCAGTACGTCGGTGGGGTAGTGCACGTAGCAGTACATGCGCGAGAGCCCCATGAGCACGGCGGCCGCGGTCACCCCGGCCACCAGGCCTGCGGGGGCCTTGGGATCGCGGGCGAACCAGAGGGCGGCCGCGGCGGCGAAGGCGGCCGTGGTGTGCCCCGAGGGGAACGACGAGCCGTGGGGCCGGGGGATGATGAGCTGCACGGCCGGGTTCACGTCGCAGGGCCGGGGGCGCATGAGCAGGGGCTTTATGGTGAGGTTCGTTATCACCGCTCCCAGGGCCACGGCCACGAGCACACCTGCGCCCGCCTTGCGGGTGCGGCGGAAGCACAGCAGCACGATGCCGAGCAGTATCCAGAGCTCCCCGGTATTGCTCGTGCTGGTGAAGGCCGCCACGATGGGGTCGAGCCAGGGGGTGTGCCAGGTCTGCATGGCATCTAAGATGGCGAGTTCGTTCACAAATCTCCCTTCGTTGTCGTTGAAATCCTAGCGGAAGCAGCGTTTGGGGGCAACCATCGGCGTTTCCGCGCTGTCCTCTGGCCCGCGCCAGACAATGGCCCGATGAAGGGCGGTAGGTCCATCGCCGGCAAGAATGCCGCCGGCTACGCGAAGTAGGCTCCCGCGGTAAAATATCGGTAACCAAGTTGGCGGGGCGTCCCCCTTGGGGCGCCCCGCTTTCGCGAATGCGCTATAGTGGGACAGCCTGCGGGGCGCGGTTTCTTTCCCTTGCGCCGTTTCCCCGGGCCTGGTCGTTTGGAAGGAGATGCCGTGGGCGATCCCGTTATCGCAGGCGTGCTCATCGCGCTTGCTGTGCCGTTTCTGGGGAATACTCTGGGAGCGGCCCTCGTGTTCCTCATGCGCCACGGTATGTCCGAGCGCTTCACTAAGGCACTTCTGGGCTTTGCGGCCGGCGTCATGATCGCTGCCAGCGTATGGAGCCTCATCACCCCGGCCCTGGAGGCGGCCGAGGGAGGGCCGGTGCCCGCCTGGGTGCCCGTGGCCGTGGGCTTTCTCGGTGGCATGGTGCTGCTGCTGGCCATCGACGAGGTCACGCCCCATCTGCACATTGGCGCCGAGGAGCCGGAGGGCCCGGCCTCCACGCTGAAGAAGCCCACCATGATGCTGGCGGCCCTGGCCATTCATAACCTGCCCGAGGGCATGGCCGTGGGCGTGGTGCTCGCGGGCTTTCTGGCGGGGGATCCCACCATCACCCTGGCCTCGGTGGCGGCCCTGTCCCTGGGCATCGCCATCCAGAACGTGCCCGAGGGGGCCATCGTGTCCCTGCCGCTCACAAGCAACGGCCTGTCGCGGCCCCGGGCGTTTCTGGCCGGTACCCTGTGCGGGGCCGTGGAGCCGCTGGGCGCCGTGCTCATGGTGGCCATCACGGGGCTCGTGACTCCGCTTCTGCCCTACGTGCTGGCCTTCGCCGCCGGGGCCATGATGTACGTGGTCACCGAGGAGCTGATCCCCCAGACCCAGCAGGGCCGCCACACCAACATCGGCACCATCGGCGTGGCCTTGGGCTTCGTGCTCATGATGGTGCTCGACGTGGCCCTCGGGTAGAGGCCCTTAACCCAGCAGCATCGGCACGAGGTACAGAAGGGCCACGATGGCGCAGGCGGCGGCCACGACGATCTTCCAGAGGCGGTACTCGCGGTCCATCTTCGCGGCTTCCTCGGCTCCGGGCACCTCATCGGCGCCGGGCAGGGCCTCGGCCACCGACACGGGGGCGGGCTTGCCGTAGCGGGCCTGGCAGATGAAGAACACGACGAGGCCGAGCACACACCAGGCAGCGCCCACCACGAGAGGCTCGGTACCCAGCTGGCTCATCATGATCGCGTAGATGACGATGGACACCGGCACGCCCACGGCCAGTCCCGGCACGCGGAAGGGACGGGCGAGGTCGGGCATGCGGCGGCGCAGTCCCCAGGCGGCGGCGATGCCGATGATGTAGTAGAACAAGTCGGCGAACAGCGACAGCGACGCGATGAAGTCCAGGGTGGAGGTGGCCACGAGCAGGATCGAGAGGGCGCCCAGGGCGATGATGGCCACGTAGGGGGTGCGGAAGCGCGGGTGCACCTTCGCGAACACGCGGGGCATGGCGCCGTCGCGGGCCATGGTGAACAGATAGCGCGGCGGCACGGCGATGGAGGCGTTCAGGGTGGAGAAGTCGCCGCCGAAGGCCACGCCGAGGGCTAGAAGCAGCAGCGGCAGCCCCAGAATGCCCGCCGAGATCATGGCTTCGGCATAGGGGGCGGCGGCCTCGGCCAGGCCGGGGATGGCGTCGAGGGGCGTGATGCCCACGAGGAACCACTGGAAGGCCCCGTTCACCGCGAAGATGATGAAGGGGGCGAGCTTCAAGGCCCGGGGGATGTTGATGGAGGGGTAGCGAATCTCCTCGCCCATGCCGCAGCAGGTCTCGAAGCCGGCGAAGCACCACCAGATCATGGCCACGGCGGCGATGAACCCGAAGGCGTCCATGGAGCCGAGGAACTCCGGCGTGGTCACGAACACCGGCAGGTTCACGGCGGGGATCATGGTGAAAAACCAGATGACGGCCACGCCCCAGAAGAAGAACATGAAGCCGTTCTGCAAGCGGCCGGTAATCTGCACGCCGCGCACGTTGGTGACGATGAACAGCGCGAGCGCGATGCAGGCCAGCACGACGTCGGGCACGGGCAGCTCGATGCCGATGGCGAGGAAGATGGTTTTGAAATAGTAGGCGAAGGCCAGCGACTCGCCGCCGGTCACCGCCACGAGCGAGATGATGAAGTTCCAGCCGGCGAGCATGCCGAGGGGCCGGCCGAGTCCCAAGCCCGCGTACTGGTAAGTGCCGCCGGCGTAGGGGAGGGCGGCGCCCATTTCCGCGTACAGCAGGGCCGGGTACACCGACACGAGCATAGCTACCAAAGTGGCGATGATGACCGCCGGGCCCATGAGGCCCACGATGTTGCCGCCGGTGGTGAACAGGCCCACGCCGATGACGGTGCCCACGGTGATGGTGATGGCCTCGCGCAGGCCGAATTGGCGGCGCAGGGTAGGGGGCGTGGCAGAGGGGTTATTGTCGTCGTAGGGTGCGCTCATGGCGGGCTCCTCTCGCGAGCGGGCGAAGCGCGTTGCCGGGGCGTGCGACGGGCGCTCCGGCAACGCGGCACCGACGGTTCGTCAATGCGTCCGATACTATAGTACTCTACTGTAATAAAGTAAAGGAAGGAGCTGAGGTTTAATCGGGGGGAAACAAAGCAAGGTTGCCTCGCCGCCCAGTTCACGGTCAGGCTACGGCTTTCCCCATGTTCCGTGACAAGGGGGCGCTGCACCGCGCGGGGTCGTGCGCCAGCGCGTAGGCTCCTTCTTGTGCCTCGTGCGCGTCCGTGCGCGGGGAAATTCCACGCGACTAAGGAGCCCACCATGGCAGAGACAACTCCGTCCTTTACCGTAACCATGAACGACGGCGCGAAGCCCGCGGCCGCCCAGCCGGTGCCCGAGCCGGCCAGCAAGGCGATGACCTGGACCAACGGCAAGCAGACCGTCAAGTACACCACCACCGCCGAGCTGCTGCCGCTGCATACCGACGACGGCACCCTCATCGGGCACATGTTCGCCCTGTCCTACGTCAGCGATGCGAAGGACAAGACCGACCGTCCCGTCACCTTCTGCTGGAATGGCGGCCCGGGCGGCTCGTCGGCCATGGTGAACATCGGCGGCCTCGGCCCGCGCCGCGTGCCCATCAACACCTTGAAGCAGCTGCCGTGCCCCACCGTGCCCGAGGATAACCCCTATTCGCTGCTGCCCACCACCGACCTGGTGTACCTGGACGCCATGGGCACCGGCTACTCCCAGGTGGCCAAGGACTACGACCCGAAGAAGGTCTGGGGCGTCGACGGTGACGCGGACGCCTTCATGCGCGGCATCGCCCAGTGGCTCACCACCCACGAGCGCTGGAACACCCCCCTGTACCTGTATGGCGAGTCCTACGGCACCATGCGCAACTCGGTGCTCATGCGCGTGCTCGGCGAGCGCGGCATCGCGCTGACCGGCGTCATCGAGCAGTCCTCCATCCTGGACTACGCGCCCACCCTGGCCGGTAACGACCTGTACTACATGGGCATGCTGCCGGTGTACGCCGCCACGGCCAACTACTTCGGGAAGGCCGGCGCCGGCGTGGACCAGTTCGAGTGGTTTAACAAGGCGTGGAAGTTCGTGGACGAGAAGTACGGCCGCGCCCTCATCGCGAGCGACTCCATCACCCCGGCCGAGGAGCATGAGCTGGCTGTGGAGATGAGCGAGCTCATCGGCCTGCCCGTGGAGTTCATCGAGAAGCGCCATCTGCGCATCGAGCTGGACACCTTCCGCAAGAACATCATGGCCGACGAGGGCCTGTTCACGGGTCGCTACGACACCCGCTTCACCGAGCCGGCCTACATGGACGTGCAGGGCGACAACGAGTTCTTCGCCGGCGAGGATCCCTCGGGCGACGCCATCATGACTCCCGATCAGTCCGCGTGGATGAAGCTCGTGCAGGAAACCGGCTTTAAGGGCTCGTCCATTAACATGCTGCTGTCCATGAAGGTGAACGAGGAGTGGAACTGGACCCATCAGGCCCCTGGCACCATGGGCAGCCCCGTGTGTCCGAACACCGCCTACGACATGGGCACGGCCCTGCGCCGCAACCCGTTCTGCCGCGTGCTGTTCTTCGGCGGCATCCACGATGCGGCCACGCCGTTCTGGAACGTGAAGCACTCCATCTCGAAGATGTTCATGCCCGCCTCCATCACCGACCGCATCGAGTACAAGGTGCACGAGAACGGGCACATGGCCTACGAGGACCTGCCCACCCTGGAGAAGATGATCCCCGAGCTGGAGGCCTTCTACGAGAAGCGCCACGAGGCCTAAAGTATCCGCATCGCCTCGTGCGCCGCGCATCGTCGCAGGCGTGAGGCGGCGCCTGAGCATAGCTGCATGAGAAGGGCCGCCGACCGGTGAAAAGGTCGGCGGCCCTTGTGCGTGCGGGTGGAGGCATGGGGGATGCGAGTGCGCGGGTTCCGCCGCGGGGCCGCTGGGCTGCCTCGCGCCGCCTCGTGCGTGCCCTTAGCTCCCCAGTCTTGCCGTGCCCGTGGCCGGCCCTAGCGCTCGCGGGCCCAGCGCTCACTCTCGTCGTACCACATGAACAGCTCGTAGACGCGCAGGCTCGGGGCCATGATGTAGGTTTCGGGGGAGAAGCCGAAGGCGGGGCTCGTGCCTTTCATCACGCTGGTGCCGAGGAGCATCTCGGCCGTGGCCTGGCTGCGGCGGCAATCGGCGGCGATGCGAGCCGCCTCGTCGGGATGTTCCTCGAGCCACATCTCAGCCTGGGCCTCCACGAAGGGCATTTCCCCGAGCAGGGCCTCGCGGCGCAGTTCACGCAGCTCGTCGATGCGGTCGTAGTAGTCGATGCGTACGCGTGGGGTGCGCACCCCCTCGGTTACGTAGAGGCGCACCAGCTCCATGGGCATGCGCTGGGCCAGATCGTGCAGGGCCGTGTTGAATTCGCGGGATTTCCGCCAGGTGGAACGGGCGAAGGCAACTTCCGTCGTCGTCATGAGGGCTCCTCGGGGTCGTTTGAGCTGCGTCTGAAGCCAACGTGCCCACTATAGCACGCTCGAAACGCGTATTCTGGCTTGAAAAACACGACTTTGGGACGGAAAGCGGCACAAAAGAGGTGTCTCCGTATTACAGCGGCGGCATTTTCCCAGGTAGCGTATGACAAGGAAGCGTAAAGGGCGCTCGTGTGGTACCAAGGTCGTGCTTTCCAAGCCAAAAAACCGAAATCCAGCACGCGATGGCTGGATTTCGGCAGGGAGGGCTGGGAAGTTAATCGCAGGGGGCGCGTTTTCGAGAGCGCCCTTTGCGGCGAGGCGGCCAGTCTGTCTTAGGCGGCACCAGCCAGCAGCTTGGCCACGTGACGGCCCTCAACGGAGCTGCGACCGCAGGCCACGCCCACGATGTACTCGGGGTAGTTGCCCGAGAAGAAGCTGCCGGACACGTCGCCGGCCGCATAGAGGCCCTCGATGACGTTCAGTCCTTCGTCGAGCACCTGGCAGTTCTCGTTGATGCGCAGGCCGTCGATGGTGGTGAGCAGGCTTCCGCCGAACCAGCAGCCGTAGAACGGCGCCTGGCGAATGGCGGACAGACGGTAGGCCTCTTTGCCGAAGTCCTCGTCTTCTTGCTTATCGAAGAAGCCGTTGTAGCGCTCCACCTCGGCGAGGAAGTTGTCCTTGTCCTGATCGGCGAAACCGAGCATGTCGGCCAGTTCCTCCAAGGTGTCGGCCTTCATGAGGATGCCGGACTCCTGGGAGGCGGCGGTGTACTCGTCGAAGGTCATGCCCATCTCGATGTAGGGCACCACGCGCGAGCAACCCACGGTTTCAAAGCGCACCATGTCGTCCATCATGTTGCTGTCGTACACCTGGCACCACACGCCGCCGGGCTGGTAGGTGGCGGCGAAGCAGACGAAGTCGTAGGGGGTGGACTCGTTGGCGAAGCGCTGGCCGTGGCGGTTCACCTTCATGAAGGGCTGGCTGCCGATGTTCTCCTGGAAGATGTTGCCACGGAACACCGCCGACTCGTCGGTGCCCTCGTAACCGGCATCTACGCCGGGGGCCACGGCACCGCGGTCGAAGACCATGGGGGCGGCGTCCTTGTCCTTGGAGGCACCGGCCCACAGCCCCGCCTTAATGCCGTCTCCGGTGCAGGTGGGGTTGAAGCTGGAAGCGGTGCAGCAGGCCACGGCGGAGGGTTGGAGCGCCTGCATCATTACCGGATTGGCCGCATAGCCGCCGGTGGCGAGCAGAGTGTTCTTGGCGTTGACCTGCTTCATGCCCTCGGCGGTCTCGAAGATGGCACCGGTCACCTTGCCATCGCCATGGAGCAGCTTCACCATCTTGTGCTCAAAGAGGATCTCGTGCCCTTGGCCGGCCAGGCGCTCGGCAATGACGTCGTTGCGGGTCGGCGGCACGTAGGAGGGCTCCCACAGGTGCTGCACGTAGGGTACGTAGTAATCGGTGCCGCCGGTGGCGTGGGCGGGCGGCATATCCAGCATGACCTCCTTGCCGGCGTCCTTCATGACCTCGGTCACCCAGTCCACGTACTCGGCGGAATCGTCGATCCAGCGCTTGATGAGCTTCTGGTTGCACTTGCCCGAGGCGTAACGGGTCAGCTCGTTCAAGAGCTTCGGGCGGTCGATGGTCACGTTGTTGGCCTTGGCGTAGGCGGTGTCCACGCCGCCCAGGTACTCGCGGGTCTCGGGAACTTGATTGCTCTTATCGCAGACGATGAAATTGAGCCCCAGGTCGGCCGCAGCGCCGGCCGCGGCCAGCCCCGCCGTGCCCGCGCCGATGATAAGAAAGTCGGTGTCCAGGGTCTCCACGATATCGCCCTCGGCAACCTCCGGCTCAACGCCGAGCCAGTCGGCGGCGGTGGGGGCATCGGTTGCGGCGCCCGTCTCGCCGAGGTTCTTCTCGGGAGCGGTTTGGGGCGCGCAGCCCGCCAGGCCCATGGCGCCGACGGCCGCTACGGCACCCAGGCCGAGGAAGTCGCGGCGGTTCAGTTGCATAGATGTGTTGCTCATTGATCCCTCCTGTGATCGGATATGCTTAGGGCCTTGCTGCGGTGCGACAGCGCCCATGGAGGGCATGCTAGGTGCTTGCTCGGATTCGCGCCCATCGCCTCGGGGCGGCGATTTGCAAAATCACCTCTCTGAGGTGATGCCGCTACCAGGGCCTTTCCCGAGATGACATTGCTCGAGTTGCTATACTTTTCCCATCGAGGGAGCCCTTCTTTTCGCTGGCTTGTACGGCGGAGGGCGGGGCGAGAACTATGGGAGGAATTGTGGGTAAGGGCATAATGAGGGATGGTTTGCTGGCGGCTCTGGGACGGGTCGAAGCTGCTTTCAAGCTGCGCTATATGGGTATCGGCTTGGTGTGGGCATGGCTCTACGGCACCTATACGACATCGGCGGTCTTTCCCGATCGCCAAGGGCAGTCCATCAATGCTGACGAGTCCTGGCTTGCTTCCGCCGTGGCAGTCGTGCTCACCTTCTTCGTGGGCGGTCTGCTGCTGAGCCGAACGACGGCGGCGGAGGGGCGGCTGGATCGTTTGAGTGCGGTCGCGGCGTTGCTGCTGTCGGTGGGCACCGTAGCCTCGGCCTTCGGGGGCAACGCTGTGGTCCTCTTCTGGGGCGGCGGGACGCTGACGGGCATCGGCTACGCGTTGCTCAGCATGCTGTGGGCCCAAGCGCTCGTGGCCCTTGATGTGGAGGAACTGGAAGTGGCGGTTCCCCTCGCATCGCTTCTGATAGTTCCCTGCGTGGTGCTGTTCCCCTTTCTCGAGGGCGCCGTCGGGGTAGCGGCCGCTGCGGCTCTGCCCCTTCTGTCGGGCGGCCTGCTGTTGCTGTGCCGCCACGACGGCAACATTCGAGAGGGTGCAACAAGAAGTGGGGAAAGGAGCGCCCGGGGATGCGAGAGTCGCTGGACGAATGCCGCTGATGATGGGCGCGGGTCCGCGGTCGTGGCCCGCGGATGGGGCACGTACCTGGGCCGCGTCGCAGGGGTGTTGGCAGTGCTGTACGTCGCTATCGGATGGCAGGCGGCCTTGGCCGGCATGAGCGATGGCGTCCACGCCCTCGTCGGTGTCGATGTCGCCATGCTCATGGCCAGTCTTGCCAGCGTGGCTCTGGGCGTAGCCATCGTTTTCTTCTCGAAGAAGGTGAGCTTCTCAGGGCTGTTCCGTTGGGCCGTTCCGTTCACGGTGGTGACGCTCGTGCTGCGGGGAGTGTCGGGCCTGTGGGCCGGGTTCGTCGGCAACGCCGTGGGCGATACGCTCGACTCCTTGGTGCAGGTGCTCGTGTACCTGCTCGTCATCACCCTTGCCAAGCAGGGCAAGGTTTCGGCGCCGCTGGGCGTCGGGCTTCTGAATGGGGCCGTGCAGCTCGGTGTTCTGCTGGGCAATCTCGGCGGTGCGCTCTGCCTTGAGCCGATGGTCGGTCTGAGCCCTTCGCTGGCCGCCGCCGCGCTCATCTGCCTGGTGGCGCTTTCCGGCATCGTGATGCCCCAGCGCGAACCAGTCGATGGGGAGCCGGCGCTCGTGGGAGCCGATGCCCTCGAACGTTCGCTGTTAGAGGGCTGTCGGCGCCTGCAAGAACGCAGCGGTCTGTCCGATCGCGAGACCGAGATCGCCTTCCTCATCGCCCGCGGGTACAGCCGCCCCTATATTCGTGAGAAGCTGTTCATTTCCAAGAACACCGTGGCCACCCACATCCGCCACATCTACGGCAAGCTCGCGATCCATTCCAAAGAGGAGCTTATCGACCTCGTCTCCGAAGCGGCGAAGGAATAATGCCGCGCGGTCTTTATCCAGGTGCGAGCACCGGGCAATCGAGTGCGATGACCCCGCCCGATTCATTTTCCCCATAGCGTCGTCCCCTATGCGCAACGTGCATAGGGAGGCAGCAACCTAGAGGCTGGCGAGAAGATTCGGGTGGGGGATGGACGATCGATCGAACCCTGGAGCTATCCGAATACTGCGCGCAAATGATCGATGCGCGACTGGATGCCCTCGAAAATGAAATCGGTGCGACCGTAGAGCGCGGGGTTCTCGTCAAGGAAATCAGCGGCCCATTCGGGGAAGCCGGCGAGTTTATCCAGATCGAGCCACGAAGCGTCATCTACGAGACGCAGCTGTCGGTCGGCATCCTCGAAAAAGGGCTTGGTGTCGAAGGCGAAGGGAGCCCAGGCCAGTTCACGGGTGGGGATGCGGCACCACAGGCTCGATCCCGTGTCAAAAAGAGGCGCGACGCGGTATTCGAGGGTTTCCACATCGCGTATAAGACCGAAGTTGCGCCAATGGCGATCGGTGTTCGCCATGACGTCATCGCAGACGATCATCTTGCCCAAAGCCTTTTCGATATCGGGGACGCCCAGTTCAAGGCAGCACTCCACATAGTGCCGATAGTCGTTGCGCCGATCGGAGCGCGGCAGAATGTCGTTGACGTAGTAGGCGGGGATGAGCTCTTCGGTGGGGCCCACGAAATTGGGACAGGAGCTCACCCAGCCGCCGCCCCACTCCTCCAGCCGGTAGGGGACGAAGTCACTCTTGCTGAGCAGGCGAGAAAACAGTTCGGTGGCGATGACCTCGTTATAAGGCTCCTGTTCCAGCAGGGTGCCTCCCTTGAGCAGGATCCGCTGGCCATCGCGGCATACCCAGCGTTTGGAAAGGACGCCATCGGATGTGTTGTCCGGGGAATCGAGGCCCACATCGGCCATCCAGTCAGCCACTTCAGTCTCATCGAAGTCATTCTCGAAGAAGTTGATGTCCTCCCAGCGGATATCGGCATCGTAGGGTCTCACCCAGTATTGGTCGGACAGGGAAAGCCCCATGCTGCGGAACGGAAGATCGTAGGTCTCGCTCACGCCAAGTTCGGCCAGCTTTGCCTCGATGCCGTGGCGCGCTCGCGGAATGGCGCGGTGCGACCACCAATAGGACAGGGCCACCTGCGATGCGCTTTTTCCTCGAGGGGACATGATGGAGAGCGGCGCGCGGCGTGCGTCGATGATCTCGTCGGCATCGAAGAACTCGCCGGTAGCGGAATCGAAGCGGAACGAGAGCACCTCGTGGCCGCGATTCATGAGCATAAAGCGCGATGCGCTCTTGCGATGGAGGCTCATGGGGGGCCTGCCCGCCTTGGGCGGGTTCTTGAGGCGGGCTTCGATGCTTCCACCGTCGATGAGCCAGATGCCCGCGACCTGCTCAGCTGCCAGGGTGCCGCTTTGGATAAGCTGGTGGATGCGGGGCACGCTCACGCCGAGTCGCTTGCTTGCTTCGGAGACAGTCGTGTTGAACATGGGGCCTCCTTAATACTTGAAATGTTTCTAGTATTAAGAATACTTTCATTTTTGAAGAAATACTAGAAGCATTTCAAGTATTTAGAGGAATTGAGAAGCGCAACGCAGGGTTGGGTATTGTTGTATCTGCCGAAAGCACGGCAGATCGGTAAAAAATTACTGCGTACGCCGAAAAACTTCATGGAATGGAGACAATTCGTGCGTACGCAGTAATGAGGGGTGGCGTATTTTCACCAGGGGAAATAGCTCAGGCGGCTACGAGATGACCTCGATAGGGTCGCCGGGGGCGATGGTGCCGCCGGCGATGACCTTGCAGAAGATGCCTTCGCGGGGCATGATGCAGTCACCCATCTGATGGTAGATGGCGCAGCGGCTGTGGCACCCCTTGCCGATCTGGGTCAGTTCCAGCACCACATCGCCGCAGGCGAAGCGGGTGCCAATCGGGAGGCTCTTCAGATCGAAACCCTCCACGACGAGGTTCTCGCCAAAGGCACCGTGGCCCACCTCGGCGCCGCGCTTGCGGAACTCCTCCACCGATTCGAAGGACAGCAGGCTCACCTGGCGGTGCCACGGCCCGCCATGGGCATCGCCTTCAACGCCCCAGTCGGTCTTAAGCTCCACGGCATGCTGCTCGGATTTCTGGATGCCCTTGACAGTGCTCGTGCATACGGCCTTGATCACGCCCATGATGCACCTTTCTCGCTGGCGATGGGCCGTGCGCCACCTTCGACCCACCCGGTGCATTGGACACATCCCCGGCCCGCTGCACGACGAGAGGGGGAAACTTCGGCGCGGGAAAATTCTAGCGAATTCCTAGACTATCCGCAAGAGAGGATAATTGGAAGGGTCGGGAGCGCCGGAGAAGGCCGGCTGGGCGTGTTGGGAGAGGGCGGCGATCCGCAGAGGTGCCCGTGTGCGGAAAGGGCGGCGACGCCAGGGGAGTGTCACCAAGGGAAGGTGATCGTGCAGATGAGGAGCAATCCCGCGAGGAAGATCATGTTCACGGCGCTGAACAAGCCGATGAAGCGGCCGGTGGACAAGGCGGGCAGGTCGCGCGTTGCGGGAAACACCTTGCGCACACTGGTGAAGTGCTGAAGGGTGATGAGGCTGGCGAGCGAGCCCACAAGCGTGCCCGCGCCGCCGATGTTCACGCCGACGAGCAGCGGTTGCCAGGCGCCGGTGAAATGCGACAGCAGCACGGCAGCGGGCACGTTGCTGATGATCTGGCTCGCCCCGGCGCTCACGAGCAGGCCATGGTCGTCCATGAGCGGGCCGAGGATGGCGGCCAGCTCGGGAATGCGGGCCAGGTTCCCTGCGAACACGAAGAAGCAGGCGAAGGTGGCGAGCAGCGACCAATCCACGGCGGCAAGGGCCCGGCGGTCGAGCACGGCGAGGGTCGCCGCCACCGCCGCGACGGCGAGGGCGATGGGCAGTACGCGGAACACGGCCAGCAGGGTGAGGGCCAGCAGCACGCTGTAAGCGCCGAGACGACGGCGGCTGAGCGGCATGACGGGAGCGGTTGCGGCCGGCGCTGAAGCGTCCGCGTTCTTCCTGCTCGTAAGCCCTGCGAGCCACCAAGTGGCGACAATGATCCCGATGGCGGATACGGTAAAGGGAAGCGTCATGGCGCGCAGAAAGTCGCCAAGGCGAAGCCCGTAGTACGAGTACAGGTACAGGTTCTGCGGATTGCCGAAGGGCACGATCATGCCGCAGAGGTTCGCCGCCAGGCTCTGCAGCACGAAGACGGCCGGTATCAGTCGCGCCTGCCCCGCGCCCACGAAGGTGGCGGCCGACAGCGGCAGCATCATGATGAGGGCCATGTCGTTGGTGGCCACGCACGAGAGTGCCGCTGTGGTGAGTACGAGCGCAAGCGCAAGGGATCGCGGGCTCCCGAATCGCGCGATGACGGTTCGGGCCGCGCGGTCGAAGGCGCCCATGAGCCGCAGGGCGCTCGCTACGGCCAGCACGCAGAACAGGCAGCCGAGCGTCTTCCAGTCGAAGTATCCCAGATAGGCTCCGTCGGGCGGCACCGCCACCATGGAGGCCACCGCCGCCACGACCGACACCGCAAGCACGGCGTGCTCGCGCAGAAAGGCGATGGGGGCGAAGGCGGTGGCGTGCACTGGGGGTCTTTCTCGAAATCGGCAGTGCCCGTAGTGTACCCCAACGTTCCATGAATGCCGGGCGTCACTGCTGGGAGGACCCGGCGTTCGCGAGCGGAACCCCGGAAGGGGGCTGAAAACAAAAGTTTCCGGTCCCCCTTCCGGGGTTCAGTTCATTGAGTAGGCCTCTTCTGCATGAGATTTCGAGTTATGAGCGTCTGACTCTTGCGTCGCGTTCGATGTTCAGAAAGAGCTTTCGAAAAACACCTGGTCGGAGTTTTGTTGACAGTTGGACTTCTTCGATTTTCCGAAGAGGCTACCGCTGGAGACGCTCATAACTCGAAATCTCATGCATGTTCGGGGCGGTTCGATAACCGAGAGGCGGCAAGACGCTCGTAACTCGAAATCTCCTGCATGCGCCGCTCCTTCGCGGGGGCGATCTCATGCTGCCCGCGCGCCATTGGCTGCACCTGCACGTGCCCCTCTGCACGGGCAGCGCTGGAGCATCGGCTAGGACCGCGGACAGCGCTAGATCGTCGGTTGGAACGGTGGGCGCGATATTATGAAAGTGCGGCGTACTCCTCGCACACGACCGGCTCGCACCACTCGTTCGCGCAGCCGACGCCCGGGGCCTCGAAGGCCACGTGGCTCATCCAGCTATCGGCCGCCGCGCCGTGCCAGTGCTTCACGTTGGCGGGGAGGGTCACCACGTCGCCGGGCAGAAGCTTGCAGACCGGCTGGCCCCACTCCTGGTACCAGCCCTCGCCATCGGTGACGAGCAGGATCTGGCCGCCGCCCTCGTCGGCGCGGTGGGCCAGTGCCGGGCGAACGGAGGGGTCGTCCTGCTGCTCGCGGTTGGCGCGGCAGTCGCTGTTGTAGTCGATGTCGGCGGAAGTGTAGGGCTCGGCCGGAGTAATGGCCTGGGCCGCGATCCCGAGAAGCGATGCGAGGCGTTCGGCGACGCCTTCGGTATTGCCGGTTTGGGAGAAGGAGATGATGGCTTCCATAGGGGTCTCCCTTTCTCGGTTGGACGGAGCTTCGGGCTCGTTGTCGGCGGCTGTCTCGGGGGCGGGCGTTTCGGATGCGGTGTCGGTCGGCGGCGTTTGGGGCGGCTGCTGCCTGCTGGTACCGGGCGCTTCGGGCGCGGAGCTGTTGCCCTCGGTGCTGCAACCGACTAGTGCCGGAGCGATCATGCCGGCTGCGGTGATGCCGAGAAGCCCTGTGAAGGCTCGGCGGGTCAGGGGGATTCCCGGGGTGTCGGACGTAGCGATCCTTTCCAAGTATGAGGTTCTAAATCACCCTAAACCTTAAAGCTAACTCGAAGTCAAGAATGTGTTGCGACCATGCGGCTCTAGGATCCCGTATGCGGAATATGGTTTCAACAATGCCCTGATGGCACCATGTGTATGAGATTCTGGAGGACGGCGCCGAGGTGGGCCTTGGCGCCGAAGGAGAGGGGGGCTGGCGCTCTCACGCAGTCGGCACAAGCGCACGGGCGATCAGCTTGCCGGCCAGGGCGCCGGCTACGCAGAGGACGACGCTGGCCAGGGCGTAGGTGCCGCCGACAAGCCATTGGCCGCCCTCAATGAGCTCGAGCGTTTCCAGGGAGAAGGTGGAGAAGGTGGTGAAGCCGCCGCAGAGGCCCACCTTCAGGAAGAGCACCGCCTCGCGGGGCAGGGCGTTCGGGGCGAGGGACGCCGCTTCCACGACCGCGCCGATGATGACGGAACCGACGAAGTTGATGAGCAGGGTCATGAGCGGCAGCTCGGACCCCAGGGGAATGAGACCGAGGCCATAGCGGCTCACTGCGCCCACGAAACCGCCCGCCCCCACGCACAGCACGCTCATCATGATGTCGCCTTTCCCCGTTCGTTTCCATTTCCGCCAGTATAGGCGATGGACGGCCGCGAGGACGCCTGCGGGCGGTTGGCGGGGTCTACGGAGCGTAGGTTGCCAGGGCGGTCGCGAGCGCCCATAATCGGCGACGTTCAACATTCAGAAGGAGGAGCACCCCATGACCTCATATATCAGCGGCGCGTCCATCCGCGCCCTGCGCGAGCGGGCCGGAATGACCCAGCGCCAACTGGCCGATCAGCTCGGCATTACCGACAAGGCGGTGTCGAAGTGGGAGACGGATCGCGGCCTGCCCGACATCACCCTGGTGGAGCCTTTGGCCTGCGCCCTCGGCGTGTCGGTGGCCGAGCTTCTGTCCGGCGAGCAGATCGTGAACGCCAACCGCGCGGGCAACCTGCTGCGGGCGAAGTTCTACGTGTGCCCGCTGTGCGGCAATGTCATCCACGCCACGGGGGAGGCCTCCATCAGCTGCTGCGGCATCGCGCTGCCAGTGCTGGAAGTGGAGAACGCCGTCGACGGGAAGATCCCTGCGGCTCCCGAGAGCACGGAGGCAGCCGACCTGTCCGTCCATCTGCCCCAGGTGGACGTGGCCGATGGCGAGGTGTATCTCGCGATGGATCATCCCATGGACAAGGATCATTTCATCAGCTTCGTGGCCTATGTGACCACCGACCAGGTGTTCTTCCGCAAGCTGTATCCCGAGCAGACGGCCGACGCGCGCTTCCCCTACCGCGGTCCCGGCACCATGTTCGCCTACTGCAACCGCCACGGCCTGTTCGCCTGCCGCACCCCGCGCGTCCAGCGCAAGAGCGCCGTGCGCCTGATGTAGAAAGGGGCGCCGCCGATCGAGCACGCGGCCCGATACATGATATGAAATGCGACCGTCTCGTCTGGCGGCGCCCTTCACCGATCATACGCGCTCGCTCAAGGAAAGAAAACTCTTGAATATACGGCCCCCTTCAGCCGCACGGTCGAAGGGGGCCGTATATTGCCGTTACGGGAGAAGGATCGCGGCCCTAGGCGCCGATGGCGTAGCGGTTCCGGCGGATGAATGCTCTCATGGCTGCCCCCTTTCTCTCCGATATGACGCCGGGGCGTCCTTTAATGGGGATAGCGTAGCGCGGCCGTGCCCGGCCCGGCGCGGCGACGACCCAAGATTAAGGTTCCGCTCAGCAAAACTTAAAGCTCGTTAAGCAATGGCCGCGATCTCTTTGGCGGCTTTCTGGGTCGGGGGCGTTTGCAGTAGCCGTCCGAAAATCTGAGATGTTGCCAACGCCGCACCATCAGCGCGAGAGAACGATTTGCTTGCGACCCTTTTTTGTGATATAAACCTCTATAAATAAGTTACTTATTTATAGAGGTGGTTCCCATGTCTGCTGCTCTTCCGCTCATTCGACCCATCAGCGACCTGCGCACCGATCTCAACGATGTGTGCGTTCAGGCCCAGGAAACCCGGCAGCCTATCTTTATGACGAAGAACGGGAAGGCGAGCCTCGTCGTCATCGACTGCGCCGCCTATGAGGAACAGCGCCAACACGAGCGCTACGTCCACAAGTTGCGTGAAGCGGAGATCGAGGCCAAGTACCGCAGCGAGACGGTCAGCCAAGCTGCCCTCGACGAGACCATGGAGCGTGTCTTCGCGGTCTGGGGCGTCTGATGCGCGAGGCAGTCTATCGTCCGCGAGCGGCCTTCGATCTGGAGTCCATCGTCATCTATATGGGGGAAGTTTGTCGCAATCCGGTGGCAGCTCGGCAGACCTATGAGAGCATCAAGGCGGCCGTGGCCGATCTTTGCGGGATGCCGACGCTAGGCCGCCCCTTTGTTGATGAAACGTTGGGGCGGCGACCCTTCCGGTCGTGGCTGGTTGGGAATTACCGGGTGTTCTACACCTTCGACGACGAAGCGGTCACGGTGTGGCGCGTCATTCACACCCGGCGGGATATCGATGATTTCGCGCTCATCGATTGGGAAGAAGACAGCGAATAGCCAAGTTTCCCGCCGTCGCACTGGCTGAACGGTCGAGCGATTGCGGTGCGGCGCAGGGATCAACTAGCGAGGGAGGATGCCATGGCGAAGGCTTCGACGGAAACGGCCGAAGCAAAAGGCGACGGTCACAGGCGATCCAGCGCAAAGTCTGCGGCTTCGCAACCGCAGCCGGTGGAGCATGGGATCGAGCCGGTGTTCGATGGGCGGTCGGAGGTGCTCGTGCTGGGTACGATGCCCTCGCCGAAATCGCGGGAGGCGGGGTTCTTCTACGGCCATCCTCAGAATCGGTTCTGGCGCGTGCTGGCGGCGCTGTTCGACGAGCCGGTGCCCGAGGACAACGCCGAGCGCGCCGATCTGCTGCTTCGGCACCACATCGCCCTGTGGGACGTGCTGGCCTCCTGCGATATCGTGGGCGCCTCCGATGCCTCCATCGCCAACGGCCGGCCCAACGATCTGTCCCGCATTCTGAACGGAGCCCCGGTGCGGTCGGTGTTCTGCACGGGGGCCACGGCGACGCGCCTCTACGGGAAGCTGTGCGAGGCTGCCTGCGGGCTGCCGGCGGCGCCGCTGCCCTCGCCGAGCCCCGCCAACGCCAGCTGGTCGCTGCCGCGGCTCGTGGAGGCCTACCGTCCTCTGGCCGCGGCCGTCACGCCCTTCGATCCGCCGGTGCTGGATGTAGCCGCCGTGGTGGCCCTCGAACGAGCCATCGCGACTGTGGGCACTCCCTTGGACGCACTGATGCGCCGTGCCGGTCGCTTTCTCGCCTTCGAGGTGCGGAAACTGCTGGAGGAACCGGGGAGGGGAGCGGTCGCTGGGATGGTGCCGTGCGATGGCGGGACAATGGCGCCGTGCCAGAGCGGCGCGGTGGCCGTGCCGGGCAGCGGCGAGACCGATCCGCGTCCCGTGGTCATCCTCTGCGGGAACGGCAACAACGGGGGTGACGGTTGGGTGGCCGGGGAATACCTGGACCGTTGGGGCATTCCCGTGCGCCTTGTGACGGCGGTGCCTCCCGAGGCCCTGACCGCCGAGCCGGCCCGCACGGCGGCGGTGCGCGCCGCAGCCGCATTGGGGCCGGCGAGCCAGGTGATCGTCGCTCCGACCGATGAGGAGGTGGCCCGTCGGCTCGCTGGGGCATCGGTGGCCATCGACGCACTACTCGGGACGGGCTTTTCCCACGAACGGGTGCGGCCGCCCTTCGACGGATGGATCCGGGCCCTGAACGAGGCCCATGCCCGGGGTGCCGTAGTGGTCGCAGCCGACGTGCCGAGCGGGCTTTCGGCCCAAACGGGCGCGACCGCCGTCGATACGGTGGTGGCCGATCTCACGGTTACCATGATCGTTCCCAAACCGGGCCTGTACATTTCCCGTGATCGAGGCACCGACGGGCAGGGTGCTACCGAAGGCGAGCCGTCCGCTGCGGGGACGGTCGAGGGGGGAGTGGCCGCGGCCGGCGCGGCAGACGCAACAGGCGCGGCCGTCGCGGCAGGCACCGCGGGCGCGACGGGCGCCCCGCTCGTTCCCGCGTCCTGCTGCGGTCGCATTCGCGTGGCGCCTCTTGCCTATATCGAGCCGCTTCTCGACGGCCCCGCAGACTGACTGTGGGGTGCCCTGGCACGGTGCCGGCCGATTCGCTCTGGGCCGGCCTGTTCGCTCTGGTCCGTTGCGGCTCCTACCGGCGCTCTTTCCGCACCCCGTCGGGAAGGCCTGCCTCGGGCACGGCCAGGGTGCCGGCCTTCTCGCGGCGGCGCAGATCCCACAGCATGAGCGCCGCCACCGCCAGCAGGGGCAAACCGGCCACGATGCCGGTGCAGGTGGGCCCTATGAAGGGGTTGCCGCCGGTGAGCGAGAAGAGGATGGCGCCGTTGGCGGCCCCGTTCAGCGCGCCGTGGCCGAAGGCGGCTGCCAGGGTGGAGCCGGTGCGGATAGTCACATAGCTGAGGAACACGGCCAGCAGGATGCACCACAGGCACATAGCGACGATGCCGCCGAAGGGCGCCGTGGGGTAGCCCGTGCCGTAGTTGTGGCCGAGGGCGACGAGGGGCGCGTGCCACAACCCCCAGACTACACCCGTGATCAGCAGGGTGGGCACGATGGGCAGGCGGCGGGCCATCTTCGGTAGCAGATAGCCGCGCCAGCCCCATTCCTCGCCGAAGGTGGCCACGATATTGAGCGCCGGCGCGATGGCGCAGGCTCCCAGCAGGGGGAGCACCAGCAGGAGGGGGTTGGCGACGATCCCATCGAGGGCGGCCAAAGACGCGCCGTCGATGCCAGCCTGCTCGGCCGCTGCGCGCTGAGCCTCCACGAACGCCGAGGCTGTGGGGTCGAAGTCGCCCGGAAACAGGAGGAAGTACACGACGGCACCGGCGATCACGAGCAGCGTGGGCCCGAACCAGGCCACGGCGAACCAGGGCAGCGACTGACGCACCGGCTTGGGCTTCATCACGCAGTTCGCGAAGCCCTCGCCAGTGACGAGGCGCGTGATGACCACACCGAGGGCGGGGAAGAGCATGGTGACGGCCACAGCCGCCGTATAGGTCAACTCAGCGGAGACGAAGGCGCTGGCGTAGGGCGCCTCTCCCAGGGCAATGGGATACACTACGAGGAAATCGTAGAGGTACGTGATGGCGAAGGTGACGGCGAGGAAGATGAGCGCGCGTTTCATAGTCACTCCTTTCGGTTGATTTGTTCTATTGCAACTATAACACAATTTGTTATAATGTGACTAGAACAAAATGTCAACGCGGGATGGTGCACGCCGTGCTGGCTTCGCCCGGCGGCCGCGCTGCATCCCGCGCAACCAGTTCGGAAAGGAGGCATCCATGCTCATGACTATCGACGGGTCGTCACCCGAGCCGTTGTACGTGCAGATTCGCAATCAGATTGTCGCCGGCATCGCCACTGGCGCCCTGGAACCGGGCCAGTCGCTTCCCTCGGTGCGGGCTCTGGCGAGTGACCTGGGCATCAACCTGCACACGGTGAACAAGGCCTATGCCGTGCTGCGTGATGAGGGCTATGTGACCATGCGCGGCCGCGCCGGCGCCGTCATAGCCGACCCTGCGGCCGAGGGAACTCTCGGCACCGAGGCTGCCCAGGCGAAGATGGGCGACGACTTGTTCCGCCTGGCCCTGGCCTTCCGTGCCCGCGGGGGCACGCGTGCGGCCTTCCTGGAGGCGGCTGCCGCCCAAGCGGACCGCGCCTACGGGGCTGCCGACCGTCCCGCAGCCACCGCCGACGCCACGGCCGACCATTCCGCAACTGCTTCTGATTCCCCTGAAAGGAAGGCCTGCTCATGACTGCTGCGCCCACTGCTTCGCTCCTGCTGGGAATGCTCGGGCTCGTGCTGCCCGTTACCGGCATTCTCATGGCGCTGACGCCCTATCTCATGCCGAAGCGCGAATGCTTCGCCGTTACGGTGCCCGACGCTGCCGTTAACGATCCTCATCTGCGGAAACTCAAGCGAATCTACCTGGCGGCGATGTTGGCGCTCACGGCGCTGGCCACCACGGCCACGGTGGCGGCGTGCCTGATCGATCCGCAGCACGCCGCCTTGCCGGTGTTCATCGTGGGCATCTTCGCCCTGTGCGTTATCGGCTACGGCCTCATGCTGTATTTTCGCCGTCGCGTGCAAGCTTACAAGCGCGTCCAAGGCTGGCAGGCCGAAGGCGCCCGGGCGGTGGGCTTCGTCGGCAATGAGCCGTTTCCGCGGCCGCTCTCGCTGAAGTGGGGCCTGCTGTACCTGCCCGTCATCGCCGTGACCATCGCCATCGGCGTGGCCGGTTACGCTACCATGCCCGATCAGATTCCCATGCAGATCAATCTCTCCGGCGGGGTATCCCGCTGGGCTGAAAAATCACCGGGTGTCGTGGCCTTTCCCGTGCTGTTCACGGTGTTCATGGCCGTCTGCTTCTTGTTGTCCCAATGGATGATTCTGCGTTCGAAGAAGGGCAGCGACCCGGCCGCGCCGGCGGCAAGTGCGTGGGCCTACGCCATGTTCGCCCGGGCTCAGAGCATCATGCTCGTTGCCATGGGGCTCATGATCAGCTTTATCGGCCCGCTCATGGAGCTCGTCTTCGTCGGCGTGCTCACGTTGGAGCAGATGATCGTACCCATCGTCCTCATCGTGATCATCGTGGTGGTGGCCAGCTTGGCTGTGAGCCTCATCTACGGCCAGAACGGCAGCCGGCTCATCGCGCGGGTGGGCCAAAGCGCCACGATGCCCCGCGACGACGACCGCTTCTGGAAGCTCGGCATCTTCTATGTGAACCGCGATGACGCGAGTCTCTTTCTGCCCGAGCGCTTCGGCATCGGCTGGACCATCAACTGGGGCCGCCCCGCCGCCTGGGCGCTCGTCGCCGGCTTCGTGCTCGTGGTCGCAGGCTTCGTGGCCGCGGCGATCTTGTTCACCTAGTTATTGGAAGTCGCCCAACTCGGCTTCCCAATCGAAATCGGGCGGCGGTCCTGCGGGGCCGTCGCCCTCTTCGTTGCCGCTGTGGCCGTCCCATTGGTAGACGTCCATGAGCACGCGGCCCTCCTCGTCGAAGGCCACCCCTTCCGCGGCCAGCATCTTGCGCTGCTCGTCGGGGCCGCCGAAGGCGAAGCCCGTGGCCATGCGCCCGTCCTTGAACACCACGCGGTGACAGGGGATGCAACCGGGATCGGTGCCCGGCTCGGGGTTGCCGTGCAGGGCATAGCCCACGTAGCGGGCCGCCCGCGGCGCCCCGATCATGCGCCCCACCTGGCCGTAGGTGGCCACCTTCCCCGCGGGGATGCGTCGCACCACCGCAAATACCCGATTGGCGAAATCTCCCATGACCGACCTTCCGTGGACGCCCGTTGAAGTTTTGCTGTCAGCATAGCGCAGTTTCTGGCTCCCGAGGGCGCGCGGTGGTATCGTGCGCTGAGAAAACCACGCGGTGCTCGGTGCCGCTTTCCCCGAAAGGTCCGTTATGTTCAAAGTTCGTTCCAAGTACCTGCTGCTCATCGCGGCGGCGGTGTGGCTCATCGCCGGAAGCCAGGTGGCCCGCATGGGCATCGAGGCCATCGCCGCCGGCCAGGGCAATCTGTGGCTGCTGCTCATCGGCATTCCCGCCACGTTCCTCGTCTTCCATAGAATGTTCTCGAAGCTGGTGGGCAAGCATGCGGCCCGCATTCGCGGCTATGGGGAGGAGAAGATGCACGTGCTGCGGTTCTTCGATGTGAAGGGCTACATCATCATGGCCGTCATGATGGGCGGCGGCATCGCCCTGCGCTCCTTCCACCTGGTGCCCGGCTGGTTCATCGCGTTCTTCTACACGGGACTCGGCATCGCCCTGGCCCTGGCCGGCATCGGGTTCATCGTGCACTACGTACACCGGGACGGCCTCATCACCTGCCCGGTCACGGGGAAGGTGCGCGAGGGGTAGGGGCGAACGAAAAAGGCCAGGCGGGTCGCCTGGCCTTTGAGGGGAGGGTATAGTGCGGGGAGGGGCTACTTGCCCTTCTTCTCCCAGTAATGCTTGCAATCCTCGTATTTCATGGGACTCTTCGGCTCCATGGCACCGGTGAGGGCGTGAATGGCGGCGTAGCGGCCCATGGTCATGTAGATGCCGCAGCACAGACCGCCCTGGGCGAGGTTCCACTCGAGGCCGCCGCATACGCTGCCCGCGCCCGAGCCCACGGAGTACAGGCCCGGAATCGGCTCCCTGTTCTCGTCGACCACCTGGCAGTTCCCGTTGACCTCGATGCCGGAATTGATGGCCGAGCAGCGAATCCACTGGCGCGTGCCCCAGTACGGCGGCGTGTCGATGGGCTTCATGAGCTCGGAGCTCAGGCCGAACTCCAGATCCTCGCCAGTCTCGCACATCGCGTTCCAGTCCTCGACGCTCTTTTTCAGGGCGTCGGCGGGAATGCCGAGCTGCTCGGCCAACTCGTCAAGGGTGTCGGCGCGATAGGTATCGGTGAGATCGGGATACACGTTCTCGGGGTCTTCCTTGAGCCCGGGGACGTAGTTCTCCAGCGTCTTTACGCCCATCGACGGCGGCAATTCGTATTTCGCCTGGTAGTCGTTGTCGAAAATGCGCACGAAGCGGCCCGGATCCTCGACGTCCAGAGACCGTTCGCGTAGGGCCAAGTCCCAGCTCTCCATGGGAATGTCCTCGTTCATGAAGCGCTTGCCGCTCTCGTCGAGGGCCATGAAGGGCTTGCGGGTGAGGAGCATGGGCTGGGCGTCCATGTCGTGCATGGTCTTCGCATGGTTCACTGGGCAAATGCGGCCTCCCGCCAAAACGGCCATGAGGATACCGTCGCCGGTGCGGCCGGACTGCTTGCGGCCAAAGCGCACGACGTCGGGAGATAGCGTCTCGACCATGGACTCGTTGTTCTGGTAGTCGCCGGCGGCAATGATGACGGCTTTGTTCGCGATGAGCTTGACATAGCCGTCGGAATTCTTGCCGATGGCGGCGACTACGCGGCCCGACTCGTCTTTCTGAAGCTGCACACACGGAGTGCTGTAGTAGAAGACGGCCCCTTCCTTCTCGGCGCGCTGGGCGAGGGTGCGCATGAGGGTGCCGTGGTTGTCCGGCTTCGGGCCGTAGGACTTCAAGACCGCCGTGCAGGTGCCCTTGTCGCCCTCGTACTTGTTGGCGGTGGCGGAAACGTTGTAGGACGGGAATCCCTCTTCGTCCGAGCGTGTGAGGATCCACATGGCGGTTTCGCCGGAATGGTCCATGAACAGCTGAAGAAGATCGCTCTGCATGCGGTAGCCGCCCGACTTGCGCCATGCCTGGAAGTACTGCTTCATGCCCAGGGGATTCGACTCTTCGAGGATGATGCCCGACGAGCCATTGCCATTGGCCTGGGCGCTGTCCTCGCGCTGGAGGCAGGCAACGGTGGCACCCTCCTCCAAGGCGGTTAAAATGGCGGGCACGCCGGCTGTTCCCGCGCCGATGACCACGATATCGTAGGTCTCCTCCTTGGCAAATTCGGGGATCTCGTCCACTTCGATCATGGACTCTTCCACGAAGGCGTCGGTCACGCCCTCGGGCAAAGTGCTCTCAGAGCCTCCGTCCTTGCCGCCCTGGGCAGCGGGTGCGCAGCCCACGGCGGCAAGCATGGCTGCGCCGCCCATGAGCGCCCCGCCTCTCAGAAAGTTTCGACGGTCGATGTTCATTGTCTCCTCCTTGCTTTGTCCTCACACAGCGCGTATCCACGGGTTCGCAGGCCCGTTGCCCAGCATCGCCTCGCAGTGCCGATAGGGCCACGGCGTTATGGAACGGGGGATTCCGGCTGCCCTTCACACCTCGGCATTGTAGGGGGAGCCCACCCCTTCTGACTTCCCATAAACGGCGATAAATCAGCTGGTCGGGGCTCCCATAAACCATGGGATTACAAGATCGCGGCCCCGTCTCGTAGCGTTCCCTCCGAAAAACACGTATCATGGGCACCATGAAAAGACTCCTTGATAAAGAACGGCTGCTCGTCATCGTGGGGATGACGTTTTTCTGGGCATTGTTCCGCCATCAAACGGTCATGCAGCGCATGTTCCCCGTGGAGGGCACCGTTGCGCTGGGGGATATAGAGGCCTCTCAATTCGCGGTATTTCTCGCGGTGCTCTTCGGGTTCGGCGCGCTGGCGTTCCTTCTCGCCCGCAGAATCGAGCGTTTCCTCGTCGAGCATAAAGTGGGCACGCTCGCATGCTCGGCTCTGGGTACGCTCGGAATCGTCATGGGCACCACGGAGGAGTTCTCCTCGCCGGTCGCGTTTTGGGTCTGCACGCTTCTCTTCACCGTGGGGTTTCTCGCGCTGTACCTTAGCTGGGCTTCCTATTTCTCGCGCCATTATTCGCTCGAGACCATTTTCGTGCTCTCGATCTCGTATCTGCTGAGCCTGCTCCTGTTTACGGTCGCAAAAAGCCTCTTTCCCGCGCTGCTTGTGTTCTTGGTCGAGCTTTTGCCGCTCGCCTGCGGGCTCTGCCTCTACCTGCTGCCTCAGGCGGAGGGCGGCTTCGAGGAGCGATCCGCCAAGGCCATCCCGCGCTACAAGCTGCTCTACGTCGTTCTCTTCATCGCGTTTTTGCTGGTGGGAAGCGTTACGCGCGGCATCGTCGACGGCATGAACGGCTTCTCGACCGCCTCGATGCCCTACAGCATGCGTCGGGCGATTTCCCTGCTGCTGGCCGTGGCCATTTGCCTCATATGCGCCTATCGCTACTATAAGTTCACCAAGGGCATTGCCGGGGCCGGCGTTCTGAAGGGCGCGGGCCTCCAAAAGCGCGAATATGCCGAAGGCGAGCGCCTCACGCTCCTGTGCTGGATTTTCTTCGTCCTGCTCTTCTTCGTCGGCATGGCGGTCATCGTTGCGAGCCAGTCCTACGCGCTCGGCGGCCATATCGTCGTCGTTGCTCGGAGCGGGCTGGACTTCCTGCTGTGGATCCTGTTGTGCGGCATTGCCGCGAGCGAGCGCGTGCGCACCTGCCGGCTCTTTCTGGTGTGCGGCGTGCTTACCGAAATCGCCTCCTGGACCATAAGCTATCTCATCGTTCCCCTGGCGGCTACGGAAAGTCAGGAGTTCTTCTCCTCGCTCGGCGGCCGCAGCATCTTGCTGAGTCTGTTCTTCTTGCTCGCCCTGCTCACGCTCACGTTCGGCGCGTTGTCCCTCAACCGCGAGTCGGTGGCGGCAAGCGAGACGGTGCCCGATGCGAAAAGGGAGTGGCCCGATGCCATTGCCCCCGAGGTCGTCGGCCGATACGGCCTCTCGAAGCGCGAGGCGGAGGTGGCGTGGCTCTATGGGCAGGGCTACAGTCTTTCGAAGGTTGCGAGCCGTCTGTACATCTCGACGGGAACGGCGCAAACCCACATCAAGAGCATTTACCGAAAGCTCGATATCCACAGTCGCAACGAGCTCATTGAAATTGTCCTGCCCCGCTGAGCGAACCCGCGTGTCAGCTGCTTATTGCCGATCATTCCGATAAGCATTATCATGATTAAGTTGGCCGCAAAGGGGTCGACAGGATTATCAACCGATTGAAGGAGCGGGAATGAAACTGAAGGCAAAGATCTTCGCTGTGGCAGCTTGCGCGATTGCCCTGACCGTGGCTCTCACGGGCTGCGGCGGCGGTGGCAATTCCGCCGACAATGCCGCGAACTTCCAGGGCAACTGGGTGCTCACCAGCGGCAACGTGGACGGTCAGGAAGTGACCCCCGAGATCATGGACCAGGCTGCCGAGCTCGGCATGTCCATCTACATGCAGTTCAACGAGGACGGCTCCTGCGTGTTGAACGTGCTGGGCAGCGAGATGCAGGGCACCTGGGAGGCCAAGGACGCCACCACCGTGTCCTTCACCTTCGAGGGCTCGACGGAGCAGGCCAAGCTGGAGGGTGACGAGCTCGTCATGAGCTATGGCGACGACAACATGCACTTCAAGCGCGGCGACATTCCCGCCGCCGCCAGCGAGACTGAGCAGGGCGCCGAGCAGGAGGCCACCCCGGAGGCCTAAAGACCTGCGAAAACGCTTCCCTACGCGGAAATGGAGAGCCCGTCGCGCTATGCGGCGGGCTCTTTTTGTGCAACCGCATAAGAGAATGAGAGATATTGAATCTAGGCATTATACGGGTATGATAGGCGGTCAGATGACCCTTTTAATCAGAAAGTGCTACACTGTAATAGTGCACCAGCGGAGGATTTTCGGATGATCTGTCAATGGGAGCGTACCATGGATGAGATGTTGCAGGTTTGGGCGACGACGTTCGACCGGAGCCCGCTGCCCTTCGGCGTCGCCGAGGTGCTGGTGGACGGCGAGGGCCGTCCCTACGACGCGGTCTATCGCTACCTGAACCCCGCTATGGCCGCCATCACCGATCATAGGGCGGAAGACCTCGTTGGCATGGGCATGTACACCATCTGGGGCGGCGACCCCGCTTGGCTCGACCACTTCTACGAGGCTGCCTACAAGGGCAAGTCCGTGGAGTTCGAGACGCTCTCCGATATGCTGCGGCAGTTCTTTCGCGCCCAGGTGTTTCCCGTGGCGGGCGAGGGGTTGTTCGCCTTCACCCTGCAGGATGTGACGAGCTGGATCGTGCCGGCCCAGCGCTCTCTCGACAAGGCCGCCGCCGGCCTGTTCTTCTTCGATATGCGTTATCGTCAGATGCTGCTCACCGATTCGGCTCGCGAGCAGAGCGGCGTTGATACCGACTACATCAGCCTGGCGGAGTTCATCGAGCGCACGTTCGGCCCGGCCGCGGGCGATGATTTGCGCCACCAGATGGAGAATTTCCTCGGCGACCGCACGAGCCTTTACCAGGAGGGTCAGCTCGCCGACGGCCGGTGGCTGCGCATCAGCCTCGATCACACGGGCCATTCCGAGCGCTTCGCCTACGGCTTCCTGGAAGATTTCTCCCGCACCAAGCAAGCCGAGCAGCGCAGCGAGCAGTACGTGGAGATCATCGATAGCTTAGGTGCCGAGAACTTCGCTCTGTACCTGGTCGATTTGGAGACTAACGATCTGGAGGTGTATCGCCACGGCGAGGGCGACGAGATCCAATTCGCCCTGGCAAGCGAGTCGGAGGGCGATTATCCCGCTGCCATGGAGCGCTATATCGACACCTACGTAGTGGAGGAGGATCGCGCGCGCGTGCGCGCCGAGGTGGGCCCCGATGCCCTGTGGAAGCGCTTGGAGGATGGGGAGAGCGATTTCTCGGTGGGCTACCGCCGTCTGTTCGGTGACGAAGAGCAGTATGTGGAGCTGCGCATCATCCGGCTGCCGCGGCCGCGTTCCAAGGTGATTCTGGCCGCGCGCAATGTCACGGGCGAGATGCGGGAGCAGTTGGGCCAGAAGCTGGCCCTGCAGAACGCCCTGGATCTGGCCGAGCATGCCAGCCAGGCGAAGTCCACCTTCCTCACCAACATGTCCCACGACTTCCGCACGCCCATGAACTCCATCTCGGGCTTCGCCTCCATCGCGCTGGACCACCTGAACGACACCGATCGCGTGCGCGATTGCCTACGCAAGATCATGCGATCGAGCGATCATTTGCTGAGCCTGGTGAACGACATCCTGGATGTGAGCCGCATCGAGAGCGGCAAGATGTCCTTCAACGAGGATATCCTCGATTTGTCCGAGGCCCTGGCCGAGGTGGAGGCCATGTTCAGCGAGAAGGCCGCGGCCTCCGACGTGGATCTTACGGTGGACGTGGGAAGGCTCGCCCACGGTCAGGTGGTCACCGACCCCCTGCGCCTGAACCAGATACTCGTGAACACCGTGGGCAATGCGGTGAAGTTCACGCCGGCGGGCGGCCTTGTGACGGTGACGCTTTCCGAGGGCGACGACGCCCCGCGCGGCTTCGGCACCTATGCCATCACCGTGTCCGATACCGGTTGCGGCATGACGCCGGAGTTCATCGACCGCCTCTTTATGCCCTTCGAGCGCGACGGGCTCGGCTATGCCAACAAGGTGGAGGGCACCGGCCTCGGCATGACCATCACCAAGAGCCTCGTGGATCTCATGGGCGGTACCATCGAGGTACAGTCGGTCGTGGGCCGCGGCACGCGGTTCACCATCACGCTGCCGTTGCGCCTGGCCGACCCCGACGAGGTGGCCGAGGCCCGCGAGGCCGCCGAGGCGATGGAGGGATGCCGTCGCGACTTCACCGGCTGCAAGGTGCTCGTGGTGGACGATGACGATCTGTCCCGGGAGATTCTCGTGGAAATTCTGAAAGGCTACGGCTTCACGGTGGAGGAGGCCCGCGACGGCGATGCGGCGGTGCGCAAGGTGGCCTCGGTGGCGCCGTTCTACTACGATGCCGTGCTCATGGACATGCGCATGCCCCGCATGGATGGCGACGAGGCCACGCGCGAGATTCGCGCTCTCGACCGCCCCGATGCGACCACGCTGCCCATCATCGCCGAGACGGCCGATGCCTTCGAGGAAGGCCAGCGCCGCGCTCGGGAAGCCGGCATGACCGCCCTTACCACCAAGCCCCTGAACACCCAGGCGCTCGTCGCGCTGCTGGCCGAGCATATTCCCGAGAAGTAGGGATTGCCGTTTCTCGGCGCAGGCGCGAGGGGGCTGTTCCGGTCGCCGCCGCGCCTCGGCCGCATCGTTTCAGCAGAGCAAAAAGGGCTCGGGAGCAATCCCGAGCCCTTGGCGTTTCAGCGATGGGCGAAACTTAGGCGATGGGCGGGGTGCCCTCCCAGTTGCCGGCGATGGCGTCGATCATGACGCGGGCGCCGAAGGGCAGCTCGCCGCAGCCGACGACCTTGCGGGCCGGCTTGTGGTCGCCGAAGAAGGCGGCGTAGGCTTCGTTCATGGCGTCCAGGTCAGCCATGTCGGCCAAAAACACGTTCACCTTCACGATGTCGTTCACCTCGTGGTCCACCGACTCGATGATGGCCTTCACGTAGGCGAGACACTGGGCGGTCTGCTCGGCCACGCCGCCGGCGATCAGCTTACCGTCAGCACCGAAGGGCAGCTGGGCGGAGATGTTGTTGTAGTGCGAGAAGGCCACGGTCTGGGTGGCGAAGGGGCACTTCGGGGCGGCGTCGGTGTTGTTCGCCTCGATGATGAGGCCGTGACGGTCCTCGATGGCCTGGGGCGGGGTACCGTCGCCATGGGAGACCACGGCCTCCACGGCCACGTCGCAGTGGAAGGGCAGGTCCTTCACGGGCACTACGGTGCGGGCCGGCAGGTAGTTCACGGCGCGGGCGATGCCGGAATCGGGGAAGAAGGTCTTGTACACCTCGTCCACGGCCTCCATATCGGCCAGGTTCTTCACGAAGATGGTCACCTTCACGATGTCGTCCAGCGGCACGTCCACGGACTCCAGGATGGCCTTCACATTGCGCAGGCACTGGGCGGTCTGGGCGGCCACGTCGCCGAGGATCGGACGGCCCGACTTCGGGCACAGCGGCAGCTGCATGGTGATGTTGTTGTAGTGGGAGAACGCCACGGTCTGGGTGGAGGCGGCGTCATAGGGAGCGTTGTGGGTGTTGTTGGTGAGCTTTACCAGGTCGCCGGCCTGGGGCACGGACTGGGTGCCCTCGCCGTTATCCACAAGAGCCTCGATGAACACGAGGGCGTCCTGGGGCAGGCCGTCCACGGCCACCACGGTGCGGGCGGGCTGGTAGGTGGGGAAGAAGGAGGCCTGCACCTTCTCCACGGCGTTCAGATCCATGATGTCGGCCAGATAGATGGACACGCGGATGATGTCGTTCATGTCGTGGCCGATGCTCTCCACGATGGCCTGCAGGTTCTTGAAGCACTGCTCGGCCTGCTCAGCGGCGCCGCCGGCCACGATGGTGCCCGTCGCCGGGTCGATGGGCAGCTGGGCCGAGAGGTTGTTGTAGTGGGAGAACGCCACGGTCTGAGAATAGAGGTCGCTCACGGGCGCCTTCTCGGTGTTGCGGGCCACTACCACGTTCGGATCGGTCATTGGTACCCCCTTCAAGGTAGAATATGCACCGTTTTGTGCAAGTGCATTAAACTTTACGGGAAGGGTCATTGTCAATGCCGTTGGCCGATAAAGGGCCCATACGCAGGTATTTGACGGACTGTCAGGCATCAAGCGGAAAAGAAACCACAGGTCATCACCAACAAATAGTGCACTTGAACAAAAATATTCCTTTTGTGTGCGCCGTCTCTCGCGCTGCGGTGTTGACGGGATCGGCCGGTCGGGCAGCTCGCGGTTGCGTCTGGGAGCGGTGTGCGAGGGCGACTTGCGAGTGCGGCCGACTGCGGCGTGCGGTGTGGGCGGCTGCAGCCTGCGAGCGAGGTCGATGGCGGCCTGCGGTGCGGTTGGGGAGCGCGGGGGCTGTGGGGATACCTTGGAGGCGGCGCGCCTTGCGGCCCCGACGCGTTAGGATGGCCTCTCGATCGAGAGGAGCGACGGCGGAATGATGAAGTTGCACGTGCTGGCCAGCGGGAGCCGCGGCAACGCGGCCATTGTGGAGAACGGGCGCACTGGGCAGGGCGTGCTCGTGGATTGCGGTATCTGCAAGCGGGAGTTCCTCGAGCGAACCGCCGCCTGCGGCTTCGACCTGTCGGGTCTGGCCGCCGTCGTCATCACCCACGACCACGGCGATCATGTGAAGGGCCTCGGCGTGGTGCTGCGGGGCCTGGCGAAGGCCGGCGTGCGCCCGGCGGTGTACGCGAGCGAGGCGGTGCTGGCGGCCTCGGCGCCCCTGTGCGATGCCGTGGCCAGCGTGGGCGCTTCCTGCCGGGTCTTCGCCGCTGGCGACCGACTGTCCCTGGCGGGTCTGGTCGTGCGTCCCTTCGCCACCTCCCACGATGCGGCCGCCTCCTTCGGCTTCCGCTTCGACGAGCCGGCGCCGTCGGCGGGGGAGGGCGGGGCGCTTGCTCCCGAGATCGCGTCCGATGCCCTCGGCTTCGTGACCGACACGGGCTTTCTGACCGACGGGGCCGCCCGGGCCCTGGCGGGGGTGCGCCTTCTGGCCCTGGAGAGCAACCACGACGAGCGGATGCTGCGGGAGGGGCCCTATCCCTATCCGGTCAAGCAGCGGATCGCCTCGGATCGGGGCCATCTTTCCAACGAACAGGCCGCCCGGGCCCTGGCGGCGTTGGCCCACGAGGGGCTTGAGGCCGTCGTGGCCATGCACGTGTCTCAAGAGAACAACACCTATCGCCTGCCCCGCGAGACGCTGGAGCGGACTCTTGCCGAAGCGGCTCCGGCTCTGGCACCGCAGGTGCGCGTGACGGTAGCCTTCCAGGACCGTCCCATTACCGTGGCGTGACAGATCGGCCCGCACCGCCCTTCCCGAGGCGACGGTGCCCTATGCTGGGCCCATAGCGTGAGGCACGGGGTTGCGCGGCGGCCCTGGGAAAGGAGCTTCCTGTGGCTGAGAGCGCAGTGCGCCCCGCGTCGGGCATCGGACGGAACCGGGTGCTCAAGATCGTCGGCATCGTCTTGGCCTCGGTGGCCGCCCTGGCGCTGGCGGCGGTCATCGGGCTCAACTTGTACGTGCGCGTGACCTTCGGGTCCTTCTACAACCAAGCTGAGCGGGAATTCTCCATACCCGGGGTGGACAGCGGCTTCGTCTGCCAGGACCTCGATCACCTCCAGGGGAGCGATGCGTGGCTGTTCAGCGGCTACATGGCCGACCACGGTCCCTCGCCGCTCTATCGCCGGGCCGCCGATGGCGCCATCGTGCGGCTGCTCGTGCAGACGCCGGACGGCGAGCTGTACCAGGGCCACGGCTCGGCCATCACGAGCACCGACCAGTATGCCTACCTGGCCTGCGATGGGGGCTATCTCGTGCTCGATGCCGAGGAGGTGGCCACGGCCGCCGACGGTGCCACGGTACGGGCCTTAGCCCGGGCCGAGCTCGATTTCTCCCCGGCCTTCATGAATATCGAGGGCGACACGCTGCTCACGGGCGAGTTCTACTACCCCGGCGACTACGAGACACCGGAAAGCCACCACATCGCCACTCCTGACGGCACGGAGAACCCGGCGGTCATGTACGCCTATCCGCTGGATCCCAACGCCCCCTTCGGCGTGGCCGCCCTGCCCGAGCGGGTCTATTCCATTCCCGGCATGATTCAGGGAGTCTGTACGGCAGGGGAGAACCGCCTCGTGCTGTCCCAGTCCTACGGCATCGCCCCCTCGCACCTTCTGGCCTACGACATCGCGCGTCTGGCCCCCACGGGCACGTTTGCGGCCGATGGCGTCGAGGTGCCGCTCTACTGCCTGGACGGTCGCAGTTTGGGAGCCGATGTGGCGGCGCCGCCCATGGCCGAGGGCATCGAGTCTTACGATGGCCGGGTGTACGTGTCCGACGAGTCGGCGAGCAATAAGTACTTCTTCGGCAAACTCTACGGCGCCGGCGTGGTATATTCCCTGGCCATGGAGGGGTAGAAGACCATGGAAAAAGCCCCGGGATGGGGCTTGCATCTTTATTATAGTGCCTCTCGTCGCCAACGGGGTGCCCGGCGTGGCGATACCCGATAAACTGCGGGGCAATACCTTGAAAATGCCACGGTCGCGCGGGGGTGCGCGGGGCGCCGGTGGTGTATACTCGATAGTCGCATTTTTCCAGAAGACGCGGTGGCCCGAGCCGCCGCCGACGCAAAGGAGCCCCTGTGATTAAAGAGATCATCACCGACGAGGACATCCTGTCGAAGCCCTGCGAGCCGGCCACGGCCGAGGACGCTTCCATCGGCACCGACCTGGTGGAGACGCTGCTGGCCAGCGACGAGGCGGTGTGCCTGGCTGCCAATCAGATCGGCGAGACGAAGTGCATCGTCGCCTATCTGAACGAGGCGGGGCGCCCGGTGGTCATGTACAACCCGAAGGTGGCCCAGAAGCTGAAGCCCTACACGGCGGTGGAGGCCTGCCTGTCCCGCGAGGAGCCCACGGCGGTGCAGCGCTACGACTGGATTCGCGTGAGCTACGACCGCTTCCAGGACGGCAAGCTCGTGCCGGCCAAGAAGAAGCTCGAGGGCAACGCCGCCCAGGCCGTCCAGCACATGATCGACCATTGCGAGGGCATTCTCGTCTAATAGCTCCGGCCGTAAGTCTCAAGGCCCCATCGGGCCAGAGGCAACGGGCGAATTTTGCAGGCCCCGCATGGCGGGGCCTGGCATCGTGCATCTGAGGGAGCGTAATCGAGGAGGACAGCGTATTGAATAGAATCGCCGCACCGGGCACTGAGGCCGCCGACCCCGTCTTCGCCGCCGAGCAGGCGCACCTGACCGAGGTGCATGGCAAGCTTAAGGGCATTGCCCGCGATGCCGTGGCCGCCATGGAGGCGGTAGCCGCCCAGGCGGCCCAGGACAAGAAGTCCATGGCCGAGGAGCTGGCCGTGAACTTCGCCACCTGGGACGACATGCTGGAGACCCATGCCGACATCGTGGCCATGAACAACATCATCGAGGCCCACGATATGGCCAACTCGGTGCAGGCCGAGCGGCTGCGGGCGGCCGAGGTGCTGCTGCGGGAGCCCTACTTCGCGAAGATAGAGCTTCAGTTCAAGGAAGGCCAGCCGGCCAAGGAGCTCTACATCGGCTCGGCGGGCATCTCGGACGAGAACTATCGGCGGCTCGTGGTGGATTGGCGCAGCCCCGTGGCCGAGGTGTACTACAACCAGGTCATGGGCCCCACCTCCTATGTGGCCGACGGGCGCACCATCGCCGTGGACTTGAAGCGCCGTCGTCAGTTCGACATTCAGGGGGATCGCCTGCTCAGCTACTTCGACTCCGATGTGGCCATCGAGGACAAGCTGCTGCTGGCCTCGCTCTCCCGCGGCCGTTCCGCCCACATGCAGGCCATCACGGCCACTATTCAGCGGGAGCAGAACGCCGTGGTGCGCCACGAGGACGTGCCGGTGCTCCAAGTGGCCGGCGTGGCGGGCTCGGGGAAGACCTCGGTGCTCATGCAGCGCATCGCCTACCTGTTCTACCAGCATCGCGGCGCGCTGGATCCCGCGCAGGTCTTTCTCATCTCGCCGAACCCGGTGTTCGGCCGCTACATCGACCGGGTGCTGCCCGACTTGGGCGAGCGCAACCCCGAGATCCTCACCTGGGCGCAGTTTTTGGCCCCGCTGCTGCCGGCCGGCCGCGGCGCAGGGGAGGGCGAGGTGTCCTACGAGCGCCTTGCGGCCATCGACGCGGCCCTCGCGGGCTTCGAGTTCGATCGCAGCGACTTTCGCGACATCGTGAGCGCGGGGGTGCGCCTGCTGGGCGGTGACGCCGTCGAGAAGGTGTCGATGAAGTTCGCCGCCGTGCCGGCCGGCCCCCATCGCGCGACGCTCATGGGCGAGGAGCTGGAGGTGCGCCTGGGGGCGCGGCTGAAGTCCCTCGCCGCTTTGGAATCCACCCACGACGAGGTGGCCGACCTGTCCATCGAAGAGCAGCTGCGCCTGTTCGGCGAGACCTTCGATCCTCAGACCGAGGAGGAGGCTCGCCGGCTTTCCCTCGTGTATCTGGAGGACAAGCACGCCGATGCCATCGAGGCCGTGAGCACCATGGGCTGGCTCGATGTGGACCGGGTGGGGCGGCGCCTTCTGGGCAGCGACGGGCTCACCTCGGTGGAGTGGGTGTACCTGAAGATGGCGCTCACGGGCATGGGCAACCCCGATGCGAAGTACGTGATGATCGACGAGGTGCAGGACTACTCCGAAGGGCAGCTGGCCGTGATGGCCCGCTACTTCCGCCGGGCGAACTTCCTGCTGCTGGGCGACCCGAACCAGGCCATCGCCGAGGGCACCGCCGCCTGGGACGGCATTCGTGCGGTGTTCGAGGCTGAGCGCGGGCCGGTAAGCGCGTGCCGTCTCATGACGAGCTACCGCTCCACCCCGGCTATCACCGATCTGTTCGCGCGGCTCTTGCCCGCCGGCGAGGCCATGGAGGTGTCCTCGGTGCAGAGGGAGGCGCCCGCGCCGGAGATCGTTGCGTGTCCGGACGAGGCAGCCTGGCGCACGGCTCTGACCGATGCCGTGGCGGCTGCGGGGGAGGCAGGCGGCCTGACGGCTGTGGTGGTGCCGTGGAAGAGCGAGGCGCGCCGCCTGGCGAAGCTGCTGACGGCCGAGGACGCCTCGTCGGCCGCCGTGCTCGGCGAGGGTGACAGCCTGCCGGCCGAGGGCGTGGTGATCGTGCCGCTCAAGCTGGCGAAGGGACTGGAATTCGACCGCGTCATCGTCCCCGACGCAAGCGCTCGCGTCTTTCCGGCCAGCGACATCGCCCGACGGCGCCTGTACACCACCATCAGCCGCGCCACCCGCCACCTGACCATTCTCAGCTGCGGTCCTCTGACGGAATTGTTGAGGTAATTATGGTAAAGAAGCAATCGCTTACGATGCGGAGCTTGCACTACTATTGGCTGGCGACGCGCAACCATCTGGGGCTGTTCGTGGCGCTTATCGTCTCGACCATCGGCTTCTGCGGGTTTCTCACCTACGGCAACCCCTACGTGATGAGCCTCATCGTGGACCGCATCAGCGCGGCGCCTGTGGCCGCCGACGAGGTGTTCACGGTGTTCGGGCCCTATATCGCCGCGCTCATCGGTATCAACTTCGCTGGCCAGGCCTGTTCCAAATTGCAGGACTACACCCTGTGGAAGCTGCAGATCGCCGTGAACTACGACCTGGCCACCATGGCCTTTGATTGCCTGTGCAACCAGTCGCTGTCGTTCCACTCCAACCGCTTCGGTGGCACGCTCGTGAGCCAGACAACGAAGTTCATGGCCGGCTATTCCCAACTGCTTCAGATCATGAACTTCCCGTTTCTGCCGATTCTCTGTTCCATCACCTTCACGTGCCTCATCCTGTTTCCTGTGGTGCCGGCCTACGGGGCGGTGCTCATGGCGATGCTCGCGGTGTACGCGGTGGTGTCCTACCTCATGTACAAGCGCATTCTGCACCTGAACGAGAAGGCTGCCAGCGCCCAAAACCAGCTGTCGGGCGAGTTGTCCGATGCGGTTACGAACATCCTGGCCGTGAAGACCTATGGGCGCGAGGACTACGAGCGCGGGCTGTTCGACACGGCGAACCGCGAGGTGGTGGCCCGCGATTCCAAGCGCATGCGGGCCTCTCTAGCCCGCGGCATCACCACGGCGGCCATCACCGTGGTCATCATGAGTGTGGTGACTGTGTTCATATCCGGCGGCAACGCCTGGTTCGGCATCACGCCGGGCACGGTCATCCTCATGTTCACCTATACGAACACGGTGACGAACCAGTTCAACTTCATCAACACGGGGCTCCAGCGCATCAACCAGGCCTTTGGCGACGCGAGCGGCATGACGGCGGTGCTCGACGAGCCGCGGCTCGTGGCCGATAAGCCCGGGGCGCGTCCGCTTTCCGTGGAATTGGGCGACATCGATTTTACGGACATCAACTTCTGGTACACCGACGGCGATGTGAAGACGCAGGTGTTTAGCGACTTCAACCTGCGCATTCCCGCCGGTCAGCGAGTGGGTCTCGTGGGCGTGAGCGGTTCGGGGAAGACCACGCTCACGAAGCTTCTGCTGCGCTTGGCCGACATTCAGGAGGGCGAGATTTTGGTGGACGGCCAGAACGTGGCCGACATCACCCAGCAGTCGCTGCGCCGCCAGATCGCCTATGTGCCCCAGGAGGCGCTGCTGTTCCATCGCTCCATCGCCGAGAACATCGCCTATGGGCGGCCCGATGCCACCCTGGAGGAGATTCGGGCGGCGGCTGCGGCGGCCAACGCCCTGGAATTCATCGAGAAGCTGCCCCAGGGCTTTGACACCATCACCGGCGAGCGGGGCATCAAGCTGTCGGGCGGCCAGCGCCAGCGCATCGCCATTGCCCGGGCCATGCTGGCCGACTGTCCCATCCTGGTGCTCGACGAGGCCACGAGTGCGCTCGATTCCGAGAGCGAGGCCGCGGTGCAGGAGGCCCTCGCGCGCCTCATGGAGGGCCGCACGGCCATCGTCGTGGCCCACCGGCTTTCCACCGTGGCGAGCCTCGATCGCATCGTGGTGCTGTCCGAGGGGCGCATCGTGGAGGACGGCCCCCACGCCGAGCTGGTGGCCAAGGGCGGTGACTACGCCCGCCTCTGGAACCGCCAAACCGGCGCCTACGGGGAAGAGTAGGGTTGGTGGCGGCCCTGCCTTCTTCGCACCACGCTGGGTTTGCCGATCTTGTTGCTTTTTGGCTCCGAACTTTCCCACTTTGTGGGTGAAGTTCGGAGCCATGTCGTTTTGCCAACTTGGAATTTCAGGGCGCATGGGGGAGGGGCACGGGGCGTGACGCCCCGCGCCGCAAGGTGCCTGTCGATATAACGACTTTCTTCCCTACAGCTTCACGACGGCGTCAGCGGGGCCGGATTCGGTGGCGTTGACGAGGGTGATCGAGGCGGGGCTGGAGATCTCGCCGGTGCAGAGGGCGTAGGCGCCCGGCTCGCTCACGGTAACAGCACCGAGCTCATCGGCGGAAAGCGCGCGCATCTGGGCGGGCACGATGGTGCCGCCATCGGCGATGGCTGCCGTGCACAGGTACACCTTGTCGGCACCGCTTTCCACGGCGAAGGTAAGGCCCGTCTCCGTCGCGTTGCCGAGTGCCGCGTCGGCGGCTTGCCCCTGTACCGCCTCGCGCCCGTCGCTGTGACAGGAGGCGCAGGCCTCGCCGGCCTTGGTGATGGGATGGTTCGATGAGCAGCCAGCCAGGGCGGCCAGGCTGACGGCAAGGCAGAGGGCAAGAAGCATACGGCGCATGGGTGTCTCCTCGATTCTCGGGGCGCGATGGGATTGCGGGAGAATTCTAGCATGATGGGCACCGTAACCATCATCCGCGCGACCGTATTTTCGCACACGGTGCCGCCGGGCGCGGCGTTTCGGGCGGCCGCGGGGTTCGCGCGCGGTGAAGTGGCCCGGCGGTGTCAGTCTCCCTTCCTCCTCTGCGGGAAGCCGGATGTGCCTGTTGCGAGGCGCGCGGTTGTGGTAACCTCAAGTGTTCGCAATTCGCTGTGGGAAGGAGGATGCTGTGGGCGTCGGAGGCATCAAGCTGGCCGATTATGCCGATTCGCGCGCCGTGTCGCGGGGCGTGGGCATTGCGGCTAGCGCGAAGTCCATCGCGGGGCGCATTGTGCGCCGCGATGGGGACGTGACGGTGATCTCCGCCCGCGTGGCCTCGGCCTCGGGCATCGCCGACTACTTCGATGTCTCGGTGATGTTCGGCGACTACGAGTCGCGCATCGTCGACTACGAGTGCACCTGCCCGGCCATCGCCCGCTTCGACGGGCTGTGCAAGCACTGCGTGGCCCTGGTGACCGCCTACTTCGCCCAGCCCCGCAGCTTCGAGGAAGGTGCCGCGCGCGTTGCGGTTCCGGTAGCGCGGCGCACGAGCGAGGCCCTGGGCCGGTTGCTGGCCGAGGGGAAGGGGAGTGCGGCGGGGTTGCCCGCCCTCGGCTCGCGCAGTGCGGAAGGGGCGGCCCTGGGCGTGGCGCCCGGCAGCGTGCGCCTGGACGTGGAGCTCATCTACGACGGGCGCCTCTGGTCGCTGCATCTGGCAGTAGCTGGCGTGCGCGGCACCTACCAGGTGCGCGACATCGAGGCCTTCGCGCACCACGTGCAGCACGGCGCGTTGCACGCCTACGGCAAGAAGCTCGCCTTCGCCCATCGCCTCGAGGCGTTTGACGAGCGCTCCCGTGCAGTAGTGCGGGTGGTGTCCGAGCTGTTTCCCGACGAGCGAATCTTCGGCGGCTCCACGTTCCGCACCGCCGGCGCGGGCAAGCGCGAGGTGCGGGTGCGCGAGGCGGAGGTGGTGGCCCTGCTGGACGCCCTCGGCGAGGGAGCCTTCACGCTTGTGCGCCGTAGGGGGAATGCCGGCGCGGTCGAAGGGGCGGTGGCCGAGTCGTGGCGCGTGGGCGCCGACGCGCCGCTTGAGGCTTTGCTGTTCGACGCCGTCGATGGCGGCTACGATGTGCGCCTGACGGAGCCGGTGCTGGTAGTGCGCGGCTTGGAGCGGGCCTACGTGCTCGCCGACGGCGTAGCGGTGCGGGTGGAGGGCGCCGAGGCGGCGGCCTTTGCGTTTCTGCGGGAAGCGGGCCTTGCCGATGGAGGCGCGGCCTTCGTAGCCGAGAGCGACGGGGCGGCGTTCTGCCGGCGGGCGCTCCCGGTGCTGGAGGCCGCGGTGGACGTGCGCCTGCCCGAGCCGTGGGAGGCCCTGCGGCCGGTGGCCGGCACGCTCGCCTTCTACTTCGATAAGACCGGGAGGAAGGAGGCGGCCCTCATTCGCCTGACGGTGAAGGCGTTCTATGGCGAGCGCGAGGTGGTGCTGGCGAGCCCCGCCGACTCGGGCGAGAAGCCCGAACTGCGCCCCGCCTCGCAGCAGCCTTTCCGCGATCAGGCGCTGGAGGACGCCGGCATCATGCTGGCCGCCCAGTTCTTCGACGGCTCCATGACGCTGCCGCTGCGTCAGGCCGATCTGGCCGGCGAGCTGCTCTACGGGGGCCTCGCGCAGTTCCGCGCCGCGGGTGAGGTGTTCACCACCCCGGCCTTCGACCGGCTCGTGGTGGAGCGGCCGCCGCGGGTGCAGATTGGCCTGTCTTTGCGTGCGAACCTCATTCAGATGGACGTGCGCGAGAGCGACGTGTCCCGCGACGAGCTGGCGGCGATGTTCTCCTCGCTGCGCCGCCGCAAGCGCTTCCACCGCATGAGCGACGGGCGCATCGTGGCGCTTGCCGAGGGCGATGTGGCGCACCTCGGCGAGATGGTGCGCGATCTGGGGGTGTCGGCCGACGAGCTTTTGGACGGCACGGCGCAGATTCCCACCTACCAGGCGTTCTACCTCGATCGGGAATACGCCGACGCGGTGCGCGATGCGTCCTTCGAGGACTATCTGCGCCGGGTGGGGGAGCCGGCGCGTCCCGTGGCGCCCCCGGCGGATCTGACCGCCACGCTGCGCCCCTACCAGCTGGAGGGCTTCCGCTGGCTTGCGCGGCTCGCCTCCCTCGGCTTCGGCGGCATCCTCGCCGACGAGATGGGCCTCGGCAAGACGCTCCAGACCATTGCGCTCGTGCAGAGCCTGCGGAATGCGGGGCAGCTGGACGGTCCGGTGCTCATCGCGTGTCCGGCCTCCCTCGTGTTCAACTGGGCCGACGAGTTCGCCCGCTTCGCACCCGATATGCCCGTGGCGGCATTGGAGGGCACGCGCGTCCAGCGCGAGATGCTTGTGGCCCGGGCGGCTGGGGAAGGGGAGGGGCGCGTGATCGGGCGCGGCGCGGAGGCGGCCGGCGACGGCGCCCCTGCGGGCGAGGTTCCCGCTGTCATCGTGGCCTCCTACGACCGCGTGCGCATCGACGGTCCCTTTCTGCAGCCGGTCGGCTGGGGCATGGTGGTGCTCGACGAGGCCCAGCGCATCAAGAACCACGCCACCAAGACGACCCGTGCGGTGAAGCGCCTGCGCGCTCCGCTGCGCTTCGCGCTGACGGGCACGCCCATCGAGAACCGCCTCTCGGAGCTGTGGAGCATCTTCGACTTCCTCATGCCCGGGCTCCTCGGCAGCTACGAGCGCTTCCGCGAGCGCTATGAACTGGGTATCTTGGGGGAAGACGAGGAAGCGGCCGCCCGCCTGCGGGCGCTCGTGGAGCCGTTTTTGCTGCGCCGCCGCAAGGCCGACGTGCTCACCGATCTGCCGCCGAAGACCGAACTGGTGCGCTATGTGCCTCTAAGCGCCGAGCAGCGACGGCTCTACGACGGGGCCGAGCAGCGGCTGCGCGAGGACCTGAACGCCCAGAAGCGCCAAAACGCCTCGCGGGCGAACCGGCGCGGGCATATGGCTGAGGCCGAGAAGAGCTCGGTTGAGGTGCTTGCCGAGCTCACGCGTCTGCGGCAGATCGCGCTGGACCCGGCTCTCGTGTTCGAGAACTACCGGGGCGGTGCCGAGAAGCTCGGCGCCATCATGGAGCTGGTGGCCGAGGCTCAGGAGGCCGACCGCAAGGTATTGGTGTTCTCCCAGTTCACCGGCTATCTTTCCCTGTTGGCCGACGAACTTGACCGACGGGGGCTCGCGCACTTCACCATCACCGGCGCCACGCCCAAGCGCGAGCGGGTGGAACTGGTGAAGCGCTTCAACGTCGACGATACGCCGGTGTTCCTCGTGTCGCTGAAGGCCGGCGGCACGGGGCTTAACCTCACGGGTGCCTCGGTGGTGGTGCACGCCGACCCGTGGTGGAACGCCGCGGCCACCGACCAGGCCACCGACCGCGCCCACCGCATCGGCCAGGAGCGGGAGGTGGACGTGTACAAGGTGGTGGCCAAGGGCACCATCGAGGAGCGCATCGTGGCGCTGCAAGAGGCCAAGCGCGACCTGGCCGACTCCGTGGTGGCCGCCACCGGCGCCGACGCCCTGGCCGGCCTGACGCGCGAGCGGTTGGCGGCATTGCTGGGCCTGGACGACTAAAGGTACCAATACCCTGGCCGGCCTCACCCGTGATCGCTCGGCCGAGCTTTTGGGATGAGGGCTAATGGGTTTCGTGCTGGATTTTTCGGCAGGGAGAGTCTGCTCGTCCGTCTTGCTCCCCGGCCAACGCGTGCTTTCCTAACTGGCTGCATGGCTTTCTGCATTTCGAATGGTCGCTAGCTTAAGTCCCCTCAAAAGAAAACAAATGTTTGTGATATTAAGCGTACAAATGTTTGCTATAATAGTAGAGAGATCTTGACTTTTGTAATTATGTGATTACAATTGGGGGCGATGGAATGAAATCGAAGGCGCAGGTCAAACTTTTTCTCCAAGAGGCTAAGCGTATTATTCGGAAGAACGGGTTCATTCTCGTGCCGCGTGCTGCTACGGAGCGCTTCATGGCAGAGCGGGGTGTCGATGTTGAGACTGTCGAGGAGATTATCTTGGCGCTGTCACCCGAAGACTGCTTCGACGGCCCCGAACCCGATCGCGATGCGCGCTACGCGCAGCAATGGACGGTTGCCGAGTTCTCGCCCGAGCATCCTCAGGGAAAGCTCTACCTTAAGATTTCAATTTCCATGAGAGTTGACAGGTGCAAGTGCCTGTCGGTGAAGCTGTACAGTGAGGAGCCGAAATGAACTGCATCGACACGTTCTGCCCTATCTGCGATGAACCTGTGACGGCCCAAATTGTGGCAAGGAGGGAGACGCTTCCCGTGCGGGGGGCGCCGACGACGTTCGATGCTCAGGTTGCCGTCTGCCCTCTTTGCGGCGAGGACATCGGGGACTCGCGAGTCGAGAAGGGGAATTTCGAAGCCGCCTTTGCCGCTTACCGCGCCCAGCAGGGGATTATCACGCCTGAGGAAATCAAGGCAATCCGGAAGACCTTGGGCCTCTCTTTGCGCGAGTTCAGCCTCTTCTTGGGTTTCGGGGAGCAGACGGTTACGAAGTACGAAGCAGGTACTTTGCCTGACGAGCTGCACAGCAATACGATGCGCATGGCCTCCACGAAGGAAGGCGCCGAGATTCTGTTCAGCCTCAATGGCGACAGGCTCTCGAAGGCATCGCGAGCGAAGGTGCGAAAGTGCCTCGACTTGAAGGATGATCGCCCTGCGCGGCTCGCGTTCCACCCGATCGCTGCGTCCGTTCCGCTGCTTCTCTGAGGCATTCTCCGGGCTAGCGACTCATCTCCTGAGAAGCAACGCCCCACCGTAAAAAGAGAGGGGCGGGAATGCCTCGCCCCAACGGCGATCTCATCTGCGTGCTGAGGACGCTCTCGTCGGTTTATTGCTGGGAGAGGGTGAATCCCTCGGATCGCGGAGTGCGTCTTGGGTCCTTCCAAAAAGAAGCGGGCCACCCGAAGGCAGCCCGCTTGCAAAAACCGATGAGGCGATCGCGTGCTTACTTGTTGCGGTTGGCGGCAGCGCGTTCCTGGTCTTCCAAGCGCTCCTCGGCCACGTCGGTGGCGAACTTGTCGTGCTTGGCGTTGGCGATGGCCAGCACCGCCCCGGAAAGGGCAAACAGTGCGATGGCATTGGGGATGACCATGAGCTGGTTGAACATGTCAGCGAGCTCCCACACCAGGTCGTTGGACAGCAGCGAGCCCAGGAAGATGAACACCAGCGCGATGACGGTGAAGGGCAGCACGGCGCGCTTTCCGAAGAGCCATTCCACGTTCAGCTTCGCGAACAGGTTCCACGAGAGGATGGTGGAGAAGGCGAAGAACAGCAGGCAGATGGCCACGAACCAGGCGCCTGCGCCCTCGCCGAAGAACTGCCCGAAGGCCATCTGGGCGATGTTGGTCTTGGTGATGGTCTCGGCGGTCAGCGCGGCGTAGTCGCCCGTGGCCAGTATGCCGTCGCCCACGTACAGGGTGGACAGCACCACAAGGGCGGTCATGGTGACCACCACGATGGTGTCAACGAACACACCGATCATGGCCACAACGCCCTGCTCGTGGGGGTTCTTCACCTCGGCCAGGGCGTGAGCGTGGGGGGTGGAGCCCATGCCGGCCTCGTTGGAGAACAGGCCGCGCTTGGCACCCTGGCTGATGGCGGCGATGATGCCAAAGGTGGCGCCGCCCACGGTGGCGGCGGGGTTGAAGGCGCACTCGAAGATGAGGGCGAAGGTGGCCGGGATGTTCGCCGCGTTCATGATGAGCACCACGAGCGAGCCCAGGATGTAGAGCAGGGCCATGATGGGCACGATCTTCTCGGTGACCGCGGCCAGGCGGGACACGCCGCCGATGAACACGATGCCCGCGAGGATGACCACGGCCAGGCCGATGACCCAGGTGGGAATGCCGAAGGCGGTGTTCATGGTCTCGGCGATGGAGTTGGACTGCACCATGCAGCCCATGAAGCCCAGGGCCAAGATGATGGCCACCGCGAAGAACCCGGCAAGGAACTTGCCCAGACCGCCCTTGAAGGCTGTGGTGATGTAGTACACCGGGCCGCCGTGCACGGTGCCGTCGGCATCGACCACGCGGGTCTTCTGGGCCATGACGGCCTCAGCGTAGTTGGTGGCCATACCCAACAGGGCGATGATCCACATCCAGAAGATGGCGCCCGGGCCGCCCACGATGATGGCACCGCACGCGCCCACGATGTTGCCGGTGCCCACTTGGGCCGCGATGGCGGTGGACAAGGCCTGGAACGAGGTCATGCCGCCGCCCTGGTTGCCGCCGCGCAGGCTGAAGTCGCCGAACACGCGGCGCCAGCCCTCGCCGAAGCAGCGGAACTGGATGGCGCGCGTGCGCACAGTAAACCAGATACCCATGCCGAGCAGCAAAATGATGAGGATGTAGTTGGAAAGATAGTTGTTGATGGTGGTAACGATACCAAGTAGTGCCTCTTCCACGGCGTTCCCTCCTCTCAGCGAGAAAACTCGGGGGAACTTATGCGTGGCCGGCCGAAAAGGTCGCGTCATCGCTCTGTCCGTTTGCCTGAGAGATTCGGCCCGCTTCCCGGGGGAAGCCGTCCCCGCAGGGTGGGGCCTTGCACCTTCGGCACTCACTTAAGAGTTCTCCAGAGTTTTCTCCGCCTCCGGTTTGCCGGCTGCGCCCGCGTCGCGCCTCTCGGCTTGCGGTCGCTCGGGCATCCCGAAGACATCACAGAAATATTGACGCAGGCCACTATACGCTTCGACGGCCCGTCAATCAACAACTATTTTGCTCAACGTTGCGCCCCGCCCCGCATTGTCCGCGAAAGGTCGCTATTCCGCCAAGTCCTCCACGAAGCCGACGCGGTAGTTCTTGAAGATGACCTCGCCTTGCTCCTGGGTGGCGTCCAGGTCCACGTCGGCCTCGATACGGAAGTCGCCGGCGTCGTCCTCGTCCAGGAAGATCTGACGGACGTGCCACAGGTGCGCCTCGGCCTCCGGGCTCTCGTCGATGACCAGGTAGGCGGCGCTTCGGGCATCGCCGTCGATGCGAATCTCGTTGTGCTCGGCGAAGTAGTCGTCCAGGGCCGCGTCCCAGGCCCGCTCTCCGTGGCCCCATTCCTCGTCCAGGTTGCCCAGCTCGCGGGTGCGATCCAGCGAGGCCAGGCGCACGCGGGCGAAGAGCGCATTGCGCACCATGACCTCAAGCCCATGACGGTCGGCCACCACGGCGTCGGCGGCCTGCGGGGGCGCTCCGGCCTCGGGCAGCGCACCGGCGCTCTCCCAGGCGTCCACGAGCGACGAGTCGGTGGTGCGCACCATGAAGCCGAGCCAGGCGATGATGTCGCGCAAACGGTCGTCCAGCACGTCGGGCGGCAGAGTGCGCACGAGCACGCGGAAGGCGTCGGACAGGTAGCGCAGCAGCGTCCCTTCTGACTTCGCGATGCCGTAGCGGCCGATGTAGGTCTTGAAGTCGCTCGCCGTCTCCACCATGTCGCGCAGCACGCTCTTGGGCAAAAGCTCGTAATCGCGGGCCCAGGGCACGCTCTGGCAGTACAGCTCGAAGGCGTGGGCGAGCAGCTCTTCCAAGGGCTTCGGATAGGTGATCTCCGCGAGGCGCTCCAGGCGCTCCTCGTATTCCACGCCGTCGGCCTTCATGGCGGCCATGGCGGCGTCCCGCGCCTTGCGCTCCTGGGCCCGCAGCACCTTGGCGGGGTTTTCCAGGGTGGCCTCCACGAGCGAGATCACGTCCAGGGCGTAGTCGGGGCTTTCCGGGTCAAGCAGGTCAAGCGCCGCCAGCAGGAAGGGCGACAGGGGCTGGTCCAGGGCGAAGTCCTCGGGCAGCTCCACGGTCAGCTCGTAGGCGGGGCTGCCGTCCTCGGCGGTGCCGCGCACCACCACGCCCGCCTCCAGCAGGGTGGCGAAGATCTCGTCGGCCCGGGCGTTCAGCTTGATCTTCTCCTCGGCGCTCTGGGCCGAGTCGGCGATGAGCCCGTGGACGTTGGCCCAGGCGTCGCCCCCGCGGCTCACCACCGAGAGCACCATGGAATGGGTGATGCGCATGCGGGGCGTGAGCTTCTCAGGCGGCTTCTCGATGAGGTGCTCGAAGGTCTGCTTGTTCCAGCTGACGAAGCCCTCGGGCGGCTGCTTCTTCTTCACGCGGCGCTGTTTCTTCGGGTCGTCGCCGGCCTTGATCATGGCTTTGTGGTTCTCGATCTCGTGCTCGGGGGCCAGGGCCGCCACCATGCCCTCGGTGTCGAACCCGGCTCGGCCCGCCCGGCCCACGATCTGGTGGAACTCGCGCGAGCGCAGGCGCCGCATCTTCTGCCCGTCGAATTTCGTGAGCTGGGTGAGCACTACGGTGTGGATGGGTACGTTGATCCCGACACCGAGCGTGTCGGTGCCGCAGATGACCGGCAGCAGCCCCTGCTGGGCCAACCGCTCCACGAGCAGGCGGTAGCGCGGCAGCATGCCCGCGTGGTGCACGCCCACGCCGGCGGCCAGGAGGCGCTGGAGGATCTTGCCGAAGGGGGTGGTGAACTTCGTGCCCCTCATGGCCTGCTTGATCTCCTCGCGCTGGGCCTTGTCCGACACGCCGTAGCTGGCGAGCGACCGGGCGTTCTTCAGCGCCTCGTCCTGGGAGAAGTGCACGATGTACATGGGTGCCTCACCGGCCCGCAGGCCCAGCTCCACCGTGGCCTCCAAGGTCTCGAAGGTGTAGTCATAGGACAGGGGCACGGGCCTCGGCGCGTCCGTGACGAGATCCACGGGCCGTCCCGTGCGCTCTTCCAGCATGGCGGCGATGTCGCTCACGTCGCCCAGGGTGGCGCTCATGAGCAGGAACTGGGCGTTCGTCAGCGTGAGCAGGGGCACCTGCCAGGCCCAGCCGCGGTCGGGGTCGGCGTAGAAGTGGAACTCGTCCATCACCACGCAGGCCACCTTCGACGCCGCGCCCTCGCGCAGGGCCTGGTTCGCGAGGATCTCCGCGGTGCAGCAGATGACCGGGGCCTCGGTGTTGATGGTGCTGTCGCCGGTGATCATGCCCACGTTGTCGCGGCCGAGCACGTCCACCATGTCGAAGAACTTCTCGGACACGAGCGCCTTGATGGGGGCCGTGTAGTAGGCGGTGCGCCCCGTGGCGATGGCCATGAAGCACAGCCCCAGGGCCACCATGGACTTGCCCGAGCCGGTGGGCGTGCCCAGGATGACCGAATCGCCCACGGCCAGGTCCATGAGCGCGTCCTCCTGGTGCGGCCACAGCTCAAGCCCGCGAGATTCCACCCATTCCAAGAACACTTCCAGGGCCTCATCGGGGGAAAGCACGTCGCCCTCGCCCGTTTCAGCCCAGGGCAACAGCCAGCCGAGCGAGCCCGGCTCGAAGGGGTCGACGGGCGCGATGGGGTTGTCGGCGTCCGTGCGGGCGTCGGCTTCGGCAGCCGCGGCGGCTCTGTCGTCGGGGGTCTCGTAGACGCCTTCCTCGGCGCGGTTCTCGGCGGGGTTGTCCATGGGATGTCCGTTCTGATGGGGCGATGTTTCGCCATCTATTATAAGTAAGGGCCGCGTGAAGAAGATGACGCATCGGCAGCGGTTTTTGTGGTGTACTATAGGCGGGCTGTTTTTTCAGAGACGAAGAAGGTGAAGTTCGACGTGAAAAAGGGAAATGTGGCGGCGCTGCTGCCAATCGGGGTCTTCCTCGTGCTGTATCTGGGGCTCGGCATTCTGTTCGAGTACGGCATGGGCATTTCCATGGGATTCTACAACATCCCCATCGTGGTGATCTTCCTCATCGCGCTGCTGGTGGCCTGCTTCCAGAACCGCAAGCTGCCCTTCGATGACAAACTGGTGATTATGGGCCGCGGCATCGGCGACAAGACCATCGTGACCATGATCCTCATCTTCATGGCCGCCGGCGTGTTCGTGGGCACCGTGGGCCGCGATTCGGCCGAGTCGGTGGCCTACCTCATGCTGTCCATCATTCCGGCGGAGTTCTCCGTGGCCGTGCTGTTCGTGGTCAGCTGCTTCGTGTCCATCTCCATGGGCACCTCGGTGGGCACCATCACGCTCATCACCCCCATCGCCGTGGCCGTGTCGGCCGCTTCCGGCTTCAGCCTGCCGCTGTGCGTGGGCTCGGTCATGGGCGGTGCCATGTTCGGCGATAACCTGTCGTTCATCTCCGACACCACCATCGCCGCCTGCCAGGGCCAGGGCTGCCAGATGAAGGACAAGTTCCGCGAGAACTTCAAGATCGCCCTGCCCGCGGCCATCGTGACCCTTGTGCTCATCCTGGCGCTGTCGCTGGGTTCCGACATCTCGGGCACGGTGCACAACGACTACAACCTCATCGAGCTTATCCCGTACCTCATCGTGCTGGTGGGCGGCATTCTGGGCATCAACGTGTTCGTGGTGCTGCTGCTCGGCATTCTGTCCGGCTCCATCATCGTGGTGGCCGAGGGTGCGGTGGCGGCCACCGATCTTTTGGGGAATATGGGCACCGGGGCCGCCGGCATGTTCGAGACCACCATGGTGGCCGTGCTCGTGAGCGCCATCTGCGCGCTTATTCGCGAGAACGGCGGCTTCGTGGCCCTGCTCAACGGTATCAAGCGCGTGTTCAAGGGCCGCAAGGGAGGCCAGCTGGGCATGGGCCTGCTCGTGGGCGCCATGGACATCGCCACGGCCAACAACACCGTGGCCATCGTGATGGCGAATCCCATCGCCCACGAGATGTCCGAGACCTACGACATCTCCCGGCGCAAGACCGCGTCCATCCTGGATACGTTCTCCTGCGTGTTCCAGGGCGTGATTCCCTACGGCGCCCAGATGCTCGTGGCCATCTCAGCCTGCGCCGAGCTGGGCTTCTCGGTATCGGCCTTCCAGGTCATGCCCTATCTGTTTTACCCGTTCTTCCTGCTGTTGAGCTCGCTCGTGTTCATCTTCCTCGTGCCGGACAACCGCGGCTACGAGCCCGATCACACGGCCTTCGAGGAAGAGGTCCTGGAAGTAGCCGAAGAGGCTTAGGACCTCTGGGCACACTGGGGAACCCGATGATGCAGGGGCGGTCGCGAGGCCGCCTCTTTTCTTGTGCGTACAGGGGTGGCCGTTGGGGCTGGCTATCTGCCGGGGGCCATTGGCCGGCGCGCTCGGCTGCCTGCCAGGGGGCGGCTATCGGTCGGGGAGCATTCGTGCGATGCTCGGCGTTCGCTACCACTCTTCCAGCGGGTGGTAGCTGGCGAGGGCCACGGCCTCGGGCGTGATGGTGAAGTCGGCTTGCCAGAGTTCCACGCCGGCGGTGCGCACCGCATCCACGCAGGCGAGCATCTCTTCGTAGGTGGTGCCGTGGTAATAGCGGAAGCCGTCGTTGGCGTAGTAGAGGCAGTACAGGATGACGGCCCGCTCGTTGTGCTGGAGGGAGGCGGCCAGCTCGCGCAGATGGCGCTGGACGCGCTCGGTGGAGTTGAAGGGGGCCGGCGGCACCGTGGGCACCCAAGGCGGAATGGCGGTCTGGATCTGCACGAGGGGCGTCTTCACTTCCAGGTACTGGTTTTCGTTCACGAGGAAGTCGAGGCGCGAGGAGTCCAGGGGCACCTCGCGGCGCAGCTGATGCACGGGCCCGGTGATGGCCTTGAAGGCGCCCTCGCGCAGGAAGTGCTCCACGTAGCGGTTCGAGGCGTTCTGGTTGATGCCGATCCAGCGTTTGGCTGGGTCTTCCGGTCGCTGCAGCGAGAAGGCCTCCACGGTTAAGGGCAGCTTGCGCCGGGGGTTGTGGGAATCGGACACCAGGCAGGGGCGCCCCGTCAGATCCAGGTCGCCGATGCGCGAGACGGCCGGGCAGTGGCAGCGCACGGGAATGCCGTCGTCGAAGTCCACATCCATGATGAAGCGGTTCGGTCGCGCGAGGACGACCCCTTCCCGCAGGGGCTCGGGGAAGCGAAGGGGCGCCGCCGTTGATTCATAGAGGGCCACGGAGAATCCTTCCGTCGCGGTTGCTTTCCGGAATCAGGGTAGCGCACCGCCGGCGCGGGAGGAGGCGGGGCAGCGGTCGGCCGCTGAGCCGTTACGCAACGGCGAGCCTCGAGCGGGCCGCGTCGACCAGGGCGGCGAACAGGCCGCGGTGACGGTCGAGGTACTCGGGGTGCCACTGCACGCCCAGGTAGAAGCGACGGCGGGGGTCTTCCACGGCCTCCACCACGCCATCGCCCGAGCGGGCCGCCACCGTGAGGCCCTCGGCCACGTGATCGATGCCCTGGTGGTGCATGGAGTTCACGGCGAAGGGGCCCTCGGCTTCGAGGGAGGCCGCCAGCAGGGTGTTCGGGGCGATGGTCACCGTATCAGTGGTGCGGTCGTAAGGCGGTTCCTGGCGATGGCCCCGCTCGGTGACGCCGCAGTTGTACAGGTCGCGGTAGAGGCTACCGCCCAGGGCCACGTTCATCACCTGCATGCCGCGGCAGATGCCGAGGCAGGGAAGCTGCCGCTCATGGGCCAGCCGGGCCAGTTCCAGCTCGAAGCCGTCCCGATCCTCGCTGACGGCGAGCAGGTCGGACAGGCAGGGCACAGCCGGGCGCTCCGGGTCGGTGAGCACGTTGCGTCCGTCGAGGGCGCATACCTCATCGGGACCCGGAGGGCCGCCCATGGCCTGGCGGAAGGCCTCCTCCGAGGCGTTGTGGCCGCAGAAGGGCACTCGGGCTCCCGTCGAGCGGCAATGGGATGCCGATCCGCAGCCGAGGGCCGCCACATCGTCCATGTTCAGGGCATCGCGGCTCTTGGCCGGGTCGGGCACGTAGTAGCGGGGGTGCACGTCGCCGCCGCCGGTGATGACCAGGGCGTCCACCGCATCGATGACCCGTCGCGCCAGGGCGCGGTTCGCCTCGGCCCCGCCGCGCACGGGCGTGAGCAGCAGCGGCGCGGCCCCGGTGGCGGCCACGCGGTTGATGTACTCCACGTTGACACGCTGGAAGCCGTCGGCCTCGTTGAGCGTGGTGGTGATGCCGATAATCACAGGGTCCCCCTCGGTCGCATTGGTCGGACAAGAACATACCACCGACGGGCCCCGGCGGCAACGGCCCCGCCCCGTCTCGTGCCATTGGCGCAGGTAAAGGGCTACAATGGGGAAGACGAGAGGGCCTCGGCGCCCAGCGGCCGGCCCGGGGCTTCCCGGAAGCGGGCCTGCGGAGCGCGAATGGGGGCCATAGACGAAGGAGGTGCCCATGCGGGCGGTGGTGCAGTGCGTGAGCGAGGCGAGCGTGACGGTGGAGGGGCGAGAGGTGGGCGCCATCGGCAAGGGGTTTCTGATCCTGCTCGGTGTGGGACACGGGGACACCGAGGCCGAGGCCGATCGGCTCTGGCGCAAGATCGCCAAGATGCGCGTGTTCGACGATGCGGCGGGTAAGACGAACCTGAGCCTGGCTGACGTGGACGGGGAAGTACTCGTGGTGAGCCAGTTCACGCTGTACGCCAACTGCAAGAAGGGCAACCGTCCCTCGTTCACCGAGGCGGGCGACCCGGCCATTGCCCGACGGCTCTACGAGTACTTCGCCGATTTGGCCCGCGCCGACGGCTTTACCGTGGCCACGGGCGAGTTCGGCGCCATGATGGACGTGGCCCTGGTGAACCGGGGCCCCTTCACCCTGGTGCTCGATACCGACACGTTGTAGGGCAGGGAAGCGGGCCCCGGCTTCGGTCGGGGCCCGCTCGGCATTCGGAAGGGGCTATTCCCCGTCCACCGCCAGATCGGTGAACTGGAAGGTGGTGCAGTCCACGAGTCCCCGGTTGGTGAGGCGCAGTTCGGGCAGGCAGGCGAGCGGAATGAGGGCCATGGTCATGAAGGGGGAGGGCATGGTGCAGCCGATCTCGGCCCAAGTGTCCTCCAGGTGATGCACCTTCGCGCTCATTTCCTCGGCGCTCAGCGCGCCCATAAGCCCGGCGATGGGCAGCTCCACGAGCCCCAGCACCTCGCCGTCGGCCACGACGACCAGGCCGCCGCCCACTTCGGCGAGGGTGTTGGCAGCCAGGGCCATGTCCTCGTCGTTGGTGCCCACCACGAGCAGGTTGTGGGCGTCGTGGGCCACGGTGGAGGCCATGGCGCCGCGCTTGATGCCGAAGCCCTTGGTGAAGCCCGCGCCGTGGGTGCCCGTCTCGTGGTGGCGCTCGAAGACGAAGGTCTTCAGCACGTCCTGGTCAAGGTCGCTTTCCAGGGCACCGTTGCGCACGGTGAGGGCTACGTGGGCCTCGCGGTCGGGCACCGATCCGGGCAGAAGCTCGATGGCCCGCACGGTGACGGCCTCGCCGTCGGATGCACCCGCTGGCGCTTCCACGCGGAAGGTGTCGGGGGTGATGGTGCGCCCCAGGTGCATGGAATGGGTGACCCAATCCGGATAGTCGAAGGGCGCCAGATCGAAGGTGCAGGCGCCGTTCTCGGCCACCACATCGCCGTCGATGAGCACGCGGGTGACGTTCAGATCCTCCAGGTTGTCCAGAAACACGATGTCGGCGCACTTGCCCGGCGCGATGGAGCCCAGCTCGTGTTCCATGCGGAAGCAGGTGGCGGTGTTGATGGTCATCATCTGGATGGCGGTGATCACATCGATGCCGCAGGCCACGGCCATGCGCAGGATGTAGTCGAGGTGCCCGTGGGCCACCAGGGTGTGCGGGTGGGTGTCGTCGGAGATGAGGTTCGCGAAGCGGGTGTCGATGCCGGTCTCGGTGACGGCGGCGGCCAGCTGGGGCAGGTCGAGCCAGGCCGAGCCGTAGCGCAGCTGGGCGTATTGCCCCAGGCGCATCTTGGCCAGGGCGTCCTCGGCGCGGGTGGACTCGTGGCAGCAGCGCACGCCGCAGGCGATGTAGGCGTTCAGCCCCTGGTCGGTCTCGGGGATGGAATAGTGGCCCGTGATGACCTTGTCGGCCTTCAGCGTCTCGGCCAGCTCGCCGTGGGCATGATCGGTGCCGGCCAGCACGCCGGGGAAGTTCATCATCTCGCCAAGGCCCACCACGCCGTCCCAGGTCATGGACTCGGCGATTTCCTCAGGCCCCACGAAGGAACCCGTGTCCTCGAAACCGGGCACGGCCGGCACGCAGGAGGGGGTGGTGACCATGGCCTTCAAAGGGGTGCGGGCGGCGTCGTCCATCATCACCTTCACGCCCTCAAGTCCCAGCACGTTGCACACCTCGTGGGGGTCCCAGTAGATGCCCACGGTGCCGTGGGGCACCACCGCGCGGGCGTACTCGCCGGCGCCGAGCATGGAAGATTCCACGTGGATGTGTCCGTCGAGGAAGCCCGGGGCGATAAAGGTGCCCGCAGCATCGATCACGAGGGTGTCCGCGCCGATGCAGTGCTCGGCACTCGGCCCCACGTAGGCGATGCGCCCGCAGGCGATGGCCACGGCGATGTCGTCCTGAATCTCGGCGGTGCACACGTTCACGAGCCGCGCGTTGGTGATGACGGTGTCGGCCGGCACCTGGCCTTGGGCCACGGCGGCCAGGGTGCGGGTGCACTCCCAGAGCGGTTGCTTGCAGAAATGGTTCAGCATGGCGCCTCCTTAGCGCTCGCGGGCCGGCGGATGAGGGGCCGCATCGGTGGCAGCCCGCGCTTGTCCGATGGTGCCAGTGTACGCTCGCCCGTAGGCGACGGGACGTCAATGATGGATAATGCAGAAGGGCTTCACGCTATAATCGTTGACCTGGAGTTAACTCTACATGGTTGAATGGGAAAGACGGGGAATTCGTTCGAGAGGAGCACCATGGAATACCGCAAGCTGGGCCGCACGGGCCTTGAGGCGAGCGTCATCGGGTTCGGCGCCGAGTGGATCGGCCAGATGGAACAGGCTGAGGTGAATGCCATGGCCGCCCGGGGCGCGGCGGCGGGTGTGAACATCGTGGACTGCTGGATGAGCGACCCGGTTGTGCGCTCGGCCCTGGGCGAGGCGCTCGCGCCCACGCGCGACGGGTGGATCATCCAGGGGCACATCGGCAGCACCTGGCAGGACGACCAGTACGTGCGCACCCGCGACATGGCCCAGGTGCGCCCCGCCTTCGAGGACCTGCTTGCGCGTCTGCGCACCGATCATGTGGAAATCGGCATGATCCACTACGTGGATGCCTGCGATGAGTTCCGCGCCATCATGGACGGTCCCTTCATCGAATACGTGCGCGAGCTTTTGGCCGCCGGGCGCATTCGCCACATCGGCCTTTCCACTCACAACCCCGAAGTGGCGCTTCTGGCCTGCGACGATCCGGAGATCGAGGTCGTCATGTTCTCACTGAATCCGGCCTTCGACATGATGCCGGCCTCGGAGAATCTGGAAGATTTGTTTGGCGATTACGAGAACGTGGGCGGCGACGGTATCGAGCCGGTGCGCGCTGCCCTGTACGCTCGGGCCGAGGCGACCGAGACCGCCCTCACGGTGATGAAGGGCTACGCGGGCGGACGGCTGCTTTCCGCCGATGCGTCGCCCTTCGGCGTGGCCCTCACGCCGGTGCAGTGCATCCACTACGCGCTCACGCGCCCGGCCGTGGCCAGCATCATGGTGGGCGTGGAAACCGTGGAGCAGCTTGACGAGGCCTTGGGCTACGAGACGGCCACAGCCGCCGAGCGCGACTACGCCAGCGTGCTGGCCGGCGCCCCCAAGCACGCCTATATGGGCCAGTGCACCTACTGCGGCCACTGCGCCCCTTGTACCGTGGGCATCAACATCGCGCTCGCGAACAAGTTCTACGACCTGGCCGAGATGGCCGTCGGGGACGGCGCGGCTTCGGCGCCCGCCTCGGTGCGGGCCCACTACGAGGCCATGGCCGTGACCGCCGAGGCCTGCACGGCCTGCGGCCAGTGCGAGCCCCGCTGCCCCTTCGGCGTGTCCATCCCCGAGCGCATGGAGAAGGCCGCCGCGCTGTTCGGCTGCTAGGGGGCGCCCGAGGCGCGCGAGGAGAAGCGCGTGTTTCGCGAGATCATCGAGCCCTCTGCGAACTATTTCGTACCGCGCCGCGGCTACCGGGAGACCTTCGCGAATTGGGAGACCAAGGAGCGCGGCGCCGATGCGCGTGGGGATGCGGCCGGCTGAGGCACCTCCCATCCGAAAGAGCCGATTCCTGCCCAAAGTGGGAATGACTTCCATCGGGAATAAGGTGTTTCCGCAAAGCGGTGCGGAGACCCTCGCTGGCGATTGCGCCACAGGGCTCTTCCAGAATGAAAGTATGCATGCTATAATAGAACAAATGTTTCTATATGGCTGGGCATTGCCCTAACTTCTTCTCGGAAGGACAGCCTTCGTCCGGGAGGGGGTACTATGGGCAACGTAAAGTCTCAGACAAATAATATACCTGTTGACTTCTATACTGAAAACCGTATAATCAAGTGGAACGTGGATGCAAGCCGTATCCGAAAATGGTACGGAACGCTTGACCGGCCAACTCGGGAATCGGTGGCTGCGGCTATTGAGCTTCTCTCAGAGCGAGGTCCGAACTTGAAACGGCCTTTTGTGGGCGAGGTGCAAAGTTCCCGATTTCCTAACATGAAGGAATTGCGCCCGGCGTCTCCGAGAGGTACGGAATTGCGTATTCTGTTTGCATTCGATCCGCTGCGTCATGCCATCCTGCTGCTGGCTGGCGACAAGCAGGGGCGGTGGCGCAAATGGTATCAACGGGCGGTGCCTCAGGCGGATCGCTTATACCAAGAGCATTTGGACTCGCTGAACAAGGAGGTGCGCTGATGTATACCCTTGACGATCTTATTGAAGAGTACAACGTTGATCGTGCTGGCATTGAGCGCGAGAAGCAGAAGCTGCTGGCGCAGATAGAGGCCTACGAGTTGGCGGAGATACGCAAGCAGGCGGGTCTTACGCAGGTGCAGCTGGCCGAGAGCATGGGGGTGAGTCAGAAGCGCATCTCCGAGATAGAGCATGGGCGGGCCGGGGCCATCAAGCTCAGCACGCTCGAGCGCTATGCGGCGGCCCTCGGCGGAAGGCTCAAGGTGGAGATCGAATGTCCCACGGCCGACGGCACGGTGAAGTCGCTGCCCGTTCCGCTGGTGGCTTGTTAGAGGCCGCGCGTCCCGCCGCTTCGAGCGCGCTCATCCGCGCTCGCGCGCGTCGGCTGCTGGGCCAGATCGCGTTTCAATCGGGTTGAATTTATCTCACCCGTTCTCGGGTATATTTGGCGTTTTCCCAGGTGGCGTCTGGGTGAATACCCGAATGCGGGCGATGTGCGCCCTCGGGTTCCTTCGCTAAGATGCGTGTCGTTCGGTTCGCTTGTGGGAGGGCCGGATGCGCACCGTTCCCCGTGGGAGGGGCGGGCGCGAACCGATTCTTAGAGGAGGACACCATGGAGACCAATCTTTCCCGTCGTGGATTTCTGACCGGCGCGGCTGCGGCCGGTGCTCTGGCGGCCATGGGCCTGGCGGGCTGCGCGCCCCAGGTCTCGGCCGAGGGCAACGCGAAGACGGCTGACACCGGCAAGGCGACCAGCTGGCGCGATAAGCCGGAGATGCCCACCGAGTTCATCGAGACCGTGGATGCCGACATCGTCGTGGTGGGCGCGGGCAACGGCGGTCTGGTGGCGGCCACCACGGCGGCCCAGAACGGCGCGAAGGTGGTCGTGCTGGAGAAGATCGGCACCATCGCCATGGCCCGCGAGGCCATCGGCGCACTGAATTCCAAGCTGGCGCCCGACCACAAGGTGGATGTGCCCACGCTGCTGAACCACGCCAACATGACCCAGTCCGGCGATGCGAATATGCTCATGTACAAGACCTGGGCCGAGAAGTCCGGCGAGATGATCGAGTGGATGGCCGACACCCTGGGTCCCAAGGGCATGCTGTTCCCCTTCGAGTGGCACGCGCCCGACGACCCGCATGCCTACTATCCGGCCATGTGCTACAACCCCTGCATCGGCGAGTACAACCCCGACGGCCCGAACTACAACGCCTATGCGCACCTGGAGGTCATGGCCGACGTGTTCACCAACGATCTCGGCGGCGAGATTCGCTTCGAGTGCCCGGCCCAGCAGCTCGTCGTGGACGAGGCGGGCAAGGTCACCGGCGTTGTCGCTGAGACTGAGGAGGGCTTCATCCAGGTGAACGCCGCCAAGGGCGTCATCGTGTGCACCGGCGGCTACGGCGCCAACAACGAGATGCTGGCCGACCTGGCCCCGGGCAATTCCGCCTGGTGCGCCCTGCGCGACTCCGTGACCGAGACCGGCGACGGCATCCGCATGGCTCTCTGGGCCGGGGCCGAGCTGGAGGCCGGCGGCGCCTGCATGATCTGGAACCGCGCCATCCTGCCCGACGGCTTCGAGTTCAACGAGGACCGCATGGGCGGCGACATCTTCCTGCCCGGCAGCCAGCCCTTCCTGCACGTGAACGTGAACGGCGAGCGCTTCATGAACGAGGACCAGTGCTATCCCATGAGCTACGCCGCCGGCGCCAACCAGCCGCGTCACTACAGCTGGATCGTGTGGGACGGCAACTACTGGGAGGACATCGCCCAGTTCGACACCTGCGGCTGCTCGCGTCTGTACCCGGCGCCCTCCGGTACTGCCTTCAACGCCGACGTGTACGACTGCGAGGCCATGAGCAAGGAGCATCTGGACGAGTTCTGGCTGAACCCGCGTCTGGAGGCCGGCACGCTGAAGAAGGCCGACACCTTGGAGGAGTTGGCCGACCTAATGGAGTTCGACGCCGATCAGAAGACCACGTTCCTGGCCACGGTGGAGCGCTACAACGGCCTGGTGGCCGCCGGCGAGGACACCGATTTCGGCAAGCCGGCCTACCGCCTGTCCGATGTGGAGACCGCGCCCTTCTATGCGGCCCGTATCGGCGGCGAGCTCCTGGTGACCATCCACGGCGTCATCACCGATGTGAACTCCCAGCCGCTGAAGGGCGACGGCACGGTCATCGAGGGTCTGTACGTGTGCGGCAACGACCAGGGCGGCTTCTACCCGCACAACTATCCGAGTAACTTCACGGGAATCAACGCCGGCCGTGTGGCCACCTTCGCCCGCATCGCCGCCAAGCACGCTCTCGGCGTGGCATAGGGCGAACCGCTGCGACGAGCGCCGGGCAAAGGCGGCACGGGGTCATCTTCGCGCCCTTCCGCCCGGCGGTGTTGCGGCGCAATCAGTCGATCGTGCGCCTGCTCTCCCTCCCCGCAGGCGATCGTTCTGGGGCTTCCCTTCGGGGAAGCCCCTTTGTGTTCGAGGCTGTCGGTCAAACGTCCTCCGCTTCCGTTACGGGGAGGACTTTCGGAAAGTGAGGGCGCTGAACTGCAAAGAAAACGACGGTTCTCGTAGTCGCCGGATGTCGAGGAGTCTGTTTGAAAACACGCGACCTGGGAAAACGAGCACGCCTATCGCAATGAGCCCTTGGGAGACGGCTTCGAAACTACGAGAACCGTCATTTTCGTTGCAGTTCAGCGTTGGGTGAGATCGATGAGCTCCTGGCGGGAGTGCACGCCGAGCTTCGCGTAGATGTGCTTGGCGTGGGTGGCCGCCGTCTCGCGGCTGATGATGAGCTCGTCGCGGATGTAGGGGATGGAGCGGCCCTGGGCGAGCAGGGCGAGCACCTCGGTCTCGCGCGGTGTGAGGCCGCCGGCGCGGGCGAGCTCGGCGACGCGCTCGGCGCCTCCGGTCTCGGGGGCGGTACGGGCCGAATTGTCGGAAGGGAGCGGGGCGGAAGCTGCATCGTCGCTCGAGTCGGGCGTCGGGGCCTTGTCGAGGTCGTCTTTCTGTTCTTCCGGAACCCGGAGGAAAGTGGCGGTGTCGCCCATGACGAGCATGGTGACGGTGACGAGGGCGACGATGCACCCCACGGCCGTAGCCGCTATGCCCCCCGGCAGCAGAGTGACCACGGGTTCGAGGGCGACCCACAGCATGGCGCCCAGCAGGTCGCCGCCGTGAACGAACAGCCAGCCGAGGCTCGAGGACTGGGCCGGGGTGGCGCGCCCCGCGGCGGCGTAGTTCGCGAAATAGACCTGGGCGATGAGGCAGAACGTGAAGCGGCCGCCCAGGGAGGCGGCCACCGCCGCAATGGCCCCCGCCTCGCCCCAGAGGATGACGGCCGAAAGCCCGATGACAAGGGTGGGGCACATCCAGCGGTAGAGGAAGAACAGGGACATGCGGCGCGGGCCCGATACGGCTATGAGCGCCACCACGGCCATCATGGCCGCGCAGAACAACAAAATGATTTGCAGCGGCAGGCTCGTTATGCGCTCGGGATGCAGCATGCCCGCGATACTGATGACGGCGAACACTCCGAGAATGCCCGCTCCCGTGCGGCCGAGCCCGGCCAGGGGCGCGGGGTTTGGACTGGTGGCAGCGCCCCGCGCCCGGGCGAGCCGACGTTCGGCGCGTTCGGCCTCGGGGGTCCAGACGAGGTAGAAGCAAAGCCCCGACAGGAGGGGCAGCGCTGCCGCCACGGCGATGGAGACCCAGCCGTCCATGGCCGATACGAGCAGCACGATGAGGGCCGCCGACACGGCCGACGTCGGGGCCAGCAGCTCCGATTTTTCCCGCGGCAGCACGGCGTAGTACGCGCCCCACATGACCCACAGCAGGGCGCTTCCGATGCCCGTGGCCACCGATCCCGCGCCGAAGAGCAGAGCGTTGGCCAGCGGGTCGGGGGCGGCCACGAACATGAGCGGCGTGCTGACCGCCGTGAGCAGGGGCGCGGCGACGATGAGGCGCCGATGGTCGGTGGGCGAGCCGAAGCGGGGCTCGGCGATGACGATGGCGATGAGGGTGGCCACCGAGGCGGCCAGGGGCATGGTGACGTAGAACAGCGTTCCGGCGACCGAGCTTGCGACGGCGCTATCGTTGCCCTGCACCGCCGCGCCGCCGGTCCCATCGCACAACACTCCTGCGGCATTGGTGTAGAACACGCAGAACACCCAGGCGAGCAGGAACGCCCATCCCAGCTGCCGCAGCGGCACCCATTCCCGGGGCTCGTCCTTGACCATCCCATCACCCTTCCTCGTAAAAGTCCCCCTATTGTACCTGAAGCGGCGCGGAGTGCTCGATCTGGGGGTCCGTGGCAACCGGGAAGGAGCGCTTCCCGTGGCATTCTCACTCATTCTCGGTGCACGCTTCGCGTAGGGCCTCGAGGAAGGCTTGGGCCTGACGGGCGACCATCGTCTTGCGCTAGACGAGGCCCCGGGCCGATTCCAGAGTGGGGGGCAGGGCGTGCGAGTCTACGGGGCTGCGTACCTCGCTTAAATCGTAGAAGCCGCGCACGAAGATGTCCATGGGACCGGCTGAGGTGTTCGCCGCCCTGGCGACCCTTGTTCGTCTGCGCCCCTTCGGCTTCGACAACGCGGGCGGCGAGCCGGGCATCATGGGCACCAACGACCGTCTGAGCATGCTGGAGAGCGATCTCATCGTTCTGCACGGCAACAACCCCGTGCACGCGGCCGCCGGCTCGCTTGCGCTGCTCGATTGCCTGAATGCGGGCCAGCTCGATTTCGTACTCGAAGTCGAGCATAGTGCGCGCCCCAGCTACGAGGGCTTGGTCTTCCCCGGTGCGGATGTTTGGGGCGTCTATCCTCTGCCTGACACGCCGCTTGGGGAAAAGAGCTCCGAAGGATCGTGGGCGGCGAGTGAGGGGTATGCCCTGCAGGTATGGAAAAGTATGAGAAGAGGGTATTGGCGCTTGTGCGACAGGATGCAGCATAATGGGGGTGACCCTTCCTCCCCTTGAGCCGGCCTTCGGATCGCCCTGTTTCGTTGAAGGGATGCCTTATGGATATGCAAGGTTATCTCGACCACCTCAATGGGGGTCTCGTCGTGGTCGGCGGCTCCGGGGAACACCAGATCATGCACCAGGTGAGCCAGGAGGTCATTCGCATCTGCATGGAGATCAGCAATCGCTACCATACGCCCGAAGAGCTGCGTGGGCTCATGGCCGAGCTGACCGGCCGGCCCGTGCCCGAGGGCTTTGCGCTCTTCCCGCCATTCAACAGCGACTGCGGCAAGAACATCCACCTGGGCCGGGACGTGTTCATCAACGTCGGTTGCAAGTTTCAGGACCAGGGCGGCATCTACCTGGGAGATCGGATGCTCGTGGGCCAGAACGTGGTGCTGGCCACGTTGAACCACGGCATGGATCCGGCCCATCGCGCCGACTTACACCCCGCGCCGATCCGCATCGGCGATGACGTGTGGATCGGCGCGAACGCCACGGTGCTGCCGGGCGTGGCCATCGGTCATGGCGCCGTGGTGGCCGCCGGCGCCGTCGTCACCCGGGACGTGCCGGCCATGACCGTCGTGGGTGGTGTGCCGGCCCGCGTCATCAAACGGATTGAGGTGGAAAACCCGAAGGATTTAGCCGCAACGGTGGGATCTGGTTTCGTCGACATCCGATTCGAATAGATCGGCTTCGGAAAGCTCTTCGCTACAACCAGAGGGCTGTGTTCCCCATGAGGTAGAGGGGCACATTAGTGAGCCAATCCTGCGCGCGATAGTCGGAAAGCGAGAAGCGCCGGGCTTGAATATCGGGGTACTTCTCCTTGAAGCTGCGAAGGCTCTTAGCGCGCAGGTTCTCCTCGGCCTTCACCTCGATGCCGTAGACGGTACCTGCTGATTGCACGAGGAAGTCCAGCTCCCCTCGGGAGTTCTCGGCAGACCAGTAATAGGGGGCAAGCCCGCAGTTCGCTATGAGCTCTTGGCACGCGTACTGCTCGGTGAGGGCTCCCTTGAATTCCTCGAACAGCGTATTGCCTTCGATGATGCTCGCGCTGTCGAGGTCGCTCATGGCACCGAGCAGGCCCACGTCCAGCAGGAACACCTTGAATGCGCCCGGATCGCGATAAGCCTTGAGGGGTATGCCCGGCTTGGCCACACGCGGAACCCGGTAGATAAGACCGGCTTGCCGAAGCCACGTGAGGGCGCTTTCGAATTCCTTCGCCCGCGCGCCTTTCGCGAGGCGTCCGAAGATGAACTTCTTGTTTTCCTGGGACAGATGGGTGACGACCGAGTCCCAGACAGCGAAAACCCGCTCGGCTTCGCGAGGGGGGATATGCTTGGAGAAATCGCGCTCGTAGTCCGCGATGATTCGCTTTTGGACAGCGCGCGCGGCATCGTAGTCTCGACGATCGAGAAATACGCTGACCGCCTCGGGCATTCCCCCGACGAAATAGTATGTTTTCAAAAGGGCAATCGCTCGCGATTTGAACGCCTGGATGAGGGCCGGGTTTGGGCTCTGCAGTGAAGCGAGGAATTCCCTTCCCTCGACAGCCAAGGCGAATTCCTTGAAGCTGAGGGGGAAGAGGTCGAGCGTCTCCACCTTTCCCACGGGGAAACCCGTTCCGCTTTGGAGGAGGATCCCCAGCAGAGAACCTGCGGCTACGACTGAGAAACCGCGCGGATCCTCGTCGAAGTACTTGAGGGCTGTAAGCGCCTTAGGGTTTTCCTGAACCTCGTCGAACACGATGAGGGTCGAGTCGGGGTCGATGGCGACGCCGGTTTGCAATTGGAGCCCGGCGATGAGGGTATCGACGTCGTACCCCGCCTCGAACAGATCACGCATGGCCGAGTTGTTGTCCATGTTCACGTAGGCGACGCTTCTGTAATGGCGTTTTCCGAACTCCTTGATGAGCCACGTTTTTCCCACTTGGCGCGCCCCGTTGATGATAAGGGGCTTCCTGCGGGGGTTCTCGCGCCATGCTTCGAGGTCACGCATGAGAAAACGTTCCATCGACATCCTCCTCATCCAGTTTTTTGGTAAGTATACAAAAACAAGGACGTAAAAATGAATAAATTCACAATAACAAGGACGTAAAAGTGTTAAAACTCACACAAATCAGGGCGTAATGGGAGATAGTGCTGTGGTGATCCGTCGGCCTCGGCGAGAGGGCTCCGGGCGAGGCCAAGCGGATCAGCTAGCTGTTTTCCGCTCCCGCTCCCATACAAAGCGGAGGTTGTCGGGGCCTTCGGCCCATTGACGGGAGGAGAAATCGAACAACAGCTCGTAGGTGCGCGACGAGGCGAAAGCATCAAGGGCCTCGTCGAAGGACGCGCCCGTGTCGTCGCACCAGTCTTCCAGCATGGTGCGCATGACCTCCACCGCGCAGGCTTCGCGCTGTGCGTCAGTTACCAGCTCCTCGTCAAATCCCATAGGGTTCGCTCCCTTTGAATTCCAGACATGCTATGGCCGCCGGCGTCAGAAAACAGTACTGGTCTTCAAGTCGGTCCGGCGGCATGGTGAGCATCCTTTTGCGGCGAGGTAGTTTTCGACGTCATCAAGCGCTCGATCATAGCTGCTCAGATGCAACAGGTCATAAAGCTCGGAGATGTAGGCGTACACGCCGGCGTGACGGAAGATTCGTGCGATCTCGGCGGCTGGCAGGTTCCAGCGCTTCTGGGCCAGGCGCAAGAGCCAGCACTTCATATCGGCAATGTCGGGCTGTCGTGGCGACATGGGGTCTCCCCTTGAGAATTGCAGTTGGACTAGCATCTATTGTAACGGCTGCCTCGACAGTCGGCTTTTGCGATCGGACGGAAAGTTTCCTTGCCCTACAATAGGAGCCGTGCAATGTTCGGTTCTCGAAAGGGAGGTTCCCATGGATGCGAGCGTGGTGGTGTTTCTGGCCGATGGTTGCGAGCCGTTGGAAGTGGTGGCTCCCACCGACGTGCTCCGGCGCGGCGGTGTGGAGGTGGTGCTCGCGAGCATCGAGGACGATCTGACGATTCGCGCGGCCCACGGGGTGACGCTTGTGGCCGATGCGCCGCTTTCCGCCCTTGACCTGACGGACTTTGCCATGGCCGTGGTGCCCGGCGGCTTGGTGGGTGTGGACAATCTGGGAAAGAACGCCCGGGTCATGGCCGAGCTGACGCGCCGTATGGAAGCGGCCGAGCTCGTGGCCGCCATCTGCGCCGGCCCCATGCTGCTGGCCCGCGCCGGGTTGCTGAACGGCCGCAAGGCCACCTGCTACCCGAGCTGCGAGGAGGGCTGGCCGGCCGGCGTGTACCAGGCTGATGCGGCCGTGTGCGTCGACGGCAATCTCATCACCGCTACGGGCCCCGGCACCGCGCTGCCCTTCGGCATTCAGCTGCTGCGCACCCTCGCTGGCGATGAGGCCGCCGACACTGTAGCCGCCGGGATGCTGGTGCGGTAGGAAACGCAGCCCAAACCATTGCGGCGCTCCGCTGGGCGGATCCAGCGGAGCGCCGGTATTCTTTGCGGACCGACCTTGAGCCGCGGAGGCTCTGCGCGGTTCTCCGCCGCCCCGCTTCGCGTTCTTAGGCACCCAGTTTGAAGCGCATCATCACGGGGTTGTGGTCGGAGTAAGCGAAGTCCAAGTCCACGGTGGCGTACTCCAGGCATTCCACGTTGTCGGAGTAGATGAAAGTGTCCATGACCCAGCGGTCGTTGGTGCCGTCGTAGGGGCGCCCGGCGTCGCGGCAGGTGGCGGCATCGGGGAAGGCCTCGGTGCCGTACTCGTCCAACTTCGCCTTGGCGGCCACGGTGAAGCCGGCGGGAACGCCCTCGAAGTCGTAGGGCTTCGCCCAGCTCTCCACCGCATCCACGGCGTTGCCGTACACCTCGCCCGACGCGCCGATCATGTCGTGGTTGAAGTCGCCCCCGGCGATGACGTAGTTGCCCGCTTCCCGCTCGCGCACCATAACGTCGTACAGGCGTTCCTGCTGGGCCGCCATGATGGCGGCATCGGTCCCGTAGGCCGACAGGTGCACGTTGAGCAGCACCAGGTCGCGCCCGTCGCTTGCCGGCACGCGGGTCGCCGAGAAGCAGCGGTCCAGATCGAGGAACTTGCCGAATCCTTCCGAGATGGGCAGCTGGTAGCGTACGGCATCAGTTGCGGGAAAGGCCGAGAAGGTGGCGAGTCCCGCCCGGTTTGCCCCGTGGGGTGCGTAGAGGGGCCAGGCCAGGAAGGCCGAATCGTAGTTCTGGCAGAACACGGCTGTATCGGTGGGGAACTGCTCGCGCAGGAGGGCGTACTCGTCCACATGGTGGCTGCGGGTGCCGTCCACGTCAACTTCCTGGAACAGCACGAAGTCGGTGCCGAGATCCCGGACGGCCTCGGCCGTGCCGATGACGTCCTCGCGCACCACCTCGGCGCTGGCGGCCACCGAGCCGGTGCCGCCGTCCATGAAGAAGTCGAAGTCGCGGTTGTAGGCCCCGAAACCGATGTTCGCCGCCACAACGGCGAGCTCGGCGCCAGTCTCCACGGCGCCGGGGGCGGCGTCTTCGGCGGCCAGCGGCGCCTCGACCGCAAGGGACAGCTCGTCGCCGAGGCGCTCGTAGCTCAGCACGACGTAGGCGATGTAGGCGGCCACGACCAGCAGCAGGGCGCCCAGGGCGATGGCCACGGCCTTGAGAATCTTTTGAGCCACGGGATGCTCCCTTCTTGAGCAGTTGCACAACGACGCGCTCGGTGAGCAATCGTTATGGTAGGGAATCCCATTCTAACCCCTGGGAGCCATTGCGGCGCTGAAAAGGAGTCAAGTACAGGGGGTGATTCAGCCCGATGTGACGGCATGGCCCCTGAACGCGGATTCTTGAACCTTGATCTAAGGTGATCGGGGAAAAGTTCTTGCCTTTTATGGATGTTTCTGCACAGTCTGTCAACAGTTAATGACAGTGCGGTAACAGAGAACTTACGAAGCGGTGGCATAAATTTGTGCAGACGTATAGTCGTTTCACAGCTAAGACTCAATGAGCCCGGTCGGTTTCGGCGGGGCATGCGGGCGGAGGAGGATCCATGCAATCGGTACGGAAGAACAGGCGCGCCGGCGCCACCCGCGAGGTCCTCCGCAGCAACGACACCGCCAAGCGCTCGGCCGAGATCGTCGTGGCCGCCCGCGAGCTCTATGAGGAGAAGGGCCTGGCCCACACCTCCATCCAGGACATCACCAACCATGTGGGAGTGACGCGTTCGCTGTTCTACCACTACTTCCAGAACAAGGAGGAAGTGACCTCGGCGGTGCTCGATCAGTACATCACCGACTTCATCGAGGCCATGCAGCACTGGAGCGAGAGCCGTGCGGTGCAGGAGACCGACGAATCGCTGCACACGATGGTGAAGATCATGCGCATGGTGCTCTTCGAGAAGAATACGTTCCGCATGGCCCTTTCGACCCAGGAGAACGCGGCGCTCTACCTGGACTTCCTCAATCGTTTTGCCGCCCAGGGCGCAGAGTTCATGGTGTCGCACCCCCTGGCCGGCCAGGAGAAGTACGGCGACGGATCCGACCACCTCTACGAGACTTTCTACGTGCTCATCGTGGGGCTCGTGAGTTATCTGCGCTCCCATCCCGACGCCGATGACGAGGTGCTCATCGCCATCGTCTCCCAGATGCTGCACTTGGAGCAGCCGGCTTAGGGACTTGTCGGCAGCGGTGTGGCGAATCGGTTACGTTTGCCGCCCGGCCGCTCAAGTTAGCTATTATCGGGCTGTAAGGAAAATGCGGCGCCCGGGCGCCCCTCCCGGCCCGTGGCGCGCCGGGCGACAGACCTGCGAGAGGACCGGCCTCCCATGGATATCAGGCGCGTGCTGGCAAGCGCTCCCCGTAAACACGACCTGGGCCCCGAACGGCCCCTGCTCACCCCCTGGGGCGAGGTCCTCGATCCGGCTTCGGTGCGCTCGGAGCATCCCCGCCCTCAGTTCGCGCGGGAGGCGTTCACCTCGCTGAACGGCTGGTGGAACTACGCCATCGTGCCCGTGGGCGCCGGCCCGACCCTGCGCCAGCCGGAGCACTTCGACGGGCGCATCCTCGTGCCCTTCTCGCCCGAGGCACTGCTGTCGGGGGTAGGTCGCCAGTTGGCTCCCGACGAGCTGCTCTGGTACGTGCGCCGGGTGAGGCGACCGGTGCTGCGCGAGGGGGACCGCTGCCTGCTGCACTTCGAGGCCGTGGACTTCGCCTGTGCCTGCTGCGTGAACGGCCGGGTCGTGGGCACCCACGAGGGCGCCTACCTGCCCTTCACCTTCGACATCACCGAGGCGCTCACCGCCACCGACGGCGATGCGGCCCTGGCCTGGCAGCAGGGCGGCGACTTCGTGGTGGCCCTGGCCGTGCGCGACCCGAGTGATACGGGGGTGCAGCTGCGGGGCAAGCAGCGACTCGAGCGCGGCGGCATCTGGTACACGGCCCAGAGCGGCATCTGGCAGCCGGTGTGGATGGAAGTGGTGCCCGAGCGCTCCATCGAGGCCGTTGCCCTGCGGCCCGATTGCGACCAGGAGCTTCTCATCGCCGACGTGGACGTGCGGGGCGCCTCGGGATTGCTGCGCCTCTACGTCTCCGATGGGGATGGCGTGCAGGTGGGCTCGGTGGCCGTGGCCGTGGAAGAGGGGGCGGTGCCCGAGGGCGCGAGCCCCGACGGGTCGCCGCGTCGCCGGGTGCGCCTGACCGTTCCCGTGCCCCGGCCGCGCCGGTGGAGTCCAGATGACCCCCATCTCTACGACCTCACCTTGCGCTACGGCTCCGATGCCGTCCACAGCTACACAGCCTTCCGCACCGTGGAGGTGGCCCGCGACGAGCAGGGCGCCTTCCGTTTTCGGCTGAACGGCGAGCCGCTGCTGCTACGGGGCGTGCTCGACCAGGGTTACTGGTCCGACGGCCTCATGACGGCCCCCTCCGACGAGGCTCTGGCTTTCGACATCCAGGCCATGCGCGAGGCTGGCTTCAACATGCTGCGGAAGCACCTGAAGGTGGAGGCTGACCGCTGGTACTACCACTGCGACCGGCTCGGCATGCTCGTGTGGCAGGACATGGTGAACGGGGGCGGCGCCTACGGGTCCTGGGAGACGAGCTTCAGGCCGACGCTGTGGCGCGGCAGCTGGGGCGATTACGACGACTGCGACCCCGAGCACCAGGCGAAGCTCGGCGCCGGGGACGAGCGCTACCGCGACCAGTGGCGCCGCGCCTGCCGGGCCACGGTGGAGCATCTGCGCAACCATCCCTCGGTGGTCTGCTGGGTGCTGTTCAACGAGGGCTGGGGGCAGTTCGACGCGGCCCTGGCCACCGAGGCGGTGCGCCGGGCCGACCCCACGCGGGTCATCGACGCCGTGAGCGGCTGGTACGACCAGGGCTGCGGAGACTTCCTCTCGGTGCACAACTACTTCCGCAAACTCAAGGTGTACCCCGACGATGCCGCGCTGCGGGGCCGGGCGGCCGAGCGGGGAGGGCGCGCCTTCGCCATCTCGGAGTTCGGCGGCGCCACCTTCCGCGTGGAAGACCACAGCGCCTTCGCCGAGAGTTACGGCTACGACCGTTTCGACGACCGGGGCGCCTGGCGGGCGGCAGTGCGCCGCACCCTGGCCGAGGCCGAGGCCCTGGAGGGCGACGGGCTGGCGGCCTACGTGTACACGCAGCTGTCGGACGTGGAGGAGGAAGTGAACGGCATCCTCACCTACGACCGGCGGGTGAACAAGCTGAAGGAGGAGGCCCATGGAACCTGCGACGGCTAACGGCGAGGGGGCGGGCGCGGCGAAGGTGGCCGCATTGCGCGCCCTCTTCGAGGAGGTGTTCGGAAGCGGCCCTGCTGCGGGCGCGGCGGCTGCGGTCGCTGGGTCGACGGGCGGGGTTCCCGTCGGCGCGGGAGCGGCCGGGGCCAGGCGCTCCTTCGTGCTGGCCTCGGCCCCGGGGCGCATGGAGGTGGCCGGCAACCACGTCGATCACCAGGGCGGCCGCGTCATCTCGGCGGCCATTGGCGAGCGCACCTGGGGGCTCGCGGCCGAGAACGGCCTCGGGCGCATCCGCGCGGTCATGGAGGGCTTCGGCACCGTGGAGGTGGACCTCGCCGATCCCCAGTGGGCGCAGCCCCATCCGGTGGAGGCCCTCACCTCTGCGGCCATCGTGCGTGGCATGGCCGCCGCCTTCGCCGCTGGTGGCGGCACGGTGCGCGGCTTCGATCTCGTCACCGGCTCCGAGGTGCCCCCGGGATGCGGCCTGTCCTCCTCGGCCGCCTTCGAGGTCATGATCGGCGCGTGCCTGGAGGGCCTGTTCGGCCCCGGCCCCTTCGCGAGCGCGGCGGCCGAGGATGCCGGGGGAACCCGCGCGGAAGAAGCGGAGGCGGTGCCCTTGGATGCCGCGGCCGTGGCCCTGGCGGCCGTCGGGTGCGAGCAGCGCTTCTTCGGGAAGCCCTGCGGCGCCCAGGACCAGCTGGCGAGCGCCTGCGGCGGCGTGGTCACCATCGATTTCGGGCCGACGGTGCCCGTGGTGGAGCCTGTGGCCCTCGACGCTGCGGCGGAGGGCTTCCGCATCGTGCTCGTGGACAGCCGCCAGGATCATTCCCTGCATCAGGACGAGTTCGCCGCCATTCCCGCTGACATGCGCATGGTGGCCAACCTGCTGGGGGTGGCCCGTCTCGGGGATGCGCCGGTGGGGGCGCTCTTGTCCCAACTGGGGGCGGTGCGCACCGAGCTGGGGGATCGCCGGGCCATGCGGGCGCTGCACTACTACGACGAAGTGGCCCGGGTGAACGCCCAGCGCGCGGCCCTCGACGGGGGAGACTTCGCCACCTTTCTGCGCTTCGTGCGACTTTCGGGCGCCTCGTCGGCCCAGTTCCTTCAGAACGTGTCCCTGCGCGAGCCCGGCAGCGAGGCGCGCCAGCCGGCCATGATCATCCAGAGCTTGGCGGCCCATCTGCTCGGCGAGGAGGGGGCTTGGCGCATTCACGGCGGCGGCTTCGGCGGCTCGGTACTGGTCTTCGTGCCCGCTGATCGGGCCGACGACTTCATGGCGACCATGGACGGGCTGCTCGGCTACGGGGCCTGTCGCGAAGTGGTTGTCGGCGCACCCGGCGTGCGGGCGGAGCGCCTGCGATGATCGTCCGCGAGCCTGGGCCGCCGCCGGTGGCGAACCAGGAGTGGCGGGCGTTGTCGCCGGCGGGGCCCCTCGATATCACCATCAACGGCACCAAGCCGGAGAAGGACCCGCGGGCCATCGCGCGGGCCGCGAGCGGGGGCGCAGTGTGCGCGATGGCCGTCGCCGAGAAGACGGGGCGCCCCTCCGATGCTCGCGGCAACGATACAGCCTCGGATGCCGCCGCGGGCCCTCTCTGTGCGAATGGCCGCAGATCGGCACCGCTGGCCGCCGCTGACGGTGACTGTGTCCTCTGCTGGCATCGCCAGGCCGATGAGGGCCTTGTCTGCCGAGGCGCTGGAAGCGGGGAAGTGCGTTCGGTGGAGCTTGCCGGCGAGGAGTGGGCGTGGTGGTTCTCCCCCTATGGCTACTTCCCCGAGCATATCATTGCGGCGTCGCCCGAGCACCGGCCCATGGCCATCGACCACCTGACCATTGCTCGGTTGCTCGACTTCGCCGACGCCTACCCCCGGTGGTTCATCGGTTCCAACGCCGATCTGCCCATCGTGGGCGGCTCCATCCTCGCCCACGATCACTTCCAGGGCGGCGGCTACCGATTTCCCCTCATGGAGCGGCCCATCAAGCAGCGTTTCGCCCTGCCGGGCCTGGGCGGGGTGGAAGCCGGTATCGTGGACTGGCCCGCATCGGTGGCGCGTCTGCGCACGACGGATCGCACGGCCCTCGGCGAGGCCGCCTGCCGCCTCATGGACGCCTGGCGCTCCTTCTCCTTCGAGCCCTGCGCCATACGGGCCTTCTCACCCGGCAGCGTACAGGGGAGTGGCGCTGGCGAACTGGCCGCCGCGATCGATTGCCGTTCGGTCGCGTCCTCGATCGGAGCCGTCGTTCCCCACAACACGGTGAACCCCATCCTGTGGCGGGAGGGCGACGAGTATGTGATGGATATCGTGCTGCGCAACAACCGCACCACGCCGGAGCGTCCTTACGGCCTCTTCCACGTACCAGAGCGGCTCTTTCCCATCAAGAAGGAGAACATCGGCCTCATCGAGATCATGGGCCGGGCCATCCTGCCCGGGCGCCTGGCCGCCAAGCTGCCCGGCATCAAGCCCGAATGCGACTGCGCCTTCTACGAGATCTTGCAGGCCACCGGCGTGTTCAAAGGCGACGAGGCCGGACGCGCCGGCTGGGACGCGCTGATCGCTGCCCTGTAGGGGCGAGGCTTTCCGTCGGTGACGGCGGTCGGTCAGGCGCAGCGGGCGCCCCCGCCGAGGGTATGGCGCACTACCTCGAAGCGCTCCAGCTTCGCGTCCTCGTCGGGACGGATGCCGGCCTTCTTCTTGGCGATGGCGATCTGGTCCATGACCGTATCCACGCCGTCCAAGTCGGGGAGCAGCAGCCCCCGCCTGAAGCCGCGGGTGACGATGACGCCGTAGCGGGCCGGGTCAAGCTCCTCGAGCGAGTGCACGGGCTCCGGCTCGCCGAGCACGTCCACCGAGTAGGACAGGGCGTCCAGCTCATCGGGCCGCACCTGCGGAAAGCGCGGATCCTCGGTGGCGGCGGCCACGCCGTTCATGATGATCTCCTCGGCCAGGCACGACTGGGCCGGCGCGATGGTGCCAATGCACCCGCGCAGTTTTCCCTCCTTGTGCAAGCTCACGAAGGTGCCGGCCCGTCGTCTGGTCATGACATCGGGGAGCCCCTGAGGGGTGGGGAGCACCTCGCCGCTCCCCACGATGGATTCCACACTCAGTCGTGCAAGGGCCACGAGCGGGTCCACCTGGGGATCCAACACGAGCGAGAGGATCGCGCTGTTTTCCTCCCGCTCGCCCTCGTCGAGGGCCGTCTCGGCATCCCGATCCCACGCAAGGGGGTGGCGCCCCGTGCTCGGATCGGCAATTGCATGGGCCGCCTCGGGTGTCGCGCCGGCAATGCCGGCCGATGGGCCGGGTGCGCCTGCGGTCCTGGTGTCGGCAACCGTCGCACCAGCGTCTTCGCGCGCCCCGCTCTCGCACCGGTTGTGCCGCCCGCTGCCGTGCCCGGCATCGGGCGGTAGGCCGTCAGCGGGTTTCTCGGCCGTCTCTCCCCGTTCGCGGGCCGTCTTGGCATGGGCGCCGCGAATCTCGGCCTCCACTTCCTCCTCGGTAGTGGAAGGGCCGGCCTCTACCTCGAAGGCGGCGATGGCGTAGCCTACGCCGAAGGGGCCCTCGTAACTGAGCAGCTGGGGTGTGAAAGGCAGTCCCTCCAGCGCACCGGCCATGATCTCGAAAGCTCGCAGGCCGCACTCGGCGGCGCTCTCGCACATCACCGGATCCAGGGCGAAGAGCTCTTGCAGGGCCCCGCGGGCGAAGATCCCTTCCACGGCGCGGTCGAACCGGCGCCCGGCCGGATCGAAGCCGTAGGGGCCATCCTCGGTCAGCTTGTGGGAGAGGTCGCCGCTCGCGATGAGCACACAGCGCATGTCCAGACGCTCGGCGGCCCGAGTGATGGACTGCCCCAGGAAGTGGTGATCCGACGGCGAGAGCGCCGAGAGGCCCACGCGCAGCACGGGCACCTCCTCCAAGTCCACTGTTTGAGCGAGGAAGTGCAGCGGCACGAAGGCGCCGTGGTCGATCTCGGTCTGGGCCGCGGGTGCGCCGGCTGCGGGGATGGACCGTCGGGCGAGGCGGTCGGCCACCGCTTGGGTGAACTCGCCATCGCCGCGGGTGGTTACCGTGGCCTGGGGCTGTCCGAACGGGGCCATTGAGCCGGTTTCCTCGTCGGCATTGGAGATGAAGAAGCCGTCGCGGTAGAACGGCGCGTGGGGCGAGGCAATGACGATGACGTCGGGGTCGTGGCTTGCCACGCGCCGGGCGATCTCCTCGTAAGCGGCGACCGTATCGGCGACGGTTTCCTCCTGGCCCTGACCCACGGCGGGCACGATGAGCGGCGGATGGGGCACGGCATAGGCGGCAAGAAGGCCCATGGGACACCTTCCCTTTCTGCTGGGGAGCGAATAGGCTGCGTTTCAGCGAGAACCATGGTGAGGGAAGCTCCTGCGATGAGTCTCCCCATCAGCGAATTGTCACGGGATCGTTAGCCCATCTGCGCAGGAGGGCGGGGCCTGCGCGGCTCCTGCGCCGGTCGAGAGATCCGTCAGCCCTCCTGCACGATCCCTTTCGGTTCGATCTGGGTCGCGGGGAATCGTCCCGGCGCCCCGTCCGCTGCTGGCATTTGAATTTCGCACCGCTCACCCCGGATCGCCGGGTTTTCGCACGACCTCCTTGACTTGAAGTCGACTCCAAGGTTTACCCTCCTCGGCGAGAGCAATCAGAGAGGAGCATTCATGACCGCATCTTACGAGGGCGTGGCCAAGCTAGGCTTCGGCGCCATGCGCCTGCCCCTGACCGATCCCGACGACGTTACCGCCATCGACATCGAGCAGGTGAAGACCATGGTGGACGAGTTCATGGCGAAGGGCGGCACCTACGTGGACACCGCCTTTGTCTACCACGACGGCGCATCGGAGACGGCCCTGCGCGAGGCCTTGGTGGAGCGCTATCCCCGCGAGGCGTTCACCCTGGCCACGAAGTGCCTGGCCTGGGCCTGTGCCAGCAAGGAGGAAGCCCAGGCCTGCCTGCCCACATCCCTGGAGCGGTTGGGGGTCGATTATGTCGACTACTACCTGCTGCACAATCTGGGCGGCGCGCGCACGGCCAAGTTCGATGAGTACGATATGTGGAACTACGTGGCCAAGGCGAAGGCCGATGGCCTCATCCGCCACGTCGGCTTCTCCATGCACGACGGCCCCGAGACCTTGGAAGGGATTCTGACGGCCCACCCGGAGGTCGATTTCGTGCAGCTGCAGGCGAACTACCTGGATTGGGACGACCCGGTCACCCAATCGGCCCGCTGCCTGGAAGTGGCCGCGGCCCACGGGGTGCCGGTCATCGTCATGGAGCCGGTGCGCGGCGGCCGTTTGGCGAATCTGCCCGAGCGCGGCGCGGAGGTGCTGGCGGCGGCCGACCCGGACGCGAGCCAGGCTCGTTGGGCCTACCGCTTCTGCCTCGATCTGCCCGGGGTGCTCACGGTGCTGGCCGGCGCCTCTACGTTGGAGCAGATGCAGGACAATATGGACACCTTCCAAGCCCACAAGCCCCTGACCGAGGCCGAGCGCAGCGCCATTGCCGAGGTGGTGGCCGCCCTGCGCAGCGTGGATCTCATTCCCTGCACCAACTGCGGCTACTGCGTGAAGGACTGCCCCGAGGGCGTGAAGATTCCCATCGCCCTGAACCTGCTGAACCTGGAGAAGCAGACCGAGGACAACGCCTTCGTGAAGGGTCTCTACTCCTGGCAGGCCGCCGAGGGCCCTGCATCGAAGTGCATCCAGTGCGGTTCCTGCGAGGCCATGTGCCCCCAGTCCATTCCCATCATCGACCGCCTCGCCGAGGCCGTCGAGCACTTCGAGGGGTAGGCGGCAGGAGATACGCCCATTGCGATCAGGGGGGCTGCTATGGCGGTCCTCCTGATCGCTTACACTCTATCGAGCTCTATGCCAGCAGTTTGCTAGCCCAGCCATTTTCTCCGGGCTTGCTTGAGCCAGTTCTTCTTGAACGAGCCGATGCCGCCGAAGAACTTGTCGTAGGTCGCTCCGTTTTCCTTGGCCGCGTATTTCGCTGCGGCAAGCTCAATGGTGCAGAGATAGTCTGCCACCTGGGCAAGACGATATTCAGTCATGGTCGTGCGCTTCTTGACTACGGCTTCTTTGGAAAGCGTCGAGCAGATCGCTTCATCCAAGGCCTTCTTTACCAAGGCTTGCCCGTTGTCGTAGTAGAGTTTTACCTGATCGAAGCTCTGGAAGAACGTCAGATGGTCAATGAGCATGCACGACACGTCGCGCTTCATGCGCAGGGCAAGTTTGCTGATATCGGAGAACTCTCGTCGCTTGTAGACAAAGGCTCTATATTGGATGGGAAGATATCTGACGAGCGCGCTGAATGACGACAGCAATTTCTTGCGTTGTCGTGGTTCGAGATCCTCATACTCGTCATGGCCATTGAGGAGAGGCTCGGAATGAAATGGGATATTCGGCAGATCGGCTGAAGCGAGGGAGCGTTCGTAGGCACTTATCTCGTTGGCAATGCCCTGGCTCTGATCGTGGATAACCAGAGTTAGGATGAAATAGCGCGCCCTGCTCGTTTTGTCGCCGCTCTCGTCGACGAATATTGAAAGATCTCGCATTCAAACTCCCTGGCTCCAATATAAAAATTGCCGGGGGACAGCCCCCGGCGCTTGGAGGCAGCATCGAGTGCCGCCACGAGTTTTATACCACGGATCTCTTCAACGATCAAGGAGAAATTAGTCGGATATGGAAAATTATCTATCACAATTCAATAGCTCTAACTCATCCAGCCCACGAACTGCACCAGCAAGGGGATGCTCGCCAAAGCCAGTACGGTGGTGACGAAGGTGCCCTGGGCCATGACGCGGCTGTTGCCGCCGTACTGGTAGCAGAGCATGGTGCCGTTGGTGGCCACGGGCATGCCCGAGATGACGATGCATATGGACAGCAGCAGCCCCGCCGGCACGAATGGCTGAAACACCAGTCCGATGATGACCGGGGTGATGAGCAGGCGGAAGACGGCGCAGGCCCACAGGCGCGGACCGCCCACCAGGTCGCGCACGGGCATGTTCGCCAGCGACGATCCGATGATGAGCAGGGCCGCCGGGGTGGTGATGGAACCGAGGTTGTTCAGGGCATCGCCCAGGATGGGAGCATGGTGAATACCCGCCAGGGTGAGCACCATGGCCGCCACGCAGGACAGCATGACGGGCGTGACGAAGGTGCGCCAGGTGGTCTGCACCTTCACGTCGCCGTCGGTGTCCTGGGTGAGGAACCATGCCCCGATGGTGAACACAAAGAGGTTGAAGGGTAGGTTGAACACGGCGGCGTAGATGAGCGCCTCAGGGCCGAAGATGGCCGACAGCACCGGGTAGCCGATGAAGCCCACGTTGCCGAAGCAGAGCATGAACCGGTACACGCCCCGGTGCCCGTCGGGAATGCGCAGGATCGCCGTGAAGCCGTAGGCCACGGCCAGCAGCACGCCGTAACTGGCGCAGGACAGGGCCAGGGTGACGAGAATCTCCTCGCGGGGCGGCAGGGCGTCGGCGGTGAGCACCGATCCCAGGATCATGCCCGGCAGGGCCAGGTTGATGACGAGCCGCGAGAGCAGGCGATCGAACTGGTCGTTCATGAAGCCGGTCTTCTTCGCCCCATAACCGACGCCCACGATGATGAACAGCGTCACCATCTCCTTGAATATGCTAACGAGCCCCGCCTCCATGCTGCCCTTCTCCTCTGTTGTTTCGAAGGTGCCCTAGTGTACGCCTTGGAAGGTCCGTCGTTGGCGTATACTGGCCAGCGCTCTACTTGTCCCGTTGAAAGGAAGCCCCATGTTCACCATCGGTTGCCATCTGTCGTCTGCCAAGGGGTATTTGAAGATGGCTCAAGATGCCGCATCCATCGGCGGGAACACCTTCCAGTTCTTCACGCGCAACCCGCGGGGCGGCCGCGCTAAGGCCATCGATCCGGCCGATGTGGCGGCCTTCCACGACTTCGCGGCCAACCACGGCATCGCGACGTTTCTCGCCCATGCCCCCTACACCATGAACCCGGCGGCAGCCAAGCCCGAGACGCGGCAGTTCGCCATCGAGCTTTTGACCGACGACCTCATGCGCATGGAGAACACTCCGGGCCAGCTGTACAACATGCACCCGGGATGCCACGTGGGCCAGGGCATGGAAGCGGGCATCGCCCTTATCGCCGATGCCCTGAACCAGGTGCTGACGGCCGATCAGTCCACTACGCTGCTGCTGGAGACCATGGCGGGCAAGGGCACCGAGGTGGGCAGCCGCTTCGAGGATCTGGCGGCCATCATCGACGCTGTGGAGCTGAATGAGAAGGTGGGCGTGTGCCTGGACACCTGCCATGTTTGGGATGGCGGCTACGACATTGCCGGCAACCTGGACGGCGTGCTCGAGGAGTTCGACCGCGTCATCGGTCTCGACCGCCTGCGCGCCATTCACCTGAACGATTCCAAGAACCCGCTCGGCGCCCACAAGGATCGCCATGCTCCCATCGGCGAGGGACATATCGGGTTCGATGCCCTGGCCGCCGTGACGAACCATCCGGTCCTGCGCGACCTGCCCTTCTTCCTGGAAACGCCCCAGGATGATCTGGCCGGCTGGGGCGCCGAGATCGCTGCCCTGCGCGCCGCCCATACCGCGTAACCGTTGCGGGCGGAGCCGTGCTCCCTTTCGCCTCATCGGCAAAGCGGGCCGCCCCTTCCCAGGAGCGGCCCGCTTGTGTTTCGGCTTTCGGGGGCACCTGCCCTGATGACTAGATTACGAAGAAGTACACGCTGAAGAACTGTAGGATGCTGGCTGCCAGCACGAACAGGTGGAAGATGGAGTGCATGTAGCGGATCTTCTTGAAGATGTAGAAGACGGCGCCCACGGTGTAGCTGATGCCGCCCGCGGCCAGAAGCCAGAAGCCCACGGGGTGCAGCTGGGCGTACAGGGTGGGTAGAAAGAATACGATGGACCAGCCCAGGGCCACGTAGAGCACCGAGGAGATCCAGCGGGGGCGATAGGTCCAGAAGGCCTCGCAGGCGATGCCGATGAGGGACACCGTCCACACGAACACGGCGAGCCACAGGCCGCCCACATGGCCCAGGGTAATGAGACAGTAGGGCGTGTAAGTGCCGGCGATGAGCAGGTAGATGCCCGAATGATCGAGCACCTTGAACACGCGCTTGGCCTTCTCGGCGGCCAGGGCGTGGTACAGGGTGGACATGAGGTACTCCACTAGCTGGGCGATGCCGTAGACCAGGGCCGCGGCTAGCAGAATGCCGCCACCGTCGGCCACCGATTTCACGATGAGCACCACGAGCGCCGCCACGGCCAGGCCCGCGCCGATGCCGTGGGTGACGGCGTTGAAGATCTCCTCGCCGAGGGTGTACTCGCGCACCGACTTCTTGCCAGAGCGGCGGATGAGCTCTCTGATCTCGGGGGACACCTTGGCCGCGGCAGCGGCGGCATCGGGGGAGAGCTCGGGGTGTTGGAAGGCGATGGCGGGCATAGGGGCTCCTTCGGCTGGGGGTATCCCTGCATCATAGACTACCGGGTCGGTTTTGGCGGTAACGGCGGGGAAACCCTAGGGGAAAGGCAACCTCGCCGCTCGTCCACGGGATCGATGGCTGAATTGCGCAGAAAATGCCGTTTCTCGTAGTTGTTTGAATGCGGAAAACTTGATCGAAAGCGATTGACCAGGGGAAATGCAGAGGAAGAAACGCGTGGGGCGGCGTTAGCACGAGGAAAAACTACGAGAAACGGCATTTTCTGCGCAGTTGAAGGCCTCGGGCTAGCCCTGCTCGCCCTTTCGCTGCTCGCGCAGGGCCTTCAGGGTGGCGCGCTTTCTCGCCTGCTTGTCGGCATAGGCCTGCTTCTCAGCGCGCTTGCGGGCGCGCTCGGCCTCTTCGGCGGCGCGCTCATCGGCCCGGGCTGCCTTCTCGGCCTCGCGGGCGGCGTGGCGGGCGGCGGCGCGCTCTTCCCGCTCGGCGGCGGCCTCAGCCTCGGAGAAGCGGCAGCCGCAGTAGTTCTGGCGGTACATGCCGCCCTCGCGCGAGCGCCGGGTGGCCTCGTCGTAGTAGGGGCGGTAGTCCTCGAAGCGGGCCTCGATGCCCTCATTCGCGCAGGCCCGTTCCAGCTCCTCGCGGATAATGGATGTGTACTGGTAGGGGCTCACGGAAAGCGTGGTGCCCAAGGCGGCGAAACCGTGCTCGGCGGCGTAGCGGGCCGCTTCCGTGAAGCGCAGCCGGTAGCAGGCCCGGCAGCGGGCCTCCCGGGCCGCCCGCGCCTCGGAGGGCTCCCCCGTGAGGGCCGTTCCGAGGCCTAAAGTGCCGCCGCATTCCGCGGCGTTGCCTTCTGGGGTTCTGCCGTGCTCTTCCGCGGCCTCGCCTGTCGGCCCAGGGCCTCTTTTCACCGCTCCGTCCGCTGGCCCGGGGCTGCCGCCCCCGTCGCCCTCTTCCCCGCAGATCACGCCGAACGTGGCCGCAGCCGCGTCGCCGATACGGCCGACCGTGGCCTCCCAGGCCGCCACGTCATAGGCCCCCTCCACGACGGCCAGATCCTCCTCCGTGGCCCACTCGTGCAGCGTGGCCAGGCGCCGGGCGTACTCCTCGGCGGGATGGATGTTCCCGTTCGCGTAGAAGATGACGGGCTCGACGCCGCTCTCGCGCAGGACGCGCACGGGCTCCAACGAGCAAGGACCGCAGCATGCGTGAAGCAGGATGCGGTCCTTGGGAGCGGGCGCGGTATGGGTATTGGTGGCAGTCATGGCACCCATGCTATCACAGAAGGGGCGGCCGTGCGCCGACGTTGGGGCGCGGCCGTCTCCTTGCCCGTAGGCAGATGCGCCGGGCGCTACTCGGCGGCCAGGGGGCTCGGCACGGAGTACACGCGGGCGGCGCACTCGCGATCCAGGTCGTAGAGGCCCTTCGGATCGCCGCCGAACAGCTTCATGTTGGTGATCATGGTGTCGGCGTTGTCCTCTTCCTCCATCTGCTCGTCGATGAACCAGCCGAGGAACTTCTGGGCGCGGTAGTCGTGGGCCTCCAGCGCCGCGGCATAGATGTCGTGGATGAGCGAGGTCACGTACTGCTCGTGCTCCATAGCGGCCTCCAGCGGCTCCAGGAAGTTCGCGAAGGTGGGGGTGGGCTGGTCGATGGCCAAAAGGCGCACCTTCTCGCCGTTCTCGTGCAGGTACTTGCGGAAGATCAGCGCGTGATCGCGCTCCTCGGCGGCCTGGATCTCGAAGTAGTTGGCGTAGCCCGAGAGGCCCTCCTCCTCGTAGTAGTCGGCGAAGGCGAGGTACAGGTAGGCGCTGTAGAGCTCCTTGTTGATCTGGTCGTTGATGAGTTCGTACACCTTGGCGTCCATGGAACGTCCTTTCTGAGCCCGCAGGCTGGTCGGTCTGATAACGAAAATCAGGATACCCCAAACCCCTTCAACCATGTGAAGATAAGCCGTAATTCGATGAGAAAATCCGTCCTATTTGGAGCCGTGCCCGGCTGCTGTGTCACCATGGGTGAAATTTTGAGAAGAGGGAGCGTGCGACCTATGCTGCAGCTGAGGAATATCTGCAAATCCTACCGGACCGGCGACTTCACCCAAGTGGCCCTCGACGATGTGTCCATCTCGTTCCGCGACAACGAGTTCGTGGCCATCCTCGGGCCCTCGGGCTCGGGCAAGACCACGTTGCTGAACGTCATGGGCGGCCTGGACCACTACGATTCCGGCGACATGATCGTGGATGGCATCTCCACCCACAAGTACAAGGACCGCGACTGGGACACCTTCCGCAACAATCGCATCGGCTTCGTGTTCCAGAGCTACAACCTCATTCCCCACCAGACCATCCTGCAGAATGTGGAACTGGCCCTCACCCTGTCGGGCGTGGGGAAGGCCGAGCGCACCCGCCGGGCGAAGGAGGCCCTGGCCTCGGTGGGGCTCGCCGACCACGTGAACAAGCGGCCGAGCCAGCTGTCGGGCGGCCAGATGCAGCGCGTGGCCATCGCCCGCGCCCTCATCAACGACCCGGAGATCGTACTGGCCGACGAACCCACCGGCGCCCTGGATTCCAAGACCTCGGTGCAGATCATGGAACTGCTCACCCAGATCGCCCAGGACCGCCTCGTCATCATGGTCACCCACAACCCGGAGCTCGCGGCCATGTACGCCACGCGCACGGTGAACTTGGCCGACGGCGTCATCCGCAGCGATTCGGACCCCTACCTCCCCACGGAAGAGGAGATGCACCTGTCCCAGAAGCCCATCCGCAAGACTTCCATGGGCTTCCTTACGGCGCTCGCCCTGTCTTTCAACAACCTCATGACCAAGAAGGGCCGCACCATCATGACGGCCTTCGCCGGCTCCATCGGCATCATGGGCATTGCCGCCATTCTGGCTCTGGCCAACGGCGTGGACAACTATATCGAGAAGACCGAGGAGGAGACGCTGTCGGTGTACCCGCTCCAGATCATGTCCACGGGCTTCGACATGAGCGCGCTCATGACCATGTCCACGGGTGGCGACAGCGGCGATGGGGAAGAGGCCGACGGAGGCGCCGCGGGCGAGGGGGACGGGGCCGCCGATGCCGCCGATGCTCTGGCGGCCGCCGGCGTGAAGGGGGGCACCTACGGCGACGAGAACGACCCGGCCGCCCGCACCACGGTGCCCGAGACCCGCATGGTCACCGACATGTTCGCCAGCCTGGAGAACAACGACCTGGCCGCGCTCAAGCAGTTCTTCGACGAGGGCGGCGACGGCATCGGCGACTACGTGAACTCCATCGAGTATCGCTACAACGTGACGCCCCAGGTATTCTCCGGCGACACGGAAGAAGAGGTGCGCCAGATCAACCCCGACACCACCTTCGAGGCCTTCGGCATGGGCGGCGGCTCGTCGTCCAACTCGCTCATGTCCACCATGTACAGCACCAACGTCTTCAACGAGATGATGGGCAACTCCGCCATCGTGGAGGGCCAGTACGACGTGAAGGCCGGCCGCTGGCCCGAGGCCTACAACGAGTGCATCATCGTGCTCACTTCCCGCGGCACCCTGCCCGACCTGGTCACCTACGCCCTCGGCCTGCGGGATCATGCCGTGCTGGAGGACATGATCGACCAGTTCATGAACGAGGAGGAGGTGACCTCCCCCGACGACAGGCTGGAGTTCACCTACGAGGAGCTCATGGCCGTGCCGCTCAAGATGGTGGCCGCCGCCGACTGCTACACCTACGATGAGGAGAACGGGGTGTGGGTGGACAAGACCGACGACGAGGACTACATGCGCGCCCTCGTGGACGCCGGCGAGGACCTGAAGATCGTGGGCGTCGTGCAGCCCAAGCCCGACGCGAAGGCCACGGCGCTGTCCATCGGCATCTACTACACCCCCGAGTTGACCCGCCACCTTATCGACCAGGCCCGCGAGACCGCCATTGTGCAGGCCCAGCTGGCCGATCCGGCCGTCGACGTGTTCAACGGCCGCGACTTCGATGCCGAGGATGAGGAAGACGCCTCGGGCTTCAACATGGATTCCCTGTTCACGGTCGACGAGGACGCCCTGCAGGACGCCTTCCAGTTCGACGAGTCGAAGATCGCCGTGGACACGAGCTCCATCAGCGGGGGGCTGTCTGCCAGCGACTTGCCGGCGCCGCCCTCCCTGGATCCGAGCGATTTGGACGTGGATATGAGCGCGGCCTTCAGCCAGGAGGCCATGGGCGAGATGATGGCCGCCGCCATGGCCGGTTACGCCCAGGCCCTCGGCGCGGCCTACCAGGAGGCTATGGCCGGCGTGGTCGAGGGCGGAACGCCGCCGGACTTCCCGTCGTTGGCCCAGGACACTCTGCAAAGCTACATGGGCAGCGCCGAGTTCCAGGCCCTCGCGGGCCAGTACGCCGGCCAGATCGTGGACGCCAACGCCCTGCAGCAGGAGCTGGCGGGGAAGATCTCGGCGGCCTTGCAGCAGTCCATGGGCTCCTATATGGAAGAGGCCATGGGTATCATCGGCTCCAAGACCGAGAGGGCGGTGCAGGGGGTCATCGGGCAGTTGCAGGCGAACATTCCCCTGGCCATGTCCGTGGACGCCGATGCCTTCCAGAACGCCTTCCAGATGGCCATGACCGAGGACGAGCTGCGCGAGCTCATCCTGTCGCTCATGACCGACGGCACGCGCTCCTTCGACGGCAACCTGGCGAAGCTCGGCTACGCCGACCTGGCCAAGCCCTCCGAGATCGCCATCTACCCGGACAACTTCGAGGACAAGCAGCAGGTTATCGCCATTCTGGACGGCTACAACGACCGCATGGTCGAAGGGGGCCAGGAGGACCGGAAGATCTCCTACACCGACTTCGTGGGCACGCTCATGAAGTCGGTCACCACCATCGTGGACATGATCAGCTACGTGCTCATCGCCTTCGTGGCCATCTCACTCGTGGTGTCCTCCATCATGATCGGCATCATCACCTACATCTCGGTGCTCGAGCGCAAGAAGGAGATCGGCATCCTGCGGGCCATCGGTGCCAGCAAGGGCGACATCTCCCGGGTGTTCAACGCCGAGACCATTATCGAGGGTTTGGTGGCGGGCCTCATCGGCGTCGGGTTCGTGGCGCTCGTGTGCATTCCGGTGAACGCGCTCGTGTACTCGCTGCTCGATGTGCCCGATGTGGCGCTGCTGCCCTGGGCCGCCGCGGCCATCCTCGTGGGCATCAGCGTGTTCCTGTCCTTTGTGGCGGGCCTGTTCCCCGCCATGGCCGCCGCCCGCAAGGACCCGGTGGAGGCCCTGCGCAGCGAGTAGGCAGTTCTGTGACAGTCACGAGGGCACGCATGTCCGCTCGCCCTCGCAGCGACGGCTCCCCTTAGGCGGCCTGTGAGATGGTTGCGAGGCGCTAATTGTCGTTGCCCACGAGGCCCGGGGACGCTGGCGACGAGGCCCGGGGGGGCGCCGGCAGCGGGGCCTGGGGATGTCGGCAGCGGGGTCCGGGGGGGCGCCGGCGGCGGGGCCTGGGGGATGTCGGCAGCGGGCTAACTGGCGGAATAGCCGGCGCTGCGGCATCGGCAAGCTGCGAGCCTCCCTGGGAGGGACGCTCGATACGCAGGGAGGAGGCCAAGGCACCCTGGCCGTCCTCGAGAGGCTTCTTCTCGTTGCAAAAAAGTACCCAACCCGCTGTTTCTGCCGGAGCTATTCCGAAAGATGGCAAAAACAGCGGGTTGGGTATCGAAAAGAGGCAGCTCGAGAAATTCTGACCTGGGGTTTTGCAATGATCGCGTACCAAACCCAGGGTTTCTGGCATACCAAACCCGGGATTTTTGCCGGGTTTGGTATGGACGGACTCCGATTCGGCTGTGCACCGCGATTCGACTGCGTGCGTCTCGATTCTCGCGAGCGTCCCTCTATGCGTCGTTGCCCACGAGGCCGTTCACGAGGGCGGATACGATGGAGATGACGATGGAGGCCACAAAAGCGCTGCCGAAGCTGGCGATATAGAAACCGGCGCCGAACAGGCCGTTGGCGAGCCACGCGGCAATGTAGAGCAGCAGCGTGTTCACGATGAGGTAGAAGATGCCCAGCGTGAGCACGGTCACCGGCAGCGAGAGCACCTGCAGGATCGGCTTGATGGACATGTTGACGAGGGACAGGATGAGTGCGAACAGCGCAATGCCCACCCACGAGGCGTCGGCGCTGATGATGTCGATGCCGGGTACGATCCATACGGCGGCGGCCACGGCGATGGCGGTTACAATCCAGCGAATGATGAAGTTCATGATTACCTCCTTTTCCAGTGGCCCCATTATGTCAAAATGAGACTATGACGAGAAAACATGACAACAAGCCGAAACGCGCCAGTAACCGCCCTGCCAAGCAGGAGGCGGGGAAGGGCTCGCACGACCGGGCGGAGGGCGGCTCTGCAAGGGCGGACGGCGGGAAGCGGCCCGCGCAGGACAGGAGGCGGCCCGCGCAGGGCGGGAAGCGGCCCGCAGAGAGCGGAAGGCGTCCCGCGGGCGACGCGCGGCCGGCCGGCTGCGCCTTGTGCCCGGTCTTCGGCCGTTGCGGCGGCTGTAGCGCCCTGGACGCGCCCTACGAGCAGCAGCTTGCTCGCAAGCAGCAGGCGGTGGCCGAGCTCTTCGCCGATCTGGCCCCGACCGAGGTGCTGCTGCCCATTCAAGGCATGGCGGAGCCCTTCCACTACCGCAACAAGGTGATTTCCCCCTATGCCTCGGCGAAGGGGAAGGGCCGCAAAGGGAAAGAGCGGCCGGGGAGGGGCTGCGCGGGGAAGAAGCACCAGGGGAAGGGCCGCGCGGGGAACGATGCCGGGGCTCGCGAGGCCATTCTCACGGGCATGTACGAGGCGGGTACCCATCGCCTTATCCCCACCGACACCTGCGCCATCGAGAGCGCGGTGGCAAAACGGGTGATCCTCGCCATCCGCGACATCATGGCCCGCTGGTCCATGGAGCCCTACGACGAGGACGCCGGCACTGGTTTCGTGCGCCACGCCGTGGTGCGGGTGGGCCACGAATCGGGCGAGGTGCTGGTCACGGTGGTTACCAACGGCGACGAGTTCCCCGCATCGAAGGCCTTCTGCCGCGAACTTGTGCGCCGCGTGCCCGCCGTTACCGCCATCGTGCAGAACGTGAACACGCGTCAAACCAACGTGATCTTGGGCGAGAAGGAGCGGGTGCTCTACGGGCCGGGCTTTATCCTTGATACCCTCTGCGGCCTCAGCTTCCGCATCTCATCGCAGTCGTTCTACCAGGTGAATGCCACCCAGACCGAAGTGCTCTACGACGAGGCCATCCGCCTGGCTGGGCTCACCGGGGCGGAGACGGTCATCGACGCCTACTGCGGCACGGGCACCATCGGGTTGGTGGCCGCCAGCCGCGGGGCCGCCCGGGTCATCGGGGTCGATTCCGTGCCCTCGGCCATCCGCGATGCCGCGAGCAACGCCCGCCACAACGGCATTCAGAATGCTGAGTTTGTCGCCCAAGACGCCACACAGTTCATGAAGGAACTTGCTGCGTCCCATGAGCGCCCCGAGCCGCTGGTGCTGCTGATGGATCCGCCCCGGGCCGGCTCCACGCCCGCGTTTTTGGAAGCCGCCGCGGCCCTGGCGCCGGAGCGCATCGTCTACATCTCGTGCAATCCCGCCACCCAGGCCCGCGATGTGAAGCAGCTGGTCGAAAGCGGCTATACGGTGCGCACCATCCGCCCCGTGGATATGTTCCCCCACACCGACCATGTGGAATCGATCGTTATGCTGGAACGAGAAGCCAAGCGTTCCGCCACAGTGGAAGCCGTGCGCGGAGGAGACGGCGGGTGTTCCGACCGAGCGAGTTCTGCAGCGACGGGAAGTGCCCGGTGGGCACTTCCCCAAAGCGAGGACTGTCTGAGCGAATCGGAATACCCGGCGGCTCCGACCGAGGAGCCGCTGCGAGAGGAAGAGAAATGACCGACTGTTTGGAAAAGACGCTTGAGAAGGCCCGCGCCACCATCGCGGCTCACGACTTGGCCGCAACGGACGCGGCGGTGCTGCTCATGGTGTCGGGCGGTTCCGACTCCACGGCCCTGGCCTACCTGGGCGCGGCCCTGCGCGACGCGGGCGATATCGGTCCCGCGGCCATGCTGCACGTGAACCACCAGCTACGCGGCGAGGAAGCCGACGGCGACGAGCGTTTCGTGGCCGGTCTTGCCGAGTTGCTGGGCATTCCGCTGTTCATCTGCTCCATCGACATTGCCGCCGAGGCCGCCCGCGCCCACGAGAACGTGGAGGCCACGGCCCGGCGCGAGCGCTATCTGGCCGCCAACGAGGCGCTGCGGTCCATGTGCCAGCACGAGGGCTGCCCGCTATCCGAGGCCCGCATCTTCACGGCCCACACGGCCGATGACCGCATCGAGAACTTCTACATGCGCTCCATCGTGGGCACCGGCCCGGGCGGTTTCCGCAGCATGCGCTACGAGAACGGCCCGGTGGTGCGCCCGCTTCTGGATATGACCCGCGACGAGCTGCGGGCCTACCTGGCCGCCCGCGAGGCCGCCGGGGCGCCCTGCGCGTGCGACGAGAGCGGCAGCCTTTGGCGCGAGGACGCCACCAACGCCCACACCGACCGCTTCCGCGCCTATGTGCGCCACAAGGTGGTGCCCCCAGCGAAGGAGTGGAACGAGGCGCTGCCCGAGGTGCTTGTGCGGTCTATGAACCTCATCGCCGACGAGGACGACATGCTGGAGGCCATGGCCGCCGAGCTGGCCGATCGGGATGCGGAATGGGTGGCCGAGGACGACACCTTCGGCCTCGATCGCTCCGAGGGTTTCCGCCTGCGTCCCGCCTTCGGGGCTGCAGCGCGGCCTCTGCAGCGCCGGGCCGTGCTCCAACTGCTCCAGGCCATGCTCGGCCCCGATGCCCGGGTGGAGACAGCCAGCGTGGAGGCGGTGCTCGACGGCTTTGCCGCGGGCAAGCCCCGCAGCGGCTATGTGACCAATATCCAGCACGACCTGGCTGTCAGTGCCAACAAGCAGGGCGTTCTCGTAGAGCCCATGGCCTATTTCCGAGCAAGGAGGAAGAAACATGACCGATAACGCCCCCGCCTTCGAGGTGGTGCTCGCCAGCGGAAGTCCGCGCCGCCGCGAGCTGCTGGAGCAGGCCGGCGTGAAGTTCATCGTGCACACGCCTGAAACACCGGTGGACGAGACCCTGGAGCCCGACCTGGCCGCCAACCCCGAGGAGGCGGCCAAGAAGCTCGCCGAGCGCAAGGCCGGGGCCGTGGTCCAGGAGGTGCTGGCCCAGAACTACACGGGCATGCTCATCGTCATCGGCGCCGACACCATGGTGGTGCTCGACGGGAAGATCTTCGGCAAGCCTCGCAGCCTCTCCGATGCCAAGCACATGCTGCGCCAGCTGTCGGGCCGTACCCATGAGGTCATTACGGCCGTGTCCGTCTGGATGATCGCCGCCCCGGCCGCCGAGGACATCTCGCTCGGCTTCCGCACCTTCGCCGACATCAGTCGCGTGACCTTCCGCGAGCTGACCGACGAGGAAATCGCCGACTATCTGGCCTGCGGCGAGTCCTTCGATAAGGCCGGCGCCTACGCCATCCAGGGGGAGGGCGCCGCGCTCGTGGACCACTACGACGGCGCCTGGGACACCATCGTCGGCCTGCCCGCCGCCCGCCTCATCCAGGAGTTCCCTGATCTTCTGAACGCCGAAGTGAAGTAGGGAAGCGCGCCTCGCGGGCTCTGGCGGTCGGGCCTGCGGGGCGCGGGCTTTTTACATGCTGTGCTACCTGCCTTGCTCTCCGTTCCCCTTCTCGAATGAAACAACTGTGTTGCGTTCGCGTATCGCGGGCGTGCGTTTTCGGGGCAATGGTACACTGAACTGCGATCAAGGATTATCCGTGGGAAACATTCCGGATATGGGAAGAAAGTGGTTCACGTGCATAACGATATTTCTGAGATTCTCTTCTCCGAACAGGATCTTGCCAACCGCGTGCGTGAGATGGGCGAGAACATCACGGCCGATTACGCCGATCTTGCCGGCGGCGACGGCTTGGTGGTCATCTCCATCCTGCGCGGCGGCGCCATCTTCACCTGCGATCTCGTGAGGGCCATCGACATGCCTCTCGAGATGGACTTCATGGCCGTGTCCTCCTACGGCAACGGCGTGAAGAGTTCCGGGGTGGTGCGCATCCTGAAGGACCTGAATACCGATATCCGCGGCCGCCATGTCGTCATCGCCGAGGATATCATCGATTCCGGCCTCACCCTGAAGTACCTCATGCAGAACTTGCAGTCCCGGGGGCCGGCGTCTATGACCGTGGCCGCGCTCATGAAGAAGAACACGGAGAACCAGGCCGACATCGAGTGCCGCTACGTCGGCTTCGAATGCCCCGACGAGTTCATCGTCGGCTACGGCCTCGACTACGCCGAGCATTACCGCAACCTTCCCTACATCGGCGTGCTGAAGCCCGAGATCTACCAGTAAAGACAGAGAGACACTATGGCAGACAACAATTCGAAACTACCCACTCCACCCGCATCGTCTCGCACCACCATGGTCATGGTCATCATTCTTTTGGCCGTGGCGTTTTTCGTGGGCAGCCAGTTCATGCGCACCGGGGCCATGGGCACCCAGGTAACCGACCAGCTCATCACCTCGGAGTTCACCCAGGCCGTGGAGCAGAACCGCGTGAAGTCGGTCACCTATTCCGCCGGCGACTACACGGTGTCGGGCACCTACTTCCCCGCTGTGACGGCCGGAGCCACGGCGGCCGAGGCCTTCAACAGCGCCTTCGATTCCATGAACGCCCTCATGGCCACCGAGAAGAACCCCGACGGCAAGGCGCTGTCCGGGGTGGGCACCACGACGCTGACGCCCTCTACCTTGGGTAAGGAGCACAATTACACCTCTACCTACGTGGGCAGCGATTCCCTCGGCGAGCTGTTGGCGGCGCACCCCGATATCTCCTATCAGGTCACGCTGCCGAGCCCCTTCCTGGAGATCATCGCCACGCTGCTGCCCATCCTCATCATCGGCGGCCTTTTGTTCTTCTTCTTTTTCAAGATGCAGCAGGCCAATAACTCCCAGATGAACTTCGGTAAGGCCAAGACGAAGAAGGCCGCCGAGGAGCGCCCCGATGTGAAGTTCTCCGATGTGGCCGGCGTGGACGAGGCCGTGGAGGAGATGCAGGAGATCAAGGACTTCCTGGCGAATCCCGCGAAGTACCAGTCCATGGGCGCGAAAATCCCCCGTGGCTGCCTGCTCGTGGGCCCTCCCGGTACCGGTAAGACGCTTCTAGCCCGCGCCGTGGCCGGCGAGGCCGGCGTGCCCTTCTTCAGCATTTCCGGCTCCGACTTCGTGGAAATGTTCGTGGGCGTGGGCGCTTCCCGCGTGCGCGACCTGTTCCAGCAGGCCAAAGACGCCGCTCCCGCTATCATCTTCATCGACGAGATCGACGCGGTGGGCCGCCAGCGCGGCACGGGCCTCGGCGGCGGCCATGACGAGCGCGAGCAGACCTTGAACCAGCTGCTCGTGGAGATGGACGGCTTCGAGTCCAACGACTCGGTGGTGCTCATCGCCGCCACGAACCGCGCCGACGTGCTGGACCCGGCGCTTCTGCGCCCCGGCCGCTTCGACCGCCAGATCGTCGTGGACACCCCTGATGTGAAGGGCCGCGAGAAGATCCTCACGGTGCACGCCAAGGACAAGCCCATCGGCAGCGATGTGGACCTGAACAAGATCGCGAAGATCACCCCGGGCTTCACCGGCGCCGATCTGGCCAACCTCATGAACGAGTCGGCCCTGCTCACGGCCCGTCGCGGCAAGAAGATCATCACCATGCGCGAGGTGAGCGAGTCCATGGAGCGCGTCATCGCCGGCCCGGAGCGCAAGGGCCGCGTCATGAACGAGAAGACCAAGCACACCATCGCCTACCACGAGAGCGGCCACGCCCTGGTGGGGCACTTGCTCGATCACGCCGATCCGGTGCACAAGATCTCGATCATCTCCCGCGGCCGCGCCCTGGGCTACACGCTGTCCATTCCCGATGAGGACAAGGTGCTGAATTCCCTGTCCGAGATGAAGGACGAGCTGGCGGTGTTCATGGGCGGCCGCGTGGCCGAGGAGATTTTCTGCGACGACGTGACCACGGGTGCCTCCAACGACCTGGAGCGCGCGAGCAAAATGGCCCGGGCCATCGTCACCCAGTACGGCATGAGCCCTCTGGGCACCCAGGTGTTCGGCCAGCCCAACCACGAGGTGTTCCTCGGTCGCGACTACGGCAACACCCAGGACTACTCCGAGGAGACGGCTCGCCGTATCGACGAGGAAGTGGCCAAGATCATGAAGGAGGCCCACGACCGGGCCCACAAGATACTCGCCGAGCATGCCGATCAGATGGATCTCATGGCCAGCGTGCTTCTGGAGCGCGAGACCGTGGAGGGCGAGGCCTGCGAGGCCCTGCTCGAGAACAAGTGGGACGAGTACCTGGCCCGCGAGGACCAGATTATCGCGGCCAAGGAGGCCGAGGAAGCTGCGGCCCGTGCCAAGGACGCTGAGCGTCTGGCGGCCCGCGCCGAGGGCGCCCCGGTCGACGGCGATGGTTCGGGCGAGGGCGGCGAGACCCTGGCCGACCCGAACTGGCGCCACGAATCGGTGGAACCGGGCGACCAGGATCCGAACGCGCCCTACCGCAGGCCGGCCGCCGGCGCCGATCGCGCGGATATGCCCACTCAGGCCGAGGTAGACGCCGAGATCGACCGCGAGGACGATGCTGACGCCACGGCCGATGCCCCCGACCCGAACAAGCGCGGCGACCGGTAAGCGGTGACGCTGCGGCGGCTCGCCGCCCTGGCTGTATCTCGTGCCTGAGAGCGCCCCACCGGGGCGCTCTTTTTCTGTCCCATGCTGTCATATACATTTGCAAGCGGATATGTCATACTTGCTTCTCGAGAAACCTGCGGGAAAGTTCTGCCCTCGCGCCACGCGGGGAGGCGCGATGACCTCGTAGGGAAAGGGCCGTGCCCTTTCCGCTCGGCGAAGACAGACAGGCTGGCGGCCATGGTCGGCCGGCAACGGGAGGAGGGCGCGATGTTCGGCGAGCTCGTAGCGGCCTATCTCTTCCTGGCTGGTACCGGGGCCGGGGGCATCGGCGCGGCCGCCCTGGCCGATCTCGTGGCCGTGCGCACCCCCTTCGGCGGGGCGGCCGTGGGCGCGGTGGCCGATGGCCGACCGGCCGACCGCCTCGTGGCCTTCGCCCTGGCGGCATCGGTGGCGGCCCTCGCTCTGGGACCGCCGCGGTGTTTCTGGCGGGAGCCTTCGGCAGCGAGCATCCGGGGGTGGCGGCGTCGGTGGAAAGCCTGCTGCACGGCGCGGCGGCGCTGCCCTGGTGGTGCGGGTTTATGCTCTGCGGGGTGGTGCTGCCCCTGGTAATCGAGGCTGTGCTATGGTGGCGTGGCCGTGCTGACCGGGTGTCTTCCGCATTCACGGCGGCCTCGTTGGCCCCGCCGATCGCGCCGACGGCCCTCGCCGTTCTGGCGGCCTGCGTGCTCGTCGGAGGCGCGGGCCTGCGCTGGGCCATGATGGAAGCCGGGGAGTCGCGGCCTTTGGAGCTGCAGGATCCCGCCGCGTTCGCGGTCCCGGTGACCATCGGGCCATCGGATACCGTTGCCCGGCGACCCGATGTCGCGGTCGCCGACGCTTCCGCGCCAATGTGTTCCACCGCTGAAAGAGAGGAGTTAGTTCCATGGTCGAGTTAGGCCGAACCATTCCGGCTGGGGACTTGTTCGAGCTGGATAGCACCAGCTCCATCCCCGTCTGGCTGCAACTGAAGAACCGCTTCATCTACCTCATCACCGCGGGCTTCTATCTGCCCGGCGATCAGCTGCCCACGGTGCGGGGGCTCGCTGCCGAAGTGGAAGTGAACTACAACACCGTGAGCAAGGTGTACCAGAGCCTGGAGGAGGACGGCTACATCGTCTCGAAGCGTCGCCAAGGGGCGTTCGTGGCCGATGTGTCCGGCAAACCGGGAGTGGAGGCCGCGGTCACGGCCGAGATCATCACCGCTGAGTACCTCCAGCGGTGCGCCGAGCTGGGTATGACGTTGGAAGATATCGATGCGCAGTTCACTGCGAGCCTGGTGGCTGCGAAGGCGAAACGCGATAGGAGTGCGAGAAGTGAAGGAGCGGGCCATCGCACGCAAGGGGCAAAGCGCGGACGGGTCGTCGTATTCCCCGTCACTGCGGACGGTTCAGACGAACGTGCGACTGGAAACGGGGCGTAGCCGCACCTCGCGCAACGGGGCTGTGGCGTTCACGCTCATCGTGTTCGCCCTGGCCTGCGGCACGGTGCTCGCCGCCTGGTTGCCGGTGCCGTCGGCTTGGCGGCCCTGGTAAGCGCGGCCGTAGTGGGCGCCCTGGCGGCCTCGTCGGTGCATATCGTCATGGAATGGGAGAAGGCCGTGGTCATGCGCTTCGGCAAGTTCAACCGGGTGGTAGGGCCGGGGCTCGTGTTCACGTGGCCCATCATCGAGTTCTACACCGTGCGCATCGACCAGCGCGTGGCGGCCACCTACTTCGGCGCCGAGGAGACGCTCGCAGCCGATCTGGTGCCCGTGAACGTGGACGCCGTGGTGTTCTGGATGGTGTTCTCGGCGAAGAAGGCGGTGCTGGAGGTGGAGGGCTACGGAAGCGTCGTATCGTGGATGGCCCAGGCCACGCTGCGCAAGGCCATCGGCCGCGCTACCCTGGCCGAGGCCGATATCTCCGCCATGCTGAAAGACGCGAGCGCCAACTACGCTGACGACCCGGAGGCCATGCGCCTGCGCACCATGCACCTGGCCTACGAATCCGTGAAGCAGTCCGGCGGCACCCTTGTCATCCCCAGTGCCTTTTCCGAGGGCTTCACCGATTCCGAGGCGGCCGAGAGGCTGGTGAAGGCCGCGAGGCAGGGCTAAGGTTGTCAAGTTTCAATTCGACCGCAGATCCTCTTGCGGAAATGCCTCGCAAAGAGGATCGCCGCCGTATGGTGCAGGTGCCTCTAGGAAAGATGTGTTACAATGGCCGTGCCTAGAAGACTTGGCCCCGAAGGGCCGGGACGCCGCAAGGACGTCCCGGTTGGCGAGGGTGCCTAGTCCTCGCCTTTTTGGTTGGAAGATCCGTCGTTCTGCGGCGGATCTCCGCTTTTCAGGGTCAATAGCGCAACCCCCAGAGTGGCAGCTCCAACAAGAGTCTGAACCAAGGCCAGGAAAACGCTCATCTGCATCACCTCCCCTTAGTTATCTAGAATCCTTGGGAGGGGTGGTGTATGCAGAGAGCCCTGCTCCCCGCTTAATGTCTATAATACAATCAAATGTTCGTTAATATAAGTCTTGACATTCGAGGACTAGAATTTTTATAATCAACCCAACAACCCGGCGGTCCTGCTAATAGGAACGTCGGGTTTTTCGCTTAGCGGGATGTCTATCACGCGACCTTCTTTCGAGACAAAAAGCGCATCGGTGAATCCATGTTGCTCAAGTCTTTTTCTCAGCTCAGTTATGAGGTCGCTGTCATCAAGGGCGTGGTATCTTGCATTGAAGATGAGGCGCGGGTGGTAGGGCGAACCAAGGATCTTCTTGAATTGTTTCTGCGCTTTTCGAACGGCAGTTTCTACGCCTCGCAGTGTATCACCGTTGGGACTTTTTATTTCCCAAAGCTGCCCATCCATGCAAAGGTCGATGTTTGCCTGTCCTGTTGGTGCATTTTCGGGAAGAACCTCGAATGAATAATTCGCAAGCACGAGTGCGGCATGCACGAAAAGATCGCGTGTGCTATCGCTTTTGAGAAAAGAATCGATGGGCTTGGAGTAGACGATTGTGCCTTCCTTGGTCGACTTTGCCAAGAAGTTGAGGAGTTGGTGCGTATCCCAGCATGAGATGCCCGGGTTAGAATTGAGAAACACCATGGCACCTCCTCAAGTACTGGAATTGTATTATCTTATAATACAATCAAATGTTCGTTAATATAAGTCTTGACATTGCAAGATAGTGCAATTCTTGCTGTCGTGCTTGCTTGCTCAATACAACTTATGAACAGGCATTTCGTAGCTATATCATTTTTGTCATAGTTTGTCCTACATTTTATCTTGACAACCTATGACAGAGTATGACAAACTGTGACAAGAAGAATCCGGCCGATTCTGTTCACGCTAGAGGAGCCTCGCAAACCGGGTGTCGAAAGCATTGGGCGAGGGGAGGGGAAGGCCAGCGACTCCGCCTGCGGTGCGCACCGCAGCAAGGGTCGCGAGGACGCCCCGCTATCAGAGGGGGAGAGATGTCGGAAACCAAGAGCCCGCATTCCGGACTCACCCGCAGGAATTTCCTGAAAGCCACGGCTGCGGTAACGGGTATGAGCGTCCTTGCGGGGTCGGCTGCTACGCTGGCCGGCTGTTCCACGGCGACCGAAGGGCATTCGCTGAGCTCTACCGGAGAAGAGCAAATTTTCTCGACCATCTGCCGATCCAACTGCTTCCAAGCCTGCTTGCTGAATGCCCACGTTCGCGATGGCAAGGTTGTGAAGATGTCCCGGGGCGACTATCCCGAGGAGATATATTCTGGTTGCTGCCTGCGAGGACTGAGCATTCCCGAGCGAACCTATAGCGACAACCGGATCAAGTACCCGCTCAAGCGCGCCGAGGGCACCACACCGAGGGGTCGGGCGAATGGGAGCGTATCTCGTGGGATCAAGCGCTCGAGGAGATTGCCGCGAAGATCAAGGGCATTCAGGAGGAATACGGTTCGGACGCGGTGTCCTTTGGGACGGCATCGGGCAACTACGGCAGAATTCAAGGCAGTGCCCTTGCCCGGTTTATCAACGTAGTGGGTGGCACGGTGCCCCAGCTCATGTCGGATTTCACCATGGGGTGGGGCACCAATCGCGTAATGGGTGGCGGGACGTTCGGCTACAGCAATGAGCCGAAGAGCATGATCGATGCCCGCCATATCATCATCTGGGGCACCAATCCAGTGTGGTCGACGCCCCAGACGTGGCGCATCATCCTTGCAGCGAAGGATCGCGGTGCGAGGCTGCACTGCATCGATCCCATCCGCTCGGCCACGTCTCGCTACTGCGATGAGTATATCCAAACGAACGCCGGTACTGATCTGTATGTTGTTCTCGCCCTGCTCAATGAAGTGGTGAACAACGACCGCATTGATGCGGACTATGCCGCTCGGTGCACAACGGCGCCGTTTCTTATTCGCGAAGATACGGGGCTCTTCCTGCGCCGCTCCAACCGAGAGGGCGGCGAGATGGCCGCGGTTCGCGATGCGGTTACGTTGAACACGCCGGAAAGCGGCAAGGCCGATCCCGCCTATGTGATAGATGCGGCTTCGGGGCAGGCCGCTTTGTACACTGAATGCGACGCGCCGGTGCTCGAAGGAGAGTTCGAGATCGACGGCGTAAAGGTGAAGACGGCCTATCGCGCACTTAAAGAGCACATCGCGCAGTACACTATTGCGGAAGCGTCCAAGCTTTCGGGCATTCCCGAAGATACACTGCGGGAGCTTGCGGCCATCTATTCCTGCGGCGAGGCGGTTACCACCTACACGCAGTTCGGCATCGACCATTACCGCGAGGGCCATTTGTGGGGCCAGGCGCTGGCTATTTTGAGCGCCCTCACCAATAATCTCTCGCGGCCTGGAACTGGCATCGGTGGTCCGGGGGCGCCCAACGGGTCGCTCATTCCCATCGGGTGCAACCCGGCCGTGCTCACTGGGCTGAATCCGGTGAAGTTGGATGCGGTGAACAAGCAGCTGTGCCTCAGCGCGTGGATCGAAACGGTTAAAACCGGCACGTTCAAGGGGGAGCCCTATACGATCAAGGCGTTCATTAGCAGTATCGGCAACCCCTTCAGCAATAATGCGCAGCAGCGCATGTGGATCGAGGATGCGGTCGAGAACCTTGATTTGATCGTTTCGCTTGAATTGGAGATGACCGACACTGCCCGGTATTCCGATTACGTACTGCCCGTGTTCTACTGGCTCGAGCATACCGATGTGCGCGGCAATTTCTCGAACCCCTACATTGCCTACCAGGAGAAGGCCATCGACCCTCTGTGGGAGAGCAAGACCGATAACGAAATTCTCTCGCTGCTGGCGGAGAAGATGGGGCTAGGCGAAGTGTTTCCTCATCTTACCGAAGAAGAATAGGTCGATGTTCTCTTCGATTCCGACGCCATGCGCGAGAAGGGCATCACCAAGCAGCGCGTTCTGGAGGAGAAGGCCGTGCGCAGCTTCGGCACTGAGGAAGAGCCGTGGATTATCGGGGGATACGGGCAAGAGTTCCCCACTCCTTCGGGTCGTGCGGAGATCTATTGCGAGATTCCCCTTGCCCGATACGATTTCGGGCAGGACTGGCAAAGCGAGGCGAAGGAGCAACAGTTCCCCGTGTGGCTGCCTCCCTATGAGAATTGGCCGGGTTCCGAAGCGAAGAAGAAGTACCCGCTGAGTTATTTGCAGCTGCACGAGCGGTGGAGAACCCATTCCCAGTGGTTCGGCTGCGCGACGTTCCGGGAGATCGATAGGGAGCCGTTGTGCCACATCTCTCGCGAGGACGCCCTTGAGCGCGGCATCACCGATGGCGACATCGTCGAAGTGTTTAACGATCGGGACCATTGTGTGGTAAAGGGCATCATTGATGAGTCCCTGCCGTCGGGGGTCTGCTGTATCCCGAAGGGGTGGCAGCGCTATCAATTCATCGAGGGTGGCTTCCAAGAGCTTACCTCGAATGCCGTGGACGCCTGCTCGGGAGGATACGCATTCTACGATGCGACAGTTGATGTCAAGAAGTGGGAGGACTAGACCATGCGATACGGATTTGTCATTGATACAAAGCGGTGCATCGGCTGTCATAGCTGTTTGGTTGCCTGTCGCTTCGAGAACAACGTGCCGAGCAACGTGTGGTGGAACCGCATCCTCACCGACGGGGGAGATCGCATCGATATTCCCGAAGGGAGTTTCCCCAACGTTTCCCTTGCCTACACTCCTGTGGCCTGCCAGCACTGCGAGGACCCGGCCTGCGTGAAGGTGTGCCCGGTGGGCGCCACCTACAAGGATCCCGAGACCGGCGTGGTGCGCCAGGACTACGAGAAGTGCATCGGCTGCCGCATGTGCATGTCGGCCTGCCCCTACAATGGCGTGCGCTCCTTCAACTGGGAGGAGCCGGCATACCACGTCGATGTGGCCTTCGGCGATGCGGCGGTGCCGAAGCATCAGAAGCATACGGTGGAAAAATGCACCATGCGCTGGCATCGCATTACGAAGGGCGAGGAGCCGGCCTGTATAAAGACGTGTCCTGAACGAGCACGTCATTGGGGCGATCTTGACGACCCTGATTCGGAAGTGGCGAAGCTCATTGCGTCGCGGGAATACAAGCAGCTGTTACCCGAGGAGGGGACAAGGCCCTCGGTGTACTACCTGGTGTAGCGGCTCAATTCTAACCGAACGTACCTTGCGGGCGGGGCGCGCTCGTTCCGCCCGCCTACCTGATCCTGTCCTGCGCCTACCTCTGGGCCCAGGTGCGGGCCGAGCGCGGCGCCATGTCGCCCACGGCCCTGCGCGTCATCTCGGTGGTGGCGCTCGTGTGCGCGGTGCTCGTGCACTCCGTGACCGCCTGGATCTTCGGCCTGCAGGCCGGCCGCGAGATGTGGCACACGGCCCTTCTGGCCCCCTGGTTCGTGTCCTCAGCGCTCGTGATGGCCGCGGTCATCGGGCTGCGCAAGGCGGGGTACCTCAAGCTCGACCAGGTCTATCTGGTGAAGCTCGCCAAGCTGCTCGGCGCCTTCGTGCTCGTGGACCTGTACTTCTTTGGCTGCGACCTCCTGACCGAGGGCTTCCCCGCAGGCTCGGGCCTCGAGGTGGTGCAGATGCTCGTCTCCGGCCCGCTCGCGCCGCACTTCTGGGTGGAGATCGTCGGCTGCGCGGCGTGCGCCGTCATCTGCCTCACTCCGGCCCTTCGCCGCAACGGCCTGCTCGTGGCGGCCTCCCTGCTTGCCATCGCCGGCATCTTCTGCAAGCGCGTGCAGCTCTTGGTGGGCGGCTTCCAGATCTCTAACCTGGACTTGCCCGGCCCGCTGACCGCTATGCAGCACACCCCTGGGACTCCGGCCTGGCGGGCGTCTACGGGAGCATGATCTACTGGTCCACGCCGCTTGAGGCGGGCGTGACGCTCGGCGTGGTGGCCCTCGAGTTCCTCGTCTTCTTCCTTGGCCTGAAGTTCCTGCCGCTGAGGCCGGTGGGTGACGAGTGGTCTTCCCGATAACTGTCTTCCTTTCAGGTAGCCCGTGCCGTTTCTTCCCGGCACGGGCTCTTTCGTTCAGTCGGAGAGGAGGCACTGTGAAGAAACTGATTGCTGCGGCTGTGCTCGCTGTTGCAATAATGCTTGTTGTCGCTGTTGGTTTCGCGCTGGAGCCGCGGTCGGCCGTGCTGTCCATTGCGGCCGACTCGCCCTGCCCCGCGGCGGGCTGTGCGAGCGGGGAGTGCCATGGATTCGGCGCCGTGCCCGAGCCCGATGGCGTTCACGAGATGGTCTGCCCCGAAGCCGGTTGCGCCTATACGGTGGAGTGCCATGCATGGGATTCGCTCGCCGGTCGCTACCGTCAGGCCAGCGACGCCAGCTTGAACCTGTGGATCCTCATGCCCACAGTCCCCGTACTCGGTTTGTGGCTGATGGCGCGGCGCATGGGTCGTAACAGCCGGGCGAACACCGATAGCGGGGAGGTCTGTCATGAAGCGTAGCCACGTGCTGTTCGATGCCGTTGTGCTGGTCGCGTATCTGCTCGCCGCCAATCCGCTTTTCACGGGCATTCCGCTGCACGAGTTCGCAGGCCTCGGCGCCGTCGTTTTCGTGGCGGTTCATGTTGTGCTGAGCGCCGACGGGCTTCTGGTCCGAGGGCGCAAGGGGAGTGCGGTGCGCGCGATGCTGAACGGTGTTCTCCTGCTGGCCTTGGCGGCTTGCGCGGTGTCGGGCGTCATGGTGTCGGGTGAGGTGCTGCCAGCGCTCGGGCTGTACGCCACGGGGTACTTCTTCTGGGACCCGCTGCACGCTCTGTCGGCCAAAGTGCTGCTGGCGGCACTCATCGTGCATATGGTCGTACGCGCTCCCGCCGCATTGGCGGTGCTTCGTCGGCGCACGTTCGCATCGACTGGCTGCGAGGGCTGCGAAGAACGCGAGCCTCTCGAGGCGTGACGCGAACATACACGCTATACTAGCGCCAAGCAAAATCGACGAAGGAGGAACTTCCATGACCCTATCCGCTGATATGTGGCAGGCCCGCGCGGCGATGTGCGAGCTTTTGGCCCTGTCGTTCCGCTATCCGGAGGACGAGGTGCTCGCCGGTGCCATCGCCTCGGGCGAATGGGGCGAGGCCGCCGACGAGATTGCCGCTGCGCTCGGCATTAATTGGACGGCCGCTGCGGCCCCCGGTGCCGCCGAGGCCGCCGCGCTCGCCGATCCCGCCGACATTCAGAGGGAGCTGCGCCCCGAGGCCACGCGCCTGTTCGTGGGCGCCCCCGAGGCCGCTTGCAGCCCCTACGAGGGTGTGTGGCGCGCGAAGGCCGAGGGCGTGCAGCCGCTGCTGTTCGTGAATCCGCATTCCATGGCCGTGGAGCGTTTCTGCAAGAGCTGCGGGCTGGGTCGCCCCGAGGGCACCAACGAGCCGCTGGATGCCGTGTGGACCGAGCTGGAGCTGCTGGAGTACCTGGCCCTGCGCGCCGCGGCCGACGTCATGGACGAGGCGGCCGAGGCCGATGTGGCCGCCGGCGGCGACGGTGCTCCCACCGAAGCCCAGGCCGAGCAGTACAAGGAGATCGGCGAGGAGCTGGACGAGTTTGACGGCGCGGCGGAACTCGACGAGGGCGAGGAGCCCGGCGATGTGGTGGCCTCGGCCGACCTGCCCGGCGGCTCTCCCGAGGCGGCCTGGGACGAGTTCATGGCCGACCATGCGAAGGTGTGGATGCCCACGTTCGCCGAGGCCGTGCAGGACGACGCCCGCGCGCCCTTCTACAAGCAGGCCGCGAACCTGCTGGCGGCGTTCATCAAGTAGGCGCAGCGCCACTTCGCCACGTTGGCAAGGCCCTCGTTCCCTATGGAGCGGGGGCCTTGGTTTTGTTAAGGCTACTTTTTGTGCAACAAACTCCAGCAGAAAGACACATGGGGGCATGCCGTGCGTCCAAGGCGGTTCTTTGCAGGGAAATTTCCTGGGAAAACGTTGCCTGACGAACCAGGTAACTTTGCTTGCGGAATGCCGCATGTCTATTTACCGAAGTTTGTTGCACAAATGAGGGCACTTCCGATTCCCGGCAATCGAAAGCGAGCGCTGGCTATGCAGGAGGAGCTGCGCGGTACTTCCTATTGAACTGCGCCCAAATGCCTGAGTACAAGATGGAGTCCAGAAGGTGCTTGTCCTGCACGAGGGGCAGGCGCTCGTAGGGCCCGGCTGCCTCGGCGGCGGCCAGGGCGAGGGTGGTGCCCATGGCCTCGGGGTCCGATCCCAGGGCGACGAAGGGGTTGTAGCTGCCGGTGCGCGCGTCGTCGGAGGCGTCCACCGCGGCGTCCATGAGGTAGATGAGTCGCCCGAGGCCGTTCCCCAGCGCCTCCATGTCGTCGGCCCAGAAGCCCTGGCCCCGGCCGAACAGGCGCCCGAGCAGCTGCCCGAACGCTCGGGCCGCGCCGTCGGGGTCGGCTGCCGCCCCTTCCCTCTCGATGGCCCGGATAGCGGCCATGGCCTCTTCGATATCGGCGCAGGCATCGGGAGTGCGCTGCCGGGCCTGCTCGTAGGCGCCGGCCAGCAGCCGCCGGACGACCCGGGCGCCGGCTGAGCCGTCGTCGGCCACGTCATCGAGCACCTTGTGGTAGGCGAGTGCCACCGATAGGCCGGCGGCGTAGTCGGTCCAGGTCGAGTGCACCCACGGCCGCGGGGCGGCCGGGGCCGGGTGCATCACGCAGTGGCTCGCGCCGGTCTGTTCGGGCGGCTCGTGCAAGGAGTTGCACAGCAGCACGAAGAAGGTGAGGTCGTAGGTGAGGCACGCCCGCGACAGCTGCCCGTAGCGATCGCGCAGGGCCAGGCACAGCCCACAGTAGACGGCACGGTAGCGGTCCTTCTCCGCCTCGGAAAGCGCCCCGGCGTCGGCCACCACGAATCCGAACATAAGCCTCCTTCCGTTGAGCCCGTGTGCGCTAGGGGCATTCTAGCACCCCCGATCCTTAAGACGCGCTCGGGGGCTGATGACTCCAGGGAAGCCCCCGGTCGGTCGCTGTCTTTTGGGGTCTACGGAAGGCAGATAGTGTCTAGGATATATTTCCGTGCCCGGTCTCTCCTATCGCTTGTCGTGGTTGACAAATATCTACAATTTAGGAAAAAATATGTCAACTGGCGATTAAGGAGGTATGATCGGGCCATGGAGACATTCACTGATATATTGAAGTGTCGCTTCGGCGAAAATACGCCCATTCTCATCGAGGAGATTCTTGATGAGTTCTCTGCTATCAGTCGTCAGGCTGTGTACAAGAAAATAGATGCGGCCATGGCGGAGGGATCCTTGGCCCGCTACGATCGCGGCGTGTACTACTTGCCCACTGAAACGCGCTTCGGAAAATCCAGTCTACTGGGAACGCAGGTGGCGACTAAGCGTTGGCTGAAGTCGGGGAATGAGATTATCGGCTATGTCTCGGGATTCAACCTCGCCAATGAGGCGGGTATCTCCGATCAAGTTCCCAATACCCTGGAGGTCACAACGAACAAAGAATGCACGCGGCTACGAGAGGTGAAGCCTTTCGGCGGTTGGAAGAGAATTATGCTGCGAAAGCCCCGACGTCCTGTAAATGCGAGAAACGTCAATGCTCTGCGCTTCCTCGATTTAATAACCGAACAGCAGATTCAGTTTTATGATGAATACGAGTTTGAGGCATTGAAGAGGCTTGCTCGCAAAGCGGGGAGGACGATGATTTACGATTGCTCGGCAAGTTATCCTGGTCGAACCGCCAAAAAGTTGGCAGAATGCGAGCGCTATCGTGTATTTGCATGAGAAACAAGAAGACTTTAGAGAGTTGTTGCGTCTAACTGCAGATTGGGCGAGTTTGCCGCGGTCTTTCGTCGTCAAAGACTACTTCGCCGTTACTATGCTGAAGGAGGTAACCCGGAGAAACCCGGCCATCGTGTTCAAGGGGGAACGTGCCTCTCAAAGTGCTATGGCGTTATCAGTCGCTTTTCCGAAGATGTGGATCTCGGTATACAGGAAGAACACGCAACGGAAGGCATGCGCCGTCGTGTAAAGCGAGCTGTTGTGGAAAGCACCGCCGATCTAGGTCTCTCCATTGCCAATCTCGATCGCACGCGAAGCCGGCGCGAGTTCAACGTCGATGTGGCGGCCGTGCTGCAAGAGATATTACGTCGGGAAGCCTATCGCGACGATTACGAGTGTGTGACAGCGCCCCTTCTTTATGAGGAGATGAACTACGAACGGGCCGCTTCTGCGGTTGGGGAAATAGCGGAGGCGCTCCGTAAGGCACCAGGGCAATAAAGGGCCTTTGACTGCGGCCCGCTTACTTACGGCGCCGCGGTCTCGGCTCGCTTGCGATGGCTCGGTGCGCGCCTGGGCCGACCCTACTCCGGCTTTCTCGCTACGTGGACGGCGGCGATGCCGCCGGTGTAGTTCTTCCAGGTCACATCGGTGAACCCGGCCTCTTCCATGAGGGCGGCTAAGCCCTCCTGGTCGGGGAAGGCCTTGATGGACTTCGCCAGGTACACGAAGCCCTCCGCCTCACCGGTGATGAGGCCGCCCCAGAAAGGGATGAGGTGGCGCAGATAGAAGTGGTACAGGGCCCGCCAGGCCCCGTTCGGCGGCGTGGAGAACTCCAGGCACACGAGGGAGCCGCCGGGCTTGAGCACGCGGAACATCTCCGCGAGGGCGCGGGGCCGGTCGGGCATGTTGCGGATGCCGTAGGCCATGGTGATGACGTCGTAGGAGGCGTCTCCGTAGGGAATATCCTGGGCGTCCACCACCTCGAAGTCGATGGGCACGCCGGCGCCGTCGCCCTCGTCGATGTGCATGCGGGCCACGTCCAGCATCTCGGGCACCAGGTCGGTGCACTGGATGTGGCGCGGGTGCTTGGTACGTGCCACGGTGAAGGTGACGTCCCCGGTGCCCCCCGCGATGTCCAGCACGTCGTGGTGCTCGGCGATGGGGGCCTGGCGCATCATGCCCGCGAGCCACAGCTTGTAGGCGCCGAAGCTGGAAATGGCGTTGAACCGCTCGTACTTCCGGGCGATGGCGGAGAAGATGTCGCGCACGCGCTCGCTGGACAGCTCGGGCGGCGCCTCAAGGCCGGTGGCGGTATCGATGCTCATGGAAGGGAACTCCTTGCGGTTCGCTCAACGTTCGGCCCTCAGTATACGCCCCCCGCGCCGCAAATCCCCCCTGCGTATCCGTGCGCGGCCGTCGGCCATGCTATCATGGGTCGCTGATCGCGTACCCTCCTCGCAAGAAGGGAGGCACCATGCTCCTCTGTGCCCAGTACATCCTGCCCGTCACCTCCGAGCCCATCGTCGATGGCGCGGTGCTCGTGCGCGACGGCGTTATCCGCGACATCGGCAGCGCCGACATGCTGCGCCTGCGCTACCCCGACGAGGAAGTCGTCGACCAGGGGCTCGCGGCCATCATGCCCGGCCTGGTGGACCTGCACACCCGCCTCGAGCAGTCGGTGCTGCGCGGCGTGGTGAACGACGCCCCCTACGTGGAATGGCTCTCCGAGGTGGCCCGCAAGTCCGCTCGCCTCGAGGCAGTGGACTGGTTCGATTCGGCCATCCTCGGCGGTCTGGACGCCCTGTCCAGCGGCATCACCACCGTGGCCGACATCACCGCCACCGGCGCCTCCTGCACCGCCGTGAACAAGCTCGGCTTGCGCTCGGTCATCTACCGCAGCGTGGCCGCCATGGACCGCGACCGCATCAACGCCGCTATGCAGCTGGCCCAGAAGGACATCCTGCACTGGCGCGAGGAGGTAGATTCCGATCGCGTCACCATCGGTATCGCCCCGGCGCCCCTGTTCACCAACCATCCGGCCATGCTCACGGCCGTCTCCCAGTTCGCCACCAAGGAGAATCTGCCCGTGGCCATGTGGCTCGCCGGCAGCCGCGAGGAATGCGACTTCGTCAAGTACGGTTCCTCGCCCTTCCAGGTGCACGGCGGCGACGTGAAGCGCGGCTATGTGGAGATCCCGCCCTGGCTGCCCACGGGTGTGAGCCCCGTGCGCTACGCTCTGAACTGGAGCGCCTTCGACGCCCCCAACGTCATGATCGTGGGCGCCGTATGCGTCGACGACGCCGACCTGAAGAAACTGCGCAACTACAACGTGGCCGTCTGCGTGTGTCCGCGGGCCTGCGCCCAGCTGGGTATGGGCATCGCGCCCCTCGATGAGTTCATCCGCGCCGACTTGCGCGTGGGCATCGGCACCGATTCGCCGGCCGCCACCGAGTCCACCGACATGCTCTCCGAGATGCGCCTCGGCATGCTGCTCCAGCGCGCTGTGAACCCGGGCCGCTTCCTCGATGCGCGAACCATGCTGGAGGTGGCCACCATCGGCGGCGCCCGGGCCCTCGGCCTGGCCGACAAGGTGGGCTCGCTGGAGATCGGCAAGTGCGCCGACATGATCGCGGTGGATCTGTCCAGCTCGCACCAGTCCTTCACCACCGACCCCGTGGCCGCTGTCGTGAACACCTGCACCACGGCCGACGTGCTCATGACCATGGTGGACGGCGCCGTGCTCTACGAGAAGAACCGCTGGCACGTGAAAGTGGAGGTGGCGAAGAACATCGCCCGGGTCATCGAGATTCGCAGCAAGCTGCGCCCCGAGGCCTAAGTTCTTCCCGACGGACCATGGAAATCATGCAGCGCCGCCCGGTGCCGGAGGTTTTCTCTGGCGCTCGGCGGCGCAATCTGCGATAATGGCGAATTTGCCAAGAGAGATGGAATCGAGGAGCGCAAGCGATGTCCCAGAGGAAGAACAAGACCGGGTCGAAGAACATCACCCGCAAGCAGCAGGCCGAGCGCATCCGCGCGGCCGAAGAGCGGGAGCGCCGCGCCAAGGAGGCCGCCGAGGCCAAGGCGCGCACGAAGAAGATCTTCACCATCGTGGTCTGCGTCATCCTCGTGCTCGCCCTCGGTATTCCCACTATGGCTCTGACCGTGCTCTCGCTGTAGGGCTGTAGAAAGGATCGCGACGTGTTTGGAATCGGCGGATTCGAGCTTTTTCTCATCCTGCTGTTCGGGTTCCTCATTTTCGGGCCCGATAAGCTGCCTGCCATGGCGAAGACCATCGGCAAGGCCATCGCGAAATTCAGGAACGCCCAGGAGGAGATGAGCGGCGTGCTGAAGGGCGAGATGGTGTTCGACAAGGACGCCGAGGATCCCTTCAAGAACCCGCTCGACGCCCTGGACGATGTGGCCGCCAAGGCCAGCAAGGGGGCTACGGCCGCCAAGAAGGCCGCCAGCACCGCCACGAAGAAGGTGGGGGAGGCCGCGAAGAAGAGCGGTACCACCACCGCTGCCGCCGGCGCCGCTGCCGCGGCTGCCGCCAAGGCCGAGCAGGGCGAGGGCGCCCCGGCCAAGCCCGAGAGCTTCGCCGAGCGCAAGGCCCGCTACGACAAGGAGCGCCAGGCCAAGAAGGAGGCCGAGGCGGAAGAGGCCAAGAAGAAGGCCGAGGAGGAGCGCAAGGCCGCTGCCGAGGCGCGCAAGGCCGAAGCCGCTGCCAAGCGGGCCGAGGCCGAGGCGAAGCGGAAGGCCGAACAGGCCGCAAAGACCGTCTCCGAGGCCGCCGATGCGGCGCCTGCCGCGCCAACCGCCGATACGCCCGCCGCCGAGAAGAAAGAGGACTAGATCATGCCTATCGGACCGGCACGCATGCCCCTGTTCGACCACCTCGGCGAGCTGCGCATGCGCCTCGTGCGCATCGTCGCCTGTCTGGCGGTGGCCGTCATCGTGTTCTACATGGCCACGCCCACCATGGGCCAGTTCCTGCTCATGCCCATCGCCGAGTACCTGCCGGTGAACCCGGCCACGGGCTTGGCATCGTTGCAGGCCATCGATCCCTTCGAGGCCTTCGCCGTGCGCTTCCAGATATCGGTCTGGGCCGGCATCGTGGCCACCTCGCCCGTCATTCTGTGGCAGCTGCTCGCCTTCTTCCTGCCGGCTCTGAAGCCGAGCGAGCGCAAGTGGTTCGTGCCCACCTTCGCTGCGGCGGTGTCGCTGTTCATGATCGGCACGGTGTTCTGCTACTGCATCATCCTGAACCCGGCGTTCCAGTGGCTCACCGACCAAGCCATGGGGCTGGGCTATGTGGCGCCGCGCATGAGCTCCTACATCGACATCATCATTAAGTTCGAGCTCGGCTTCGGCTTCGCCTTCGAGCTGCCGCTTATCGTGTTCTACTTGGTCATCTTCGATGTCATTCCCTACAAGAAGCTGCGTGGGAGCTGGCGGACGGTCTATGTGGTGCTCATGGTCATCTGCGCCGTGGTCACCCCCGATGCCTCGCCGGTGACCATGCTGCTCATGTTTGCCGCCATGATCGTGCTCTACGAGGGCAGCTTGCTCATCGCGCGGGTGGTGCTGGGCCGCCGCATCAAGGCCCAGAACGAAGCTCTGGCCGCCGAGGAAGACGAATAGCAAAGGGACTGTGACGCTGTCGGGCGGGGGAGACCCCGCCCTTTTTTGCATCGGGCCCGGGATGGGCCGGAAAGGGAATCTCATGCACGAGTTGGGACTGATGACCGGCGTCATGGACGCGGCGGTGGCGGCGGCCCGCGAGGCGGGGGCCGCGCGGCTGCTGTCCGTGAAGCTCTCCATCGGCGAGGCCAACGAGGCTGTGGAGGATGCCCTCTTCTTCGCCTTCGATGCCCTGGCCGCGGCCGACCCCTTCACCGAGGGCGCCGCCCTCGACCTGACTATGGTGCGCCCTCGCAGCATCTGCCTGGAGTGCGGCGAGGAGTTCGAGCACGATCTCTACAGTCGGTTCTGCCCCGCCTGCGACTCCTTCGCTACCGAACTGGTGGCCGGTCGCGAGCTCTCCATCGAGTCTATCGAGGTGGACTTGCCGGAATCCTAGGGCCTCGGCAATCCCATGGAAACAAAGCGCTGCCATAGTGCAAGACGGTGCTTTTGCTACGATGGGCGACGAAGGTCGCGGTTTGCGCCGTTTCCCTATGCAGCCGCCCGAGCCGGAAAGGAAGGTCCATGGAGCCTTTGGAGATGTACGATGCCTGCGCGGCCGCCCTCGGCGACTTCGTGCGCGGTGCCGGTTTTGCCGATGTGGTCATCGGGCTGTCGGGGGGCATGGACTCGTCCCTCGTGGCGGCCATGGCCGTCGATGCCCTGGGTGTCGGCTCCGTGCACGGGATCATGCTACCGGGGCCCTATTCCAGCGAATCTTCCCTCACCGACGCCCGCGCTCTGGCCGCCAACCTCGGCATCGCCACGGATACGGTGTCCATCTGCGAGCCCTTCGAGGCCTTCGAGATGGTTCTCGCCCGAGCCTGCGGGGGCGCGCTTGCGGGCTTGGCCGCCGAGAACACTCAAGCCCGCTGTCGCATGGTATGCCTCATGGCCCTCTCCAACGCCCATGGATGGCTGCTGCTGAACACGGGGAACAAGTCCGAGGCGGCCATGGGCTACTCCACCCTCTACGGCGACACGGCCGGGGCCTTCGCCCCCTTGGGCGGCGTCTATAAGACCGATGTGTTTGCCATGGCCCGGGCCCGCAATCGCCGAGCCGTGGAAGCCGGCGGAGTCGGCCCCATTCCCGTGAACGTGTTCGTGAAGCCGCCCTCGGCGGAGTTGTCGCCCGACCAGGAGGACGAGAAGTCCCTCGGCATCGACTACGCCACCCTGGACCGCATCCTCGTGGCCGCTGTGGAGCATGGGGAAGCTCCCGAGGCTATTGCGGCGGCCCTCGCAGCCGAGGGGCGCGAGGCCGAAGCGACCCGGCGCCTTGTGGACGACGTGCTCGCCCGCACGGCGGCCAATGCCTTCAAGCGGGCTTTGGAGCCCCCGTACCCCGCTGCTCCCTTCTACGAATAACGCCCTCGTAACTACCCCAACGGGAGTATGGCGCGTGGGGCCGCTCTCGTTTACCATGGTACTCATGGATGCGCTGCTGGGAAAGACCGAGAAACTCACCGCCACCGACTGGCTCATCGACGTGGTGGTGGCCCTCGGCGCCTTCGGCTTCGGTTGCCTTCAGTTCACTCTGGCGGTGAACTTGCTCATTCCCGACGAGTTCATGCGCCGGCTCATGGGCATCCAAGTCATGGTGCCCACGGCCTTCTCCCTGGGGGCCATCGCACTCACCACCGTGCCCCTTGTGGTTCGGCGCCGCTTGCCCTGGGTGGCGTTCGTCGGGTGCATCGTGGCCTGGGCGCTGCTCCAGTCCCAGCTCAACGGCATTGCCCTGTCGGTGGTGGGGCCGCTCGTGGCCCTGTTCACCCTGGCTGCCAGCCGCCCTCGGGGCGAGGCAATCGTGGCCTTCGCTCTGCTGGCCGTCCTGCTGTTCGTGGCACCGCCTCCGCCCGATCAGTCTCGCATCCTGACCCAGCTCACCCTCTTCCAGAACGGGGCTTTGGGGCTCGCCGCGGCCTTCGCGGGCTACGCCCTGCGCGAGCATCAGGAGCGTGCCCGGGCCATTGAGGAGCGGGCCGCCGCGGCCGAGCGCACCCGCGAGACCGAGGCGCGCCGCCGCCTCGAGGCCGAGCGGGTGTCCATCGCCCGGGAGGTCCACGACATCACGGCCCATTCCCTGTCGGCGGTGAGCATCCAGGCCGCCGCGGCCGAGCGGCTCGTGGAGCGCGATCCGGCGGCAGCTAAAGCGGCCATCGCCGAAGTGCGGTCCACGGCGAAGGAGGCCCTGGAGGAGATTCGCGCCATGATCGGCGTGCTGCGCAGCGGGGAGGGCCCGGCCGAGACCGCCCCCACCGAGGGCACCGACCGCATGGCCGATCTCGTGGGCTATCTGGAAGGGGCCGGCATCGAGACCTCTCTGGCCATGGAGGGCTACGATCGCGCTCGCGTGCCGGCCTATATTGACGTGGCCCTCTTCGGCATCGCCCGGGAGGCGGTCACCAACATCGTGCGCCACGCCGGCGCCACCCGGGCCGCCATCACCCTTGTGGCCGAGGAGAGCGCTGTGGCCCGGCTCGTGGTAGACGACGACGGCCGCGGACCCGGCCCGACGCCGGAGGGCGGCCATCATGGCCTGGTGGGCATGGCCGAGCGCGTTCGCCTGCTCCATGGCACCTTCGCCGCCGCCGAGAGCCCCTGGGGCGGCTTCCGCATCGCCGTGGCCGTTCCCCTCGCCCCGAAGGAGGAGACCCATGGCTGAGACCGATCCCATCCGCGTGCTTGTCGTGGACGACCAGGACCTCGTGCGCTCGGGGTTCAAGATGATCCTCTCCACCTACGAGGGCATCGAGATCGTCGGCGAGGCCAGAAACGGCGCCCAGGCCGTGGAAGAGGCCCAGCGTCTGCGGCCCGATGTGGTGCTCATGGATATTCGCATGCCGGAGATGAGCGGCATCGAGGCCTGCCGCGCTATCACGGCCAACCCGCTGCTGGCCAAAACCCGGGTGCTCGTGCTGACCACCTTCGATATCGACGAGTACGTCTACGACGCCCTGGGGGCCGGAGCGAGCGGCTTTCTGCTCAAGGATGCAGATCCCGACGACATTGCCGCTGCCATCCGCGTCGTGGCCGCCGGCGATGCCCTTATCCAGCCCTCGGTCATGCGCCGGCTTGTGGAGACTTTCGTGGCCGCCCGGCCTCGGGGCGGCTGGGGGAGCGCCGAGGCCGCCGACGGCCGCCGAGCGGCCCTGGGCAGCCTTACCGACCGCGAGCGCGAGATCCTCATGCTGGTGGCCCGCGGCCTGTCCAACGACGAGATCGCCGAGGAGCTGTTCATCTCGCCGGCCACGGTGAAGACCCACCTGGCCCGCATCATGGCGAAGACCGATGCCCACGATCGGGCCCAGCTCGTGGTGTTTGCCTACGAGACGGGGCTTGTTTCCCCAGCGGCACGGTAATCCCTGATAAAAACCGTAATTGTAGGAAAGTTGAGTGGAAAAAACTCAAGTTTTCCTTCCGTCACCCCTTGTTTTCTCCGGCGTTGCTGTTATGATGTCTTCCTGTTTAGCACTCGTAGTTGCGGAGTGCTAGCACTTAACCCGAGAGAGTGGTTAAATGAGAGGTTGTGCACCCGCACTACGCAAACCATTGAAAGGACGGCAAGCTATGAATTTGAAGCCTCTGGGCGACCGCGTCATCCTGAAGCAGGACGAGGCCGAGGTCACCACCGCGTCCGGTCTCTTCCTGGCCTCCGACGCCAAGGAGAAGCCGCAGACCGGTACCATCATCGCCGTGGGCGAGGGCAAGATGGACAAGGACGGCAAGCTGATCCCCATGCCCGTCAAGGTGGGCGACAAGGTCATCTACGGCAAGTTCGGCGGCACCGAGATCGCCCTGGACGGCGAGAATGTGCTCATTCTCCGCGCTGACGACATTTACGCTGTGGTTGAATAAATTTTTCAGCCACAGCCGACGGCTTTCCGTGGCGGCCGCCTCGCGCTTCAGAACCTGCGGTCTTTCGCACACAGCGCAAAGGCTGTCTGAGCTCAAGACCGCAGAACCTTCAGCACGATGCGACTCACCACGAAAAGCCTGCTGTTTCCCCTGTTGATTTTTGAGAAGATAAAAAACTCGAAAGGAACGCGAACCAATGGCTAAGGAAATCAAGTTCGATACCGACGCTCGCTCCGCTCTGGCCGCGGGCGTGTCCAAGCTGGCCGACGCCGTGAAGGTGACCCTCGGCCCCAAGGGCCGCTACGTCGCCCTGGAGAAGTCCTACGGCGCCCCGCTCATCACCAACGACGGCGTGACCGTGGCCAAGGAAGTGGAGCTGGAGAACCCCGTGGAGAACATGGGCGCCCAGCTGGTGCGCGAGGTGGCCGTGAAGACCAACGACGTGGCCGGCGACGGCACCACCACCGCCACCCTGCTCGCCGACGTCATCGTCTCCGAGGGTCTGAAGAACGTGACCGCTGGCGCCGACGCCCTCGGCATCCGCCGCGGCATCGAGAAGGCCACCGATGCCATCGTGGCCTCCATCAAGGGCTCTGCCACCCCGGTGTCCACCAAGGAGCAGATCGCCAACGTGGGCCGCATCTCCGCCGGCGACACCGCCATCGGCGACAAGATCGCCGAGGCCATGGACGCCGTGGGCAAGGACGGCGCCATCTCCGTCGAGGAGTCCCAGACCATCTTCGGCATCGACATGGAGATCGTCGAGGGCATGCAGTACGAGCGCGGCTACATCTCCCCCTACATGGCCACCGACATGGAGAAGATGGAGGCGGTGCTGAAGGATCCCTTCGTGCTGCTCACCGATATGAAGATCAACTCCATCCAGGACATGGTCCCGCTGCTGGAGGAGGTCATGCGCGCCGGCCGTCCGCTGTTCATCGTGGCCGAGGACGTGGAGGGCGAGGCTCTCTCCACCATCCTGCTGAACCGTCTGCGCGGCACCCTGTCCGTGGTGGCCATCAAGGCCCCCGGCTTCGGTGATCGCCGCAAGCGCATCCTGGAGGACATCGCCGTGGTTACCGGCGCCCAGGTCATCGACAAGGACTTTGGCATGACCATGGCCGATGCCACCATGGAGATGCTCGGCACCGCCAAGACCGTGAAGGTCACCAAGGACACCGCCCTTATCGTGGACGGCGCCGGCAAGAAGGAAGACATCCAGAACCGCATCCAGATCATCCGCGCCGAGCTGGAGCGCGTCGATTCCGACTTCGACCGCGAGAAGGCCCAGGAGCGCCTGGCGAAGCTGTCCGGCGGCGTGGCCGTGCTGAAGGTGGGCGCTGCCACCGAGTCCGAGCTGAAGGAGAAGAAGTCCCGCATCGAGGACGCCCTGCAGGCGACCCGCGCGGCTGTGGAGGAGGGCATCGTCGCCGGCGGCGGCGTGGCCCTGGTGGACGCCATCGACGCCCTGGATTCCGTGGTTGCCGGCGACAAGGACGAGGAAGTCGGCATCAACATCATCCGCAAGGCCATCGAGGCCCCTATGCGCGCCATCGCCCAGAACGCGGGCTTCGAGGGCTCCGTCGTGGTGGAGAAGGTCAAGAGCCTGCCGAAGGGCGAGGGCCTGAACTGCGCCAACGGCGAGTACGGCAACATGATCGAGATGGGCGTGAACGACCCGGTGAAGGTGACCCGCACCGCACTGCAGTCCGCGGCCTCCGTGGCGGCTCTCATCCTCATCACCGAGGCCACCATCAACGAGATCCCCAAGGAGGGCCCCGATCTGAGCGCTCTGGCCGGTGCCATGCAGGGCGGCGGCGGGATGTACTAAGCCGGAGGCCCCAAGCTCTCCGGTTGGGTAACCGCTCAACAAACTAACGCGCGGAAAGGCGGCCCGAAGGCCGCCTTTCTTCTACAATGGGCCCCATGGAAGAATTTGCGCACATAGCCGAACACGTGCTGGAGCATTCGGTCTCCGACACGCTGTACCTCATCCCGTTTCTGTTCGTGACCTACCTGGCCATGGAATGGCTCGAGCACAAGACGGGCGGCAAGACCCAGCGGGCCATCCAGCACGCCGGCGCCGCCGGCCCCATCGTGGGCGCGGTGCTGGGCGTAGTGCCCCAGTGCGGATTCTCGGCGGTGGGGGCCACGCTGTGGGCGGGGCGCGTTATCACCCTGGGCACCCTGTTCGCCATCTTCCTGTCCACCTCCGATGAGATGCTGCCCATCTTTCTCGCCGAGGCGGTGCCGGCCAACACCATCCTCTCCATCATGGGGGCGAAGGTGGTCATCGCCATGGTCATGGGCTTTATCGTGGACACGGTGCTGCGCCTCGCCCGGCGCGATAGGGAGCGCCTGCGCATTCACGAGCTGTGCGAGCGGGATCAGTGCGGGTGCAACGATGACTGCCATGCCTGCGAGCAGGCGCCCGAGCGCGCCTACGAGCACCACGATGATGTGGAGCATACCCACAGCCACGGCCACGGGTGGAAGGGCATCCTGCGATCCGCCACGAGGCACACCATTCAGGTGACGCTGTTCATCTTCATCATTACTGTGGTGCTTAACGCCGTACTGGAAGTGGTGGGGGAGGACGCTCTCGCCCAGTTCCTCGGCGACAACCCCGCCTTCTCGGTATTTGCCACGGCGCTCGTGGGCCTCATTCCCAACTGCGCCGCCAGCGTGATCATCGCGCAGCTGTACGTGGAAGGGGTGCTCGGCGCGGGCGCCATGCTCGCCGGCCTGCTCGTCAGCGCCGGCGTGGGCCTGCTCGTGCTCGTGCGCGCCAACCGCCACTGGAGGCAGAATCTCGCCATCATCGTCGCCCTCTACGTCATCGGCGTCTTCTGGGGCCTCATCTGCAACGCCCTGGGCGTGGTGTTCTAGCTCTCCGCGCTTGGGCGCTGCTTCCCTTTTTCGGAAACGGCTTTTCCGAACTGACAATTTGCCAAAAAAACTCCTTGCGCTGGCGGAGAGATCGTACTAATCTCGTAACGTTCATCCGCAAGGTCTTTTTTGGAAGAAGGCGATGGTCATGGCTGGCCGCATGGAAGTCATCGAGCGACTTCTCGCCGCCCATGAGGCGTGGTTCGATGTCGAGCGCGATCATCGCTTCGCAGGCCGCGCCTTTCCGGGCTATGCCGAGTTTCACTCATCAGCTTCTCAGTACGTGCTCGTGAAGCGAGCGAAGCTGTGGGAGGCTTCCAGTCACGAGTATCTGTTCTTCTGGCCGACGGCTCGCCTGACCGAGGCGGAATTGAACGACTTGCTGCACTTCATGGCCCGTGAGGCCCTAGCCAAAGTGCAGCTTGCCCCCGACCATATGTGTTCGTATCTTTCGCTGGTCGTGGTGGCTGATGGGGTGGACGAGGCCGTGCCGCGCCTCGTGCGCAGAGCCCGGTTTCGCAAGAGCTTCTCCTTCGGGCTGAAGGGCTGGGCCGACATGCGCGTGGCCGTCGTCGATCTGTCGGCGCGCCGCGTTTGGGCCAATACTCAGGGAAAGCCACTCGTGGAAACCTTGGCGGCGAACGCGTTTGCCGAAGGGGCTCCGTCGGCGGAGGACGGAAGAGGCACGGCCATGGCGGAGGCCGTGATCGATTCCGCATCGGTTGCGGAAGTGCCAGTGACAGAGGCGTCGGCCGTGAGGGTTTCGCCCGTGGTGAGATAAAGGGAAAGGAAAGGAAGGACAGGAATGAACGCACTGGTCATTCTCATCGTAGCCATCGTCGTGCTCGTCGCGGGCTACATCTTCTACGGCGGTTGGCTCGCCCGTCAGTGGGGTGTGAGGCCCGACCGCCCCACGCCGGCCCATGAGTTGGAGGACGGCAAGGACTATGTGCCTGCTCCGCCCTACGTGGTGCTCGGCCACCACTTCTCGTCCATCGCCGGCGCGGGCCCCATCAACGGCCCTATCCAGGCTGCCGTCTTCGGCTGGGTGCCCGTGCTTCTGTGGGTTCTCATCGGCGGCATCTTCTTCGGCGCCCTGCACGACTTCGGCGCGCTGTTCGCCTCTATCCGCCACAAGGGGCAAACGCTTGCCACGGTCATCGCCCACAACATCGATGACACGGCCAAGAAGTTGTTCTGCACCTTCGCCTATCTGACGCTCATTCTGGTGGTGGCCGCTTTCGCCTCCATCGTTGCGAGCACCTTCGCCGTCACGCCCGTGCCGCTCGATGATGCCGCCAAGGCCGCTGCCGCCGAGGCGGCCAATATGGCGAATATGCGCACGGCCATGATCTCGGTGCTGTTCATCGTGGTGGCCGTCATCTACGGTCTTGTCACTCGCGGTCGCAAGATTCCCGCGGCGGCTAACATCGCCTCGGCCATCGCCATTATCGTAGTCGTGGTGGAGCTTGGCTACAATCTGCCGGTCATCGCTCTGGACAACACCACGTGGATGCTCATTGTGGGCCTTTATATTCTGGTGGCCTCGGTGGCTCCGGTGTGGATTCTGCTGCAGCCGCGCGACTACCTGTCGAGTTATCTGCTCTACGGCATGATTGCCCTGGCCCTTGTCGGCATTATCGGCGCGGGCCTGACCGGCGACGCGGCATCGCTTGAGATCCCGGCGTTTACGGGCTTTGCGGCTGTTGCGGGCGAGAGCAAGGTGGCCGCCTCGGGCTTTTTGTTCCCGGCCCTGTTCATCACCATCGCCTGCGGCGCCATCTCCGGTTTCCATAGCCTGGTAGCCTCGGGCACCACCTCCAAGCAGCTCGATCGCGAGGCCGAGGCCCAGCCCATCGCCTACGGCGGCATGCTGCTGGAGTGCCTGGTGGCCGTTATCTCGCTGTGCGCGGTGGCCTTCGTGTTCGCCGGTTACATGGACGGCACCTATGCCTCGCCGACCCAGGTGTTCGCTGCGGGCCTCTCCCAGATGCTCGCCTGCGTGCCCGGGCTGGCCGGGGTGGAATCCATCGCCTATGCGCTTCTGGTGCTGGCTGTATCGGTGTTCTGTCTCACCTCGCTCGATACCGCCACGCGCCTGGGCCGCTATATGTTCCAAGAGTTGTTCACCCCGCACGGTATGGAGATGGGCGAGCTCGCCGGCTGGCGCAAGGTGCTCACGAACCCGTGGGTGGCCACCATTATCACGGTCGTCTTCGGCGTGGGGTTGGGACTGACCGGCTATCAGCTCGTCTGGCCGCTGTTCGGTGCCGCCAACCAGCTTCTGGCCGCCCTCGGTCTTCTGGCCGTGTGCGCGTGGCTCGGCAACGCGGGCCGCAACAACAAGATGTTCTACCTGCCCATGGCCTTCATGATGGTGGTGACGCTGTGCTCGTTGGCCCTGACCGTGTGGGGCAAGATCGGCCTCATCGCCGCGGGCACGGTGGATGCGGCCACGGTGCTGCAGCTCGTCATCGGGCTTCTGCTCATGGTGTTCGCCGTCATCTTGGCGGTAAAGGGGGCGCGCACCATCTTCGGGAAGAAGCAGGCCGCTTAAGAAGCGGTTCGAGTGCGGGCCGCTCATCGGGTGCGATCTGCCCCTTAAGTGCAGGGGGCTCCCCGCGGGTGCGGGTCGCTCCGGCATGGTGCCGGGTGGCTGCCTCGCGCAACGTTTTCGGGGCGTCGTTGGAGGCATCTCCAGCGGCGCCCTGCTCTTTGTGGGGTGAATTCCAACGGCCGTGCGCCATGGGAGGCGCTATAGTGTTCCCAGGCGAAAACACGAGACGAGAGGAGGCGCCTGTGAGCGCACTGTCCGCCGGCATGACCCGCGACGAGGCCGCCGCACTTCTGGCCGCCCACAACAAGGATCCCTTCCATATCGAGCACGGCGAGACCGTGGAGCAGACCATGCGCTACTTTGCCCGCGAGTACGATCCGGAGAACGAGGATTTCTGGGGCATCGTGGGGCTGTTGCACGATCTGGACTGGGAGGAGCACGACGACGAGCCCGAGAAGCACACCCTGTACGCCGCGCCGCTCATCGAGGCCGCCGGCGGCACGCCGGAGCTTATCCGCGCCATTCAGTCCCACACCTCCGACTTCAACCCCGAGCTGCCCAAGCCCGAGCTGCAAATGGAGAAGATCCTTTTCGCCACCGAGGAGCTTACGGGCCTCATCGGCGCGGCCGTTGTCATGCGGCCGAGTAAGTCGGTCATGGACTTCAACGTGAAGTCACTCAAGAAGAAGTACAAGGACAAGCGCTTCGCCGCCGGCGTGAGCCGCGAGGTCATCGCGAGCGGCGCGGAAATGCTCGGCTGGGAGTTGGACGAGCTGTTCGCCCGCACCATCGAGGCCATGCAGTCCTTCGCCCCCGACCGCGATACCTTCGTGGCAGCCGGGTAGGGAGCAGCCTAAAAGCGACGGAGCCCCGGTGCGATGACGCGCCAGGGCTCCGATCTATAAGAAAGCGGCGGTCGGCGAGGGAGGGAGGCACCGGCCGCCTGCATTTCCCCGCTTAGGAGAGGTCGCCGGCCATGTGGCGCACGGCGTGGCGGCTGAAAGTGATGGTGCGGCCGCAGGCGCAGCCCACAATGTACTCGGGGTAGTTGTTGGCGAACACCGAGCCGGAGCAGTCGCCGGCGGCGTAGAGGCCCTCGATCACATGGCCCTGCTCGTTGAGCACCTGCATGTCGGGGTTGATGCGCAGGCCGTCCACCGTGGTCAGGATGGAGCCGCCGTACCAGATGCCGTAGAAGGGCGCTTGGCGCAGCTCGGACAGGCGGTAGGCCTCCTTGCCGAAATCGGTGTCCTTCTGGGCGTCGAAGAAGCCGTTGTACTTGTCCACCTCGGTGAGAAAGGCCTCCTTGGCCTCATCGGCAAAGCCGAGCTTGTCGGCCAGCTCGTCAAGGGTATCGGCCTTCACCATGGTGCCCTTCTCCAGCTGGTCGGCATAAATCTCGTCGAGCGAGGTGTTAGCCTCAGCTGCGAGAAGCTGCTGGGTCTGGCGCGAGCAGCCGATGGTGTTGAAGCGCTTCACGTCCTCCTTCAAGTTGGAATCGAACACCTGGCAGAACACGCCGCCCTCGTTGGCCGCAGCGGCGAAGCAGCAGAAGTCGTAGGGAGTGGATTCGTTCACGAAGCGCTTGCCGTCGCGCGCCACCTTCATGAGCGGCTGGCTGCCCAGGTTGAACTGCTTGTCGGTGCCGATGAAGGTGGCGGGCTCGCCCGGGTCGCTCACGATGCCGGCGTTCTCGCCGGGGAGCACGGCGCCGCGGTCGAAGATCATGGGCGCGCCGATGGCATCCTTCTGGGCGCCGATGTGCATGGCGGCCTTGATGCCGTCGCCGGTGTTGTTCGGCGAGCCGTACTGCAGGGTGACGCAGCGTTCCACCATGGGGTTGCAGGCGCGCAGCATATCGGCGTTGGAAACGTAGCCGCCCGTGGTCAGCAGCACGCCCTTCGCGGCATTGATCTGCACGTAGCCGTCGGGGGTCTCGAAGATGGCGCCCGCCACCTTGCCGGTGTCGTCTTGCACGAGCTTGGCCAGGCTGTGGTTGTAGGTGACGTCGTAACCGCGCTCGTTGATGTAGGCGAGCAGCACCTTGTTGCGCTCCAGCTTCTCACCGGCCGCGTCGGTGCCCGAATAATAGTGCTCCATGGGGAAGATGTTGTAGTCGGTGCCGCCGGTGGCGTGGTCGACGTTGTTATCGAAGGCGCAGGTCATGCCCGCAGCCGTGAGAATGGGATCGAGCCAGTCGGTCACCTCGGCGGATTCATCGATCCACACGCGCACGACGCGCTGGTCGGCCTGGTTGGAAGCGTAGCGGGTGAACTCGTTGAGCAGCTTGGCCTTGTCGACCTCGGCACCGGCGGCCTTGGTATAGGCGGTGTTGATGGCGCCGAACCAGTGGCGGGTGCGCTGGATGGAGCCGGTCTTCTCGCACAGGGTGAAGTCGAGTCCCAGATCGGCCGCCGTGGCCGCGGCGGCCATGCCGCCGTTGCCGGCGCCGACGATGAGCAGCTCGGTGTCGCGGATTTCGACGATGTCGCCCTCGGCGATCTCGGGGGCGGCGCCGAGCCAGTCGGTGCCAGTGGCAGCCAGGGCCTCGCCCTCTGCAGCTGCGTCGGCAGCCGTCGGAGAGCCGGCGGTTGTCTGGGGCGCGCAGCCGGCCAGGCCCAGGGCCGCGAGTGCGCCGGCGGCGGTGGCGCCGGTGAGGAAGCTGCGACGGGAAACGTTCGTGCTCAGAGATTTCATGGGTCCCTCCTTGGGTTCAGGATGCCCGCGGGGCTTGAGTCCCGGCGTCGGCCCTCTCCCGTGGGGCCGGTGCATCGATTGGTTGCATCATGCTCCGCGAGCCGCCGCTTGTCTTCGCCACGGGAGGACCATTTTGCCGCTGGATTTCGCGGGAAAGCCTCTCACCCCGCTGGTACCAGATCGGGCATTTCTCCTTGTCAAGAAGGGGTGAAATGGGATACGCTTGCCCCCGGTGCCAGACAACGGGGAGGAAGGGGCGCCTTGCATTCCACGACAACGGTTCGCGGCGCCTGGTTGCGCTGCCTGGTGGCCCTGACGGCCGAGGTGTTCGGCACCTGGCTTACCAACGTGTACCTGTACCCCCACTTCATCGGCTTGGCCCCCGAGGCGCGCGATATATCCTCGGCGGTGGGCGTGGCCACGCTGACCGTGCTCGCCGTATGGGCGCTGAATCGCCCGTCCTCCATCAAAGAGGGGCCGATGACCCTGACATCTCTGGCTCTCTACTCCTTGGGCTACATGCTCATCCTGATCGGCCTGTGGCAGTGCAATCCGCTCATGCTCATAGCGGGCTCGTGCCTGCGGTCGGTCGGGTCCCGCTGGATCGTGGTGCTCGCGGGTATTTCCCTGTGCACGCTGGGGCGGCGCTCGTGTATGCTGTGCATCGCCTCGGCGTTCGGCCTCAGCTATCTTCTGCGCATCCCGTTCTCCTTCATGGGGGCCGATGTGGCCGTGGCGGTGCTGGTGTCCATCATGTTCGTGATGTACGCCGTCTGCCGTCCCCTCGCGCTTGAAATGCTCGCCGTCATGGGCGGCGCGGCGCCCGCCCGGGAGACGTCTATCACCCAGCCCGCCTCTTATCTGCCCTTCGCCCACGGGCTGTTCGTGGCCATCTTCGTTTTCCGGATCGCCTACGGCTTTGCGCTCACCTTCGAGACGGTGGACGGGGCGCCCCAGACCACGATGCTCGGCGTTATCCCCCTAGGTCTTCTGCTCGTCTTGGCCCTGCTGCCGCGCCAGCCCAAGGCCGACATCCTCTACGAGGCGGCCGCCCTGCTCGTAACAGCGGGATTCCTCTCCATCATCGTGCTCAACGGGCGTGTGGACGTGGCCCATGCGGCGCTGGTGAACGGTCTTTTGTTCGCGGGTAGCGAGTGCTTTGAGGTGCTCATGTGGTTCGCGCTCGCCTCCATCGGCGCGCGCAACAAGGTGAATGCCTTGGCCGTGTTCGCGTGGGGGCGCGCCGCCTCGTCTTTCGGGCTTCTGTGCGGCGCGACCTTCGGGCATTGGACGGGGGCCTTGGAGGGGAGTCTCGCCATCTCCACCCTCGTGGCGGTGGTGTTGTTTGGCTTTCTGGCGGCGAATTTCACGGCGCTTAAGGGGTTCAGCTTCCAAGACACCATCGACGGGGTGGAGGCTGTAGCGCCGCTGCGCGTGGGTACGGGGTCGCCCAGTGGCACAGGCAAGGTCGATGGCGGCCTTGTGGGAATGGCCACCGCAGGCTTCGAAGCGCCGTCGCGCTCGTCGGTCGCCTTGGAACCTGTGGTCGATGCGCTGGAAGGCCGGTGCGCCGAGACGTCGACGTCCTTCGGCCTCACGCCGCGCGAGAGTGAGATTCTTTCGCTTCTGGCCCACGGGCGCAACGCCGCCTACATCCAGGAGAAGTTGGTGCTGTCGCGCAACACGGTGAAGACCCACGTGCAGAACATCTACGCGAAGCTGGGGGTGCACTCCCAGCAGGAGCTCATCGATGTGGTGGAAGCGGCGGGAGAGTAGGGGGCTTTTCGGCGCCTCCTGCCGTTGCGGGCTCGCTGTCTACAGGGGGGCAGGTGTGAGGGAAGCGGCTGGCGCCGGTCTTTTCAACAACTTTGCAAAGAATCCGTGGGGGCCCGGGGGCGGGGCTACAATGCTTGGTGAGCTTGATAGCCGTTCTGGCAGATTTGCCGACAGAAAGGATGCCCCATGTGGTGCAAGAAGATACTGGTGGCCTATGACGGAAGCGCGCCGTCGCACCGCGCCTTGGAGGTGATGGGCGAGATAGCCGCCCAGAACCCTGCGGTGGAAGTGGTGCTGGTGCATGTCATGCGGCTGTTCTCGTCAGGTTCGGCGGCGGCCGGCATGGACACGGTGATGGCGGACGACGCCATGGCTGTGCGCGCCGAGCTTCAGGCCATCGCCGAGGCCATGGCGAACCCCGCGGAGGTGAAGATTCTCAAGGGCACCTCGCCGGCCGATCTCATTGTGAACTGCGCTCGGGACGAGGGCTGCGACCTCATCATCATGGGCAGCCGCGGCCAGGGCGGTGTGAAGGGCTTCCTCGGCTCGGTCAGCTACGCGGTCACCAAGGAATCGCCCATGACCGTGCTCATCGCGAAAGAAGGCGATTGCCGCTAATGGCTTCTCCCGCCTCCGCGACCCCCGCGGCCGCAACCTCCGCCGCTCCGTCGGATCTTCGCTCCGCCCGCTCCGCCGCCCGCGCCAAGGCGGCGCCCCCGTCTGCTGCGCCCTGCGCCAAGCCTGAGCCCCAACCCCTGTGGACCCGCAACTTCATCGCGGGCACCTGCTTGAACTTCTTCATCGCGGGCAACTACTTCATGCTCATGGTGGTCATGACCGCCTACGCGCTCGCGGTGTACCAGGCTCCGGCCGCCGTGGCCGCCTTCTGCGCCAGCGCCTTCATCGTGGGCACGCTGTTCTCGCGCTTTGCCGCCGCGCCGATGATGGAGCATTTCGGGCGCATGCCTCTGCTTGTGGTCGGCTGCATCGCGGAGGTGGCCCTCACAGCGCTCTACCTGCTGAACGAGCCGGTGGGCGCTCTTATCGGGGTGCGCTTGGCCCACGGGTTCGCCTACGGCGTGTGCTCCACCACCGTCGCCACGGTCATTACGAGCGTGGTGCCCCCCGAGCGCAAGGGCGAGGGCATCGGCTACTTCATGCTGTCCATCACCCTGGGCAGCGCCATCGGTCCCTTCGCCGGTATTTTCCTGGCGAACAACTTCGGCTACCCGGTGGTGTTCGCGGTGGCGAGCGTGCTCGTGGCCCTCTCCATTCCCGCGGCGCTGCTCCTGCGCCCGGCGTCTTCCACGAAGGTGCGGGGGAATGCTGCATCGGCGGTGGCCGAGATGGACGCGGCCGACGACGCGGCGGCTGGTGCCCTGGCAGCCGCCCCTCTGGAAGAGGCACGCGAGAGGGCCGCTTCCGCCGCCGACGAGGTCCGGGTTGCCGACGCTCGAGTTGCCGATACGTCTGCGGCGGAAGCTCTCGCGGCGCCCGCCCAGGACGCGGTAGCGGGCGCCGTCTGCCCGGTTTGTGCCGGCACCGACGACGATTGCCCGGCCTGCTGCCGCGTGCCTTCCACCCATCTGGAAGAGGTGGTCACTGCGAAGGTGGAGCATTCGCCGCTCGCGCGCTTCGTGGAGGCCGGCGTGCTGCCCATTGCCGTGGTGTGCGGCCTTCTGTTCTTCGGCTATTCCAGCTTGCTCACGTTCCTCACGCCCTACGCCACCGAGATCGGCCTGGACCGGGCGGCTAGCGTGTTCTTCGTGGTGTACGCCCTGGCCATGTTCGCCACGCGCCCCTTCACCGGCCGCGCCTTCGACCGCGTGGGGCCCCACCCCGTCATGGTGCCGGCCTTTGTATCCTTTGTCCTGGGCATGGTCGTGCTCGCCTTCGCCGCCAACGACGGGATGATGCTCGGCGCGGCGGCTCTGCTCGGCTTCGGCGTAGGCACCGTGCAGTCGTGCGGGCTGGCCATGGCCGTGCGCGTGACGAGCGACGCGCGTCTGTCGGTGGCCAACGCCACCTTCTACATGCTGCTCGACGTGGGGGTGGGCGTGGGTCCCATTCTGCTGGGCGTGGTGGCCCCGCTCATCGGCTACGGAAACCTGTACCTGGCCATGGCCGTAGTGGGGGCTGCGGCCATGGCGTTGTTCCTCGTCGTCGCGAAAACCGAGAAGGGAGCCCGGTAGGGCTTGAATTCCCATCTCGCACGACCTGGGAATGCTTTCATTGTTGAAAGGGGGAAGAAAGTGGCTGGGGTACTAGGATTCGAACCTAGGTAGCTGGTACCAAAAACCAGAGTCCTGCCGTTGGACGATACCCCAGTGCCAAAACGATGCGCGAGCGCCGGATGACTGCCGGTGCGAAACGCGGTGCGGCGAAAAGGTGGTGGGCCCTGCGGGGATCGAACCCGCGACCTTGGGATTAAAAGTCCCCTGCTCTACCGACTGAGCTAAAGGCCCGTCGCTTCACGCAAGCGTATAGTCTACCCTTCAGGCCCTTTGCGGTCAATGGTGTTCCCCGGCGTTCGGGCCAGATGGCACTTAATCGATTTCCTCCCGCATATTGCGAAATCGTGGCGAAGGGGCGGATGAGGAGCCTTGAGATGGGGCGCACCTGCTAAACTTAATGGCGAACATCAAGAAAAGCGGGGCCGGTGGCCGCCGCTTGGGGCGCTCGGCGGCGCCCGTCACACATCCGGGGAGGCAACTATGCTGCATGCCCATCACGAATCGGTTCGTCCGCATCTTCTGGAGGGTGGCTTCGGCCTGGAGAAGGAATCCCTGCGCATCGATGGCGGCGGCTTTCTGGCCCACACACCGGCCGACTTCGCCGACGATGTGCACATCGTGCGCGACTTCTCCGAGAACCAGGTGGAGGTGAACACCCCGGTGTGTCCCACGCCGGCGGCGGCCATCGCCTCGCTGGAGCACTACAACGCCGTCGTGCAGCGGGCCGTCGCGAACCTGCCGGAACGGGAGCTTTTGTGGCCGTTCTCGAACCCGCCCTATATCCTGGGGGAGAAGGACATCCCCATCGCCCAGTACTACGGCGACGACGCCGACAAGACCGCCTACCGCGAGTACCTCTCCGATCGTTACGGCCGCTACAAGATGGCGTTTTCCGGCATTCACCTGAACTATTCCTTCGCCGAGAGCCTCCTGCGGGCCGATTTCGCCCTCACCGGTGGCGAGGACTTCGATGCCTACCGCGACGATTTGTACATGCGCCTGGCCGAGAACTGCGTCACCTGGGGCTGGATCCTCACGGCCGTCATGGCCGCGAGCCCCGTCATGGATTCCTCTTACGTGGAGAAGGGCAAGATCGGCGGCGATCTGTTCCAGGGCCTGGCCACGGTGCGCTGCTCGGAGCTGGGCTATTGGAACTTCTTCGCGCCCGTGCTGGACTATGCCAGCGCGTCGGCCTATGCCGATTCCATCCAGGCCTACATCGACGAGGGCATGATCCGCTATCCCTCCGAGCTGTACTATCCCATCCGCTTGAAGGGCTTTGGCCCCTACAGCCTCGCGGGCCTGAAGGAGGGCATCAGCCATATCGAGCTGCGCATGGTGGATCTGAACCCCCTGGTGCGCGCCGGCATCGACGAGCGGGATGTGCTGTTCAGCCAGTTGTTCTTGGTGTGGGCCGCCTCAGTGGAGGGCCCGCGCCTCACCCCCAAAGACCAGGTGCAGGCCGTGCAGAACTTCAAGAACGCCGCCCACTACGACTTGAAGACCGTGAAGATCGTCATGCCCGACGGCAGCGCGTACTCGGTGGTGAAGGCCGCCAAGCGGCTGATCGATGCCATGGAGGAGTTCTACGCCGGTTTCGGGGACGAGGTGGCTGCCTGCCTGGCCTTTCAGCGCCGCAAGTTCGATGAGCCCGAGACCCGCTACGCCTGGAAGATCCGCGAGGTGTTCGGCCAGGGTTTCGTCGCCCGCGGCCTCCAACTCGCCCGCCAGCGCCAGAAGGAGTACCTGGGGGAGTAGGGAAGGGCCGCCCGCGCCAGCCTTTGGTGTTCCTGCTCGGTGGGTTGACATTGCGGTTTTCGGGTCAGAGTCGCATTGCCGAGAGGGTGCGCCTCGCAGCGTTCCCATGATATACTCTTTGCATGCTGACGGTCGAACACATAACAGAGGCCTTGAGGGATGCAGTTGCACCCTATGATGTTCGTGCGGTATACCTGTTCGGCTCTTTTGCCCGGGGCGAGGAGGGGCCTCAAAGCGATGTCGATGTGAGGCTCGAGTGCGGTCCGGAAATCAACTACGGTGACCTGCTCGATATCCAGGAATCTTTGGAGGCTCGCTTGGGCCGCGCCGTCGAGATTGTGACCAATCCGCTTGAATTTATGCGTCCGGCTTTCCGGAAGCGCATGCAGCGAGACGAGGTGCTGCTCTATGAGGCAGCTTGAGCGCGACCTCGATCTCATCAGCGTTATCCTGGAAGATACGAGAACGCTCGCAAGCCGTATCGAGCGCTTTTCCCTTGACCAAGAGAAGTTCGTGAACGATCGCTCGGAAGATGGCGAGCTGGCCTACGACGCCGCGATGAGTCCCGTCTACCGCATCGCAGAGGACGTCGTCCATCTGTCAGAAGAGGTGGTAGGCGCCTTCCCTGACTACCCGTGGCGGCAGATCAAGGGCTTTCGGAACTTTGTGGCCCACGGTTATCGCGAAGTTGACCGGGCTATCGCATGGCATGTCGCGAGCACCGATATTCCCCACCTCGCCCAGCTTCTTCGGCGATACTGGGATGATAATGCCCCGCTGCTTCTTCAGGAAAGAGTGTAAGGTCGGAATTTCGTCGATGGATGGTGCTCCTATGTTATTCTGAGTCGAGAGAGGTCAATGGTGATCGAGGCGCTCTGGTGCGATGCGGCCCAATAATATACTTGTCATATTGACGAAGAGGTGTAGAGAGCAAACTGGTGGAGGGTCAGTGACATATGACGCGCATGGGTACTGCGGGGAAGGCGGCCATCGGCACGGCATGGGTTTTCTGGTTTGCGGCGCTCACCGCGACACCCTTCTTTCTTGCAGAACCCTATAGGGGCCCTGTTCTCACAGGGTTTTACGGTTGGGTCGCTCTCGGCTTGTTGATCGGTTGTTTGCTTGGCGCAGCCTGGAGTTCTGCTGCAACCACTGTTTTGCATGATAGGGTCAAAAAATTCTTGGCGACTCGCTTCTGGGTAAAAGCAGCCATAGCTGCTCTTTTCGCGGTCGGATGGCTGCTGGCCATTGCAATCAGTGCGGCCGAACTGGCTAGTCTTCCCGTTGCGCTCGAATGCGATCCCGAAATCATATACGACGCGATGCCTCTTCACCCCCATGCAGGGGAGGCATGCTTTCTCCCTTTTCCGGTAAACCTCGTTTTCGATACGCCTTGGCGTCTCCTCGTGGAGGAGTACGGCAAAATCTGCCTGCTTGTCTCAGCGCTTCTTTGCGCGTTGGTTCCTTGCGTGATCGGGCTCCAGAAGCCTGGTGCGAATCAACAGTTGAAGAAGAACGACTTTGCGGGAGCCTCAATTCTGTCTCCGATGGTGTTTGCGCTAGCCTGCACGGCGGGGTTCTCGAAGGCGCCTCTGGAATTTTCCGCGTTCCATCGAGAAGCACGTGTCCCTTCTCTTGCTCAGGTATTTGATGGTGAGATGCTCTGGTCTCAATTTGGTCTTTCCCCGGCTGTCATGCTTCCGGGAATTGCCGCACTTCTGTTAGCTGCGATGTGGTGCTTTGGATTGACGAAACGCCTGCGCGGGGACCACGGCGGCGCGGCTTGCGATGGGGCCAAGAGGGAAATATCTCTTTTTCCTCGATGGGATAAGACCTGCCGCGTGCTCGCCGTGTATGCGTTCGGAGCCATAGCATGGAATTTTCTCAGTAGGTCAATACTTGTGTACGACAAGATGCCTCACTGGGGCTGGTTCCTTCTTTCCGGCCTGTATGTCATTGCTGTTTTGGGCCTGGTTGCCGAGGGTTTTGATGCTCGGTGTGAGTCACAGCGCCTTTGTGATGAGGGGGAAAAGATCTCGGTTGGCGACGCTTCAGCGAAGGGTGGGAACGGGCCATCATTGTTGGAAGCCGTTTCGGGAATCGAGTTGCACGATGTTTTCGGCGGGGATAAGGCCAAGACTCTCACCGAACGCGAGCAACAGGCTCTGGGTCTTATGCTTGCAGGTTCTACGTCGGCCCAATCGGCAGTTGCAATGGGCGTTGGGGCGTCAACAGTGCGAGCTTATTTGCAACGTGCGTATCGCAAGCTCGAATTGGGCAATGGTGATGAGGCTTCAAGTGTTTACCAGAGCTATCGCGAAATGCGGTTGCGTTCGAAGGCGCAGACGCAGGGAGACGACGAGGCGGTTACAGTGAAGATGTCGAACCGCCCATGTGCAGCACTAAATATAGCGGGCATCTTGGTCCTGATAGCGGCAGCATGGGTACTTGTTCCTGCTGGTGCATTCGACGACACGGTTGTGGCTGCGGGGGCCCCTCTCGTGTTTGGCTTGGGAACGGGGTTTATGCTTTTCGGGATCGCGGAGTGGTGTGGTGTGAAGCCTGCGGTTCAAGAGGGTGCCACACGGGCCCTGATTGTCCTTGCGATAGCGTTGTGGGTTGTCCTCGTGTTTTTGAGGTTATCGCTGGTTGTAGAGGTATCGCACACGCTAGTGGAGGGAGCGACGTTTGTTGCTTCTCTCTGCATCGCTTTCGCGGTCGCGGAGGCGGTAAAAGGAAGTGCTGAAAGCAAAGACGACAGGAATGATGGTGATTATCGGCTGGCCGCATCGCTGGAAGTGTCAGTTTGGCTTATGGTGACGGTGCTGTTTATCGGTCTCTTCGTCCAAATGGCATGGGCCGACCTCGATCGACCGATGGCTGCGACGTTACTCACCGCATCGTGGACGATTTTCTTGGCCTTGATGCTTACGGGGCGCCTTGTGGGCATGCCGCGAGTGTTTGCCGTGGCGTTGTTGGCAATGGGGATTCTCGTAACTGCGGCGGGGCAGGGGTCTTTGATAATGCCGGTTCTGACGTTTCTTACGCTGGGATTGCTCGTTGTCGTGGCGCCTCTTCTACCGTCTCGTCTCGGGCCGGTGTCGGTTGCACTGGGCGTCGGCTTGACCTTTGGCCGCATCGCGACAAATTTCTGCAATGATCTTATGGATTACTACACGTGGGTTTTCGATAATCTTGACCCGAGCGACGTGCTGTTTCCCATGATTGGGTTTGCGGCGGCTATGGTGCTGCTTGTGGTGGTTGCTTACGGGCAGGTGAAGCTTTACCGCGAGACGAAAAGCGAATACGATTTGCGGCAAACCGCAAGGCTCTTTGGGCGTCCCGAATTGATCCGCGCGGAAGCCTATCTGGTGGCCAAAGGGTTTTCTCCTACCGAAGTATCGGTAGGACTCGGAATTCTTCAAGGATATTCGGCGACGCAGATTTCCGAAGGGGCGTATCTGTCGCGGGGCACTGTTAACAATGCTTGCTTAATGCTGTATCGAAGATTGGGCGCGAACTCAAGAGCTCAATTTGCCAATGCCATCAAAGATGCCCTCGATCTGGGCGGCGGAGCACGGGTTTTGCATTGACGGCATCTGTCATCAGGTATTTCATAAGCTCTGATGACATACAGTTCCGCTTCTCCCCAGTACCATTCTAGCCGCCGGACTCTTGGGAGAAAGGAAAGAAGAATGAAACCATCCGTCAAACTTGCCTCCTGTTTTATCGCTCTCGCTATTATGACTCCATCTGGTGTTGCCTTTGCCGACGTAGGCGGAGAGAGGGTGGATGGAGGCTCAACTTCAGATGATTCCACCATCCAGCCCCACGCTAACACTACCAACAGGAAATTCTACTTTACGTTCAGCAAAAGTGGAGCAACGAGCAATGGTGGCGAGTCTCGCCGAAAAGACAATACCGCGCCAGTTTATATACGTGCTGCTGTGAAGAAATGTGATCGCTGTCGAGTTTATGTCGATAGATGGACGGGGAGCAAATGGGAGAACGTGGTTGAAAAATCGAGGGCGACTCTCAAGTACGCAAATAAGGATTGCAGCATTAGGGTTCTCAGCAAGGCTCAAGGATACAAAGTGCGTCTGACTGGTTGGGCGGATTCAACCAAGGGAGACGTCTCAGGAGTGTGGAGTCCCGACAGCACGCGCACCTATGCGGTTATCAATGGCGACTGATATGGTGCATGTGCGTTTATGCGGA
>CANSQM010000002.1 GCA_947649205.1 uncultured Enterorhabdus sp.
ATGTACACGCCGGTCTCGCGGAAGTACTCGTCGCGGGCCTTCGCCACCTCGATGGTGGCCGTGGCCTGGCCGCGGCCGATGCCCTTGGTCTCGCGGGTGATGCAGATGGAGCCGCCGCCGATGCCGATCTTGATGAAGTCGGCACCCGCGTCGGCGAGGAAGCGGAAGCCCTCGGCGTCCACCACGTTGCCCGCGCCGATCTTCACGGAGTCGCCGTAGTGCTCGCGCACCCATTCGATAGTCAGCTTCTGCCAGTCGGAATAGCCCTCGGAGCTGTCGATGCACAGCACGTCGGCACCGGCCTCCACCAGCGCCGGGATGCGCTCGGCGTAGTCGCGGGAGTTGATGCCCGCGCCCACCATGTAGCGCTTGTGGGAGTCGAGCAGCTCGTCGGGGTTGGACTTGTGGGAGTCGTAGTCCTTGCGGAACACGAGCGCCACCAGGTGATCGTCGGCATCCACGATGGGCAGGGAGTTCAGCTTGTGCTCCCAGATAATGTCGTTGGCCTCCTTGAGGGAGGTGTCGGCCGGGGCCACCACGAGCTTCTCGCGGGGGGTCATGAAATCGGCCACCTTCTCGTCCAGGGACATGCGGGAGAGGCGGTAGTCGCGCTCGGTGACGATGCCCAACAGCTTGCCGTGGGCGCTGCCGTCGGCGGTGACGGGCATGGTGGAGTGGCCGAATTCCTCCTTCAGGTCCACCACTTCGCCGAGGGTCATGTCCGGCGAGAGGTTCGCGTCGGAGGTGACGAAGCCGGCCTTATAGTCCTTCACGCGGGCCACCATGGCGGCCTCGTCCTCGATGGACTGGTTGCCGTAGATGAACGACAGGCCGCCCTCGGTGGCCAGGGCCACGGCCATCTTGTCGTCGGACACGGCGGCCATGATGGCGGACACCATGGGCACGGACAGCTCGAGGGGGCAGTCCTCCGCGCCCTTGCGGTACTTCACCAGCGGCGTCTTCAGACTGACGCGGGCCGGCACGCAATCGGCGGGCGTATGGCCCGGGACCAACAGGTACTCGTTGAAGGTACGGGACGGTTCATCGAAATAGTAGGCCACGGCTGCGCTCCTTCTTCCACTCGGTGCCCTGGATTCCAGTAATTGATCCATTATAGGACGAGAAGGGAACATGCACCAGAGCGCCGCCATATTTTCGGCAGCGGCCCATGACGGCAGCGCCTCTCCTACCGCGCCACGGCGGAGCGGCCCCGCAGCAGTGGGACCTCCTCCGAGCGCGCCACGGCGGAGCGGCCGCCATGGAGCTCCGACGGCCGTCCCGCCGCTAGCCTCCCCTACCGCGCCACGGCGGCGTCCATGGCGTCGGCGAAGATGGGCGTGGCCAGGCCGAAGCCGCCGGAGACTTCCAGCAGCTGGCCGGTGGTGGAAGCGCTCTCGTCGCCGAGGAAGTACACCACGGCCGCGGCGATGTCGGCCGGGTCGGCCATGCGGCCCAGGGGAATGTGGCGCAGGAAGAAGGCCTTGAACTCGTCGGAGAGGTTGTCGGCCACGGCATCGGTGGCGGTCATGCCCGGGGCCACGGCGTTCACGCGGATGTTCGCCCGGGCCAGCTGCACGGCCATGGACTTCGTCATGTGGTTGATGGCCGCCTTCGCCGTGCCGTAGGCCAGCTGGCTGATGTCGGGCACGCTGCCGGCGATGGAGCTGATGTTCACGAGGGAACCGCCGCCGGTCTTCGCCATTTCGCGGGCCGCCGCCTGACAGCCCAGGAAGACGCTGCCCACGTTGGCGTCGAGCCCGGCCAGGAAGGACTCGTAGGTGCTGTTCAGCAGGTCCTTGTCCTCGGCCGGATTCGTGCCGCCGAAGTTGTTCACGAGGCCGTCGATGCGGCCCTCGGCGGCCACCACCGTATCGATCATGGACTGGTAGCTGTCGGGCTTGCTCGCGTCGTTGTAGACGCACTTCACGTGCAGACCCGCCGCAGCCAGCTCGTCGGCCTCAGCCTGGGCCCGCTCCAGATTGCGCGCACCGATGTAGACGATGGCGCCTTCCTGAGCGCACGCCTTCACGATGGCCGCGCCGATACCGCGCGTCGCCGCCGTCACTACCACCACTTTATCTTGCAACCGCATGGGGAATCCTTTCGCGCACCCGGGCCTTAAGCCCGGCAAACAGACAACGCCCCCATCATAGAAAAGGCCGCGCGCGAAAGGGAGTGACCGCTCTCACCCGTTTCACGCCCGTTGCCGAAGCACCCCAACCGCAACCCGCTGCGCGCCCAGAAAAGGGAAGGAGCCCCGAGGGGCTCCTTCTTGTCGCATCTGGCGCTTCCACGCCTGTTTGGTCTTTGCGCGGCTGTATTTCGCGGACCCGTGGGCCCCGTGGCCGCAGGCGAACCCGTTGTAGCGCGGTTTGGCCGCCAGCGTCGCCTCCTCGGCCGACTGTCGCCACACGACGGCGTCCTTCGGCTTCGCCGGCTGCACCGGATGCGCCCGCTTGCGCTTCTTCGACATACCCTCTCACCTCCTTCGCAAGCAACTTCCAACGATCCCATCCTACACTCAAAACGCCATTCTTCGTCAACGAATCACCCTGTTTTTGCACAAGATCTCGAATTATCAGCGTCTAAGAAGGCCTTCCTACTTCCAATTTATATGCTTTACGATAATTTCTCTTGAAAGTGTCTTGTGCAGAGGCTCATAACTCGCGATCTCGTGCATATTCCGTCGGTTGGCTGACCGCAACTATGCAAAAAGCGGCCACCCGCAGGGCAGCCGCTTTCGTCAGACTCGTTTTCCGCAGAGAGCTTAGAACTTGCGGAACTTGTCGGCCGGGGTAAAGCAGATGGGGCACTTCTCGAAGTCGTCGCCCTTGTGGATGTAGCCGCAGATGGGGCACAGGTAGTAGGCCTCGTCGGTGGGGGCGTCGATGTTGTTGTAGGCGTCCATGTACAGCTCGGCGTGCACGGCCTCGGCCAGCTTGGCGCGGGTGAACACCATCTCGGCCTTCTTGTTGCCCTCGTCGATGGCGACCTTGATGAAGTTCGGGTACATGTCGGAGGTCTCGTAGATCTCGCCCAGGGCGCCGGCGATGAGGTTCAGATCGGTGGCGATGCCCTCGGCCTCGGGGGCGGCGGGACGCTCGTAGCCCGGCTCCATCTCGGTGATCACGCCGGCCTCCAGGCCGATGTGGATCTGCTCGGCGGCGCTGGTGGCCTCGAACAGGCGGGCGATCTGGTCAAAGCCCTGATCCTTGGCGGCCACGGCGCAGGCGGCGTACTTGGCGGAAGCACCGGTCTCGCCGCAGACGGCGGCCTTCAGGTTCTCCAGGGTGGTGCCCACCTCGGTGATGGCCTCGGGGACCACGTTGAAGTTGCTGGAGTTCTCGGCGGTAGGAATAACATCACGCAGATTCATGGAATCGCTCCTTCTTGTTCGTCTTCTTGCTTCGGCCGCTTGAAAAATGGCCGCCTGACAGTATAGTGCGCCCAGCGCCTCGCGCGAGCGAAACTGCGAGGCTTCACAAACCCCTTACTTCGCCCGCCCGGGGACCATCGCGCAGCAGTCGCGGCGATCTTTCGTCCACGGGCCATTATGGGGCACGGGCCCTGGTTTTTCCTTGGCCTTGCGCCCATCCGTTGCGGTTTCGTAGCATACTGAAGACAAGCATTCGCACCTTCGAGAAACGAGGTTTTATGGAACGCGAAGTGGCCTGGAAGCAATACGACGAGGCGGCCCTGACCGCCCTGGAGGCGCTGGCCGCCGACTATATCGAATTCATTTCCGTGAACAAGACCGAGCGGGAATGCGCCGCGGCAGCCATCGCCGCAGCCGAGGACGTCGGCTACGATTCCCTGGCCGACTGCATCGCCGCCGGCACCCCGGTGGGCCCGGGCAGCAAGCTGTGGGCCTGCGCCCAGGGCAAGGCGGTCATCCTCGTGCACGTGGGCAGCGAGCCTATGGCCGCGGGTCTGAACATCCTGGGGGCCCACATCGACTCGCCGCGCCTGGATATCAAGCAGAACCCGCTGTACGAGGCCAACGATTTCGCGCTTCTGGACACTCATTACTACGGCGGCATCAAGAACTACCAGTGGACGGCCCTGCCCTTGGCCCTGCACGGCGTGGTGGCCCAAACCGACGGCACCGTGGTGGAGGTGAACATCGGCGAGGATCCCGCCGACCCGGTGTTCTGCGTGACCGACCTTCTGCCGCACTTGGGTGCCCAGCAGCTGGACAAGAAGGGCTCGAAGGTGGTGGAAGGCGAGGATCTGGATGTGCTCGTGGGCAATCGGCCGCTGGTGAGCACCGCCGACCCCTCCGACTCCTCCGATATTGAGAAGGCCGAAGCTCCCAAGGACCCGGTGAAGGCCCTGGTGCTGTCGCTTCTGGCCGACAAGTACGGCATTGCCGAGGAGGATTTCCTCTCCGCCGAGCTGGAAGTGGTGCCCGCCGGCCGTGCCCGCGACCTGGGGCTGGACCGCTCCATGGTCATCGGTTACGGCCAGGACGACCGCGTCTGCGCCTACACGTCGCTGGCGGCCCAGCTGGCCCTGGGCGATGATGTGCCCGCCCGCACCGCCGTGTGCGTGCTGGTGGACAAAGAGGAGATTGGCAGCGTGGGTGCCTCGGGCATGGCCTCGATGTTCTTCGAGAACACCATCGCCGAGATCATGGCCCTGGCCGGGGAGGACGGCCCCCTCGCCCTGCGCCGGGCCCTCACCCGCTCCCGTATGCTGTCCTCGGACGTGTCCGCCGGCTTCGATCCGGCCTACGCGAGCGTCTACGAGGCGAAGAACTCCGCCTATCTGGGCCGTGGCCTCGTGTTCAACAAGTACACCGGCGCCCGCGGCAAGAGCGGCTCCAACGACGCCTCGGCCGAGTACGTGGCCCTCGTGCGCCGCATCATGGACGATGCCGGCGTGAGCTTCCAAACCGCCGAGCTCGGCCGCGTGGATGCGGGCGGCGGCGGGACCATCGCCTACATTCCCGCGAAGTACGGCATGGACGTCATCGATTCCGGCGTGGCCGTGCTCTCCATGCACGCCCCCTGGGAAGTGACGAGCAAGGCCGACATCTACGAGGCCCAGCGCGGCTACGAGGCCTTCCTGCGCGACGCCTCCTAGGCCGGCTGCCCGAGCCCCGACCCAACCCCCACCTATGCCGAAGGGCTCCCCGCGGGGAGCCCTTCCTGGTTTCACGGGTGGGACACCTTACCGGGTAAGGTGTCCCACCCGGCATCCCGCCCCGGTGGCTGCGGCGACGTTCTTGCCGGAGAAGGCAAGGCCCCCGCGGCGGAGTGGTACGCGATTGTCGCGCTGTACTTCCCTACTCGGCAGTCTCAGCAGCTTCTTCGGCCCAGGGGCTCGCGTACACGGCGTAGCTGGCGAATTCGGGAGCGCCCACGGCGTAGATGTCGTAGTCGGCGGCCTTGCCCGGCTCGGTGTCGACGATCTTGAAGTAACCGCCCTCGATCTTGCCGTCCTGGTCGAGCAGGATCACATCGACCCGCGACTGGGTGGCGCCGTCAAGCTGTTCGCTCGCGGTCACGGTGCCCGTGAACTCCTTGGCGCCGAACTCGGTGTCGGCAGCTCCGCCGTCGGTGACGGTGTACACGTCGCCGAGCTTCTGCTCGGTGGCCTGCCAAGAGCCCTCGGGAGTCGTGATGGTGAAGTCTACCGTCGCGGGCTTGGCGCTCGTCGTGGCATCGGCACCCTTACTCGCCGTAGAGCCGGCCACATAGGAATAGTAATAGGTGGAATCGGGCAATACGCCGGGGGTCTCGATGGTCTCGTCGAAGATCACGTTGCCGGCCTCGTCCTTGCCCACCACCTCGATGACGGGATCCACCGCCTCGACGGTCTTGTTGGGGTTCTGCACTTTCACGGCAAAGTCGACCATGCCGTTGTCGGCAGCGAACCAACCGGAATCGACAATCTGGAGCGCGGCGGGGCTCGCCGCCTCCTGTTCGGCCGTGGCCTCATCAACCGGCTCGGCCGTCACCACCTCTTCAGTTTCCTCAACCGTCTCAACGGTCGCCGGAGCCCCGTTGTCCAGGGCGGTCGGCTGATCGGTCTGCGTGGCCGCACAGCCGGCCAGGCTCAGCGCGAACAGGCCGGAGAGAGCCGCCGTGCCCAAAAAGCGAAGTTTCATGTCAATCACCATTCCCTTACTGAGAGGTCCGTGCTCGATGGACGGGAAGGCGCTTCCCCAGGGGAAGCCCTAGGGACATGATGAGGGGAACGAGGGACCGGCGAAGAGCGCGCAGGGGTGCCGTCAGGGCCGCGCCATGGGATTGTTTTCCTTGAAATCGTGGCGTTATACGGGAGAAATATGCACCTTCGACCTCAAGGTTCACGCTGCGTCAACCAAGGTAACGCCCTGGGTGCATGCGGCGTTCGTCGGGAAAACGGCGCGGAAGTGAGCGCCCTTTCTTCCGGAAAAGAAGCCCCAGAAACACGAAACCCGCAGGGAGGGGAGGTCCTGCGGGTTTCGTGGTGGCGAGCGCGAGACGAGGAGATGCACTCGCCACCCCATAAAACAAGAAGAGAGGAGGTGTCTTCCAGTTGCAGAACCTTCGGTTGATCTGGTGATCTTCCGTCGGCCCGTGCCCCTTCTGACAAAAGTTATAGTACGTTAACTCTCACGACTGATCAAGGGTGTTAACCGTGGTTTACACTTTCTCCACAAGTCGCTCAGCCCGAAAGCGCTCAGCCGAAATGTCCTCGCCTCCCCCAGGCGCCGACCGATCCGCGGAGAATGGCCCGGGCCTCGCCAGAAACGGCCGATGGCGAATTGTCACGGGAAGATGGACGCTTATTTACACGACGGTAACTAAGCGCATCGCTGACCTTCTCCCTGAGGAATGAGGGCCTATACTGCGATCAGCGAAACGGAGAAAAGAGCAGAAACCTCCTCCTTTCCCTTTCCTTTCCTTCTTCTCTCTTTTGGAAGCGAGCATCCCCTCAACAGGCCCGCTTCCGCGAGAACGAGATCTCCCCAATCCGTTCTCGAACCCTGCACGAGGCGGCCCTCCCCAGGCCGCCTCACTTCTTTTCTACGGAATAAACGGCGTCGGGAATCCAGGGGACTCCCCGTCCCCATTCCCAGAAGCTGCCCTCCATGGGAATGCGGCCCCCATCCTTTGCCCGGCCACGGCGGGTTCGACGATGCGCGCTACGATGCCTTGGCGGGAGGCTCCTCGCCTAGAATGGCCAGGGCGCGCCCGTAGCCGCCGGCACCGTAGCTGAGGCATTTGGAAACCCGGGCGATCGTGGTGGCCGAGGCACCCGTTTCCGCCTCGATGGCCGCGTAGGACTTCCCCGCCGCCAGCAGCCGTGCCACCCCGAGGCGCTGGGCGATCTCGCGAATCTCGCGCACGGTGAACAGGTCTTCCAACAGCGCGAAGATGGCGTCCGGATCGTCCATCGCCGCGAGCACCTTCAGAAGGTCGTCCACTTCCGCCGTGCGAATTTCCGCCATCGTATGTCCTCCCACACCTCGCAAGCCCGAAAGGCCTGCCGCCAGCCCTATAAGTAAGTAAGGACCATTGTACTCCAACACAGTAGAGTGGCGAAGCCGTTTCGGAGAACGCCCATTCTCAGCCGCCCCCGCCCCGAACACCCCAATGTGCCACTTTTTAGTCGGAACTTTTGGCATTCGCGCCATTTTTTAGTCGGAATAATTGGCATCCATGCCACTTTTCAGGCGGAAAATTAGCTTCCAGCTCCAGCAACACTTGCGAACATGGTATTCTGACAGCAGCGGAAAGGAGGTTGTTGCCATGGAGCGATTTGCCCTAAAAGACCTGGTTGCCTGGAAGAATTCGACCCATCGGCGCCCCCTGCTCGTACAAGGAGCGCGGCAGGTGGGCAAAACGTGGCTCATTAAGAAGTTCGGGCGCGACAATTTCGCGAAGGTCGCCTATGTGAACTTTCTTGAAGACGAGGCTCTGGTCCGGCAATTCGAGGGCGAGCTGGCTCCCTCAAGGCTGCTCGACGCCGTCACCCTGTACACCGGCGTCAACGCCAAGGACCCGAATACCCTCGTGGTGTTCGACGAGATCCAGGAATGCCCACGGGCACTCACGTCTCTCAAATCGTTCGCCGAACGCAGGCCCGAAACCGCCCTCATCGCTGCCGGTTCGCTTTTGGGGGTCGCCCTCCATCGGGGCACTTCCTTCCCCGTCGGGAAAGTTGACCACCTGTTCATCTATCCCATGACCTTTGATGAGTTCCTGATTGCAACAGGCAATGAGCTCATGCTCAGCACCCTGCGCGAGGGCAATCTGGCCTTGGCCGCCTCCCTTTCCGAGCGCTACATAGAGCAGCTGCGCACCTACTACTTCATCGGCGGCATGCCCGAGGTGGTTCAAACATTTTTGGATACGGGCAGCTTCAGCGAGGCACGGAAGCAGCAGAACCGGCTGCTCTTCGACTACGAGCACGATTTTTCCAAGTATGCCGACGCCGCCCTCGCTGAAAAAATACGGCTCGTGTGGAACTCTGCCCCCGGCCAGCTTGCCCGCGAGAACAAGAAGTTCGTCTACTCCGCGGTGCGCACCGGCGCCCGTGCCCGCGGCTACGAAGAGGCCATCCAGTGGCTCGTGGACGCAGGGCTGCTCCTGCGCGTCAACCGCATCACGAAACCGGGGCTGCCCCTCTCCTCCTATGAGGACAGGGACGCTTTCAAGATCTATCTGTTCGACGTTGGACTTCTGGGCGCTGCAAGCCGCCTCGATGCCTCGGTTCTCGTTGACGGCCACAAACTGTTTTCCGAGTTCAAGGGTGCCCTTACGGAAAACTACGTATGCCAAGAGCTGGTGGCATCGGGCAAGGTGGTTCCCTACTATTGGTCGGCCGAGAACTCCTCGGGCGAAGTCGACTTCGTGTACGATTACGGCCGCTCCGTCGTAGCCGTCGAAGCGAAGGCGACCACGAACCTGAAAGCGAAAAGCCTGCGCCTGTTCGTAGAGCGCAACCACCTCGGCCGCGGTCTGCGCCTGTCGCTTTCCCCCTTCAAGGAGCAAGACTGGGTGGTGAACCTGCCCCTGTACGCCGCAGGTCTGCTACCTGAGTGGTTCAAGGAGCTCCAGGGGAACAACCGATAGGGCCCGAAGTGCGCGACTCCGGGCCCTGGGAGAACGGCGAATTATTGTCCTTTTATTGCGAGGCCTTTTCAGCTGGACGTGAAACCCGCGCTACGCCTGTTTCCACTATACTGGCTGCGAAGACTATTCGCGCTAACTCGAAGGAGGTCCCGCGCTTCTCTACCATGGCTCGCGTCACAGCATTGACGGACCCATTGTGCCTATCAGCCGAGATCGGTGCGACTTCGGGCGGGGCTTCTACCTGGGCACCGAGCCCATGCAGCCGCTTACGCTGATCTGCGATTTTCCCGATGCGCGCCTGTACACCCTGGAACTCGATCTTGACGGCCTTGATGTGCGCGAGCTTTCTGCCGACGCAACCTGGGCCCTCGTCGTCGCCTATTACCGCGGCAAGATGGAGCAGGCTCGAGGCACCGACCTCTATACGGCGACGGCCGCCGTGCTTGAGGGAGCAGATGTCGCCATCGGGCCCATTGCCAACGACCGCATGTTCGTCATGCTCGATCGGTTCTTCAACGGGGACATCACCGACGTCGCCCTTATAAAGAGCCTTTCCGCGCTGCAGCTGGGCAACCAGGTAGTAGCGCTCACCCAAGCCGCCTGCGATGCCATTCGCATCGTGGATGAGCGAGACCTCAGCGAAGCCGAGCGGGCCGAGCTGATTGCCACGAACGAGGCGAACCGGGCCGAGGGAGTGGCTTTGGCCGAGCGTATCTGCCGCGACTATCGCCGTGAGGGGCGCTTCTTCGACGAGATATTGGAAGCTGGTGTTCCCCTTGGCTGACCTGCGATTGGACCAACGACAGCTGTGCGACATCCAAGGGCGGCTCTTCGAGCTGGCCCGCGCCAACGGCTACGATTGCCCCGCCTTTATCGCCGCCTTCATGGAGAGCGACGTAGCCCGGCGCATGGACGCAACGTTCGACTTTCTGCAATGGGCCGGCGAGGAATACCTGCTAGAAGAGCTGAACGACGAGGTGGGCGGCCTTCCCCGTGCCGGCACTACCTGGGGCCGCGAGCCCATGTACTGGACTGGCTGGCTGTATCGCTTTTGGCACTACCTCACCGGCGAGACGAGCCGTGCTATCTATGCCACCGCCGACGCCGCCACCATGGGCGGCGCTTACCTCGGCATGCACACTCTCGACCCGGAAATGGCCATCGAGAACTTGAAGGAGCTGGCGGCGCAACGGTCGCAGGCCTAAGCGATTTCCTTGCCCGTGCCTTTCAAAGCCATGGCTCTCCAGGCCGTTTAGCGGAAAGACTATCCTTCGAAGAAAGCGCTGAAGGGCGGCTATACGAACCGGATTAAGCGGCCTTCCGCAGCTTGCGGGCGTAGGCGAAGGCGAGGGAGGCGCCGGTGAGGGCTATGGCGGCGGCTACGGCGAGGGCGCAGGCGAAGCCCTCCGCGCTGGCCTGAGCGGCCGGGGCGCCGGTGACGGCGAAGGCGGCCGTGGCGGCGCTCATGACGCCGATGTAGAGGGCCGGCCCCAGGCAGGCGGACAGCTGCACGGCCATGGACATGAGGGTGACGCCGTGGGAATCCAGCTCGTTGGGCAAACGCCGCAGGCCGGCGGTCTGGGCCGGCGAGAGCACCATGCCCGTGCCGAGGTAGCCGAAGAAGATGCCCACCGTGGCCGCGGCCACCGAGCCCGCGAGTGCCCCGCCGATGGTGACGAGAAGCCCCGCGGTGGCGATGCCGAGCCCTGCGGGCAGCACGGGCCATTCCCCGCGACGGTCAAGCACACGGCCCGACAGCACCGATGCCGTGGCGTTGGCCAGCACCGGTGCCACCATGAGCACGCCGGCGGTGCTGGCGGCCAGGCCCGCGGCCTCCTCGAAGTACAGCGGCGCCATGACCGAGAGCGAGAAGTAGGTCATCATGGTGATCATCACGAGCACGGCCGCCGGCCAGAAGGCGGCATGACGCACCGGCTCCAGGGACACGAGCGGGCGGGTCAGGCGCACCTGGCGCCGGGCGAACCAGCCGAGGGCGAAGGCGGCGCCGATGAGGGCCGCAGCGCCCACCGCCGGGTGCAGGGCCACTTCCGAGAGGCCCACGGACAAAAGCGTCACGCCCGCGGCCACGAGCAGGGCCGAGGGCACGTCGAAGGGCTGGCGCTGCGCCTCGCGGCCGCCGCGCACCACGAAGGCGCCGGCCCCGGCCAGCAGCACCGCAGCGACCAGGGGCACCGTAAACACGCTGCGCCATCCCAGATCGCTCACCATGAAGCCGGTCACAATAGGGGCCGTGGCGGGACCGATGGTGATCATGGCCGAGCCGATGGCCAGGTAGGTGCCCATATTCTCGTGGGGCACGCGATCGACGATGACGTTCATCATGAGCGGGATGAACACGCCGGTACCCAAGGCCTGCACGAGCCGCGCCACCAGCAACAGCGCGAAGTTCGGCGCCACGAGGCCGCCGAGCGAACCGACAATACTCAGCCCGGCGGCGGCAAAGAACAGTGCCCGCATGGTGAGGCGCCGGTACAGGTAGGCCATGCAGGTGACCACCACCGTGACGGCGATCATGTAGCCGGTGACGAGCCACTGGGCTGTCACGGCATCCACGGCGAAATCACCCATGATGGACACCAGGGCCATGTTCACCAAATTCTCGTTGAAGCCAGCTAGAAACCCGCAGCCGTAGAACACCGCCAACAGCGCCTTGAGCGAGGGAGTGCGCATGGGCCTTCCTTTCCTCAGTATCCGAACCGTGAAGCGCGGCGGAACCCAGGGAACGGCCGCAGGCAGCGTAGATACGAGGAAGAATCCTCGCCGCGTTCTGCAAGCCGCTAGTGTAGCGCAAAAGGGCCGCCCGCCACGGAATCGTCACAGACAGACAGCGCGAACGTTTCCGCACCGACGCGCGCATTCGGTCGCCCGAAGACAGCCAAGATCCCTCCGATACCTTGCTCGGAGAAGTCGTTTCTCTTTATCACTTCTTTATCAAACGGCTTGAGGCCGGGCTCGTGGGAGCATCAGTGCGACTGCTCCTCGAGCCAGAAGGCGTCGAAGGCGTCCATGAGTTCCATGCGGGAGTGGACATCGCACTTGCGGTAGATGCTGTGGACGTGAGCACGCACGGTGGACTCGGCGATGAACAGTTTCTCGGCGGCGAAGCTGGTGGTGCGACCGGCCAGCAGAAAGGCGGCCACCTCCGCCTCGCGCCGCGAGAGGCCCCGGGCCTCGGCAAAAGCCACAGCCGCCTCCTCGCGGGTTGGGCCCTCGGCGCCATGCTCGGCGAGAGCGCGATCGTCAGCCACCGAGGCCAGGGAGGCGAGATCGCGTTCGGTGAACACGACGGATACGGCCAGAAGGGCCGCGAACAGGCCCAGCGCCACGAGGAACGCCACGGTGGCGTGCATCCCCGCCGCCGTGGCTGCGGCGAACACGACAAGCCATCCGGCGAACATGCCGACGGTGATGGCGAGCCGGGCGGCGGCCATCACCCGCAAAAGCGACGAGTCGTTGGCCTTCACCACGTTGCAGCAGTCGTTCAGCACGAGTAGCTCGAACAGCACGTAACCGAGCGCCACGCAAAAACCGCCCACGGCATCGGGCAGTACCGGCACCACCATGAGCAGAAACCCGAGCCCCATGAGCGGGGCCACGGCGCGGTAAAGGGCATAGGGCCGCTCGGGGTGGCGGGAAGTTTTGAAGAAGGCGAGGCAGATGAGCCCGAGCGCGATCATGGCCACGGGCTCCACCGTGAACGACGCCTCGGGGCCGGCGAACAGCACGATGCCGCAGGAAACGGAGAACGCGAAGGAGTACAGCACGAGGCCCCCGGCGGCCCGCACCTGCTGAGAGCGGCCCACCATGCGGGCCCGAGCCGCAGCCCAAGGACCAGCGGCCGCCTCCCCCGCCGCGGCCGGCACGCCCTCGCCTGCGACCTCGGCCCCCACCGCGGCCCCCTCCGCAGCGCCGAACAGGTTCTCACCCGTGCGGGCGGCGTTCAAGCGCTGCGAGAGCACGAAGGCCGCTCCCGACAGCACGGGGAACAGCACCGCCGCAGCGGCCATGGCGTTGAAGCCGAGGGCTACCGTCAGAAGGAAGAGCACCGAGCCGATGGCGTAGGCGCCCACGAGCAGCACAAACGTCTCGCCTAGCTTCATGTAGCCGAAGAAGCACAGCCACAGAAGGAACATGCACACCTCGCCGAGGGCGGCCGCGACGGCCGAAGCGCTCGCCGCCGCCGGCACCGCTCCGGCCGCCAGCACCAAGGGCGCCGAAACAGCACTGGCGATCACGCCCGTGCCGAGCAGCGCCCACTGGCCCGCCCGGGTAGCCAGCGGACGGGCCGCCACCAGGGCCGCAACGAGTCCAAGAGCCCGCACCGATAACTCCATCATCTCAAAGGGCGCGCCGCCGAAACCCGTCGGCGCCCCGATGAGCGGCGAGGGCGTCACCCCCGCCAGAAACAGCCATGCCCAGAAAAACCCGAACCCGAGAAACCGCACGGGAAAGAGGTTCCCGTCTGCGCCCCTATCGGTTGCCATAGTGCCCGCTCCTCTCCCCTTCACGGGGCATTCCCATAGCTAAACACCCTCCACCTGCGGTTTCACCGAACCTAAGCGTTTTGGTGGAGGGGAATATTGCCGTTTTTACAGCGTTTAGGAGAATGTTCAGCACCCCTTTGTCCGCGTAACCTTGCCTGCCAAGGGAGGCTCGAAATGACGAGTGGATGAGCCTCCCGCAGTGTACCAGAAACCCCTTGCCGCCGTCTTGCGGCAGCTTCGGGCAATCACGGAAGAGGAGACGCGTGATGGGGAAGAAGGAGAAGGACACCAACGCCACGGCCCCGGGTCTGAGCCGGCGGTCCCTGGTCGGCGGGGCTGTCATGGCCGCTGGACTGGTGGCCTTCGGAGGCGCTACCGTGGCCTTCGGCGGTGAGATCGAGTCGTTGCGACCGCCCGGAGGCCAGGACGCCGATCGGTTCTGGGGCGCCTGCATCCGCTGCGACCGCTGCCGGGCGGCCTGTCAGCTCACCGCCATCGGCGTGGAGGGACTGACCCCCGGCATCATCGGGGCGCGGCTGCCCCTGATGGACTTCCGCGAGGGCTACTGCGACATGTGCAACGGCGAGTACCGCTGCATCGCCGCCTGCCCCACCGGAGCGCTCACGACCTTCGACCCTTACGTGGACAAGATCGGCATGGCCGTGGTGAACGAGGACGAGTGCCAGCTGTTCGGCATCTCGGGCACCTGCAACGCTCCCTGCATCGATGCCTGCACTTGGGATGCCCTGGCCCTGGATGGGCATGGGCGCCTGGTGGTGGACGAGGAACGCTGCAACGGCTGCGGTGCCTGCGAGTACGTGTGCCCCACGAGCGCCTACCGCAACTACGACGCCAGCAACCGGCGCGGCATCAACGTGGAGGTGTGGCATGGCTAAGGCGAAGACCACCGGAAAGACCGTTCAGTCTCCCAAGCCGTCGAAGAAAGAAGGCCGTTCGAAGGTGAGCCGCGTGCGCCGGTATGTCCCGGGCATCGTATTCGCTCTCCTCCTGATCGGGCTGGTGACGGGCGTCGGCTCGGGCACCCTCTGCTCGGTGGGCTACGAGTCCATCGCGGCGGTATGCCCCCTGGGCGCGTTGGAGTCGCTCTTCGGCGCTGGAACCTTCGTAGCCCGAGCCCTCATCATCCTGGTCGTGGCCGCCGTGGTGGTGCTGCTCGTGGGCAAGGCCTTCTGCAGCTGGGTGTGCCCCATCCCGCCGCTGGATCGGTTCCTGTCGGGCAAAAAGCGCCGCGAAGCCGACAAGGCGGCCCGCACCGAGGCAGCCCAGCATGTGAGCACACGGCTAACCGGGTGCGCAAGTTGCGCGGGATGCCAAGACAGCACCGGCGGCGAGGGCGTGAAGAACACCGGCGCCAGTACCGGCACCGACGCCAACGGCTTCGCAATGGCCGAAGGCTCCTCGCCGAAGAAGCGGCGGTTCGCGAAGGTGGACGGCCGCCACGTGGTGCTCGGCGGCTCGCTGGTGTCGGCGGCGGTGTGCGGGTTCCCCGTGTTCTGCCTCATCTGCCCGGTGGGCCTCACGTTCGCCACGGCCATCGCCCTCTACCGCCTCGTCGGGTTCAACGAGCCCACGCTGGACCTCATCGTGTTCCCCCTCATCATCGTGGCCGAGCTCACGCTGCTGCGGAAGTGGTGCCACCGCTTCTGCCCCATCAGCGCCCTCATGGCGCTTCTGGCCAACTTCAACAAGGCCACGCGCCCCAAGATCGACCCCAACCTCTGCCTGCGCAAAGATGGCACGCCCTGCACCGTGTGCGCCACCGTCTGCCCCGAGTTCATCGACCCGGCGGGGGATCTGGGAAACAGGGCCCTGGCCGAGTGCACCCGCTGCGGCCAGTGCGCCGAGGCCTGCCCCACCGACGCCATCCGCTTCACGAAGAAAGGACTGACCCGTGGAAACCGCTAGCATGCCCGCGCCTCGCCCCGACGACGCCAGCGCCGAGGCCACCTTCGAAGAGGCCGTGGCGTCCCTCACCGAAACGGTGAACCGGGCGCCCCTGCACCGCGAGATCTTCCTGAAGCTCCTCGCCTTCTGCACCACCCAACGTCCGCTGGCCGAGGCCGAGGAAGCGGCCCGGGGCTGCCCCGAGTTCGCCTCGGTGGCCCAAAGCCCCTACCGACTCATCCGCACCCTCGTGCACGCCGGCGGCCTGTACTGGCTGGAACTGGACGAGACCGGCACGCCGCTCACACTCCAGTTTAAGGCGGGCCTCACCCCCGACGAGATCGAGGACGCCACCTTCGCCTACGCCGTGGTGACCACGCCGGTCGGCGAGCAGGTGGCCGACGACCTCGCCCCCGAAAAGCGGCTGCGGCGCCTGTTCGACCTCGTACCCCAGCGGATGGGCACCTACCTGGACCTCATGGATTTCTGCCGCGAGCAGCGTACCTTCAAGGAGATCGAGGCGCTGCTGCGCGCCCGGCCCGCCACCACCTTCGCGAGCACCGCATCAAGCCAACCCTTGCAGCCGAGCTTCTTCGTGGACGCACTGGAACGCTCGGGCGGCCTTGCCTGGAACGATGGATGGAAGATCACAGAGAGGGGAATGAAGATTCTGCAAGAACTGAGCTAGACCGACCGCACCACCCCGAGAGACGAAAGAAAGAGAGGAAGCGATGACCCAGACAACCCTGAGCCGACGGGGCTTCATGAAAGCCGCCGCGGCCACCGGCGCGGCCTTAAGCGCCGCATCCCTCCCGCTGTTGGAGGCCACCGACGAGGCCTTCGCCGACGGCTCCGTGGAGCGCGTGATGCACAAGACCGCCTGCCACGGCTGCACCAACTGCTGCCCGGTGCGCGTGTACACCGAGGACGGCCGCGTCGTGAAGATCGAGGGCGACCCGGACGGCCCCTTGAACAAGGGCGGCGTGTGCCTGAAGTGCCTGTCCCAGATTCAGACCGTCTACAGCCCCCGCCACGTGCTGCATCCCATGAAACGCGTCGGCGAGCGCGGCGAGAACAAATGGGAGGCCATCAGCTGGGACGAGGCCGTGGAATTGGCCGGCGAGCAGATCGCCACGGCCGTGAAGAAGTACGGCCCCTACTCCTACTGGAGCGCCCGCGGAGGCGGCGGTGCCTATATCGAATGGGAGACCTCGGGCCTCGACTACACCTTCGGCGGCTGCAACTCGCTCGCCTCCGGCGCCTGCCAATGCGCCATGCCCCGCGACTTCGTGTCCACCACCTCGGTCGGCTTCAACTGCTGTGTCGACATGGATAACGTGGACCGCTGGGTGGGCATCACTGACAACGCCGAGCTGGACGGCACCCGCCGCGACGACACCGAGCGCGTCTTCGTGCTGTGGGGCAGCCAGCCCCATTCGTCGAAGGCGGCCCACGGCGGCCACGGCCTCACCGACGCCCGTTCCAACTTGGGTGCCAAGACCATCGTGGTGGACCCGTACCTGACCGCCGAGGCCTCCAAAGCCGACGTGTGGCTGCCCGTGCGGCCCGGCTCCGACTGCGCCCTCATGCTAGCCTGGATTCACCACATCATCGAGAACGACCTGTACGATGAGGAGTTCGTGAAGCACTGGACGAACCTGCCCTTCCTCATCAACCCCGACACGCGCCTGGCCTACAAGGCCGAGGACGTGTGGCCCAACTACGTGAACCCGGCCGCCGATCCCAAGGGTATCTACGACACCCCGGCCTACGTGTGCTTCGATGCCAAGACCAATTCCATCCAGCCCTTCCCCTTCACCGCTCCCGAGGATTGCGCCGTTGACCCGGTCATCTTCACCACCGCCACGGTGAACGGCAAGGAGGCCAAGACCGCCGGCCAGATCTACCGCGAGGAGGCGGAGCCCTGGACCCTGGAGGCGGCCGGCGAGACCTGCTGGCTCGATCCGGAGCGCATCCGCGAGGCCATCGAGCTGTACGCGAACGCCGATTTCGGCGGCCTCTCCAACGGCGTGTTCTCCGACCACCAGGAGAACTCCTCCACCGCGCCTTTGGGGGCGCTCGCCATCGACGCGCTGCTCGGCTACGTGGAATCCCCCTGCTCCGCCTTCCAGAACCACGGCGCCGCCAGCCGCACTCCTGACCGCCCGACCCAGCGTCTGGGCGTGTTCTCCTCCACCTTCGAGCGCTACGGCCTGGGCTGGACCACCGGCCTCACCAAGGGCGAGAACGACCGCCTGTTGGACGAGATTGTGGCGGGCTGGGACGCCAAGGGCCGCGACGGCAAGGAGATGCAGCGCTACTTCTTCCAGTCCCGCTGCGACACCATGGGCGCCAACGAGCATAAGGGCACTCACCAGTGGCAGACCTGCGCCCCCAAGGAGCTGCGGCTGGCCATCACCACCGGCGAGCCCTACCGCCCGCGCGTGATGTACGAGATGTCCGGCAACAAGTACGCGGTCATGGGCCCGTCCCTGGAATGGAAGAAGGCCTACGACCAGCAGGACTTCGTCATCCAGCAGTATCCGAACATGACCTCGTTCACCGTGCAGACCGTCGACTTGTTCCTGCCCACCAACGAGTGGCTGGAGTACGACTCCTACGAGGCCCCGGGCACCCACTTCAACCGCCACTACGCCCGCTGCCAGGTGACGCACCTCGGCGAGACCGTGAACCCCTTCGTGTCGCCCTACCAGGTGGCAGAAGCGGCCGTGGAGAAGCTCGGCGCCGAGAACGTGTTCGACCCCGACGCCTACAAGGTGCCGTTCTTCGAGAGCCTGGAAGCGGCCCGGGCCGCGTGGGCCGAGCAGATGGGCAAGGAGAGTTGGCAGGCGATGCTCGACGACATCGACCACCGCTTCACCGAAGAGCCCATGGACACCTACATGGCCTACTACCAGTACAAGGAACCGGTGAGCGATGGGCTGCCCCGCGGGTTCGCCACCATGTCGCGCAAGGTGGACGTGTACTCCGAGGCCATGCTGCGCCTGGCCCGCACCGGCTTCCCCTACATGTACCCCTTCGATCAGCCGGCCTGCGAGGATTACGACCCCATCTGCACCTTCAAGGAACCCACGGAAAGCCCCCTCGAGGGACAGCCGGGCTACGATCCGGAATACCCGCTGGTCATCACCACCGGGCGCCTGCCCCACTTCCACCACGGCACCATGCGCCACGCTCCCTTCGTGCGCGAGGTCATGCCGGCCCCGGAGCTGAAGATCAACCCGGCCACGGCCGCCGAGTACGGCATCGAGCATTTGGACTGGGTGAAGATCACCTCGCGGCGCGGCTCCTCCAATGCCCGGGCCTACCTCACCGAGGGCATTGCCCCCGGCGTCCTCATCACCGAGCGCTTTTGGAACCCGGAGTGCTTCGACGAGACCCAGGAGACCATCACCCCGGGCATCGAGGAGTGCGGCTACAACATCATGTCCGCCGACGAGTTCCAAAACCCCTGCTTCGCCACGAACAGCTACCGCGCCTTCACGGTGAAGATCGAGAAGACCACCCGCCCCGAGCGCATCTGGATCGAGAGCGAGCAGTTCCAACCGTTCATGCCCACGCTTTCGGGCGAACCTGTCACCGAGGAGGTGTTCTAAATGCGCAAGGGCCTGCTGATCAACCTGGATCGTTGCTCCGGCTGCGACAGCTGCATCGTGGCGTGCAAGCTGGAAAACGACCTGCCCCTGGGCCATTTCTACAACAAGGTGATCGCCGTGGGCCCCACGGGCACCTTCCCCGACGTGGAGAAGTACTGGCTGCCATCCCAGTGCCAGCAGTGCGAGAACCCGGCCTGCGTGCATGTGTGCCCCACGGCGGCCAGCTACCGCGACCCGAAAACGGGCATGGTGCTCATCGACAAGGAGAAGTGCATCGGCTGCCAGTACTGCATCTACGCCTGTCCCTACGGCGTGCGCCAGTTCAACGAGGACGCCGGCGTGGTGCAGAAGTGCACCCTGTGCGCCCAGATCACCGCTGACGGCGACGGCGTGCCGGCCTGCGTGCACAACTGCAACTGCGGCGCCCGCTTCTTCGGCGACTACGACGACCCCGACTCCGACGTGTGCCGCGAGCTGGCGAAGTACCCGGACGAGGCCATCCACACGCTGCCCGACCCCGGCAACGCCAAGCCACTCACGCGCTACATCCTGTCCCCCAAGATCGCAAGCTGGAAGGAGCTGGTGTAACCATGGCGATCCAATGGCCCCTTGTCCTGTTCTCCCTGCTGGCCGGCGGTGCCGGCGGCCTGCTCGCCCTTGCCGGCCTCTCCGAGCTTTTGGGCGGCTCGCGCACCGTGCGCCGTCGTGCCTCGTGGACGGCACTCGTGCTGCTCGTGGTGGGCGGCCTCGCCTCGGTGGCGCACCTGGCGTCGCCCTTGAACGCCATCAGCGCCGTGACAAACCTGCTGTCATTCTCGGGCATCTCCATTGAACTGATGCTCTTGGGCGCGAACTTCATCGTGGGTGCCGTATACCTGGTGCTCACCCGCGAGGGCGACGGCAGCACGGCGGCGAAGGTGTTCGCGGTGCTGGCCGTGGTGTGCGGCATCGCCATCGGATTCTTCTGCGGCCACGGCTATGTCATCGACGCCCAGCCCACGTGGAACACCGAGACGCTGCCCTTGGCCTACCTGGGTACGGCCTTGGCCCTGGGCGCATTTCTGTACGCGCTGGTGGCCGGACTGACGAAGAAGCCGGCCGGTGCCGAGGTCGCGAGGGCCGACAGCTCTGACGGCGCCCCTGCGGCGACGGTTGTCGCGAGCGAGCTGGGCGGCAAGCTGTGGCTCGCCGTGCTGGTGTGCTGCGCCTTGGACGCCGTGGGCATCGTGGCCTACGGGCTGTTCCTCGGCTTCGACGCCGCCGGGGCCCACGGTGCCCTGTTCTGGGGCGGTTGCGTGGTCGTCGGCGTGGCCGGCGTGCTGGCCTGCGGCGTTGCCGGCATGACGGCCGCGGCGACGAAGGCCCCGGTGCCCCTGGCCGCCGTGGGCGCGGTCTGCGCCTTCGTGGGCGGCATCGCCCTGCGTATGCTCATGTGGGCAGCAGCCACCGGCTACCTCGACCTGTTCTCCCACACCGTTCCCAGCGTCATGCTGAACCTGTAGCGCATTCCCTCTCTTTTCCGGCGGCGGGAGGCTTTCCTCCTTCCTGCTTCCCGCCGCCGCCCCTCCTCATCCACTCGTCATCTAAGGAGCTTGCCATGAACGACGACACCCGCGCCGAGGCCATCGCGCTGTGCGAGAGCCGCGCCGGCCTCTACCGCCTGATCGCCACGCTGTACTTCCAGCCGCTCTCCCAGGAGCAGATCGACGCCCTGGCCGCAAGCGATATCGCGGACGCGGCGTCGGAAGAGGGCTCCCCCTTCGCCATCGCCTACGCCGATTTGTCCAAAGCGTTGCGCCTGCGCCATTCCGGCACGAAGGAAACGCTGGCCGCCGACTACACCGGCGCCTTCTACGGCATCCGTACCGTGAGCGGCCGCACCGCCCAGCCGTTCCAGTCCCTGTTCGAGGCGAACGCCCTGGGACTCATGGGCGAGGCCCGCAGCGAGGTGTACCGCACGCTGAAGGCCCATGCCCTGCGCGTGCCCGCAGGTGCCGACCTGCCGGAAGACCACCTGTCGTTCATCTGCGAGTACCTGGCCTTCCTGTGCGACGAGACCGCAGCAACCCTTCGCGAGCAACGCGACGAGGATGCCACCTCGCTGATCCGGGACCAGCGGGCCTTCTTCGAAACGCACGTCGCCTCCTGGTTTCCCACCTTCCACGCCATCGCCGACCAGATCGTGGAGACCCGCTTCTACCGCGGCGTCCTCAACCTGACAGAGGCCTTCATCGCCGAAGAGGCCGCCATGCTCGATGATCTCGAGCGGCTACTCAGCTGAGTCCGAACGCTGGTCTCGCGGATCGCGACCGCCGCCCGGACCTCCCATGCCGTGGGCGCCCATGCCGCCCACGGTGTTGCTCGGGGTGGTGGAGGCGGTGAATTCCGTGGCAGTACCGTTCACGATGACCTGGTAGGTGCCCCCTTCGGTGAAGTCGGGAGACGACACCACGGCGCATTGGAAGGCCTTGGGGACGGTGTACTCGGCGAGAGTCGCGCCCGAGGCGTCGGCGATGGTCAGGGTGTCGCTGGCCGCGCCGCTCACGGCCACGAGGGCGAAGGGCTGGGTGCCCTCGGTGAAGGTCTCGGCCATGCCCGTGGAACCGGCGAGGATGACGGTGCCGCCCGTTACCGTGGCGCCGTACTCGTAGTCGAGGGCGCTGTCGCCGCCGCCAGCCGAGCCGTTGGCGAACACGGTGCCGCCGTTGATTTCCACGTACCCGTTGGAATCGAGCCCGTCGCCGCCGGCATCGATGGTTACCTTCCCGCCGTTGATCTGGATGAGGCAGTCCTCACTGGCATTAGACGCCATCGGGCCGCCGGCACCGCCGCCCATGCCGCCGGGGCCGCCGAAGCCACCTTCGGGCATCTGACCCTCTTCCGCGCCTTCGGGAAGTTCGGGGCGCTCGCCGCTGGCGGGATCGAAGCCCTCAGGGGGTTCGGGCATGGTGCCGTTCTCACCCGTCGGGGGCTGGGGCTGCTGGCCGTCGGCGCCCGTGGGAGGCTCGGGCATCTGCCCCTCTTCCATACCCTCGGGCAACGCCGGGGGCTCGCCGACGCCATCGCCCGGAGTGTCCTGCTCTCCGCCGGCCGCGGTGTCGCCGCCGGTTTTGCCATCCGCAGCGGTCGCCTCCACCGTGCCTTCGGTCTCGTCCGAGCGCTCGGCCACAGCGGCGTTGATGCCGTCGTCGCTGGCCACGATATTCAACGCGCCGTCGTTGACGATCACCTTCTCGGCCTCGATGCCCTCATCGCATCCGGTCACGTTCAGCGTGCCGCCGTCCATGGTGAAGCGGGTCTCGGGGTTCATGCCCTTGCCGCCGGCTTCCACGGTGAAGTCGCCGCCGGTCATGGCCGCCTCCACTTCCGAGCGGAATGCGTGGTCGTCGGCGTTCACCGTGCCCTCGCCCCCGGCGATGCGCAGGTAGGTAGCGGCCTGCACGCCGTCGTCCTGCACGTTCAGCGCAAAGGTGCCGCCATCGATGGCCACGAACCCGCGCGTGGGATCCTCGTCGTTGCTCGACTGGATGCCGTCCTCCCCCGCCGTCACCGTAAACGTGCCGTCGGCGATCTTCACGCAGTCCTTCCCGCGCAAGCCGTCCTCCTTGGCCGTCACGGCGATGGCGCCGCCCGTCACCACCAGGTCGTCCTTGGAGTTCACGCCGTGGCGGTAGTTGCCTTCCACGGTGAGAGCGCCCGTGCCGTTGATGGTGAGGTCGGCCTTGGAGAACAGAGCCGCGTTCGGCTCGTCCTCCCCTTCGGCCAGAGCGTAATCGGCCCCATCGGCCAGCGTGTTCTGGGTGCCCTCGGCCAGGGTCACGAACACCTTGTCCGCTTGCTGAATGTTCAGGGCCGCGCCGTCGGCGTTGCGAACGGAAGCGCCGGCCAGCACCACCTGCACCTTGTCCTGGTCGCTGGCGTTCACCACCACCTCGCCGTCGGCCAGCTCGCCGGACACCACGTAGGTGCCCGCGGCGAAAATAGCAACCGTGGAGCCGTCAACGGAGGCGCCTTCGCCCGTCACCGTGGCCCCGTCGCCCGTCAGCTCGATGGTGGTAGCGGAGGCGGCGTCGTAGGAAGCGTCCTTGTCGCGATCAGAATAGTCAAAGTCCATCCCGTCGATGTCGATGAGCGCATCCCAGTCGACGGCTTCCGCACCACTATCGGTCGCGGACGTATCCTGCTTCTGAGCGTCATCGCCAGCGACAGCCGCATCGTCGCCGTAGTTCCCGCCCGCACATCCCGTCAGTGCCAACGCTCCCGTCAGCGCCACAGCCACCGCCCCGCGACCCCAAGCCCGCCGTCGAGCAGCTACCTGATCCAATAAGCTATTCTTCACCATGTTCAATTCCTTTTCCATTCGTGCATTTCAACCAGGGAAACCGTTCCAGGCGGCTTCCGGATGTGCGGTTTCGGCGACCTCTGAGCGCCCCACGGAGAACGCGGCCCATAAGAAGCAGATTCCACTTCAGCAGCAACGATGCTGGGATAGTACCGGCAGATGTGCGTCATCTTCTCTGCTTCTTCTGCCGCGTTCGCAGTGGGATCAGCGCTCAGCGGGCGACGAAACCGCGCATCCGGAAGCCGCCCCGGCAGACTTACAACGTTTCCCGACCCTGGGGCATAACCCCGAGGGAAATCTTCAAGTTCCCGTTCAGGCACCGCAACTCGTCGATGAGGGCCTTCTCCAGCCCCGGCTCCTGCAGCCGCAGAACGTAAGTGAGCTGGAAGAGGCTGCCCATGTTGGTGGTGGTCACCTCGATCAGCTCGGCCTCGGTGGTATAGCGGCCGAGCACTTCGTCGAAGACACCGTCGTATTCCAAGTCTTCCGGGATGGTGATTTTCAGCATCTTGCCCGGTTCGCGCGGCCGGCCGAAGGGGGTGAGCACGAACAGCAGGTTCACCAGGGCCACCACCGCGGTGAACAGCACCGCGAGTCCCAGAAAGCCCATGCCCGTAGCCAGGCCCACGGCCATGGCCAGAAACACGCTGCCGATGTCCTTCGCCGAGCCGGGAATGGAGCGGAACCGCACGAGGTTGAACACGCCCATGACGGCGATGCCCGCGCCGAGGTTGCCGTTCACCAGGGTGATGACCATCTGCACAATGAGCGGCAGCAGGGCCAGCGTGACCACGAAGTTCTTCGTATAGCTGTGGCGGAACATGTACACAGCCGCGCAGATGGCACCGAGCACCACCGAGAAACCGCAGCACAGCAGGAAGTCGGCGGCGGATACCGCCCCCACGAGGGATTCGGCCGTGCCGAACACGGAGCTGAACGTTGCATCGAACATGGAAATCCTTTCTCTAGGCGAACTTGCGGGGCTGCGGCGCGACAGGCGGCGTGCAGCAGCAGTAGGCCTGGCCGTACTTGGTGAACGAGGCCGGGTAGATGCGGTGGGCCGAAAGGACTGTCACAAGCCAGGGTGGGTAGGGGCCGGCGCTCTTGATCTCCAGGATGGCCTCATCGGGCGCGATGATCGGCACCCACGGGGCCTCCAACTGGTGACAGTCGAGATACGCCAGCCCGTCGTCGAAGGTGAGGCGCAGACCCGGATCGAAGGCGGCCTGTCGGGCTGCATCGGAGACAGAGCGCAGAATCGGGTCGAAGGGGCCAGTCGCTTCGATTCCACGGTTCCCTTCTGCCCCGCCCTCCCCTTCGGATGCCGCGGCCGCAGCATAGGACCAGGCCTCGCGGTCGCAGGCGATGCCCATGGAGGGTGCGAGCGGCAGCCAGCGGTCCATGGCGGCCGTCAGTTCCCGGGCGATCTGACGGGCACCGGGGGCGAGGCCGTCCTCCCCGGAGCCGTCGGTCACGGGCCAGCAGGCCCAAGCCTGCTCGTAGGGCAAGCCGCTCACGAAGGCCAGGGCCGCTGGCAGCGTGAGGGCCAGGCGCCGCTTGTACACGATGCCCTTGAACTTCTTCTTGATGCCGAAGAACACCGTCGGCGCAGCGCTCAAGCCCGCCGTCGCCAGGGCCGCGGCCACTCGCGCCTCCACTTCAGCATCTGCCAAGGGCGCGCCGCCGACTTCCCGTCTCATCGGCCCGGCGCCAGCTTCAGGCCGCACCCCTTCCGCGCCGCTAGCCCCGCACCGCACTCCTTCCACGCCGTCAACCCCGTGCCCCATCGGCCCCGCGCCGAACGCAGCCATCAGCGCCACGCCAGCCGCCTCGCCGTAGGCCCGCAGGCGCAGTTTCTCCTTGTAGAGGGGCTTTTCCACGGACCGGGCGATCATGGCCCGCTCGGGCGTGTCCAGATACAGGCTCGTGATGCGCGTGCGGCCGTAGGCGTCCACGGCCAAGGGGCCGCCTTCCCGGGCAGCCGCCTCCATCGCGCGACGCTCGGCCGCCCCGAGACGGTACTTCTTTTCCACGCGCTTGAACACGCACTGGTAATCGGCCATGGGCACCTCCGTTCGCTCTTTGCCGGCGGCCATCATAGGGGGACTTCCTGAAAAGTCCCTGAAGCAGGGCGGTCCTTTCAGCTTGCTTTCAGCCACGGCGTTACAATGGAGACCGCGGCAAAACGGCCCGGCCTAAGGAGAAGGAGCCCCATGCACATACTGGTGGTGGAAGACGACGTGCGCCTCGCCGAGGCGCTGGCCCGCATCCTGGAGGACAACGGCTACACCGTGGACGCGGTCCACGACGGCCAGGCCGGCATCGACTACGGCGCGACGGGCATCTACGACGTCATCATCCTGGACGTCATGCTGCCGAAGGCCGACGGCTTCACCGTGGCCCAGCACCTGCGGCGCGCCCACGTGAGCACGCCCATCCTGCTGCTCACGGCCCGCGATGCCACGGCCGACAAGATCGCCGGGCTCGATTCGGGCGCCGACGACTACATGACCAAGCCCTTCTCCCCGGCCGAGCTCATGGCCCATTTGCGGGCCCTCACCCGCCGCCAGGGCGACGTGGTCTTCGAGACCCTGACCGCGGGCGACCTCACCCTGAACCTGGAGAGCCTCGATCTCGGCTGCGGAGAAGCCGCCGTGCGCCTGAGCCAGAAGGAATTCGCCATCGCCCGCATTTTGCTGGGCTCGCCCGGGGCGGTCATCTCGAAGGAGGCGCTCATCACCCGGGCCTGGGGACCCGATTCCAGCGCCAGCGACAACAATGTGGAAGCCTACATCTCCTTTTTGCGGAAGAAGATCGCCCACGTGGGATCGACAGCCAAGATCGAGACCATCCGCAGCGTCGGCTATCGCTTCGCCGAGGGCGGCGCCTCGTGAGCGATGGCACTTCCACAACGGCAGCGAAGGGGGCGAAAAGGGCAAATGCGCTGGCCGGAATGGGCCCGGCACTGGGCGCTCACGCCAGGGCGGCCGGCCCTGGCGGTGCGACGACCCCGCCTTTGCTGCGCGGCCTGCGGGCGAAGTTCATCGCCTTGAACATGGGTCTGGCCGCCCTGGTGCTGGCCGGCTCCTTCACGGCCATCTGCTACATGGACTACCGCAGCGACGTGGACGAGACCTACCGCACCCTCGCCCAGGCCCTGAGCCCCGCGGGCCGCCGGGCCCAACTGGTTCCCGACCGCCACCCCCTCACGCCCCCCGACGAGAACGGGCCCGCGGACGAGGGCACCTTCACGCCCCCGGAGATCGGCGGCGAGCCCCAGGGGGCGCCGGACAGCCCCGTGCCCACGGCCGTGTACCATTGGGAGGACGGCCTTATCCAGCCGCTGTTGGAACAGTCGAGCGCCGCCGTACCCGAGGCAGTGCTGCCCGAAGCGATGCAAGCCGCTCTCATGGCACCGGGCACCCACGGCTACCTAGAGGAGCAGCGCCTGTTCTTCTCGAAGCGGGAAGCGGGGCCCGGATGGCTCGTGGCCTTTGCCGGCGGCGGGGCGGCGAGCGCCTGGCAGGGGCTCGCCTGGGGACTCGCGGGCATCGGCGTGATGGCCCTTGGGCTGTTGTTCCTGCTCAACCTGCGATTCTCTCGCTGGGCCCTCGGACCGGTGCAGCGGGCCTGGAACCAGCAGCAGCAATTCATTGCCGATGCGTCCCACGAGCTGAAGACGCCCCTCACGGTGATCCTCGCGAACAATGCCATCCTGCGGCGGCGGGGCGGCGATACCGTGGCCAGCCAGATGCAATGGGTGGAAAGCACCCAGGTGGAGGCCGAGCGCATGCAGGCCCTCGTAGCCGATATGCTCGATCTGGCCCGCCCCGCCACCGAAGAGGCCACGGGCGACGAGGCCCCGCTGGTGAATCTCAGCCGCCTCGTGGAAGGGGAAGCGCTCTCCTTCGAGGCCGTGGCCTTCGAGCGCGCCATCACCTGGGAGTGCACCGTGGCCGCGGGCATCTCGGTGCGCGGAAACAGCGCGCGCCTCGAGCGGCTCGTGGCCGTGCTGCTGGACAACGCCTGCAAGTACACCGAGCCCGGGGGCACCGTGGCCATCGGCCTCGGCATCGAACCGGGCGAGGCCGTGCTCGCTGTGCGCAACAGCGGCGAGCCCATCCCGCCGGAGGACCTGCCGCACCTGTTCGACCGCTTCTACCGAGCCGATAAGGCCCGCACCCACGGCGCGGCCGGACCGGCCGACGGCTACGGCCTCGGGCTCGCCATCGCCCAAGACATCGCCCGGGCCCATCGCGGCACCCTCGCCGCCGCGAGCGCCGCCGAAGCGGGCACCACCTTCACCCTGCGCCTCCCCTTGGCCTAGGCTTGCGCCCCGGTTCCTCCCCTCCCCATCTTCCCCAACTGCCTGCCGCCCATGCAGCCCGGTTCCCACGCGCCCCGTGGCCGCCATGCAAAAAGCCCCCGAGCCATGAAGAGGATAGAGGCTCGGGGGCGGGGTAGGACAACTGCCAAATGACCGATGTTAACTCGTCCAAATTGACGATATTAAATCTGCCAAATGACCGATGTTATTATTGCCAAATGACCGAAATTATCGTAAACTTCCTGATTATTAGGAGGTTCCCATGCTTGAATACTATCCTCGCGTTGCTGACTCCCTCCTCGATTTCAAGCTGCAATCGAGCGGAGCCGTGCTCATCCGAGGGCCCAAATGGTGCGGTAAGTCGACGACTGCCGAGCAGAGGGCCCGAAGCTCCGTCTTCATGCAAGATCGCCAAACAAGTGCCCAGAACAGAGAGCTTGCCAAAAACGCTCCCTCCCTCCTGCTGGCCGGCCCCACCCCTCGGCTCATCGATGAATGGCAAGTGATTCCCTTCATTTGGGATCAAATTCGCTTCGAGGTGGATCAGCGCGACGAGAACGGACAGTTCATACTCACTGGCTCAGCCACACCGCTCTCCGATCCGGAAGGCGACGAACCTCATCCCTACGAGCACAGCGGCATAGGACGCATAAACCCCCTGACTATGAGAACCATGTCGCTATTCGAATCTCGCGACGGCAACGGCAGCGTTTCCCTAGCGGACCTGTTCCGCGAAAACGGAGCGATAGCCGCCCAATGCGACCTGACACTGGAAGACTACGCCTATCTCACCTGTCGCGGCGGGTGGCCCCGCGCCCTCGATCTGGATCGAGAGGTCGCCCTCGAACAGGCCTTTGTGTTCTACGATGGCCTCGTTCACGAGGATATCAACCGAATCTTTCGGCGAACAAAGAACCCCGAGCGCATCAAGCGCTTCATGCGCTCCTACTCCCGTGCCGTCGCCACTGAGACCTCGCTGGCCGAAATCCGCAAGGACATGGCAGCCAACGACGAGGCGACGCTGAGTGACGAGACCATCTCGCTCTACATCTCTGCGTTGGAAAAATTGTTCGTCATCGAGAATCTTCCCGCGTGGAATCCGAATCTGCGGTCGAAAACCGCCGTGCGAACATCGGCGACGAAGCATTTCGTCGACCCATCCATTGCCTGCGCCGCCCTCGGTCTTGGACCCCGCGATCTCATCAACGACCTCGCGACCTTCGGACTGCTCTTCGAATCCCTCTGCGTGCGAGACCTGCGCGTCTACGCCGAGAGCCTCAACGGTCAGATATACCATTACCGCGACAAAAGGGGCCGCGAGGCCGATGCGGTCATCCACCTGAGAGACGGAAGCTGGGCGCCGGTCGAAGTAAAGCTGGCCAGCCAAGAGCACATTGAGGAGGCAGCGCAGAACCTACTCCGTTTCGCTGCCGATATTGACACCGACAGGATGAAGCCCCCGAGCTTCCTCGCAGTCGTCACCGCCACCGGCTATGCCTATCGTCGCTCCGACAGCGTCTACGTCATCCCCCTCGGCTGCTTGCGCCCGTAAGAACCCATCCATGGATTTTAGACGATGAGAAGAAGATCGCGCCATTATATACTTCGCTCGCCCATCAGGGCAGGTGAAACAAAAGCCCCCGAGCCATGAAGAGGATAGAGGCTCGGGGGCGGGGTAGGACGGCTGCCGAAAAGTTGCAGGGAGAGTGGCGGCCGTCTACCTCTCGAAAATGTCGCCGTTGAAATCGAGGCGGAAGGTGTCGAGAATCTGATGGGGGTTGTCGCTGAGGCTGACGGGGCGGGGCGTCATGGCGTAGCGATGGGCATCGCCATCCACGAGGCCGGCCGTGCGCACCTCGTCGAGAACCGTGATGGCATCGGCGGGGCAAATGTCCGCACAGCTGCCGCACTTCACGCAGTCGGCGGGGCGATGGACGACCCCGAGCGCGCCATCGGCCTCGTCGAACTTCTCGATAGCGCCAGTGGGGCAGAACGTGGCGCACATACGGCAGGAAACGCACTTCGTGCCGTCGATAACCACGGTGCCCCACAGGCGGCACGCTATCGATGAAGTTGCTGGTTCGCCCAAGGCGGCCAGGGCATCGAGCAGGCGCTCGCGCCGATCGGGAACGAAATGGGGCAGGGTGCCGTCCTTCATGACATGCAGGGAATGGGACGCGACCTTGCGGCTGTGACCCGAATTCCAGAAGAAGCGCAGACCCGGACCCACCGTGGTATCGGCCGCCTCGGCCTCCGGGGATGAGAGGGATACCGGGCCGCGACCGGCCTCGCGGGGGCTGGCGGCGGAAGCGGGTTCGCTGGGGGCAGCCGAATCGCCGGCAGCCAGCTCGGCATCAGCCGCGATATCGCCGCCGGACTCGCCAGGGCCGTCGGCCGCAGCGCCCCCTTCGCACACCACCGGCGCGCAGGCGCGGCCGTCGGCGAAGAAGTCGTCGCGGGCCCGGGCCGCAGCAGCAGCCGTGACGCCCTCGGCCAGCAGAAACTGCGGCACCTCGTCGGTCACCCGCACGGTCAGGGAAGCGCCCCAGGCATCCAGCAGGGTCTGGGCCGTCTCAGCCACGAGCACGGCCGTCGCGGCTCCATGGCGCTGGGCGCACCGGTCGCACCGACCGCAGAGCACGGTAGCTTCCCGCACCCCGCGGGCCGCCAGCGTACACAGAAGCGACTCGTCCACGCGCCCAGCGCACACCACGGGAACCACGGCGGCGCTATCCACAAGACCATCCAGCGCCTCCAGGGCCAGCCCGCAGCCCACAACTACCCGCCCGTCGCGCGCGGCATTCAGGCAGGCGCCGACCAACTCGGCATCACTCGGGTTCAGGGATTCCAAGGCGCAGGTGGGACACACCGTCGCGCAGGTACCGCAACCGACGCACTGGGCCGCATCGATCACCAGCTCGCCCTCTACCAGGGCAATGCAGCCCGAGGTGCAGGCAGCGGCGCATTTCAGGCACTCCACATTGCGGTTGCGCACCTTAGCGCAGCGCTCGCGATGAACGCGAATGGCCGTGCTATCCACGGCCGTAAAGGCGGCACCCACATGACGGTGGGCCGCCGCATCGATCTTCTCAACCATAGTTGCTCCTCTTCAAAGGCGGTCGAGCCTCTCCCAAAGCCCTTCCGCACCAACAACTAAAGCAATATCTCTTACGTCGGGCTCCGGCGGCCGCCCTCGCCGACCTCTGCTCGCCCTGCACTCTGCTCAAAATGATATCGCGCAGGCGGCCCGCGGCATCGGCGCGAGCCGCCCCAAGTTCCTAGTCCAGCTTCGGTTCCAAATCCTCCAGAGCCGGATCGGCCTCCACGACGGTGCCCTTCGCCTTCTTCCCCGCCAGCAGCGGCATGGTGATGGCACGCGTGGGGCAGGCATCCACGCAGGCGCGGCAGCGGGTGCAGTCGGCCATGGTGAGCTCGCCGAAATCGGGATGGCGCAGGTTGATGTCGAACTGGCACACCTCGGCGCACTTGCTGCACGAGGCGCCCTTGGCCGTCTCCAGGCACTTCTCGTCGTTGATGGTCGGCACGAAGGTGCGCGAGAAGCGGCCCACCAGGTTCATGAGAGCCGACAGCGGGCAGAAGCGCGTGCACCACTTCCGCAGAAACACGATCTCGATGATGAGCATGGCCGGGATGAGGACAATGCCGATGGTGGCATCGCCCGCCGAGAAGGCCCGCCACAGCACAAGCACCGTGGCGAAGGTGAGGCCCACGGGGCACACGAGGCAGAACACCGGGAAGCCGAACACGGCCGTGGACAGAAGCGCGCCACCGAGCACCGCATGGCGGGAGTCCAGCTTACCGTGCTTGAGGGGCTGGCACTTGCCGCAGGCACCGCAGGCGTGGGCCGTCGATCCGTCCTTCGCCGGCTTCAGGCCGTCCAGCTCCTGCTGGGAAATGGCCTTGATCTCGGCATTCTTCTGCTCGGCCAGGGCCTTGCGCTTCTTAGGCGAGCGGAAGTAGTCGCGGATGCGGTAGATGAGGGTGGTGGGGCACAGCCACGCGCAGAAGGCGCGGCCCACGAGCAGCACGAGGGCCGCCATGATGACGAGCGAGATGACCGCCCGGGGAATCATGGTCTTCGTGGCGATCATGGTGCCGAGGGCGCCCAGGGGGCACAGCGCCGCGATGGTGTCCCAGCCGAAGCCGGACAGGGTGCCGGTGCTCACGCCGGCCACCAGGCCGATGGTCATCACGCCGAACACCGCGGCGGCAATGAGGGTGCGGAGGTTCTTGGTCTTCATGGGTGCGTCCTCCCTACGCCTGGATGGGGCGAACCACGATGGCCCGCTCGCTGGACTTGATGGAACCCGACGACAGCGACAGACACACGGCCTGGCACGCGCCGCAGCCGTTGCACCGGTCTTCGATGACGTAGGGAATGGGGTTCGCGCCGCCCTCGTCCTTCAGCTCGATGGCGCCGTACTTGCAGGCATCGTAGCAGTCGCGGCAGCCGGTGAGGCGGTAGGCCAGGCAGGTGCGCGGGTCAATTTCAGCCGTGCCGATGATGATGTCGCCCGTCTCGCCGGTCTCGGGGTTGCCCACGGTGTAGGAGGCCGGAAGCTCCAGGGCCTCGGTGGGGCACACGGCCACGCACATGGGGTTGCCGCCGTTCTCCTCGTAGCAGAAGTCGCAGTAGTTCCCCGTGTTGAAATCGAGCATGGGGCTGCGCATGCCGAGCAGGCCGTCCTCGATCTTCGCGGGCACGATCACCTTGCGCGGGCACGCCTCGTAGCAGCGCTCGCAGCGGATGCAGCCCGACACCAGATGCGCCTCGTCGGTGCCTCCAGGAGGCCGGTTCACCGGGTTGTGGCCCGCATAGCGCAGGCCGCCCAGACCCAGCAGGGCCACCGTGGACCCCACGCCGATGAACAGTCCGCGGCGCGAGATGCCGCCGCGCTCGGTGCGCTTGGGCTCAGCGGCGCCGTCCCCGGGCACCGCCGTCGCTTCGTTCTTCTCCTCAGCCATGGCTTCTCCTCTTCACTCTCGCTCAAATGGCTTCAAAATCGAGGTTGTGCCACCGCCCCAGGCCGCCGCCGGGGCAATTCCCCGCGCCAAGTGCTCATTTTCGCCGCTTTCGCTACCGAAACGGGCGCCGTGGCAGCAGTTGCGCCTCGAAAGCGTCGCGCAACCTCGATTTTCAAGCCATTTCCGAAACTACATGACCCCTCCCCTGGGGAAGGCGCCGCCCGCGCGCCGCATTGCCCCTCGGGAAGGGGCCGCTATCAGGCGGGAAAGCGAGGCGGGCCGGTGCGTTGCCTGCGGGGCTTGTCCGGTAAGAAAAGCCCGCCTCGCTCAGGTTCCTCAAAGGGCGGCCCGTCGACCAGAACGGGCCGCCTCCGTTACGCTAGTTCGCCCACTGGAACTGGATGAGGGCGTTCACGGCCACTTCGTAGAGCAGCACGCGCCACACGATGGTGCCGATGATGGCGCACGCGATGGCGATCACGGCGGCCACAAGCACCTTGTCGGCGGCGATCTTGCCGGTCATCGCCAGGAAGGAGACGATGGCCGGGGCCACGCACCCGATGACGATGGCGCCGAGCCAGAAGGCCACGGCATGCTCGCCGGTCATGATGGCGCCGGTCACGGCAGCCTCAGCGCCGCGCATGGGCACATCGGGCAGGGTCGGGTCGAAGTAGTACTCCATGGTGGTGTAGGACTCGCCCATACCGGAAATGGCCACGGCGTAGATCACGGTCACGATGGCCACGCACACGGTGCCGATGAAGGCCAGGGTGCTGGACAGCTTCACCGCGTCCTCAGCCTTGGTGGCGCCGGCGATGATCATGGCGGCCAGACCGCCGAGCATCACCGTGGCGGCCACGTAGTAGACCGGCAGCAGCATGGTGTCCCACACCGGGATGGCGGCCATGAGGTAGGAGTCGCCCGTCGCGAACGGCAGGGCCACGGACACCACGATGGCCAGGATGGCGCACCACTTCGGGGCAATACCCTCCTCGGCGCGGCGCATCATGAGGAAGTACAGCACCACGGCGATACCGAAGATGATCACGAAGATCAGCTCAATGGTGATGCCGGAGGTGATGTGGCCGAAGCCGTTCAGCATGCGCAGGGGGTTCTCCAGGTGGAAGAACACCGCCAGGCCGCCCACGGCCAAAGCCACGATGGCGCTCGCGCAGGAGGCCAGCTGCATGGCCTTGCCCTTGCCCGCCAGGGTCAGGACGCCCTGGACGAGGAAGATGCCGGAGGCCAGGCAGTTAAAGAACGTGAAGAGAATCAAGGGCCATTGGATTTCCATCGGTTGTTACTCCCTCCACTTGCGGCCCTCGCGCAACAGGTACATGATCTTGGGATCGTTGCCCTTGTTGGTGAGGTGGTGAATATCGTTCTCGGTGAAGGCCTCCACGTAGTCCTTCAGCTTCACGCGAGTCTTGGTCATCTCGTCGTACTGGCAGCCGGGGCTGTCGGGATGGGCCGGGCCCTCGAAGTTCTCGACGCCGGCGTCCAGATCGCCGAAGAAGCGGGCGCGGGCGCCGCACTGGGCCACGCACTGGGGCAGCTCGCCCTGGGAGATACGCTGCTCGCACAGGGTGCACTTCTCCACGACGCGCTCCTCCTCATTGAGGTAGCGCACGCCGTAGGGGCAGGCCATGGCGCAGAACTGGCAGCCGATGCACTTGTCCTTGTCGATCTGGATGGTGCCGTCGGCGGCCACATGGGACGCCTCGGTCGGGCACACCTTCACGCACTCGGGGTTGGCGCAGTGCTGGCACTGCACGGGGAGGAAGTACATCTCCACGTCCGGGAAGGTGCCGGAGCCGCCCTCGGTGGGGTGCGGGCCGACGCGCAAAGTCTTGATCCAGAAGTTGCCCACGTCGACGCCGTTGATGGCCTTGCACGCCACGGTGCAGGCGAGGCAACCGGTGCAACGGTTCAGGTCGGTGATGATCGCGTAATTCGCCACGGTTCTTCCTCCTTTCTATTCCTTGATGAGGCTGATAGTCTGCAGGCCCTTGGCATCGGCGCTCGCATAGGTGAGCTCCACCTTCGAGTCGGCCAGACGCGGGTCGTTGGCCAGCCATTCCTTCAGACGCGGGTCGTTGGCGTTGGTGATGGCCTCGTTGCCCCACGGATCGCACGGCACGGGGTTGCCGAACGGCGAGTTCTCCTCGGTGGCCTTGTAGACGACCATCGGGTTGCCGCGCAGCTGGGAAGCGCCGCAGATCCAGCACTGGGCGTACTTGTCCATGGTGCAGTTGATGCCGACGAGCTCGAAGCCGTGGGCGGCGTGGTCCATCTCGGGGTACCACCAGGCGTGGTTGGCGTTGGTGGTGCCTTCCTTGATGCCGTAGTACAGGTCGACCACCTCGCGGATGGCGCCCCAGGGGGTGCGCACCCAGACCCAGTCGCCCTGCTCCAGGCCGAGGCGGGCGGCGTCCTTCGGGTTCATCTCGAAGCGCGGGGACGGCCACAGCTCGCGGCACCAGGGCAGCTGACGGTGCTCGGAGTGGAAGTAGACGGGCTGGCGGGCACCGGAGGTGCAGATGAAGGTGGCCTCCGGGTTGTCCTTCACAGCCTGCTTGTAGGCCTCGAGGTTGTCGGTGGAGCCGTCATCGGTGGCCTGGCCCGTGCCCACGCCGGGCAGGGCGTGGTAGGGCTTGTTCAGGTAGCCCTCGCTGTTGTAGGAGGCGCTGTCCACCAGGCTCGCGTCGTACCACTCGGGCGCCTGGACGCGGGAGTTCTTCGCCTCGAACCAGTGCGGGAACTTGTCGATGTCCGGGATGTCGCCGGCGTAGGCGGCGCGATCCGGCGAGCATACCTCGGCAAAGGTCTTGGTCTCGTCGCCGATGTAGGACTCGGCGATGGTGGACCAGATCTCCACCTTGCCGGTGGGGGTGCCGAAGGCGCACTTCTCGTCCACGGCGGCGTACAGGTTGTAGCCGGCCTGCTGGCGACGGTAGCCCATCTCCCAGCGACGGTAGGTGCCCCAGCGCTCGGGATGCCACTTGCGGCAGTCGAACCAGCCCTCTTCCTGGAACTTCGCCGCGTACTGCGGGAAGTCGGGGCCGTCGGGGAACTCCTCGATCTTCCACCAGTCGGTGGCGTCCTTGAGCACGCGGTACTCCTGCTCCTCGTAGCCCACGGAACCGCCGTTCTGGATGAAGTCGTGGTAGTCGAGGTTCAGCCACTCGTCGTACTCGGGGTCGCGGTCGTTGAACGGCACGCCCATGGCCTTGTGCAGGCACACGACGAAGGTCGGGTCGAAGACCACGTCACCGATGGGCTCCACGCAGCGCTGGCCGGCACCGAAGATGCCGCCGGCGCCCTGGGACACACGGCCGGTGTTGGTCTCGAGCCAGTGGGTGCAGGCGAACACGTAGTCGGCGCAGCCGTTGTTCGGGCAGGACCACAGGTTGATGTCCACCCAGAAGTCCAGCTGGGTCAGGGCGTCCCACGCCTCCAGCAGGTTCGACTGGTTCATGAAGTCGCCGGACATGCAGATGCCGCCGTAAATCTTGTAGGGAGAGTCGATCTCGCGCACGGCGTCCCAGATGGAGCTGGCGTCCGACCAGCTGTTCCAGAAGCGCAGCAGCGGGAAGCGCTCGGCGGAAATCTGGTCCTCGTTGGTCTCGAAGGGCGTCTTCAGGCCGGGGAAGGCACGGGAGGACTTGTAGTTGCCGCCCTTGCGCTCGGCGATCCAGCGGGCCTCCTCGGCCGTGGGCACCTTGCCGCCGTAGCGCTCCACCAGCGGGGACTTCTCGTCGATGAGGTACTGCACGAAGTTCTGGATCAGCGGGATCTGGTCCTCAATGGTCAAGTCGCGCGGCGTGTTGCCGAGCTCCATGGTGCCGATGCCCTCGCGGATGCCCCAGTCGACGGGCTCGTGATCGGTCACCAGCATGTTGGCGCGGCCGGCGCAGCCGTCAACCTGGGCCTTGGAGGAGCCGCGGTTGCCGGCGGGCTCGTCGGAGTTGCCGGTGATGCAAGCGATGATCTGCAGGGCGCGGGTGTTCTGCACCGCGTGACCCGTCTGGTCGGGAGCCAGCTGGTAGTGGATGCCGCCGTTGCCGTGCAGGGGGTTCAGGCGCGTGGTGTAGGTGCGCACAGCCTCCTCGATCTTGTCGGCGGGCACCTCGGTGATCTGGGACACGTTCTCGAGGGTGTACTCCTCCAGGTTGTGCTCCCACTCCTGCCACACGGACTTGGCCTCGATCATCCGACCGTCAGCGAGCTTCACCTGCACGCCGTCGGGCCACAGCTCCGGGTCCTTCGGCAGGCCCTTGGGGTTGGACTTGGCGCCCTTCTCGTTGCCCTCGCCGGTCCAGTAGGCGTCGTAGGCCGGGTCGGCCGGGTCGGCGAACTTGGAGGGGTCGGGCAGCCAGGCATCGGCGATGATGGGCTTGTAGGGGTGCTCGATCCAGGTACCGGTGGTCGGGATCTTGTGCTTCTCGCCCTCCCACTGGCACTCCTCGGCGTCCCAGTAGGTCGGCTTCTCGTTGGCCGCGTCCCAGCAGATGAAGCGGCGGTAGGAGTACTCGGCCGGAGCCGGCTCCCAGAACTGGGACACCCACTCGCGATCGAGGTCGGCCTCAGTGAGAAGACGGCTGGTCATGTGGATGCCGCCGTTCATCTCGAAGAAGTAGCCCTTGTAGTTCTTGCCGTCGGCCTCGGGGTTGTACAGGAACGGGCCGTTGGACCAGCGCTTCACGAAGTTCTTGTCGTAGGCGTCGTTGTCCACGATCCACTTCAGCCAGCCCAGAGACAGCGCCAGGTCGGTGCCGACGCGGATGGGCAGCCAGATGTCGGCCTCCTTGCCCAGCGGGCTCATGCGGGGGTCAACGAGGATGTGCTTGTAGGCGCGCTGGGAGCAGTCCACCACGGTACGGTTCGTGGAGTCGTAGTTGGAGTACTCGGACGCGGTGCCCCACTGCACGTACACGATGGGGCCCTGCTCCACCTCCATCCAGGGCGAGCCCTTCTCATCGGTGAGCACGCCGCCGAAGTGACGGGGGCCCTTGCAGATCTCGTAGGCGGAGTGGAAGTTGTGGGTGCCGAGCACCGACTTCAGCGTGCCATAGGGAGGCTGCGCCCACACGCGGGACGTGCCGCCCATGGTGAACAGCGCCTTGCCGCCGCCGAACTTCTCCTTGATCTCGTTGAACTTCGCGCCCACGGCGTCGAGCGCCTCGGCGAAGCCCACGCGCACCCAACCGGGATCGTCCTCGCCCTTGGGATTGGTGCGCTTCATGGTGTAGCGCAGACGATCGGGATGGTACAGCGCCAGCATGGACGACTGCGACTTGGCGCAGCAGTGACCGCGGCTATGCGCGTTGGACTCGTCACCTTCCACCTTGATGACCTTGTTGTCCTGGACCGTGACCCACACACCGCACTCAACCTTGCCGCAAGCACGGCAGCAGGAGCGGATGCGCTTGACCTCACCAGCTGATTCGTCGACACCCTCGGCCAAGGCCGTCGAGGGCACGGCGGCGAAGCTCAGCGTGCTCGCGGCGCCCGTCACGGCAGCGGCCTTCAGGAAGCTGCGACGCGTCAGTGAAAGTTTAGCCATGGGTCCTCCTCTCTCTTACTCGTTTGATTTCCAACAAAACACCGGCGGCGGCCGGTTGGGTGCGGCGCCTTCCAGGAGGGGTCGGTCGGCGCTGGCCCGACCGGTGCGCCCCCGATGTTTTGTTGCCCAACGGTGAGAAATGATACGGAGCCGTTAGAAACGGGAATCATAAGAGGAGGGGGATTGTGGGGCCGCGCAATCATCCGCAGGGTCATCTTAGCGGGATGATTTCCCTGTTGGCACCCCTTCTATACTGGTCGGCGAAGAGGATAGAAAGGAGAACTTCCCATGAGCAAGCCCCATCCTACTTTGGCCTTGCGCCTTGATCTGGACGAGCGGTTGGTAAACCACGATCTGCGCCTGGAGATCGACCGCTGCTACTCCTATCTCGGCACGCCGGTGGTGCGCACGCACCCGGCCGCCGAGGGCGCCCCGGAAAACATCATGGTGGCCACGGTGCGCGTCGGCGCCCGGGAGTACCTGGACGCATCGGTTCCCGGAGCCGACGAGCTGTGGAACGACTACATCGAGCACTGGCTGCTGAACCAGGTGCACGCCCTGGAGAACCAGATGAAGATCTTCAACCGCCGCCAGCGGGAAGAGGGTCGCGACGAGCTGTTGTTCACCTGGCTCGATGTGGAACTGGCCGGCGGCCGCCTCACGGTGCGCCTGCGGCTTGATTCCGCCTGCGGTATTGATCCGGCCGACAGCGTGTGGGTGGGCCGCGTGCGCCGCGCCCTGAACGAGGGCCGCCTGGGCGACGACGTGGTGCGCGTGCAGCTGCCCTCCGACACCTCCTACGAGGCTCAGCTCGCGGCCGGCCTGGCCGCGAAGGCGGCCCGCGAGGCCGCCGAGGCCGAGGCGGCGGCCGAAGCCGCCCAGCGCGAAGCGGCCGAGGCCGAGGCGGCCGAGGCAGCGGCCGAGGAGGCATTCCTGGCCTCCCCCGCCCTGTTGGCCGAGGCGGCCGAGGCGGCGGCCGAAGCCGAGGAAGCGGCCGACTTGGTGGTGCAGGCCCGCATTCGCGAGGATTTGGCCGCGGCCGAGCGCGGCGAGACGGACAAGACCGCCGAGGAGATCATCGCCGAGCGCATCGCCGAGGAGGCCCATCTGGGCGAGGATATTCAGAAGAAGTACGCCCTGCCCCAGGCTGATTTCCCCCTGACCTTCGATCAGTGGACCGTCATCTACGACGATGGCTCAACCCGCGACTTTAACGCCACGACCGGCGTTTTGGCCGAAAGCTAGGAGGCGCCATGATTTCCGTGATTGACGAGATCGCCGCCTTTACGGGCCGCGTCGCCAAGGTGAGCGGCGCGGTGCGCACGGGCAAGACCGAGGCCCTGGTGCGCCGGGCCGCCGCGGCCGTGGCCGCCGGTGCCACCCCCGAGGATATCCTGCTGGAAACCACCACGGCCGAGGGCGCCCGCTGCGCCCGGGTGCGCCTGGCGACCGCCCTGGCCGATGCCGGCGTGGCCGAGGCCGAGGCTACGGCGGCCCGCGTGCACGTGGCCACGGCCGACGAGGTGTGCCTGGAGGTGCTGGCAACGGCCGAGGCCCGCGCGTTCACGGGCCGCGCACCCCGGGTGCTCGCCCCCTTCGAGTACAACTTCTTCCTGGAGGACATGAAGACCCTGGGCCAGCCGGCCCGGCGCCTGCGCTCGGTGCTCGGCCAGTTCCGCCGCCAGTGGTGCGCCCTGGCTCCCGAGGACGAGTGGCTCGTGCCCGGTGATGAGGAAGAGGCCCTGCGCCACAGCGAGCGGCTCCTCAAGGTCATCGACGCCATGCTGCCCGAGGAAGTGGCCTATCTCTGCGGCACCTACCTGCAAAGCGAGGCGGGCACCGACGCCCGCGCCCGCTTCGCCGTAGTGCTCGCCGACGACTTCCAGAACCTGTCGGCCGCCCAGCAGACCTGCCTGTGCCTGCTGGCCCGCGACCAGCTCATCGTGGCCGGCAACACCGACGAGACCGTGGCGGTCGCCACCGCCTTCCCGGCTCCCGACGGGTTTGCCACCTTCGACACCCTGCGCCGACATGTCACCACCTTCACCCTGGTGGAAGCCTTCGGCAACCCCAACGTCACCGCCTTCTGCGATGCCCTGGGCACCGCCGAGGCCGCCGATAAGCGCACCGGCACCATCCGCGACATCGCCCTGGTGAAGTGGAACACCCCCGACGACGAGTTCAACGGACTGACCCGCTACCTGTTCGCCCTGAGCCAGGAGCGCGACGAGGCAGCCGTGCGCACCGCCGTGGTGGCCCCGAACAAGCAGTGGGCCGCCGCCTTTGCCCAGATGCTCGCCCGCCGGGGCTTCGCCGTCTCGTCCCTGGGCTTCGACACCATCGGCGGCGACCCGCGCGACGTGAACCGCGCGAAGGCCATGATGGCCTACACGGCCCTGAACCTGCTGGCCGATCCCGCCGACGCCGCCGCCTGGCGCGCTTGGGTGGGCTTCGGCAACTACCTGACCTTGAGCGACGGCTGGGACGCCCTCATCGCCTGGTGCGACGAGCAGGACGCCACGCCCCTGGAGGCCCTCGCAGCGGCGGCTGCGGCGGCCGATGCCGGTGCCGAGGAGCCCTTCCTGCGGGCCTTCGCCCTGGCCGAGCGCTACGAAGCGGGCCAGGCCCTTCTGGCTGCCCACGGCGCCCGCACCGGCTTCGGGCTGCTTACGGCCGTCGGGGCCGCCGGGCTGCGGGAGTTCGCGGCCGTCGAGGAGGCCATGGTGGGCGACGAGGACGCCGCCGCCCTGTTCGCCCTCATCCGCGACCGCCAGTTCGCCCCCACCCACACAGCCGACCCCCGGGCCGTGGCCGTGAGCTCCTACGAGCAGATGGTCGGCTGCTCCTACGACAGCCTGTACCTGGTGGGCTGCGTGGACGGCTTCATGCCGGCCCGCGACGCCTTCGAGGTGGTGGCCACCGACGCCGATCGCGCCCGGGTGCGCGACACGGGCCGCCGCCTGTTCCTGAGCGCGGCGGGCAAGGCCGGCGACACCCTGACGTTCTCTGCCTTCGCCAAGGCCGACTTGGAACTGGCCGAGCGCACGAAGATGCAGGTCATGCGCGTGCGCATGGAAGAGGGCCGGCGCATCGCCTGCCTGCGCCCCACCGACTTCATCGAGGAGGCCGGCGCGGCAGCCCCCATCACCGTGGGCGGCCAGGCACTCCTCGCCGACATGGGCATCGACTAAGCCCCGTTGGCGCTGGCTGTGCCCAGCGCGCCCGCCCAAAGCGGGCACACCTCAGGTGTAGTTACGAAAAAAGGCCTCGTCACGAGGCCTTTTTCTCTGGGCAATTTCAGGTTCTTCAAACCCTCTTTCCGCCCCCAGATATGCGTCGACCCCGCGAGGGGGAGGCGGGGTCGACAGAAGGAGGGGAAGAAAAGGGGGATGGTAAAGGGATGGCCGTCGGGCATCGCGCAGAGCTCGGCCCGCGCGGCGCCCGGGCAGCGGGCGCGGAGGGGACTTACTCCTCCACGGAATCCAGCAGCTCGCGCAGAACGGCGCCGTCCTCCTCGATGGTGCCCAGAGTCAGCTGGCCCAGACCCTGGTAGAACAGGGTCTTCGAATGCAGGCGCATGTCGGTGACCAGCATGGGCACCCAGTTCAGCAGGTGATTCTCCAAAAACTCGTAGGAGGTGCGCAGATAGGCCACGGCCTCGTCCTCGGCCCCGTCGGCCAGGGCCTCGGCGGCGCGCAGGGCCATGCGCTGCATGAACTCCAGCTCCAGGGCGATGTGGTCCTCGGCCTCGTTCCAGTCGCCGCGCTTCAGCTCGTTCTCGCGCAGGGTGGCCAGCACCTCAGCTCGGGCCTCCTGCATGAGCAGGCGGCGCTCGGAGGTGTACACGCTCTCATAGGGGTAGGCGGCCGAGTAGCCGTTCACGCCGTGGCCGATGAAGGTGCGCACGTAGTCGATGGCCAGCTCGGTCACGGAATCTTCCCATGCGCGGCGCAGGTACTCGAACAGCTGGTGGTAGCCCTCGTCCACGGTGGCGTTGCCCGTGGCCGTCGGGAAGCGCATACCCTGCAGCTCGCGCAGGGTGGCCAGATCCACTTCCTCGCGGAACAGGCGGGCGAGCATGCCGTAGGCCTGCGCCCGGCTCTTCATGAGGTCGATGAGATTCACGTCTTCCATGGTTTAAGCCTCCTTCGCGGCTTTCATCTCGGCGAACAGGGTGCGGCCCAGGTCGGTCAGCTGCCAGCCCTCGCGGGCCCACACGGCGCAATCGGTGGCCTGGAGCACGTCCATGAAGTGCTGGCCGTAGCGCTTCGGCTTCTTCGTGATGGGGAAGGTGTCGGTCAGCGCCTCGATGGCGCCCATGGACTGGGGAGCCTCTTCCAGCAGCGCCATGACGGCCTCGTACACCTCGCCGTAGCGGGCCTCGTCGCTTTCCAGCACCACGGAGCGGAACTGGTCGCCGCTCAGATACTCCTGGCGCAGGGCCAAAGCCTCGTCGGTGGCGCGCCACACCGGATCCACAGTCTCGCGAATCTCAAGGTAGGCCACGCCGCCTTCCGCATCCTCGGCCACCTCGGTGGTCTCGGGCATCTCCAGCACGAGGGCGCCGGCGCGCTCCAGCATGCGGCACAACGTCATGGGGGCGTACACCGAGCGGTTGTCGCGCATCCACTCGTCCACCTTCGCGGAAATGGCGCTGGCGGCGCAGCCGCCCTCGGCGAGTCCCACGATGTTCATGAGCACCCGGCGATGGCTCGGGTTCTGCCGCACGAGGGCCCGCAGCGCCTCGGCCACCGAGCCCTGGCGCTCCGGCGTGTACACGGCGGCGCGATGGGGCGTCTCGGGCATGTTGCGCAGGGTGGGGTAATCGATGGTGTCGTAGGGATTCTCGTCGTCCATCCATTCCTGGTCGATGGCCGTCTCGTCCACCGCCAGGGGGTCGAACTCGTCGTCGAAGTCGAGCAGCGTCAGGGTCCCCTCCCCCGTCGCCGTTGCAGAATATGCCATGGGGCACCTTCCTTCTCTTGCGCGACGGCACCGGGCGAGCCGGGCCGTCAACCTATCCTCTTCGCTCTCCATTCTAGTGAGCGGGGCGGGGCCGTCTTCATACGGGGAGGCCGTATCTGCTGGTCACGGCATCATCCTCCCGTGATGATTTCACCCCATGGCGAGGATGATTCCGCCCCACAGCAGCCCCTTTGCCCTTGACGCTCCGCGCGAGCGCGCCATAATGGATGTGCGTTGCGAAACTGCGGGGCGACCAACCAAGGGAGCACTTATGACCAACGCAGCATTCGGCAAGAAGACTCTTGCCATCGCGGTTATGGCCAGCCTTTGTGCGGCCCTGATCGCCGTCCCGGCCTATGGTTTCTACCATGTGCACGACGACGGCGTGTCGGACGGATCGAAGGGCCTGGGTGCCTGCGAGGTCTTCGCGGTGGTCGACGAGACCGCCGTCGGGGGCGACGTGCACTCCGACCTGATGTTCGTGCCGGCGGGCAGCACGGCCGATGTCGTCCTCACCGAGGGCGTCATCTCCAGCGAGAACCAGAACGGCCTGGATGCCATCCACAACTATGATGTGCAGTCCATCGCCGACTATCTCGCGGCCAACGGGTACAACTACACCGTTGCGGTGTACCCGACGGGCGAGGCCCAGACCTACAAGGATGCGGAGGGTGCCTACGCCGCCACGTCTCAGAACGTGAGCGAGGCGTACACCGCCGCCTCCAAGGGCGACGGCAGCACCGTCGTCGATCGCTACGACAACGTGGTGATCACGGTGACCCAGTAGGGCACCAGCTCATTGGAGGGCCGTCCTTTCGTCGACCAGCGAAGGGGCGGCCCTCGGCCCTCTCGGTGCGAGCAGGGCGGCAGAGACCGGGGATTGGCGCTTGACCGGGGGACGGCAGCCATCTATAATCCGCTGGCTCAGCGTTAATGGAGTCGTCGCCGCAGGCGATGGGGCAGGTAAAGGGGGCGTTATGGGTTTCCATGTGCCGCGCGTCACTATTCGCGTCGATTTCGGCAAGGAGGCATCCTTCGGGGAGCTGAGCCTCATTTCCCTCGGTTACGGGCTGCACCAGGCCTGGATCTACAGCTCCATGTTCGACAAGAGCGGCATCTTCGGCAGCACGCCCCTGGAAATCACCCCCTTGAACGGCGAGCTGTCCCTGGCCTACTTCGCCTCCATCCTCATCTATGGGCTGGTGCTGCTCATAGCGAGCATCCTGGACACCCGACTCATTCGTCTCCTCCACGCCACCCCCGTGCTGGCCGTGGCCGCCGGCCTCGGTTGCCTTGGCACCCTGCTCCTGCTTGATCCCTCCCAAGGGGCCCTCGATGGCACCGTTTTGAATGTCGCGTCGGGCGCACTCACGGGCGCGGGCTCCGCCATCCTGCTTCTGGCCTGGGGTATTGCCTTCGCCCGGCGCGATTCGGCCTCCATCATCATCAACGGAGCCCTGTCCATCGCCATCGGCTTCGGCGTGTATGGCCTGGTGCTGCACCAGGCGCCCTTCCCCTTCAGCGGCATTGCAAGCGCCCTCATTCCCCTGGCTGAGCTGGCCCTGCTGCTCGTACTGCGACGCCGCGTCAGCCTTGATTTCGACAACCGCCGCCTGCTGTTCCAGCCCCTGCCCATCAACCACGCCCGCTTCGTGTTCCGCTTCGGCATCCCCGTGTTTCTGCTGGGCATGGCCCTCGGCATCATGCGGCAGACCTCCATCAGCACCGTGCTGCCGGGCACCGTTTTCGATGACCAGGCGCTTCTGTTCGTGACGGCCTGCTGCGCCATGGTCATCATCATGGTGACCTTTTTGGCCCTCGGCGGCAACGAGCGCTGGCACACCCTGTTCCGCCCGCTTCTGCCCTTCATCGCCGTGACGGCGGTGTTCATCCCCTTCACGGCCGAGGGCAACTCGTTCTGGGGCACCTCCATCGTGCTGATGGGCTACATGTCCTTCGAGGCCCTTATGTGGATCTTCTTCTCTGAGCTGGCCCAGCGCTTCCGCCTCTCCCCCATCTTCGTGTTCGGCCTGGGACGCGGCGTGATGGCCCTGGCGGCCCTCGGCGGCTCATCGCTGCCCCTGTTCACCGGCGGCATTCCCCTGGTGACTACGTTCGGAGACCTGGGTACCGTGCTCATCGTCATCATCGCCATGATGCTGGCCTACGCCCTGCTGCCCGACGAACGGGAAATGGCCCGCATCCTCGCCGTGGACCCGCACCAGGTGGCCGCCGTGCGCAATATTCCCCGCGCCCCCTTGATCGAGGTGCGCGAAGGGGCCGGCACGGAAGATGGCACCGATGGCATGGAAGACGACGTAGAAGAAGAGATCGGAAGTCCCGTCGCGCTTTCTTCCGGGGAAGAGGCGCCGGGCCGGGAAGCCGCCCTGCGCGATGGGGGCGTCCCTGGCGCGATTGCTCCTCAGAGCGTTGTTGGGAACGGCACCCCGGCTGATGGCGGCGCCTTCGGAGACGGGAGCACCTTCCCCGTTGCGTCCGCACCCCGAGAGGCAACGGCCGCTCCAAGCCCGATAGCCGCGCAGGGTTCCCCGACCGATGTTTCCCCGTCAGGCGCCCCAGCCATGCCGGGCGCGACTGCCATCCCGGGCGCCGTGGGCGACCCTACCGCTCCCGCTGCCCCTGGCGCGCCGGCCGCTCCGGCGCAGCCCTCGGCGGCCCGTCAGGCCATGGACCCCTCCCGCTCCATCTTCGCCGACAGCGAGGGAGGCGCCACCGCGGCCGAGGACGAGGCCCGCCGCAGCCGCTTCCGCGAGCGCTGCGAGATCGTGGCCAACACCTACCTGCTGTCGCGCCGCGAGAACGAGGTCATGTACTACCTGGCCCGCGGCTACAAGTCCACCTTCATCCAGCAGCAACTCTACATCTCCGAGGGCACGGCGAAGACCCACATCCGCCACATCTACCGCAAGCTGAACATCCACAGCCAGCAGGACCTCATCCGCCTCATCGACGAAGTAGAACTGTAAGGCCCGAGCGCCTGCCCGACAACACAATCGAGCACCCTTAGACGCGGAAAGCCCCCGGCGGGGGCGATTCGCGTTTGCAAGGGGTTTGGGGAAACGAACCGCGCCCGCCGGGGGCTTTCTCGGGAGGGTCAGTCAAGATCGAGTGCAGCGGAACCATAACGCTCAAAACCGAGACCGGGCGTAGAGGAGATGCCGGGTGTTCCAACCGAGCGAGTTCCGCAGCGACCGGAACAGTCCAGTGGACTGTTCCGCAAAGCGAGGACTGTCTGAGCGAATTGGAATGCCCGGCAGCTCCGACCGGGAGGGGCCGCAAGCCGCGAGCCCCTCCCGCTGGGCCGCTAGAAGAACGGGTACACTGACACGCCGGTCATGTAGAAGACGACGCGCAGGGCGATGGCGCTCGCGAGCACGCAGCCCGCACCCACGGCGCCCCACACCTTCCAGTCGCCCTTGGCCCTGCCGATAAAGGCGCTCGCCGCGCCGGCCACGGCGGCGATGATGGCCACCACGGCCGCGCCCACCGAGGCCCCAGCGAAGGGCGCCGTGGAGCCGTCGGGGGTGATGTCGAGGGTCGGGCTCGTGGGATCGAACCAGAACTCCACGGCGGCGTAGGAGCCGGCTGTGGCCTGCATGGCCACGAGGTAGGCCACCGCCAGCACGAGGTTCGCGCACTGGCCGATGACATTGGCCCGGGCGTCCAGATCGGAGGCCTCGTCGCGCACGGCGCAGATGAGGGCCATGGTGGCCGGGCCGAAGGCGCAGGCCGCGCCCAAAAGCGAGCCGATCTGCAGCAGGGAGTCCCAGGCCGGCAGCGAGGCCATCATGTAGGAGTGGCCCATGACGACCACGAGCACGACGGCCACGACGATGCCGACGGCGGACAGCCACGCCGGCACCTTCGCCTCACCGCCACGGCGCAGGTACACGAAGTACACCACCATGACCACGGCGAGCACCACGATGGCGATGAGCTCCTGGGTGATGCCGCTGGTCATGTGACCGAAGCCGTTGAAGATACGCTCCCAGTGCTCCAGGTGGAAGAACACCGCGATGCCGCCGACGGCCAGAAGCGCCGCCGAGCCGATGAGGGCCGGCATCTGGGCCTTCGCGCCCCGGCCGCGCAGGGCCCACAGGCACTGGGCGCCGAACAGGCCGGCCGCCCACGCGAGCAGCGTCGTAAACAAGATAAGGGGCCATTGCAGTTCCATTATTCCCCACCCTTCCATTCTCTATCGCGCAGGATGTAGGCGAAGTGCGGGCCGTTGCCCACGTCGGGCAGATGGTGCACATCGCCGTCGGCGTACTCCTTCACCATGTCGCCCAGCTTCACGCGGTTGCCGGTGTACAGGTTGTCGTAGGAGCGGTCGGTGTCGTAGCCCACGGCCGGCGCCTCGAAGGAATCGATGCCGCCGTCCAAGTCGCCGAAGAAGCGGGCACGGCCGCCGCACTGGATGACGCACTGGGGCAGGCCGCCGGCGGCGGTGATCTGCTCGCAGAGCGTGCACTTCTCCACGACGCGCTCCTCCTCGTTGAGGTAGCGCACGCCGTAGGGGCAGGCCATGGCGCAGAACTGGCAGCCGATGCACTTCGACTTGTCGATCTGCACGGTGCCGTCCTCGAGCACATGGGAGGCGCCCGTCGGGCACACCTTCACGCACTCAGGGTTCTCACAGTGCTGGCACTGCACGGGCAGGTAGTACATCTCCACGTCGCGGGCGCTCGTGGCGCCGGCCTTCTTGCTCGGGCCGATGCGCAGCACCTTGTTCCAATAGCTGCCGATGGGCACGTTGTTCACGGCCTTGCACGCGACCATGCACGCGAGGCAGCCCACGCAGCGGTTCAGGTCGGTGACGATAGCGTTCGTTGCCATGGCTTTAGGCCTCCTCTCGAATATCGTAGTTGGGCAGCCATGCCTTCAGGCGCGGGTCGGAGGCATCGCAGATGATCTGGGTGCCGTCCTCGGGCGCGCAGGGAATGACCTGGCCGTCCGGGCAGTTCTCGGGCATGGCCTTGTAGATCTTCACCGGCACGCCGCGCATGTGGGAGCTTCCGATGAACTTGTCCTGGCCGTAGGGGTTCCAGATGCACTCGATGTTGGACAGCGTGAAGCCGTGGGTCGGCGCGGGAAGCTCCGGGAACCACCAGGCGTGCTCGGCGTTGGCCCAGCCCGGCGCGATGCCGTGGTACAGGTCGACGCACTGGCGCACCTTGCCCCACTCGGTCTCAATCCAGGCCCAGTCGCCCTGCTTGAGCCCGAGCTTCTCGGCGTCCTCGGGGTTCATCTCCAGGCGCGGGGCCGGCCACAGCTCGCGGCACCAGGGCAGCTGGCGATGCTCGCTGTGGAAGTACACGGGAATGCGGCGGCCGGTGGTGAGGATGATCGGGTACTCCTCCAGATCGATGGTGCCGCTGCCGGCCGCGGACACGGGCGGCTCGTAGTTCGGCATCATTTCCTTGATGACATCGAACTTGCCCGGCTCGGCCTCGTTGGCCATATCGAGGCACAGCGTCTCGAACTGCATGGACCAGAAGCTCACCAGGCCCGTGGGGGTGGGGCAGCCGAAGTTGTTCACCGGCTGGCCCGTGGCGGGATCGGTCGACCAGGGAGCGGCGGTGCAGGCGTCCTTGCCCATGCGCATCCAGCCGGTTTCGAAGCGGCGGTAGGTGCCCCAGCGCTCGGGTTCCACCACCTTCGCGTTGATCCAGCCGTTGTCCTGGAAGTCCTGGCGGAAGTCCTCCCAGTGCTCCCACTTGCAGCCCGGGTAGCGATCCGAGAAGCCCGACACCTCGTTATGGGCCTGGAACCAGTCCTCCAGACGGTCGTCGTGCAGGTAGGCGCCCGGGGCGTCGCCGGCGATGTTGGTCCAGGTGCCGTTCGGGTTGCCCTGCTTCTCCAGGGCCTCGAAGATGAGGCGGTTGATGTCGTAGTCGAACTTCGTGTCGGCCGGCGGCTCGATGGCGCGCTGGGTAAGCCCGATGCCGCCCGAGGCGCCCTGGGACACGCGGATGCAGTTCAGCTCGGTCCAGTGCTGGCAGGGCAGGATGATGTCGGCCATCTCGGTGCCGGGGTGGTGGAACATGTTGATGTCCACCCAGAAGTCCAGCTGCGAGAGCGCCTCCCAGGCCAGGTTGGCGTTGGACATGTTCATGAACGAGCCGGACTCGTTGATACCGCCGCGCAGGCGGTACTCGCCGTTGCCGAGGCAGGCCTCCCAGATGAGGGTGGCATCGGCCCACTCGCCGTAGTAGGGCAGCATGGGGAACTTGCTCGCGCCGATCATCTTGCCGTGCACATCGCGCTTGTCCGGGATGTTCATGGGGTCGATTTCCACGTCGTTCAAGTACATCGGCGGGCACATGGGCTCGCCGGTGAGCAGCTCCATGCCCTTCAGGGTGTACTTCACTTCCTCGGGCATGTTGGTGCCCGGGGCGGCCGTGGACTGCTCGTCCACAGGGGAGCGCGTAAGGCCGCGGTTGCCGGCGGGGCCGTCGAAGTTGCCCGAGGTGTAGATGAGGTTGCAGATGGCGCGCACCGTCTGGGTGCAGTTGCCGATCTGGTCGGGGGCCAGCTGCAGGTGGATGCCGCCGTTGCCGTAGGTCTGGCCCTCGGGGCGGGTCAGCCACAGCACGCAGGTCTCCTCGATCATCTGCGGGTCGAGGCCCGTGATCTCGGCGGCCCACTCGGGGGTGCAATCGGCCACGGAAGCGGCCAGGTAGCTCCACACGGGACGGGCGACGTGCTTGCTGCCGTCGGCCAGGGTCACCTCGTGGGTGCCTTCCAGATCGAAGTCGATGCCGGCCTCCACGAGCTCGTTATAGGAGATGGGCGGCAGGTAGCCCTCCTGGGAGGTGCCGGCGTACACCACTTCCATCTGCTCGCGGGTGGGGGCCACGTGGTTGCAGCCCTGCCACTGGGTGGTGTCGGCGTCCCAGTACACCAGGCCGCCGGCGCCGTTGTTGGCGTTCTTGTTCCAGGCCATGAACTTGTGGGGGCTGCCGCCGGCCACCAGATCGCTCTCCTTCAGAAGGCGCGTCTTCAGCTTCGTGCCGATGAGGTCCTGCAGCGGCGGCACGGCGATGGGGGCCGTCAGGTCCAGGTAGCGGCCGCCCGTGGGCTCCATGTCCTCCACCACCAGCAGGGAGGCGTCGGTCCAGCGCTTCACGAACTCCCAGTCCACCAGGTCCTTCTCGATCATAACGTGCTGCCAGGCCAGGGCGAGGGCCCCGTCGGTGCCCGGCTCCAGGTTCAGCCAGTAGTCGGCCTCCTTGCCCGAGCCGGACAGGCGCGGGTCGACGCAGATGTGGGTCTCGGCGTCGGTCATGCGGTCCACGAGGTTGCGGCAGCTGTCGTCGTAGTTGGAATTCTCCGGCGCGGTGCCCCACTGCACGTAGACGCGCGGCCCGTCACGCAGGGCCATCCACGGGGAGCCGTCCACCGAGCTGATCCAGCCCATGAGGCGGCGGGGACCCTTGCAGATCTCCGAGGCCACGTGGGCGTTGGGGGTCTGGAACAGCCACTTGTAGAACGCATAGGGCCCGTAGACCCACTGGCGGGAGGTGCCACACATGTTGAAGATGCACTCGCCGCCGTACTGGTCGATGAGCTCCTGGAACTTGGTGCCGATGGTCTCCATGGCCTCGTCCCAGGTGATGCGCACCCAGCCCGGGTCCTCGCCCTTGGGGTTGGTGCGCTTCATGGGATGGTAGATGCGGTCGGGGTGGTAGGCCGCCTGCAGCGACGACTGCGACTTGCCGCAGCAGTTGCCCGACGACTGGAACGACGACTGGTCGCCCTCCACCTTGACGGCGCGCCCGTTCTCCACCGTGACCCACACGCCGCACTCCATCTTGCCGCAGCCGCGGCAGCAGGTGCGCACGCGCTTGACCTCGCTGCCCTTGTTCGGCGCCTCGGCATCCTCGGCCAGCGCCGCACCGGGCACGGCACATCCGATGACCGCCGTGGCGGCCGTGGCCGCGGACAGCTTGGCGAAGATACGGCGGCTCAGGTTGAGCTTACCCATCTCTCCTCCTTTGTCTCTCTTCTCTTTCGGAAGCCGCTGGCGCGGTCTCCCACGTTGACATGGTGGCAAAATCGGGGTGCCACCGCATCATATGTTTGCCATGATTTTTAAGTTTCCCCTGCTCAATGCTGTCTTTCCCAGTAAAAAAGATGAGGGGTTCCCGGCTGGTTTCCCACTATAATTTTCCCAGGGGAAACAGGGCAGATTCCCCGCCATTTCCAGGGGAGGAACGGAAGCGCTGCCCCGCCCGTTCCATGGTTGCCAGTCAAGTCGAGGGGGCTCGCGTGAGATTCGACTACATCGCAGAGAACCTGCGCGCCCGACGCGCGGAAATCGGCTCGCACCCGCTGTCCCCGAACCGGGTGCTCGGCTTCACGCTCATCCGCGGTTGGGTATACCTCATGTTCGTCGGCGCCGCCGCCAGCTCCATGACGTGGACCGGCGAGGCCCTCCCACCCGTCTTCTACACCGTCTCCACCGCGAGCCTGTGCGCCGTGCTGCTCGCGAGCGCCCTGGCCGGTAACCGCTTCGTCCAGCTCATGCTGCACCCCGCCGCCCGTCTCGCCGGGCCCGTGCTCACCAGCGGGGGCACCCTGCTTCTGGCCTCTTCGGTCGGCGAGAGCGGCGCGGCCCTCATGTGCGGGCTTCTGGGCGCCCTCACCACGGGCATCGGCTCGGGCATCATCGATTTGGGCTACGGAGAGCTGTACCGCAACGAGCCGCCGGCCCGCACCACCTTCGAGGTGCCCCTGGCCTTCTTCCTGGCCGCCGTGGTGTTCTCCCTCGTCATCGCCCTGCCCCCGACCGCAGGCTGCGTCATCTGCTCGCTGTTGCCCGCCCTTTCCGGCTGGATCCTCTTCGGTCGCGAGCACGCCTGGTCCCGCCGGCACCGCGCCAGCGTGCTGCCCATCGACTTCGATCTGAAGTCCTTCGCCTGGCGCATCGGCGTGTGCGCCTGCCTCGTGGGCGTGGCCGATGGCATGGTGCGGGCCGCCTTCCTCTCGTCCAACAACCTGAGCATGCACATGTTCCTGCAATGGCCTCTGGCCGGGGCGGGGCTGCTCACCATGGCCATCGTCTACGGCGCCGCCATCTTGAGCTCCGAGCAGAGCGCCCGCACCATCTACAAGGCGGCCATCTTCGTCATGGCCTTCTTCTTCATGCTGCTGCCCGTGTTCACCGGCGCCCAAGACGTGGAAAGCGTGCTGGCCCTGGCCGGCTACGGCACCTTCAACGTGCTCATATGGATGCTGTTGGCGGAAATCTCCTACACCTACCGGCTCTCTTCCACCGAAGTGTTCGGCATCGGCTGGGCCATGGTGACCCTCGGCGTGCTGCTCGGCTCCATCGCCGGCATTGTGGTGGACCAGTTCGCCCCGTTCACGCCCCAGTTCCTCAGCCTCATCGCGCTCGTGGCCACCATGGCCGTGCTCCTGTCGTTTTTGTTCGTGTTCCGCGAGAGCGACCTCATCGACCTGACCGAGGAGCCCGAAGACGACAGCGCGAACGCTGCCGAGGAGGCAGCGGAGGGCAGTGCCGCCGCAGCGGCCGACGCGCCGAGCACCGAAGAGCCCCATCGGCCGCGCTTCCACGATCGCTGCCTGGAAGTGGCCGCCGCATTCGAACTCTCGCCGAAGGAGACCGAGGTCATGACCTTGTTCGCCAAGGGCCGTTCGGCCGCCCGCATCCAAGAGGAGCTGTTCATATCGAAAGGCACCGTGAGCACCCATTTGCGCCATATCTACCAGAAGATGGACGTCCACTCCAAGCAGGAGCTCCTCGACGTCATCGAAGACCGCGACCGGGGATAGCCCGAACGGCCCACCACCCCTCTTTTCCTTTTTCGGGCGTTCAGTATAATAGCGGGCTGGAAGGAGGGGGGTCATGGCTTTGAACGGACGTGCTGCGCTCATCGCGCTGGGAGCGGCCCTGAACCTGAGCACCTACGGCATCGGCGTCTGGGGCGAGAGCGTGCTGCTCTCCAGCGGCGCCTTCGTCGGCCCGGCCCTCGCCGCCCTTGCCGACACCTACCTGCTGTTCTCGGCCCTCGGCCTGTTCGGCGCCCTCATCCTGCGCATCGCCGTGGCCGCCCTCACCGAGAAGAGCAACCGCTACTACGCGACCTGCGGCCTGGGGCCCATGGCCTTAGGCGCGCTCCTCTTCCTGTCGGGGGCATGGAACTCCTCGGGGCTGCTCGTGGCCCTGGCCGCCTTCTGCGCGGGGTGGACCTTCGGGTGCCAGAGCCTGTTCTGGATGGCCTCGCTGTCCTTCGAGCCGGCTCGCGTCGGAGTGGTGTTTCCCCTGGAGCTTATCGGAGCCGCAGCGCTGAACGGCCTGTTCATCATCGGCTTCCTCGATCACCAGGGGCTCTTTCTCGGCCTGTGCATCGCCCTGTCCACCCTTTGCAGCCTGGGACTCGCCCGAAAAGATGCCGCTCTCGAGCGCCCGGCCGTCGCGCCCTTGGCCGGCGCCCTCGTGAGCTGCTACGTGCCGGGCTTCCGCGCCTTCGCCGAAGTGCTGTTCTGCGTCGTGGCCCTCCAGACCATCGCTCCCACGTTAAATTACATGGGGCTGCTCGGCGCCCTGGAGCCCGCCCAACAGCAGGTGGCCGTCATCGCCGCGAAGGCGGCCGCGGCCCTGGCCCTCGTGGCCATCCTTCGCTTCTCGCGGGCTCCCCTGTATTCGGTGCAGGTGTTCAAAGTGGTCACGCCCGTGCTCATCCTGCTGCTGTTCGCCGTGCCCTTCGCCAGCCCCGACTATCTGTTCGTGCTGCTCGTCGGCGGCTCCTGCCTGCACTTCATCGTCACGAACTCGCTGTTCTGCGTCGACGCCATCACCCTGGCCCGCAGCCGCAAGCTCGTGTTCGAGCTCTTCTACGGCGTGGGCTACGCCGTGCTCATGGCATTCTGCATCGTGCTGGAGAAGGTCATGCCCCGGCTGCTGGCCGCCTCGTCCTCGGCCGAGCTCCTGCTCGTCTTCGGGGTGTTCTTCTGCGTCTACGCCCTCTCCATGGCCTTCGTCCTCGTGCGCCGGCGCCGGCGCGACGGTGCCACGGCCACGGCGCCCTCCGCCCCCACCGAGGCCCCGGAGGCGCCGCACGCTTCCGCTTCCCCCACCGCCGCCGCGCCCGAGAAGGCAGTGCCCGAGCCGACCGCAGCCGATCGGGTGGCGGCCGTCCAAGAACGCTGCGGGCTTTCCGACCGCGAGGCCGAGATCGTGCTCCTCATGATGCACGGGCGCAACGTGCCGGCCATGGCCGAGGAGCTGGTCATCTCGCCGAACACCGTGCGCACCCACGTGAAGCGCATCTACCGCGCCTGCGGGGTGCATTCCCGCCAAGAGCTCATCGCCCACTGCGAAACCGAGGAACCCCTGGCCCGCGACGACGATTCCCCCAGGTAAATCACCTAGTAACCCATCATAATCACCCATTTTGAGACACGGTGGCGCCCCCTTCGTGCCCTATGGTTTCCCTGTCGCAGGAAGCGACGAGAGACCAAGGAGGGAACCTATGTCGAAGATCACCCGAGGCGGGCTGTCCCGCCGCCAGTTCCTGACCGGATCGGCGCTCACCGCCGGTGCCGTGGCATCGCTCGGCCTGGCCGGTTGTACCCCGAAGGCCCCGGCCGAGGCCCCCGCAGCCGGAGACGACCTGGCCGCCACTGGCGATAATGCCGCCAACGTGCGCGCCCATGCGGCCCAGCTCAACCCCCAAGGCGAGCCGAAACCGGTGCAGAACACCACCTGCCCCTCGCTGTTCACCGAGTGGAAGATGGGCGCGCTCACCTTGCCCAACCGCGTGGTGAAGTCGGCCGCCGGCTACATCGGCGTGACAAGCCAGGGCATCACCGGCGACTTGCACATGCAGCACTACGGCAAGCTGGCCGCCGGCGGCGCCTCGGTGGTGTACTGCGATGACTTCGCCGAGCTGTACGACCACTTCCGCGCCATTCCCGACGTGGGCAAGTTCACCGACTGGACCGATGCCGACCTGACCGCCTTCGCCCAGAACATCAAGGACAACGGGGCTGCGGCCGGTTACCAGCTGGCCACCATGGGCCTCGTGTTCAGCGGTTTCGAGCCCGATCCCACGGCCATCTTCCAGTCCTCGGACTGCATGGACATGACGGCCGAGGAGATCCAGAACCTCATCGCCGACACCATCAAGGCCGCTGCCACCCTGAAGCGCTGCGGCTTCGACTGCGTGGAGATCAACGCCGCCGGCGAGAACATCGGCCAGACTTTCATGTCCCGCAACCGCAACAAACGCGAGGACGACTACGGCCCGCAGACCCTCGAGAGCCGCACCCGCTTCGTCTGCGAGATCGTGCGCGGCATCAAGGCCGAGTGCGGCGCCGACTTCCCCGTCCAGGTGCTCATCAACGGCGTGGAGGAGAACGACAAGGCCATCGGCGACTCCGCCTTCTTCACCACCGTGGAGGAGAACAAGGAGATGTGCAAGCTCATCGAGGCCGCCGGGGCCGACTCGCTGCACATCCGCATCGGGCCCTGCGGCCAGCACGTGGCCGAGTTCGCCGGCGATCTGTACTTCTGCGGCACCGGCATCGAGGGCACCACGGGCTACGGCACCCAGTTCGACTTCACCCGCCATTGGCAGGGCATGCTGAAGGCCGACCAGTCGGGCCTCGGCGTCATGGTGCCCGTGGCCGCCGAGATCAAGAAGGCCGTGAGCATCCCCGTGGGCGCGGTCACCTACATGGACCCGGCCCGCGATCCGGAGTTCTTCGAGGGGCTCATCGCCAACGGCGAGCTGGACTTCATTCTCATGAACCGCCCGCTTTCCGTGGACTACGACTACCTGCACAAGCTGGAAGAGGGCCGCATCGACGAGATCCGTCCCTGCACCCGCTGCATGCACTGCCACTGGGACGCGGCCGACGACGGCAACCTCACCTTCAGCTGCCGCACCAACGCCGCCCATCCCTTCCGCTTCGTCACCGGCCAGCTGACCGGCGGTTACGACCCGGAGCCGGCCGCAGCGGCCAAGAACGTCGTAGTGGTGGGCGCCGGGCCGGCCGGTCTGGAGGCGGCACGCGTGGCCGCCGAGCGCGGGCACGCCGTGACCCTCTATGAGAAGAAGGGCTCCGTGGGCGGCCTGCTGGAATTCGCCAACAACGTGAAGGGCCCCCACGAGAACTTGGCCGTGCTGCGCAGCTACTTCGAGCGCCAGATGGAGCTGCTCGGCGTGAACGTGGTGCTGAACACCGAGGCCACGGCCGATATCATCGCCGAGGCCGCCCCCGATGCCGTGATTCTGGCCACGGGCGGCGTGCGCGACAGCCTGGGCCTGGCCGAGACGGCCGGCACGAGCGTGGTGGGCATCGACGACTTCATGATGGCCGATGTGGCCGAGGAGGTCGTGGTGGTGGGCTCGAACGCCCAGGCTATCGACGCGGCCATGTACCTGCTGGCCCAGGGCAAGGCCGTGTCGGTGGTCACGCCGAGCGCGGCGGAGGCCATCGGCACCGGCCACTCCTTCTGGGTGAAGACCTTCACCCAGCCGAACATGAAGGCCCTGGGCGTGCGCTTCTGGCCCGAGGCCGAGGTAGTGGCCGTGAACGATGGCTCCGTTACCGTGAAGACGGCCACGGGCATCCAGCAGGAGATTCCCTGCGGTACCGTGGTGGAGGCCCTGGACAGCCTGCCGAACCCGGCCCTGGCCGAGGAGCTCTCCTGCGAGGTGGTCACCGTGGGCGATGCCGCCCGGCCCTTCAACATCGGCGAGGCCATCTGCTCCGCCAACGCCGCCGCCCGCGCCCTTTAGCACGGGGGAAGCCCCGGCAGAGCGACACCCACCCGCGACACCTGGCGGCCGAGGGCGGCGGGACTCCCTTCGCACGGTTCCCGGCGCCCTCGGACCACCTGCACCCTCCCCGAGGCGGGCGACCCACCCGGATCGCCCGCCTCCCTTCGTCGCATCTCGCCCTCGGGTCGCCCGTCCATGGTATGATGCCCCGTCGAAGAGGGGAGGATCCGTGAACATCAATCAACTGGAATGGTTCTGCTTGGCCTACGAGACGCGGTCGTTCGCCAAGGCGGCCGAGAGCGCCTTCGTGTCGCGCCAGGCCCTGGGCAAGGCCCTGGCCCATTTGGAAGGCGAGGTGGGCGCTCGCCTGTTCGAGCGCAGCGAGGCCGGCGTGACCCCCACGGGCGCCGCCGATGCCGCCTACCCCATCGCCCAGCGCATCGTCGCCGACGAGCGGGCCCTGCGCCGCGCCTGCGCCGAGGCATCCCAAGCCGAGCGCCCCGCCCTGCGCATCGCCATCGCCAACGGCGTGCTCCGCTCGCTGCCCACGGGCCTGCTCGCCCGCTTGGAGACGGCCTTTCCCGCGCTGGATTTCTTCATCGAGAAGCACTACTTCCTGGAATGCTTCGATCGCCTCGAGGCAGGCGAGGTGGACTTCGCGCTCTGCCCCGCCCCGCGCGAGGGCGCCTACCAGCGCTGGTCCGTGGCTGAAGAGACCGTTTTCGTGGCCGCCGTCGACGCCCTCATCTCCTTCGACCCCGCCGCCTGTACGTTAGAAGACCTTGAAAGCCTCGTGTTCTTCCTACCCGGCGATCGCGGCCCGAACGACCTGGGGCTCGGCCGCGCCATGGCCGAGCGGGGCCTCACGCGCCACACGAACACCCAGTACACCGACTACGACTTCATCACCGAGAAGGTCATTGCCGGTCAGGGTGCGGCCCTGGCACCGACAAGTGCCCTGGCCCCCTTCGTCGAAGCCGGGCTGACCACCTTCCCCGTACCGGAGCCCACGGTGCGCTGGCGCGTGGAGCTGCTCGCCCGACAGCGGGAGCTCACTAAGGCCGAGCGCCAGGTCATCGCCTTCCTCACCGCACCGACGACCCGGCAGTAACCCGCGACCCGCCTCGCTCGGGGTGAAACCTTTGGTTGCACCCCGCAAGATCTTCGCTTCTTCCCGCCCCCGTCCTCCCCATGGTTGAATGGCCCCGTTGTCCCGGCGCCTGCGGGCGCCATCCCAGGAGGAGGAGAAACCATGACCCAGCATTCCGTATCCCGTCGCTCGTTTCTGCGCGGTGCGGGCCTCGCGGCCCTCGGCGCGGGCATCGCCGGCGCGGGCCTTTCCGGCTGCGCGCCCCAGTCCCCGGCCGTCGCAACCGGCGAAGAGCTCGCCAGCACGGCCGGCAGCGCCGGCGAGAACGATGTGATCTACCAGGCCCTCGTGAACCCCCAGGACTACGACTATCGCGCAAGCACGACCGATTTCGCCACACTGTTCTCGCCCTGGAAACTCGGGCCCCTGGAAATCAAGAACCGCGTGGTGAAGAGCGCCGCCGGCAGCGCCACCTACCTGGCCGGCTATACCGACGAGCTGCGCCAGTACTACGTGAACTTCGCCGAGGGCGGCGTGGGAATGATCTGGGTGGAAGGCGAGGCCTTTGCCATGCCCGCCGATGGCGGCCCGGTGCCCGAGGAAGCCGTTGCCTTCTTCACCGATCTGACCGACGAGCTGAAATCCCACGGCGCTCACGTCGGCTTCCAGTGGGCGCCCTTCGGCGTGGCCCCCTCGGAACTGACCGTGGAGGCCATCAAGGGCATCGAGGCCGCCGGTGCCGCCCTGGCCGCCCAGCTGCAATCCATGGGCTTCGAAGCCATGGAGATCAACGCCGCCGGGTTCAACCAGGGCGAGCAGTTCCTCTCCCGCTTCCACAACGACCGCACCGACGAGTACGGCCCCGACAGCATCGAGAACCGCGCCCGCTTCGTCGTGGAGTGCATTCAGGAGATCAAGAAAGCCTGCGGCAACGACTTCGTCGTGCAGGTGCTGATCGATCTGGCCGAGGAGAGTGACAACCTCACCAACAACCCCACCCTCATGGATCTGGATTGCGACCTGACCAAGCCTTTCAGCAAGACCACCACCGTGGACGAGGGTATCGCTCTGGCCCAGCAGTTCGAGGCGGCCGGCGCCGACTCCATGCACCTGCGCCTCGGGCCTTTGAGCAACCATCCCTGCCAGTTCGGCAGCGATCTGTACTTCATCGTCAACGGCATCGAGGGAGCCACGGGCTTCGGCACCCAGTTCGACTTCAACCGTCACTTCGGTGGCGAGCTCATCGGCAACCACAGCGGCGCCGGCATGACGCTGAACATGGTGGCCCGCTACAAAGAGGCGCTGTCCATCCCCTGCGGCGCCGTCACCTACATGGACCCGGCCCACGCCCCCGACTTCTTCGAGGAGGCCCTGGCCTCGGGCATGGTGGACTTCTATATGATGACGCGCCCGCTGACCGTGGATCCCGAGTACGTGAACAAGCTCGCCGAGGGCCGCGCTGACGAGATCATGCCCTGCACCCGCTGCTTCCACTGCCATATCGGCAGCAACGAGATGAACGCCGCCATGGGCTGCTGCCGCGTGAATGCCCTCACCCAGCGCGTCATGCGCGACGGAGGCCCGGCCACCTACGAGCTTGAGCCGGCCGCTACGGCGAAGAAGGTGCTCGTGGTCGGCGGCGGCCCTGCCGGCATGGAGGCCGCCCGCATCGCCGCCCTGCGCGGGCACGCGGTGACCCTCTGCGAGAAGAAGGGCTCCCTCGGCGGCCTGCTCTCCTTCGCTTCCCAGATCAAAGGCCCCCACGAGAACCTGGACGACTACCGCGCCTACCTGGAGCGCCAGTGCGAGCTGGCCGGAGTGGACGTGCGCTGCAATACCGAGGTGACCGCCGAGATGGTGGCCAGCGAGGCCCCCGATGCCCTCGTGCTCGCCTGCGGCGGCCTGCGTGGCAGCCTGGCCGTGGACGGTGCCACCGTGGTGCCCCTGGAGAACTACATGAATATGGAAGGCGACAATGTGATCGTCTGGGGCTCCAATGCCCAGGCCTTCGATATGGCGCTGTGGCTCACGGTGCACAAGAAGAACGTGACCATCGTCACCCCGAGCGGCGTGGACGAGCTGGATATGCAGCAGTCCCATCACGCCCAGCGCTTCATGACCACGAGCCTCTACGCCCTGGGCGTGCGCCCCTACACCCACGCCTCCATTACCGCCGTGGCCGACGGCTTCGCCACCGTGCACGCCGGCGACATGGACTGCGAGGTGCGCATCCCCTGCGACGCCATCGTGGACGCGGCCGACATGCTGCCCAACGACGGCCTCTTGGCCGAGGTGTCGGTGGCCGAGACCTATGCCATCGGCGACTGCGCGAGCCCCTTCAACATCGCCATGGCCGTCCGCTCCGGCAACGACACGGGCCGCGCGATCTAGCGATCCTCCATCGGTCTTAAGCCTCGGCGCGAACCATACCCTCCCGCGGCGGCCGGCCCTTCCCCTTGGGCCGCTCGCCATCCCTGTACCCTCCCCCATCTGGGCCAGTTCGTCTTTCCGAGCTGGCCCAGCTTTGTTACGATCCACACCCCAAAGATGCCTCTCTCACACCACCGACCTTTGCATGGGATGTTTGAACCGCGAGATAGCGCAGAGCTCTCAGCTCTTACAAGTGGAAATTTCGTTCTATAGATAACTTTTTTTCCGGAAATAATGTTACAATTGCAACGAAATTTCCGATAAGGAGTAAGCCATGCGTCGAAAAATCACCTCAGATCTCTTTCAGTGGAAAGACGCATCCCTTCGCAAGCCTCTCGTCCTTCAAGGGGCGCGACAGGTGGGGAAGACCTACTCCGTGCTCGAATTCGCTCACGAGGCCTTCGATGACCTTGTCTACATCGATTTCTCGGCCCAAAGGAACTACGCCAGCCTCTTCGAGGGCGATATAACCCCCGCTTCCTTGATCCCCCAACTCGAAGCTCTGGAGCGCAAAACCATCTCGGCCCGACGCACCCTCATATTCTTCGACGAGATCCAGGCATGTCCCCGTGCCCTCACCTCGCTCAAATACTTCTACGAGCGCGCGCCGGAGTATCATGTCATTGCCGCCGGAAGCCTCCTCGGCGTCGCCCTCGGTCGCGATGACTACTCTTATCCCGTCGGCAAAGTGGATACCCTTGCCATGCATCCGCTCGATTTCGAAGAGTTTCTCTGGGGCGTGGGCGAACAGAGAATCGCCGACCTCATCATCGACGCCTATCGAAGCAACGCCCCTCTCGGCCTTCACGAACATGCCCTGGATCTTTACCGCACCTATCTTCTTGTCGGAGGGATGCCCGAAGCCGTTGCGGCCCACATCAGAGGAGCAGACCTCCCGAGCGTGCGCCGTATTCAGCACGATCTCACCGATGCCTATCTCGCAGATATGACCAAATACGCCTCGCCTATCGATTCGTCGAAGATCCTTAACGTATGGCGCAGTATCCCGGAACAGCTGGCTAAGGAGAACCACAAATTCCAGTATGCAACCATCGCCTCATCGGCCCGAGCGCACCAATACGAAGCCCCAATCAACTGGCTCCATGCGGCAGGGCTCGTGTCATTCTGCTATCGCGTCAGCGAAGGCTCGCTCCCTCTTCAAGCCTTCGCTGAGCGCGATTTCTTCAAGCTCTACCTACTTGACACTGGCCTGCTCGGTGCCCTCCAGGGCGTCGAAGCGGACGACCTGCTGCCCAGCGCAGGAAAAGGCGCCCATCTACGGGGCGGCGTCGCCGAGAACTACGTGATGCAGCAACTCGTCGCGGCGGGCATAGAGCCCTTTTACTGGGGAACAACCAGCAAATCGGAGGTGGATTTCATTATCTCGGTAAGCCACCAGGCCGTTCCGCTGGAAGTGAAATCGGGAAAGAACGTTACCGCTCGCAGTTTGGAGGCTTACCGCAAGGCCTACAACCCTTCCCTCGTGTATCGGCTCTCAACCAAGGAATTTGGCCTCGAAGGCGGCATACGGAGTGTCCCCCTTTATGCCGCCTTCTGCTTGGGGAGCGAGATTTCCCCCTATCGACCTTGCTGGGAGGGACTTGGCCAGCAGGGGCGTCTCACGAGCACTGATGTCCATTCCTAAGCAAGGGCCGTCTCGTCGGTGGGGAAGGTGAGAGTGATGGTCAGCTCGTTGCCTTCCAGCGCGGCCGTGACCTCCATGTCCTGGGCGGCGGCGAGGCTCGCTACCACGGCCAGGCCGAGGCCCGCGCCACTGCGGGCCCGGGCGGCATCGGCCCGGTAGAAACGCTCGAAAAGGCGGTCGACGTCGAGAGCCGCCGGGTCTTCCACCATGTTGGCGAAGGTGATGGCGCGGCCCTCCTGGGTGATAGCGGGCGCCGCCGTGCCATAGCGCAGGGCGTTGCTGATGAGGTTCTCGAAGATGCGGGCGAGAGCCTCCTCGTCGGCCTCCACCACTAGGGACTCGTCGGAGATGCGCACCTCCGGCTCCCAGCCGCGCTCCTCGAAGGCGGGAAACTGCCCCGTGAGCACCGAAGCCAGCACGGGCATCACCGCCGTGGGCCGCAGGTCCAGCGCAGCGGTCGGGTCGGTGGCCCGGGCGTAGGCGAACAGGGCGTCGAGCAGCCCCTCCATGTCGTCGAGCCGGGCCGAGGCCGCGCCCAGGTAGTGGGCCCGCCGCTCGCCGTCGGCCTCGTCGGCCGCCAGGGCCACGTAGCCCTTGGCCCCCATGAGCGGCGTGCGAATATCATGGGACAAACTCGCCAAGTCGCGCTGGAACTGGCGCTGCTCGGCGGCCGCCTCGCGGCGCTCCGCCTCGGCATCGTCCAGGGTCTCGTTCACGGCCCGGGCCAGGGCCGCAAAGCCCGGACCCGGCATCTCGGTGGATAATCGTCCGTTGGAGCGCTGCTCGCGTCCCCGCAGGAAGGCGGCCATGCGGCGCAGCTCGCGACCGTACAGCACCACCGTCGCGAAGGCGCACAGGGCCAGGGCTCCCATACCCAGCGCAAACGTCATGAACCGCTCCTTTCCCATCGGCGCCCGGGGCGCCGCTACTCACTTGCACGACGCCCGTGCGCCCTACCTCACTCTTACAACGCTCGGGGTGCCCCGCCTCACTCCGTAGGGCAAGGGCATGGCCCTTGCCCTACGGGAGGGCGCCGCTCCTCACTTTCAGCAGCCCCAACACGGAGGGGCGCCCTACTTACACGTCCCGCTTGCGCAGCACGCCCAGGGCCAGGGCGCTGCACAAACCGGCCACGATCGCGCCCACAAGGAGCACCTGCACCGCCACGGGCACCATGGTCAGAGGTGCGGCTGCCGGGCCGCTGAGCAGCGTGCCGGCGTTCGAGCCCAGGGCTTGCACACAGGAAGCGAGCAGCCACGGCTCCAGAGCGCCGAGCCACGGCACCGCCGTGCCCAGCAGCAACAGCACCTGGCCCGCCATGGCCCCCAAGAAACCCGAGCATACCACGATGGCCCAGGCCACACCGGCTCCCGCGCTGCGGCTGATCCATACGATAACCGCCGCCGAGCAGCCGTAGGCGAAGACGACCAGCCACGTCAGACCGAAGAACGCCAACAGGTCGGCCGGACTGTTCATGTCCCCGTAGGTAAAGCCCGCCGCGGCGAAGGACACCACGCTGACCAGCGAGACCACGGCCACAAAGAACGCCGCCAGCACCCCCACGAGCACGATCTTCCCCCCGTAGTAGCGCACGCGACCGCGCCGGTCCATCACGAGGTTGCGGGCAAACCGCGTCGTGAAGTCCTGAGCGCAGAACAGCGCCGTCACCAGGGCGACGACCAGGGTCAGCAAGCCGCCCGACACCACCGAGTCGCCCAGCATATCCGCAGGGGTAGCGAAGGTGCGCATCTCCCGGGACACGCCCTCGAAGTCGGCCTCGCTCAGGGCCTGGGGGCTCTCCTCGACCAGGGCCCACAGCTCCGCCGAGGCGGAACCGGGCGCGGCCCCCTCCCCGGCTTCCGCAGCCTCTTCCATGGCATCCTCGGCCGTCTCCACCGCGGTGTCGGCCGTAGCCCCCAGCGACGCCCCGGGCACAGACTGGCCGCCACTCTCAGCGCCCGCGCGCTCACCGCCCCCAGCCGAACCCTCTGCCGTCTCGTCGTCGCAGGCCGTAACCGTCATATCCATGGCAGACGCGGACATGGAAAGGAACTCCGGCGACGACACCGCGTACATCGCGACGGCCGCGAGGATGGACAGCGCCACCACGACGACCGTCACCACCCAGAGCATCTTGCCGTGGACCAAACGGTACAGATCGCTCTTCATCAGGTTAAACATGGGTCGCGCCCCCTTCCATCAACGCAACGAAGTAGTCTTCGATATCCCGGTGGTCCTGGGAGAATTCCAGGACCACCTGGCCCGCACCGGCCAAGGTGCGGGCCACCGCCTCGGCATCGTAGTCACCCGACACCACGATGGTGCCGCCCGGCTCCGCGCGGAACGCCGCAGCGGGATAGGCCTCCTCCAGCAGGGCCAGGGCCCGGGGGCTGTCGGCCGTGCGCACCCGTAGGCTGCCCCCGCACTCGGCCGCCACCTCCTCGGCGCTCATCTCGCGCACCATGCGGCCGTTGGCGATCACGCCGTAGCGGGTGGCCATGCGATCCAGCTGGTCGAGCACATGGGACGAGATCACCACGGTAATGCCGAAGGTTTGGGCCAGGCGCACGATGAGGTTGCGCATGGCGCGGGTAGCCTCGGGGTCCAGCCCATTGAAGGGCTCGTCCAGCAGCAGCACGTCGGGGTTGCCCAGCAGGGCCAGGGCCAGGCCGAGGCGCTGGCGCATGCCGAGGGAGAACCCGCGCACCTTCTGCTTGCCCGCGCCGGATAGCCCCACGAGCCGCAGCACCTCCTCGCATCGGGCCGGCCCATCCACAATGCCCCAGGCCAGAGCCTTGGCCTGCAAGTTCTGATAGGCCGTCAGGTTCGGCAGCAGCCCCGGCTGCTCGATGAGCACGCCGATGCGCCGGGCCTGATCGCCCTCGCCGGGCGCCCCCTGCGCGGGGCCAACGCCCGTCGGCACGCCGAACAGCGCCACCTCGCCGGCCGTCGGCGTCACCTCCCCGCAGATCATCTTCATCACCGTGGACTTGCCGGCCCCGTTCTTTCCCACAAAACCGTAGATATCGCCCGCGGCCACGGTCATGGCGAAATCATCCACCACGCGCCGACCGCCGTAGGCCTTGGCCAGACCGCGCGCCTCAATCACATTCATGGCTCTCTCCTTTCTCCGTACAGGTATACCCCATTTCCGACGCGTTCCAGTGTGGAGGGGAACATTAAAGAAAGTTCTGGCGAAGCGTTAAGAATGTTTGAAGATGGCGCCTCGCGCCCGCGCGCCGTATTATGCTGCCAGAAAAGCACCTGGCGAAGGAGGCCCGAACCGCCCGATGGACACCCCCTTGGACATACTGGTTATCGAAGACGACCCTTCCATCAACGAGGTGGTGACCGCCCATCTGGAACGTCAGGGCCATCGCTGCCGCCAGGCCTTCTCGGGCACCGAGGGCACCCTGCTTCTGCGCGAGCAGCGCCCCGACCTGGTCATCACCGACCTCATGCTGCCGGGCATCACGGGCGAGGAGATCGTCCGGACCATCCGCGCCACCGACGGTGCGCTGCCCATCATCGTCATCTCGGCCCGCATCACCGCCGCCGACAAGATCATGCTGCTGCAAGAAGGGGCCGACGACTACCTGACCAAGCCCTTCGACCTGGACGAGCTGAGCGCGCGCATCGCCGTGCAGTGCCGCCACCGGGCCGCCCGCAGCCGCGACAGCGCTTCTACCTCAGATGACGCGGCCGCCGATGGGCGCGGGCCCGACAGCCCCGAAACCGCCGTGCTGCGCTTCCGCGATTGGGAGCTCAACAGCGACGAGCGCACCTTCGCTGTGGCCGGCACCCCCGTGGCCCTCACGCGCACCGAGTTCAACATCCTGGAGCTGCTCATGGCCCGTCCGCGCAAGGTGTTCACCAAGCAGGAACTGTTCGAGCTGGCCTGGGGCGAGCCCTATTCCGTGGAAGACTCCACTGTGAACGTCCACGTGTCGAACCTCCGCCGCAAGCTGAAGCCCACAGGCACCGACGGCTACCTGCAAACAGTCTGGGGTATGGGATTCAAACTGACAACCCAGTAGGACTCCCGAAGCCCCGGCCCCGCGCCCCGCGTCGCCCCGGCCGCCGTCACTCTCGTTCCGCGCAAAATCCGTGCAAAGTAACGCCTCTTCGCTCGAAACATGCATGTTTTGCCCCGCTTTGCAAGTTTCGGTGTCAGGCGGGCGTCACTTTGCACGGATTCCCCGCCTCGCTCCGTCTCGCCCCCAGCGCTCCATAAATACAGGTCGCCTTTCGCCGTTGCGCTGGCTATTGTCGTGGCAATGTGGGACAATGATACGACTTGACTTTCTCGACTTCCCCATGGGAAGGAGCCTATGATGTTTGACTTTTTCCGCAAGAAGAAAAGCGGTGGCAGTGACGGCCAGGGCTCTGCGCCGGCCGCGGACGGCAACACCCCCACTGGGGACAAGACCACCCGCGATGTGCTGGGCGAGTTCATCACCGCACCGCTGCCCGACGCCGTGGACGGCCTGCTGTTCCGCGTGTCCATGGCCGACGCCGCCAACCCGGCCCCGGGCTTCGAGGCCTATGCCGCCCGCCTGCTCTCCGATGCCGAGGCGCCCACCCTGCGCGCCATCGCCGTGGAGCACCCGGTGGAGCTGCGCCGCCTGAACACCACCGAGCTGTTCTGGTCGGTCTTCGACGACAGCACCATCAGCGCTGGCGCCCGCGGCACCATCCTGCGCATCGAGTCGGTGCTCGACCGCCTGGCCCTTATCTCGAAGCTCATGGAAGACGGCAACGGCGCCGTGGCCGCTACCGCCTACAGCGAGGAACAGTGCAGCGAGGCCGACTGGCGCGTGCTGCGCTCCATCGCCAACGATGCCGGCGACTACCTGAGCGCCGCCGACCGCGACAACAAGCTGAATACCCAGTACGGCACCACGGGCACTCGCGGCGGCAACTGGGACCTGGCCACCCGCTTCGCCGCCTCCTGCGAGGCCATGGTGCTCCCCTTCCGCCTGGAGTACCGCTTCGTCTGCGACGCGAGCACCGGCACCATCGTGGCCGACGTGTCCACACCGGCCCCCGACGTGTTCCCCAAATCGCGCTACGATGCCGCAACCGACCAGTGGGTCGACAACACCCTGCGCCGCGCCGATGCCGCTGCGGCCTACGGCCTACGCCTGGCGGCCCTCATCGCCGCGGCGGCCTTTGGCTGCTCCGTGGGCGTCACCCGCGTGGTGGTAAACGAGAAGGAGGGCTCCATCGCCGGACCCACGGTCATGTCCCTCGAGTTCGGCCGCATCCCCTTCACCATGGGCACCATGGCGAAGATCCGCAGCGGCGAGTTCGCCTCGCCCGAGAGCGAGTGCAACCCAGGGCTGCTCTTCGACATGCTGCACCTCCAGAACCGCGCCATCGACCTGGCCGATGACGGCACGCTGCGCCCCGTCGAGCCCCTGGCGGTGGAGCTGGGCACCGTGCGCACCCCCGTGGCCGAAGACGACCGCGAGCTCTCCCCAGAGCTGCGCGACCTGCTGCATGCCGATGTGGTACGCGACCTGGACGTGATGAGCGAGCAGAATGCCGACCTGGCCGCCCGCTACCGCGCCATCATGGACGAGAAGGACGATTCCCTGCTGTTGGCCGTGGCCCAGCTGGAGGACATCGTGGCCGAGACGAGCAAGGCCACCGAAGAGGAGGAAGTCGCCCGCGCCCTGCGCGAGACCGGCGTGACCGTGAAGCCGCTGTACTGCGAGAACGTCTTCGCCCGGTACCTCACGAGCGTCGTGGAAAGCGACCCCGCGGTGCGCTACCAGCGCCTGTCCGACATTGGCCAGGCAGCCCGCTCGTCGCTGTCGCGCATCTACCGCGATATGGGCGATCTGGATGCCGCCGAGGCCCAGGCCCGCGTGTGCATCGAGCTGGCTCCCACAAGCGCCCCGGCCTTCAACGACCTCATCACCTGCTTCGCCGAGGGCGATCACTACGACCGCATCATCGAGGTGGCCAAGGACGCCCTGCGCGTGGCCGTGACCGGCAACGACATCTCCTATATCTTCTACCGTCTGGCCTTCGCCTACTGGCAGACCGGCCGTTTGCGCGAGGCTCTTGCCTGCTATCTGCGGGTGCCCGAGGCGAGCCCCATGGGCGAGGCCGCCCTGCGCGAGCGCAACGACCTGCTGAGCGAGATGGGCAACAACGTGCCCGGCAACGACTGGGATCCCACGGCCTGCCTGCGCACCGCCGGCGTGCCCCTGGCCCCCTTGGACGATGTCATGGAAGTGGTCGGCCGCGCCCTCGTGCTGCTGTGCGACCAGAACATGCCCCTGGCTGCCGCCCCGCTCGCGAGCCTCGTGGCCAGCACCCAGCGCAACGACATCCTCCACGCCGTAGCCGCCAGCCTCCGCCAAGGCGTGTAGAAGCCCGCACTACCCCCCCCCGAACGCACGAAGGGCCCGCATCACGCGGGCCCTTCCCTTATATTCTTCTTTTTGTCCCCGGAATGCGCCCTAGGAAGTCAGCGAGGTTCCGACCGGCGCCTGGAATTGCGCTAAAGAGCGGCTGAGCGGCCTTTGCGCCGCGAAGGAAAGCTCTGAAGCGCAAGGCCAGGTGCCCGTCGGAACCGCAGCGTCAGGCGTAGTTAGAAGCGGAAAGCTTCTAACTACGCGTAAAACAAAATCTCATTGTAGGTCGGCACCGGCCAGGCCTCGCGCTCGACGATGATCTCCAGGCTGTCCACGGCCTCGCGCAGCGCGTCCATCACCGGTACGATCTCGTGGGCGTTCATGTTCGCCCGCTCCTGCTGATCGGCGATCTCGCGGGAGGCGTGGTGCAGGTCGTTCAGCTTCTCCAGCTGGCGGTTGATCTCGGCAGCCCCGGCCACCAGGCGACGCAGCTTGTCTTCCATGAACGAGGTGTCGCCATCGGGCAGCACGCCGCGAATGGCGGTGATACCGTTGGCCAGCTTCGCCGCGTAGCGGTTGATGGCCGGCAGGTAATCGCGGCGCACGAGGCGCTTCATCACCCGGCACTCGATGTTCATGATCTTGTTGTACTTCTCCAGCTTCACCTCGTAGCGGCTGCGCACCTCGGTTTCGGTGAGCACGCCGAACTCGGCGAACAGCGCGATGGACTTCGGATCCACGTAGCAAGGCAGCGCCTCGGCTGTGGTACGGTGGTTCGCCAAGCCGCGACGGGCCGCCTCGGCCTCCCACTCGGCGGAATAGCCGTCGCCGTTGAAGATAATGCGCTCGTGATCGCGCAGGGTCTGCTTGATGTAGTCGATGGCCGCGGCCTCGAACTCGTCGCCGGTCTTGCCCTCCATGGCATCGGCGAAGCCCTTGAGCGAGGCGGCCATGGCCGTGTTCAGCACCATGTTCACATCCGACAGGTTCTGGGCACTCCCCGGCATGCGGAACTCGAACTTGTTGCCGGTGAAGGCGAAGGGGCTCGTGCGGTTGCGGTCGGTGTTGTCCTTGATGAAGTTCGGCAGCACATCCACGCCGAGATCCATGGCCACGCGCTCGGCCGAGGAGTAGTCGTGCTCGTCCACCAGGGCCTCCACGATGGCCCCCAGCTCGTCGCCGAGGAACATGGACACGATGGCAGGCGGCGCCTCGTTGGCCCCCAGGCGATGGTCGTTGCCGGCGCTGGCGGCCGACATGCGCAACAGCTCCTGGTACTCGTCCACGGCCTCGATCACGCAGGTGAGAAACACCAGGAAACGCAGGTTCTCCATGGGGTTCTCGCCGGGATCGAACAGGTTCTTGCCGTCGGCGGAGATGGACCAGTTGTTGTGCTTGCCACTTCCGTTGATGAACTCGAAGGGCTTCTCGTGCTGCAGGCACACCAGGCCGTAGTGGCTGGCCAACAGCTTCATCTTCTCCATGGTGAGCAGGTTCTCGTCTACGCCGCGATTCGTCTCTGCGAAGATGGGCGCCAGCTCGTGCTGGGCCGGGGCCACCTCGTTGTGCTTGGTGCGGGCCGATACGCCCAGCGCCCACAGCTCGTCATCGAGCTCCTTCATGAACTCGTTCACCGTGGGGCGGATGGCGCCGAAGTAGTGCTCCTCCAATTCCTGGCCCTTGCAGGGGGAATAGCCGAACAGGGTGCGGCCCGTGAGCATGAGGTCGAGGCGCTGCTCGTAGTCCTTCTCGGAAACGAGGAAGTACTCCTGCTCGGCGCCCAGCGTGGTGGTCACGCGCTCCCCCGCCTCGCCGAACAGGGCCAGCACGCGCTTGGCCTGAATCTCGATGGCCTTCATGGAACGCAGAAGCGGCGTCTTCTTATCCAGGGCCTCGCCGGTGTAGGAGCAGAAGGCCGTGGGGATGCACAGCACTTCGTCCTTGATGAAGGCGTAGGAGGTGGGGTCCCAGGCCGTGTAGCCGCGGGCCTCGAAGGTGGCGCGCAGGCCGCCCGAGGGGAAGCTGGAGGCGTCGGGCTCGCCCTGGATGAGCTCCTTGCCCGAGAAGGTCATGATGGCCCGCCCGTCGGGGGTGGGGTCGATGAAGCTGTCGTGCTTCTCAGAGGTGATGCCCGTCAGCGGTTGAAACCAGTGGGTGAAGTGGGTGGCGCCCTTCTCGATGGCCCATTCCTTCATGGCGTGGGCAACCACGTTCGCCACGTCGATGTCGAGCGGCTCGCCGCCCTTGATGGTGCGCATGAGCTGCTTGTAGGTGGCAGAAGGCAAACGCTCCTGCATGGTGTGCTCGTTGAACACCATGGAGCCATACAGATCGGTCACTTTCGACATAGCGGGCACGCTCCTCACTCGGATCGATGATCGGACAAAGATACCACGTTGCCGCGAAGTCGGCGAGCCGAGCCGCCCGTTTACCAAACTAACGGCGCATCGTTTCGGGAAGTTTCCGGTCAGGAAAACCGAGATTGCGAAACAGGAGCCCTCGGAGAAGCTGCCGCTCCCTTAAAGGATAAAGGAGCCAGTGCGGGCAAAACGGCGCCCGCACATTTGCTACGAACGGCAGTTACGAGGACTGCACTTCATCAACTGAAATGAGGTAGAGCCTTGCTATAGGCCATAAACCTGGAAAAGACTCTCCGCCACTGCAGGATCAGCCATAGCAGCAAGGGCGTCCTCGGCACGATCTTCCTCCGCAAGTCGGCCAGCGAGGGCCGCCATACGTGCAGCAAACTCCGCGCGACCTTCCTCGCGCCCTTGGGCCATGCCCTGAGCCATACCCTGAGCCATACCCTGAGCCATACCCTGAGCCATACCCTGAGCCATACCTTGGGCTATGCCCTCCGCCCGACCTTCAGCCAGACCCTGCTCTTGAGCATCGAGGCGAACCTCCTCCATCAAGTCTCTCGCAGTCATCACGGAGCCCACCCACTTTCTGTCCTTGTTGGCCGTGGAAACCTCGGCGTCCATGGCAGTAACGAGCCTGTCGCCTGGGGCCACAGCACCCTTTCGGATGTATTCTAGCAGATTACGCATTCCCTCGGTGGGAGCGCAGGCGGCGGCCCGAGCGTTCAGGATCTTCCAAACGGCGCCTGTGGCGGCACTGAGCGTCGGGTCCTCGCGGCACAGACTCTCGAAGGTATAAACGGGAAGCCCCGCGCCGAACCAGTCGAAGTCGCAAGCGAAGATGATATAGCTGTCGCGCAGTTCCCTCCATGCGGCACCCTGATCCATAAGTCCCGAGTCGATGCCAGCTTGATAGTAGCGCAACCGTCGCCCTGGGGCGGCGTGGGGATTCGCCTGCATCTCCACATCGACGACGCCTGCGTCCGTCTCGGCGTACACATCCAGCCGCACGCCACGCGCATCGACAGCCGGTTGGAGCACCTGCTCCCGGTTGAGGTAGGCGATGTCGCCCACCTCGATGCCCAAGACACGTTCCAGAAAGCCGCGACACACCTCCTCGTTGCAGAGCACGCGCCCGAACATGAAGTTGTCGGATATAGGAAGTCGACCGGCCATGACAGCCCCTTTCCCTCGGCGGCTGTCCCCGCGAACGGGTTAGGGGCTCCCCAGCCTAGATTCCCACTGAAGGGAATCTTACGAACGTTTGTTTCATTATAGCCTCAAAAGTTAGCCAATGCAAGAAAAATAGAACATTAGTTTTATTTTGAGAGGCTTGGCGAGCTGAGGTAAAGCCAAATCGCGGTCGACGAGGCGGCGGAGGCAGTCGGATCGGCTCATGCCCCCGCGTTTGGCGCGGGCATCCATCTCGGACAATTCCCGCCGAGGACTCTTGAAGGCGATCGAAGCCAGCTCTTCCCCGAACTTGGGGGGGTCATCCGCGCACAATGCGCGTCTCGTCCGCAGGTCATTCACCGCGCTCGAACATCTCGGCCAGCGCCCCAGCTGTTCATCGCTCACAACAGAACCGCTCTTCGTTATAAGGGTGGGGCTGGGTATCGCCTCATGTATCGTTAGCCCCTATCGCACGAACGGCAGAACAATACATATACCCAAAGGTATTTCAAATTGTGCAGTAGTACGAGCGTCATATTTATACAAGTTTTCGCGACCAGCGCAAGACGCAGCATGCCTCGCCAAAAACCCACTTAGCCATGCTGCTTTGCAGAAAAGGGTGCAGCGCGTAGACACAAAACGGCCCCGCCGAAGCGGGGTCGTCGCAGAGCCAAATCAGAAACGGCAAACGCCAGGGGAGCGCTCACTAGCGAGACGCCTCCCCTAGTCGATATGCTTCCCGTAGCGCTCATCGGTGATCTCGTCGAGGGTGCGGCCCTGGGTGTTGGGGCACCACACGACGCCCACCACGAGCGACACCAGCAGAAAGCCGCACATGATGATGCCGGCGGTCACGAAGCCCGCGGGCGCTTCCACGCCCAGGCCCGCCACGGCCACGAGCGACCAGATGCCCAGCACGCCGCGCACCAGGAAGAACATGATGCCCTGCACGCCGCCACGGTACAGCGTGGGGAACAGCTCCGTGGACCACAGGGCGTAGAAGCACTGGGCCGAGAAACCGGCCGAGATGCCCCACAGCGCCACGAACACCCACAGAAGCCAGCCCCAGGCATCAGCGGTGCCGGCCTGCAGCTGCATGCCGAAGAACACCATGACCGCCCAGGCCGCCAGGGCCATAAGGGCCGTGGCCGCGAACAGGATGCGGTGCGGAATCTTGTCGCCGAACTTCGAGAAGATGGCAAGCGACCCCACGGCCGTGAGGATCCACATGACCGCCTGCAGAAGCGAGATGGTGGTGTCGTCCAAATGACCGGCGGCCGCATACATGTAGGGCATGAACTGGCCCATGGTGCCGGCCACGATGTTCCAGGTCAGGTACACCGCCACCAAAAACACGATGGACTTCACGTTCACCGAGTTCGTCAGCGCCCGGCGCATCATCTGCACGAAGGTGTCGCGCTGGCCGGCCGCGTCCTGCTTCTCGGTCCAATCCTTCGACTCCTCCAGCTTACGCTGCAAATTCCACGCAACGAGCGCCACCACGAACAGGATGAGGAACAGAAGGCGCATAGCGAACAGGCCGTCGAAGGGCCCGTAGGTGCCCGCGGGCAGAAGCGCGCCGTCCGGCCCGAAGGTGGGGAACACGAAGGAGAACACCAGCGCGATGAGGAAGATGGCCGCCGGGCCGCAGGACCAGGCGAACTGGCTGATGCCGATGTTGGCGGCACGGCTCGTGGAGGAGGACATCTCGGAAATGTAGCTCCACGACGAGGGCACGCCGGCGCCCACGGACAGGCCGGAGATGACGATGCCGATGCACAGCATGGACAGGTTCACCGCGCACATGATGATGAACACGCCCGCCGCGTACACGAGCAGGTTGTAGGTGTAGATGAACTTGCGGCCAAAGCGGTCGGCCAGAAAGCCGCCGATGAGCGCACCCACGGCAGCGCCGAAGGCGTTCGCGCCCACGGCGCCTAAGATGGACACCCACACGTTGTCGAAGTTGAACGCCACGGCCCAGGCGGCCAGCGCCACGGCCGAGGCCACGATGCACCCGGAATCGAGGAAGTTGGTCATCGAGACCGCGATGGTGCCCTTTTTCTCTTGAGACAGTGCCATAACCGTTGTGAACCTTTCTTAGTTGTTGCCCTCCAAGGCCACGGGGAAGCCCAGCATGGCCTCGTTGATCTTGATGTTGAACTCGCGGCCGATAGCCCGCAGTCCCTCATCGGTGATGGTGTTCATGAAATCGTCGGAGCCGCCGTTCATAGAGCGGGCGCGCACGTAGATGTCGGCGGCCTTCTCCACGGTGTGCATGAGCCCGAAGGTGGTGTCGAAATCGGGACCGGCGGCGAACAGGCCGTGCTGCGCCCAGATAACGGCGTCGAAGGTCTCCATCATAGCCGCGGTCTCCCGGGCGATCTCGGCACCGCCCGGCACCATCCACGGCACCACGCCCACGCCGCCGGGAAACACCACCACGCACTCGGTCATGGCCTTCCACAGTGCCCGGGTGAAGGCGCGCGATTCCAGGGGCAGCACGAAGGTCATGGCAATGACGTTGTTCGGGTGCGCATGGTACAGCACCCGCGACGCCCCGTCCGTGGCCCGCATGCGCACGGCGTGGCACATGAAGTGGCTTGGGAACTCCGAGGTGGGCTTGCCGCCGTCGGTGAGGCCCCACACGATGCGCCAGGCGCTGCCAGCCGGGTCGATCTCCACGATACCGATGTTATGGGCCGGGTCGGCGGCCACGTTACGCATGTAGCGACCCGAGCCCGTGGTGAGGAAGAAGGCCCCGCCCAAGTCGGCAGCCTCCACACCCATGGGCACCCACGCGCCGGGCGCTTCGTTGAAGAAGGGGCGAGCGGCGCTCACGTCCTCGTCGCGCATACGATAGGTGAGGTTGCCGCCGTTGCGCTCGTGCCAACCCTGGCCCCAGCCATCATCGCACAGGCGCACGAAGCCGCGCACGAAGCCGAGCTGCTCCACGGCCACGCCCGACACCGCCCCGCGAGCCGCACTGGCCCCCTTCGCCAACAAATCCTGTGCCTGATCGATAAATGCCATCTTAACTCCTTGTCGTAACTCTCCCCGATCGGGACCACCGGGTATTCCAATTCGCTCAAACAGTCCTCGCTTTGTGAAACAGGACATTAGGTCCTGTTTCAGTCGCTGCGGAACTCGCTCGGTTGGAACACCCGCTGTTCCCTCTGCGCTCAACCTTGGTTGAGCAGGCGGGGGACACGGGGTGTGCCTCCACGCGCAGTTCCGCAGCGAACGGAACAGTCCGGTGGACTGTTCCGCCGAGCGAGGACTGTCTGAGCATGGAGGTATACCCCGCGGCCCCCGCCGAACAACCCGCTACTGTCGGGTCGGCAGAATCTTTGCCTCGTAGGCGGCAACGAGAGGATACACCTCGCCGTCGGTGGGGCAGCCCTCGCGGCGGCAGTACTCGTCCCATACGGCGCCGAAGGGCATGCTCTTCGCCTGCTCGGCCAGGGCCATCTTCTCGGTGAAGCGGTAGGTGTCCTGCATCTCCTTCAGCTGAGCCGCCGGCTGCAGCAGGGCGTACAGCAGCGACTTCTCCATGGCGCGGGTGCCGATGGCCCAGGCGCCCACGCGGTTGATGGAGGCGTCGAAGAAGTCCAGGCCGATGATGACCTTCTCCCAGGCCCCGGGGCAGTGGGCGATCTCCATGGCCATTTCCTTCACCGGGTCGTCGAAGAGCACCACGTGGTCGGAATCCCAGCGGATGGGGCGCGTCACGTGCAGCGGCACCTTGTCGAAGAACAGCAGCAGGGCGGACAGCTTGTCGGCCACGTTCTCGGTCGGGTGGAAGTGCCCCAGGTCAAGCAGGTCGTACACGCCGGGGTGCGTGGCAGCGTAGGCCAGGTAGAACTCGTTGGAACCCACGGTCATGGACTCCAGGCCGATGCCGAACACCTTCGACTCGCAGGAATCGATCACGCGGTCGTACTTCTCGGCGTAAATGGCGTCCAGCGAATCGCGCAGGCGCTCGCGCAGCCCGTAGCGGTCGGCCGGCACGTCCTTCAGGCCGTCGGGAATCCAGATGTTGCACAGGGTCTCGTCGCCCAGCGCCTCGGCGATCTGCTGGGAGATCTTGCGGCAGGCCTGGCAGTGGCGAATCCAGAAATCGCGCGTGGCCGCGTCGGGCGAGGAGAGCGACAGCTCGTTGTTCATCATGGGATGGCCGAAGATGGTGGGGTTGAAGTCGATGCCGAAGCCGTGTTCCTTCGCCCAGGTCACCCAGGGCTCGAAGTGCTTGTACTCCAGGGCGTCGCGATCGACCCAGGGGTTCTCGTCGGTGAACACGGCGTAGCTCGCGTGCAGGTTGATGCGCTTGGCACCGGGCACGAGGGCCATGGCGGCCTCGAAGTCGGCCGTGAGCTCCTCGAAGCTGCGGGCGCGACCGGGATAGTTGCCCGTGGTCTGGATGCCGCCGGACAGGCCGCCCACCTGATCGAAACCGAGCACGTCGTCGCCCTGCCAGCAGTGCACCGAGATGGGCTTGTCCGCCAGCTTCGCCATCACGGCCTCGGTATCGATACCGAGGGCCGCGTACTCCTCTTTCGCCAGTTCGTACATGGTGGTCATTTAGATGTCCTTTCGCTCAGGTTCGATTTTTCTCACATCGAAAGATTCGGAAATAGCAGCCCGCACGGCTTTGAGGTGCGGGAACACGCCGTCGGCGAGCATCTGCACGGCCAGGTTGCCGAGGGCTGTGCCCTCCACGGGGCCGGCGTACACGGGCAGGCCGCACAGCTCGGCCGTGCGGCGGTTCAGGTGGCTGTCGCGGCAGCCGCCGCCGACGATGTTGATGGAGGCGTAGCCGTGGCCGGCCAGGGTCGCCAGCCCCTCGATGGCGTCGCGGTAGCACCGCGCCAGGCTCTCGTACACGCAGAGCATGAGCTCGCCCAAGGTCTCGGGCACCGCCTGGCCCGACTCGTCGCAGGCCGCGCAAATCTCCTCGATCATGGAGTCGGGGGCCAAGAACCGGTCGTCGTTCACGTTCACGATGGAGGCCACCACGCCGGCGGCCTCGGCCTCGTCGGCGGCCTTGATGAGATCGGCGAATCCCACCTCGTGGCCGAGCCCTTCCACGCGCATGTACTGGTGCAGGCGCCCCTTGCGCATGGCCTTCTCGTCCACCACGTAGGTGATGCCGTTCAGTTCGCGGCGGATGGACTGGATCATCCACAGGCCCATGATGTTCTTCAGGAAACGGTAGCGGAAATGGTAGCCGCCCTCGTTGGTGAAGTTCGCGCGGAAGGCCGCCTCCGAGCAGATGGGGCTGCGGTTCTCCACGCCGAGCAGGCTCCAAGTGCCCGACGAGAGGAACACCGCCGGCGGCTCGCAGGCGGGCACGGCCAAGTAAGCGCTGCCCGTGTCGTGGGTGGCCGGCAACACCACGCGCGGCTCGTAGCCGATGGCCGCGGCGATCTCGGGGCGCACGGGCCCCAGGCTGGCTCCGGCATGGGTCACGTTGGGGAACAGCCGCCGCGGAATGGAGAAGGCGGCCATGACGGCCTCGTCCCAGGCGCCGGTTTCCGCGTTCAGCAGGCCCGTGGTGGAGGCGTTGGTGTACTCCACGGCCTTCTGGCCCGTGAGCAGGAAGTTCAGGTAGTCGGGAATCATGAGGAAGGTGGCGGCTGCCTCCAGCTGCTCGGGATGTTCCCGCTGCAGGGCCAGCAGCTGGTAGACGGTGTTGAAGGGCTGCCGCTGCAGGCCCACGCGACGGTACAGCTCCTCGGGGGCCATAATGGCGTCGGCCACCGCGTACATGCCCGCCGTGCGACCGTCGCGGTAGGCCACGGCATCGCCCACCAGGTTGTCATCGCCGTCCAGCAGCACAAAATCGACGCCCCAGGTGTCGATACCCACGGTCTTGGGCGCAAAACCGGCCTCCTTGCAGCGGGCCAAGCCGCGCACCAGCTCGCTCGAGAGCAGATCCAGGTCCCAGCAATCGTGGCCGTCGCGGCGCACCTGGCGGTTGTCGAAGCGATGGACCTCTTCCAGGCGGATGAGCCCCTCTTCCACGTACCCGACCACCACGCGCCCCGACGACGCGCCGATATCCACCGCCGCGTAGCAATCGTCCCGCAGCCTCGGTGTGCGATGAGCCATGGCCCCATCCTATCTATGAGTGTATTTCTCAGCTTTTACCTGGCGAAATACGCGGTCGAAGAATAATGCGCGGGACAGTGTAGCATCACACGGGGCCCTGCAGGCGCACAGCGCCAAAGCGGCGACCGTCTGTAGCAAATCAACAATAATGGCTTCACGGAAGGCGTTCTTCGACTCATTCGCTGTCTTCCAGACCCCGACGCTTTTCCATAAGGTAGCCTTCTAGCTCCTCCACGCTGGGGAGCTCAAATTGGTAGCGAGATGCGAACATCTGCCTACCATCTGCGAGGGTCGAGTACTTCGCAATGGCCTCGTTCTTCTCCGAGCACAGGATAAGCCCGATCGTAGGATTGTCGTCCGGCTGCCGCATGAGGTCGTCGAACATACGAATATAGCCGTCCATTTGACCTACGTCCCCATGGGTCAGCTTTCCCACTTTCAGATCAATGAGCACATAGCATTTCAAAATGCTATGATAGAAAACCAGGTCAACGTAGAAATCGTCATCGTCGTAGCGCATCAGCTTCTGACGGGCGACGAAGCAGAAGCCTCGACCCAACTCAAGGAGAAACTGCTGCAGATGATCGATCAGCACCTGCTCCAAGCCTGATTCGCGCAGCGCCGGATAATCCTTCAGATCGATGAATTCTAGAACGTAGGGGTCCTTGATAAATTGCACCGGCTCTACCGCTGCGAGCTTTTCGACCGCCTCAGCAACGACCGATTCCTTCTCGGCACTTGCCAGAAGCCGCTCATAATACAGCGTCGAGATTTGACGTTCAAGCTGACGGCTCGACCAGTGATTCCGCACGGTTTCCTCAATGTACCAGTCTCGGGCGTCGGGGTTCTCAACCCGGAGAAGGGCCCGGTAGTGTGTCCATGTCAAATGCGAACGCAGTGCGTTCGCATTTGGGAACAAGTCGTAGAATTTCTTCATTTGCTGCAAGTTGCGAACGCTATAGCCCTTTCCGAACTCGACGGTGAGCCGATCGGAAACACTCTTCAACACGCCTTTTCCGTAGGCACTTCCCTTCCCCTCTTCCCCAAACACGAAAAAAGCCCGCTCCGGGGAGCGGGCTTTCTGCAGGTTGTATCTCGCTGCGGCTTAGCGCTTGGAGAACTGCGGGCGCTTGCGGGCCTTCTTCAGACCGTACTTCTTGCGCTCCACCATACGGGCGTCGCGGGTCAGGAAGCCAGCCTTCTTCAGCTCGGCGCGGTAGTCGCCGGCCTCCAGCAGAGCGCGGGAGATGCCGTGACGCAGAGCGCCGGCCTGGCCGGACACGCCACCACCGTCGATGCGGGCCTTCACGTCGAAGTGACCAGCGGTGTCGGTCACCTTGAAGGGGGTCATCGCGTAGTTGAACAGCGCCTCACGACCGAAGTACTCCTCGCCGTCGCGGCCATTGATGGTCACCTTGCCGGTGCCGGGAACGAGACGGACGCGCGCCACCGCGTTCTTGCGGCGGCCAGTGCCGTAGTACAAAGCCTCATCTGCCATGATTAACCCTCCAACTCAATCTTGCGGGGCTTCTGAGCAGCATGGGGATGCTCAGCGCCAACGTACACCTTCAGCTTCTTGCCCATCGCACGGCCCAGCGTGTTCTTCGGCAGCATGCCCTTGACGGCATGCTCGATGACGCGCTCGGGGTGCTTGGTCATGGCCTCGGTGAACGTCTCCTGCTTGAGACCACCCGGGAACCCGCTATGACGATAGTAGGTCTTGGTGGCAGCCTTGGTACCGGTGACCTTGATCTTGTCAGCATTGATGATGATGACAAAGTCGCCCGTGTCCACGTGGGGGGTGTACTGCGGCTTGTGCTTGCCCTTCAGAATCTGAGCGGCGCGGGCAGCCACGCGACCGAGGACCTGATCCTCAGCGTCGATGATGACCCATTCGCGCTCAACCTCACCGGGCTTTGCATAATACGTCTTCACTGTTTCCTCCATTAACTTGCAGGTTCTGTCCGACGGGTGAAGCCTCCGCTTCTCCGTGCGTTGCGACCTTGCGGCCGCGCTGCCTGGAAGCGCGGAACCGTCTTCCAGAGTGTTTGTTTTCAAAAGTGCACGATCCGTGGAAGTCGGTTTCCTACGCCGACACGCGGTGCCGCGGGCCTGGACAACCCTTGGCGGTTGCGTTTCCTTGAACCCATGCGTTTACGGGGCTTTTGAAAGCGAACTTTTGCATTCTCACCCGCCCGCGCGTATATGTCAACGGACGACTTCGCCGAACGGCCAGAAATGCAGAAACTCTCCGCGAAGGGCGGAGGCGTCCACCAGCGGTCGGCTATCTGGGAGGCCTCACGGTCACTCAGTCGACGAACGCGCCGATAATTGCACGAGATCTCGAGTTATGAGCGTCCCCGGGGGCACTTCCGGGCAAGCTGCCGGAGTATAGCCCCACGAGTGACGCCCCGATCGGGCTTTTTCCGAAATCGCCTTCTAGTCGCAACTCGCCTTGAGCCGGCCAGACGCTCATAACTCGCGATCTCATGCAAAAATGCCCTTCCTGGCAATCGCTATGCACATTTCCTTCTGGACGTCGATAACAAACACCGGACGAACTTTGCCCATGCCCGGGTGGTCGAGAAAATCAACATAGGCGAGCCAAATCTCTCCTGGCCTTGGCTCACAGGAGGACATCGTAGACCCCCTTGTCTTCTTCGTCGTCCCAATCAGCGGGCAGGAAGGTGCGTCGTGTTTCCGGATCAACGCGAATAACATCCTGCCTCGCCCAGTCGATACTCGGAACATGATCGCTGCAGCTACACTCAATATGTATTTGAGGCAGTTTTTTATCCATTGTCAAATCCACAATCCCCAGATAAGGGCATTGAAGGCTGCAGCGGCAGCAACGCCGAGCGCGGCAACATAGCGCTTGGCCCTAACCTCATAAACAAAAAGAATAGCCAGATAGCCATAGAAAATTACGTTTACGATCGCATTGGCTACCATGCGAGGCATTTCCCAGAGGAACGTCGCAGCCATGCAGAGCACAATGAGAACCGTCGCGACCATTGCGATAACGATCCAAGGATTTTTCGCACTCCAGAACGTGTTGGTGTTCTCTCGTTCGAGCCACCATAAAAGATCTTTGCGCTCCGACTCTTTCTCGCCCATGGCCAGCCACCTTCCGTTGTTGGGCTACGTCAGACAGATGCCGCTAATTTTGATTATACTCCCACAAGTCTCGGGGAAGCGAGCGTATCCCCTCCCGGTCTCACGCCGCTGCGGGAGAAAAAGTTACCTTCGACTAACGTTTGGGGGCTAAGCGGTGGGCTTTCGGCCGTCGTTGGCGCACAATAGGGGCCGTGCCCGAGCGGGCGACGTGCCCGAAACGTCGCTGGCCCGCAACGGACAGCGCAGCACGACAGCCATTCGAGTTAGCAAAGGTCTTTCATGGAAGCAATGGATCCGTTCCTCTTCATCACCTTGGTCACCCTCGTCTCCGGCGCGGGAGGCACGGGGCTCGGGGGCCTCATCGGCGCCTTGTTCAAGAGCGAGAGCAACCGCACCATCAGCCTGCTCCTGGCCTTTGCCGGCGGCGTGATGACCGCCATGGTGTGCTTCGATCTGCTGGCCGAGGCCGAAGAGGCCGCCAACCAGATCACCGAGCACGGCGTGCTGCTGGTCATCTTCGCCGTGGCCCTGGGCGTGGCCGTGGTGTACCTGCTGAACCACCTGATCGACCGCAAGACGCGCAAGGAAGTGTCCCACACCGCCGACGCAGCACACCCCGAGACCCACGACGACATCGACGAGCTGGTGCACGCCGACCACCTGAACATGCACAAGCGCCATAACGACTCGCGGCTGTCGCTGTTCGTGGCCGGCGTGGTCATGGCCTGCGCCATCGCCCTGCACAACATCCCCGAGGGCATGACCATCGGCGCGAGTTTCGCCGTGTCGAGCGATTTGGTCTGGGGCACCGGCATGATCATGGCCGTGCTCATCGGCCTGCACAACATCCCCGAGGGCATGGCCGTGGCCGTGCCGCTCATCTCCGGCGGCACGAGCCGCGTGAAGGCCACCCTGCTCACGGCAGCCTGCGGCTTGCCCACGGTGCTCGGCGCGTGGCTCGGCTTCTGGCTCGGCGACATCGGGCCTTTGGGCCTCACCATGTCCCTCGGCTTCGCCTCGGGCGCCATGCTCTACGTGGTGTTCGGCGAGATCATGCCCGAGAGCTACCTCATCTACCGCAGCAAGCTGCCCGCCTTCGCCGTCATGGTCGGCCTCGCCCTGGGCATGCTGATGATCTTCTTCTAGGACAGCTTTTCCAGCAGCTGGTTGAGTCTCTTGTCAAAGGTGAGCACTGGAACACCTTCGATCACCGAGCGGGCGGCGAGGACGCAGTCGGCGAAATCGAGATTGTGGTCCCGGTAGAGCTCGAGTGCATAGCGCATAGCGGCCTCATGCTCGCAGGCAATATCATCGAGAAGGAAGCCCATGGTGCTCGCCACATCGGCCCGGTCGAAGCCGTAAACCGATCCGCCGAGCACGTACACGCATTCCGCTATGAACTCCGGCGCGGTGCACGCGCCCTGCTCCACGCAGCGGCGCACCATCTCGAATTGGTCTTCGATGTCGGCGAGCAGATAGCGCAGGAGGCAGTTGGTATCAAGGAAGGTCGACATACTTGGCCTCCAACGCCTCCCGATAGGCGGCTTTCTCAGCCTCGCGCGATACCACCGGCCGTTTTCCGGCCAAGGCCCCTGCCGCCTTCAGCTTCCGCGGCGCAGGCTTGGGAATGGGCACGATCATGGCGCAGGGCCGGTTTCTCACTGTCACTACGAACTCCGCCCCCGTCTCATCCACGCGCCGAACGACGGAGGAGAGGTTCGCCTTCGCCTCCGCCAAGGCAATGTTCGCTGCCATGGAGCCCCCTTTCCAAGATGGATCCCATGCCACCGATTCTACCACCTATCTGACCATTTGACTAGTTAGATGGTCAATACAGCTTCTCGTAGATGAGGCGGTGGGACTGGTGGCCGAGCCAGTCGGAGAGGTCGATAGTGCCGGCCACGGTCCAGCCCTCGCGGGCGAGCAGGTCGCGCATGGGGCCGTTGGTGGCGTACACGTCGCAGCAGAGGTTGCGGCAGCCGCCGTCGCGGGCGATGCGCTGGGCCGTGCCCAGAATGTAGGCGCCCACGCCGCAGCGACGGGCCTCCGGCTCCACATTCACCCAGTGCAGGGCCCCGTAGTTGCCATCGCCCTCGGTGAGCCAGGTGAGGCCGCGGCCGCGCTCGTAGGCCGGGTCCCCGGTCACGTCCACATCGAACATGGCGATGATGCGGCTCTCGCCGTTCGGCTCCGCCGGCGCCTCGCCGCCGTCCACGCCGAGCCATCCGGGGTTGCTCACCACCACGTACACGCCGCCGGCATCCACCGCGCGCAGCAGACGGCGCGACGAGGGATAGCGCTTCGTGCCCTCCTTCACCCCGAGGGCGGCCATGGCGTGGCGCCCGTCGGCCAGCAGCTCCTTGAGCCGCGGCACATCGTCGCGCGTGGCCTGGCGGGCGGCGTAGTAGCCCAGCTCGCTCGCCCGGCCCTGGAACAGGGGCATAGGCCCGCGGGCGCCATCGTAGGGCGTGGCCTCGCGGTCGGCACTATCCTCCCGCTCGGTCACGAGAAACACCATGGCCACGATCATGGCGCAGCCGATAATATCCATCACCGACACCGTCGTGCCCAGCCACACCGCCGAGATGATGGTGGCCGACACCGGTTCCACGCACCCCACCAAACCGGCGCGCACCGGGCCCGCATCGGCGATGCCCTGAAGGTAGAACAAGTAGGCCGCGAAGGTGCCGACGAGCACCATGAGCGCCATGACGCCCACCACTTCCGGCGTCACCGTCACATTCAGGTTCCACGGCTGCACCGCTACCATGGACACCGAGCCGCCCAGGGCCATGGCGATGCCCGTCACGATGAAGCTGCCCCATTTCGCCAGAGGCTTGCCGGGCATCAGCGTGTAGAAGGCCAGGGCCACGGCGGAAATAAGCCCCCACATGAGCCCCATGGGAGCGATAGAGAGCCCCGTGAGATCGCCCTGGGTGGCGATGATGACGGTGCCGCCGATGGCGAGCACGAGACCGACCGCCTCGCGGGGATGGGGCAGGCGTCGGGTGCGCAGGCAGACGTAGCCCATGATGAGCACGAGGCCCGTGCGCTCGAGCACAGTGCCCGTGCCGGCGTTGGTGTAGGCGATGGCCGAGAGGTAGCTCACCTGGGTGAGCAGCACGCCGAGCAGGGCGAACCCGGCAATGTAGAGCAGCGAGCGGCTGTCACGCAGGGCCGCCAACAGGTTGCGCGGCTCGCGCACCACGCAGACGAGCAGGAAGATAACAGCAGCGGCCGTCAGGCGAAACGGGGTGATCCACATGACCGGCACGCCGAGACCGGCCGTGAGCAGCTGGGCACAGTTACCGGAAAACCCCCAGCAAATGCCCCCGAGGGCTGCAAAGACAATACCGCGCAGGGCGTGATTCTCCGCCGCGCCCGCCTGGCCCCGATTCCCCATGAACGCCCTCCTTCTCGGTTCGAGATGTCGTCGTCAGGGCGATTGTGACAGGTCGCCGCACCCCCGTAAAGGGGCCGCGCCCGAAGGCGTTTCGCGAACCGCGAGCGGGCTCTAGGCCCAGGGATCCTCCTGGAAGAGAGGCTCGGGTCGCGCGGGGCGGTCGGAATAGGGGTCGTAACCGTCGTCGTCCTCGTTGGCGGCCCGCAAGAAGGGGTCGGCCGGCGGGGCAGCCGAGCCGGCGGCACCCGAGCGCGCGTCCGCCCCCGTCGCCTTCCGCCCTTGGCTCGGCAGCGGCTTCACCACGAAGTGGGCGTGGGGATCATGCTTCGGATCGAGGGCCATGGAACACGTCGCCTTCCTTCTCGCCGGCGCGGGTAATATCGTAGGGGGTCGTCTGGTACACATAGTAGTTCAGCCAGTTGGTGTACAGCAGCTGGGCATGGGAAAACCACGTGGCCGCGGGCTCGGCGGCCGGGTCGTCGCCCGGGAAGTAGTGGGCCGGCAGCGCCATGGCCATACCGGCCTCCACGTCGCGCTCGTACTCGCGCAGAAGCGTGTCGCGATCGTACTCGGGGTGCCCGAATACGAAGAAGTTCGACGAATCGGTGGACTTCGCCACGTACACCCCCGCCTCGTCGGACACGGCGATCAGCTCCAGTTCGGGATGGGCCTCGATGTCGGCCGCCCGCACCTCGGTGAACCGGGAATGGGGCGCCCAGAAGGCATCGTCGAACCCGCGCACGAGGGGCGACGTGCGCTTCACCACCTCGTGGGGAAACACGCCGAACATCTTCTCGGGCAGAGCGTGCTTGGGCACCCCGTAGTGGTAGTAGATGCCCGCCTGGGCACCCCAGCAAATATGGAACGTGGAATGCACATGGGTCTTCGACCATTCCATGATCTCGCACAGCTCGGGCCAGTAGTCCACCGCCTCGAAATCGAGGCGCTCCACGGGGGCGCCGGTGATAATGAGCCCGTCGAAATGCTCGTCGCGCACGGCGTCGAAGGTGGTGTAGAAGGCCTCCAGATGCTCGGCCGCCGTGTTCTTCGCGGCGTGGCTGACGGTCTGGAGCAGTTCCACTTCCACCTGCAGCGGCGTGTTCGACAGCTTCCGCAGAATCTGGGTCTCAGTGGTGATCTTGGTGGGCATGAGGTTCAGCAGCAGCAGCCGCAAGGGGCGAATATCCTGGTGCATGGCGCGATGCTCCGTCATCACGAAGATGTTCTCGCTTTCCAAGGCGGCGGTGGCGGGCAGGGCGTCGGGAATGCGGATGGGCATAAAGGGCTCCTTTATCGAGCGACGGGTTCGGCGCGGCATTGCGCAGAGCGGGAATGCCGCGCCGGCGCGAACGGGCGAGTGCAGTGCGCCTACCGCACGGCGGCCAGGGCCTGGTCGATATCGGCGATGAGGTCGGCGGCGTCCTCGATGCCACAAGACAGGCGGATGAGGTCGGCGCTAATGCCCGCAGCCTCGAGCTCGCCGTCGTTCATCTGGCGATGGGTGGCGTTGGCCGGGTGCAGCACGCAGGTGCGCGCGTCGGCCACATGGGTGGCGATCTGGGCCAGCTTCAGGTTCGCCATGAAGGTCTCAGCCGCGGCACGGCCCCCGGCCACCCCAAAGCTCACCACACCGCAGCTGCCCTCGGGCAGGTACTTCTCGGCCAGGGCCGCCTCGGAATCGCCCGCCAGCGAGGGATGGCGCACCCAGGCCACCTTCGGGTGGGCCGCCAAATGCTCAGCCACCGCGCGGCCGTTGGCGGCGTGCCGGGCCATGCGCAGGTGCAGGCTTTCCAGGCCCAGGTTGATGAGGAAGGCGTTCTGCGGCGCCTGGATAGACCCCAGATCGCGCATGAGCTGGGCCGTCGCCTTGGTGATGTAGGCGCCTTCCAAGCCGAAGCGCTCGGTGTACACCACGCCGTGGTAGCTCTCATCGGGCGTGGTGAGCCCGGGGAACTTGTCGGCGTGGGCGTTCCAGTCGAACGTTCCCGCGTCCACGATGACACCGCCGACGGAAGCGCCGTGACCGTCCATGTACTTGGTGGTGGAGTGGGTCACGATATCGGCACCCCACTCGATGGGGCGGCACAGCACCGGCGTGGGGAAGGTGTTGTCCACGATGAGCGGCACCCCGTGGTCGTGGGCCGCCGCCGCGAAGCGCTCGATGTCGAGCACCGACAGGGCCGGATTCGCGATGGTCTCGCCGAAGACGCACTTGGTGTTGGGGCGGAAAGCGGCCGCCAACTCTTCATCGGTGCAGTGCGGGTCCACGAAGGTGCACTCCAGCCCCATGCGGGCCATGGTGTGGGCGAACAGGTTGTAGGTGCCACCGTAGATGGCCGAGGAGGCCACCACATGATCGCCCGCGCCGGCAATGTTGAACACGGCGAAGAAGTTCGCCGCCTGGCCCGAGGAGGTGAGCATGGCTGCCGTGCCCCCTTCCAGCGCAGCGATCTTGGCCGCCACCGCGTCGTTGGTGGGGTTGGCCAGACGCGTGTAGAAGTAACCGGACTCCTCCAGATCGAACAGGCGCCCCATGTGCTCGCTCGTATCGTACTTCCACGTGGTGTTCTGATAGATGGGCACCTGGCGCGGCTCGCCATCGCCGGGCCGCCAGCCGCCTTGCACGCAGATGGTTCCAATGCGCTCGTCCATGGAGGGCTCCTTTGCTGATCTCTTGTCTCATAGAAGGGGTTCGCCCATTATAGGGGCAACGGGCCCGTGCCCGTTATAGGAACTATCCGGCCAATGCCATCGAAAAAACCGAGGAACGCGCTGCAACCGCAGGCCAGAGCAAAAACAGAACGGACCCCCGGATCGTCATATGACGTCCCAGGGGCCCGATTTTCTATCGGCTCGCTTTCGCAGCGCACCCGTTTGCAAGGGGGTTTGGGGAAAGGCGCCCTGCGAAAAGCGGCTTTTAGTAGAACATGAACACCGACGCACCCGCCGAGTAGAACACCATGCGCAGGCACACGGCACCCACGATCGCGCAGGCGAGGCCGACGCCGGCGAGGGGCACCGCGGGCGCACCCTTGCGACGGCCGAGAGCCGCGCATACGACCGGTACCGCGCAGCCGATGACCACCACGCCTATCCAGAACAGAAGCGATGCTTCTCCGGACAGAATGTTCGCCGCCTCGGCCGGATTGACGATGGGATAGTTGGGATGGGTCGGATCCCAGTACAGGCCCACCTCGGTGAAGGACGCCGCGCTCATCATGACCGACGCGCCCCATGCCACCGAGAGCACGGCGTTGGCGACGGCACCGACCACACCGCTGGTGGCGAGCACCGATCCCGCTCGCACGACCGCTTTCGCCGAAGCGGCTTCCGGGGCATCCTCAGAGACACCTTCCGCATCGGGGAAGGATGCAGCCAAGAGCGTCACCGTCAGCGGGCCGAAGAGGGCGGCGTTACCCAGGTAGGCCAGCCAAAGCAGGGGCGAATCCCAGGCCGGACGGGCCGCCATGTTGTAAGAGTGGCTCATCACCACCACAAGCGCCACCGACACCACGATCGCGGCCACCGCCAGCCACCGGGGCACCACAGGCTCCGGCTTGCGCAGGTACACGAAGTACACCACCATCACCACCGCCATCAGCACGATGACGATGAGCTCCTGGGTAATGCCCGACGTGGGGTTGCCGAAGCCGTTGAAGATGCGATCCCAGTGCTCCAGATGGAAGAACACCGCGATGCCGCCCACGGCCAGCAGCACGACCGACGTCACCAGCGCAGGCATTTGCACCCGCTTGCCGCCGCCTGCCAAGGCAAGCACCGCTGCCGTTCCAAATACACCGGCCGACCACGCCATGAACAGCGTGAACAGAATAAGGGGCCATTGCATTTCCATTGCCTACTCCTTTCCCTGCCAGGTGTGGTCGCGCAGGATATAGAGGAACGACGGCCTATTCCCCACATCGGTCAGCGTATGCACATCGTGCTCTCCATCGAAGGGCTCGCAGAAGTCGCCCATCGTTTCCCCGCAAGGCCCGCGGAAGCTCTCGATGCCCTCGTCCAAATCACCGAACCATTTGGCCATGCCCACGCAGTTCGTCACGCACTGGGGCAACTCGCCCTGGGCGATCTGCTGCTCGCAGAGGGTGCACTTCTCCACGACGCGCTCTTCCTCGTTCAGGTAGCGCACACCGTAGGGGCAGCTCATGGCGCAGAACTGGCAGCCGATGCACTTCCCCTTGTCAATCTGCACCGTACCATCAGGCAGCCTATGGCTGGCGCCCGTGGGGCACACCTTCACGCATTCGGGGTTTTCGCAGTGCTGGCATTGCACGGGAAGGAAGTAGAAGTCGTGGCTCGGCACCTCGTCCTGCCCCGGCTCATTGGGGCCGATGCGCAGCACCTTGTTCCAGAAGCTGCCGATGGGCACATTGTTTACCATTTTGCACGCACCGTTGCAGGCCATGCAGCCCACGCACCGGTTGCAGTCGATGGCAAGTGCGTAACGCGCCATTACTGATCCCTCCCCTCGTAGACGGGCGCCCAGTCCTTCAGGCGCGGGTCGCTGGCATCATGAATGATCTCCACCCCGTCATCGGAGCAGGGACATGGATTGCCGAACGGCGAATTCTCCGGAGTGGCCTTGTACACCTTCACGGGATAGCCGCGCACCACCGACGCACCGCAATGGGGGTCATCGATATCGTTGTTGACCAGCTGGTTGACCGCCGAGAGCCGCCAGCCGTGCTCGGGAGCGGGCATTTCCGGATACCACCACATATGCTCGGCGTTGATGACGCCGCGCGGAATACCATAGTAGAGATCGGCTGTTTGGCGAATCTTGCCGTGAGGGCTCTCGATCCACACCCAATCGCCCTGCTCGATGCCCCAGTCGGCCGCATCGTCCGGGTTGATTTCCACGCGCGGCACCGGCCACACTTCGCGGCACCAGGGCAGCTGGCGATGCTCGCTATGGAAGTACACGGGAATGCGACGCCCCGTCAGACAATGCACGGGATACTCTTTCCAAAGCTCGGGATTCTTGTCTATCGTATCGGGATGGGGGCGATAATCGGGTAGCGCATCCTCAGCACCATGGTAGGTCTCCATAATGGTGCACCAAATTTCCTGCTTCATGGTGGGCGTGTTGAATCCCGGAATAACATTCGACGGGGTGGGGTCTTCCGCCATCGACTTCTTCATAAAGCCAGTCTGGAATCGATAGTAGGTGCCCCAGTCGTCTGGACGCAGCTTCTTCACGTCCCACCAGCCGTTTTCCTGGAATTCCTCAACCAATTCCTTCCACGACGGACCCACTTTGCGCACAGTGTGGTCGAGAATCTCCTCCATCGTGGGATAAGGGTTGTCTTCGTCCCAACCCCAGGGTAGCCCCGCGCGCTCGTACAGATCCTCGACGATCTGCGGATCGTAACGCGTATCGGCTGGAGGCTCCACGCAAGGTACGCACAGTCCCAGCGCGCCACTCGACCCCTGGCTCTGGCGCGGCGAGGGCACCTCCAGCCAGTGCTGAGCCGGCAACAGAACATCGGCCATTTCAGCGGTGGGATGGTGCCACAGGTCGATGTCGAACATGAAGTCCAGCTGGGCAAGGGTGTCCCACGCCATCGTGGTATTGCCCATGTTCAGAAAGTCTCCAGACTGGCACACGCATCCCTTCACCGGATAAGGCTCGCCCGTGACGCCCGCCTCCCAAACCGTATTGGCGTTCGCCCAGTTCGTCCACCACGCGAACAGCGGATGCGTGTCGCGCCCCAGTTGCTTCTCCATAATTTCCGGATGGAACTTCGGGTTATCCAACAGGGGCGATTGGGGAAGGCTGTCGAAAGAGCCCATATACGTGACGTCTATCTTCGTGGAGCCGCGCTGACCGCCGGGGCCGTCGGTGTTCCCGGTAATAGCGGTGAGCAGCTCGATGGCCCGGCAATTCATGATGGCATTGCCGTGATGCTCTACCGCCAACTGGTACATGATACCGCCATTGCCCCAACGCGGATCTACCCGCGTGCCGTACACAAGGGCCGCTTCGGTCACCTTTTCCGCAGGAACTCCGGTGATGGATTCCGATTTCTCGGGCGCATATTCAGCGCAACGTTCAGCGAACTTCTGCCAAACGGGAATGGCTGTGTGCTTCGTGCCATCGGCGAAAGTTACTTCGAATGCCCCCTCGGTAGCAGGATCAATGGACTCGAAATCATCTAGCTCGGGAGACCACGCCTGCATGTGGCCCTCCCGCACGTTCGCCTCTCCCCATTGACCCGGGAAGTTCTCCTTTGACCAATGCTCCTCGAAGCCGGATCCGTCATAGCGCTTGTAGGGCTTCTCCCCTTCCCAGATGCCGCACTCCGGATCGGTGGCGGGATCGTAGTCGGGATTGGCCTTTGCCTGGTCGGCCGAAGCGTTGAACCACTTCAACGAATTGGACGCCTTGTCCCACACCATGTACTTCCAGGGACTTCCGTCTTCCTGCAGATCCGCTTGGGTCAGCAGCTTGGTCTTCACCATTGTCGTAGCATTGTACGTATGAGGAATGGGCGGTCCCGAAGGCTCCTTGTCATCTACCACAAGGAAGCACGCGTTGGTCCAGCGCTTTACGAACTTCCAATCCACCAGGTCGTTCTCGATAATGACATGGCACATGGCCAAGGCAAGCGGCGTATCCGTCCCACCCTTCAGCGCCAGATGGATGTCCGCCTCCTTGCCCAGGTTTGTCGTGCGTGGATCCACCGAGATAAATGTCTGAGCCTGCATGGCCTCATCGACGACCGAGCGGCCGGCCTCATCATAGTTGGAGCCCTCGGGCGTGGAGGCCCAGATGGTGAACACCGGAGGCCGTTCCACCGTGGCCGACCAGCTATGGTTGAATTCGGAGGTGAGTGCCGAAGCAAAGTGGCGAGGGCCCTTGCACACCTGCCATGCCACCACGTTGTTAGGGGTCATGAACCAGCTATCATAGCCGTTGTAAGGGGACATGCTCCAGATGCGCCCCGTACCGCCCATGGTGAACAACGACTGGCCACCGTATTTGTCCTTTACCTGCTGAACGCCGGCCACAATGATGTCCAGCGCCTCATCCCAGCTAATACGCACCCAGCCCGGATCCTCTCCCTTGGGATTGGTACGCTTCATAGGATGGTACAGGCGATCAGGATGGTAGCACGCCTGCAACGACGAGACCGACTTGTTGCAGCAGCTGCCCATGGTGTGGGGCGCCGTCTCGTCGCCCTCAATCTTCACGGCCCGGCCATTCGCCACGGTCACCCACACACCGCACTCCATCTTTCCACATCCGCGGCAGCAACTGCGAATGCGCTTGACTTCGCCCGCGCCATCTGCGGCAGTGTGCGAAGTTTCGGCCAGAGCGCTTTCCGCATTCAGAGCGAGATTCGCCGCAACTGCCGTGGCCGCCGCCGTTTTCAGGAAGCTCCGTCGGGACAAGTTCAATGAGCCCATTTCCTCCTCCTTCTCTTTCCTAGTAGGGTTTTCCCGCATGGACCCGAGCCCGTACTCGCGCATCTCTTCCCAGTGAATCAGACCGGTCGGCCACAATGCCGAGAGCGGCACTCATCTAGCGGGCTGTGTAATTAGCCTATCGCGCTGCTCCCAGCGATGGTGGTGCAACCTTTCTAACCTTTATGCAGACCACGACGCCCTGTTGCGCAGCCGCCCAGCCCCCTGCACTTGCCTCCTGCGGTGATGCTATACTTGCATCACCAATTCCATGAAGCCGCGCCACCGAACGGAGCCCTATGGCATACTGCTCATGGTTGAGGGAAAGAGGGGATATGGAAATAGAGCATCTACGAGAATTCGCCATCCTCGCACGTCACTTGAATTTTCGCGAGGCCGCAGCAGACCTGCACATCTCGCAATCGGCACTCAGCCGCCACATTGCCGCACTCGAGCAGTTCTACGGCACGGCCTTGTTCAAGCGCGATCGCCACGCCGTCTATCTCACCGATGCCGGAGCCTTCCTTCTCGATTACGCCGAGCAACTTTGGGAGCAGTTCTCCCTCTCCCGGGAACATCTCCAGCGTCTTTTTTGCGGAGAGCGCCACCTGCGTATCAGCGGCATCGTCGGGCACCCTTCGTTTTATCCTTACATCCTTAATGCGGAAACTCGTTTGCGCGCCGTCGATCCCACCGTCACCCTGCGGGTCGAGCGCAATGCGAGCGCCTCGCTCCTCGAGCAAGTCGAGGCGTTGCAGAGCGGTGAGACCGATTGTGCCCTGCTTCTCTCCTCCGTTGCCGGCACCAGGGAGGCCCGCGAAAACATGGAGAGCATCCGCTTGGGCCATGTCCCCGTGTCCCTCATCGTGCGGCGCGACCATCCCCTCGCCCATGAGCCGCTCCTCACCGCCAACGCGCTCCAGAACGGCCGTTTCGTGCACTTTACCGGCCCCGATTTCTCACCTTACTGGCACGTTTTCAGCCAGTTGCTCGATGGGGCCGGAATAACTTATACGACCGCACCCTACCCCGCCAACAGCGAGTATGATGTTATCCGGGCCATTGATGCCATGGGCACCGACCTCTATCTCTCGCCTCGGACTTCCATTCTGCCCGCCATCGCCCAAAACCCCGACGCGGCCATCATTCCCCTCGTCGGCGAAGAGCTTACCCTGGACCTGGATTTGCTCTACCGCCCGGGGCACAAGGAGGATCTTGTGCGCCTGGTCGCTCCGTGCCTCGAAGGTGCCTTCGCCGCATTCAACGCAACTCTGTAGGTGGGCACCGCCGGCCCACCCCGCACCCCACTCGGATCGCCGCGTGGCCGCGCATCCCCAGGCTTACGACGCCCCTACTTCCCGCGCACGGCGTCGGCGGGGTGGATGGTCATGGACTGGAAGCGGTCGGCCATGACGGTGTCGTCGAAGTGCTGGTCGTAGAACTGCTGGATGGGCGTGTCCACCTTGTCGCCGGAGAGGCGCTCGTACCAGCAGTCCAGGGCCTGCAGGGTCATCACGGCATCGGCCAGCATGAACACGGCGGCCACCACGGTCAGCCCGTAGCGCCAGTTCCACGGAATGAAGTTCACAAGCCGCAGCATGAAGGGCAACGCCAGCTTGATCCACACCACCCCGAGCAGCCCCCAGCAGGCCATGAACGGCAGACAGGTGCGACCGCCGAACAGCGATCCGGGCATATTGGAGTAGTCCCACGCCACCGCGCCGTAGGCGTACTGCATGAACAGGCTGGTCAGTGCCTCGAAGCCACCGCCGATCACCGCGGCCACCACGAAGATGATGAGCCAGTTGCTCTTGTGGAAGCGGTTGAGGAACACGGTCATGAGCACCGCCCCGCAGCCGTAGATGGGCGAGAACGGCCCGAACAGGAGCCCGGCGCGGTCCTGCCACTGGCCCGGCACCACGATCAGGAAATGCACCACCTCTTCCATGATGAGCCCCAGGATGCTGGCCACTACGAAGATCCAGAACAGGTTGAAGAAGTTCAGCGTGATGTAGCCCTTGCCCGTGAGGTCGCGGCCCAGGGTGCCGGCCTCGCCCTCGGCGTGCTCCTCGGCCTCGCGCTGCTGGCGGTGGCGACGGCGCTCTTCCAGAAGCGAGGGGTCCAGATAGCTTTGCAGCGCGATGGTCACCACGAAGGCCACCAGGTAGAACACCAGATTCGACGTAATGCCCTGCAGCATGATGGAGCACAGCACCCCGGCGATCAGCAGCACGTACAGGCCGTAGGAGATGATGGCGGCCCAGCGGCGCTGGTTGCGGAAGAGGCGGTAGCCGAAGATGACCGCCGTCAGCGCCAAAACCGAGAGCACCCCCAGGTGCAGGAAGTTCACCACCACCGTGGAGACGCCCTCGGTGCCCACGCCATGGGCCTCCAGGCTCGTCGCTGACCGGTAGATGGCAGTGCCGATACCCGGCAATGTTGCGAGGGACACCAGGGCCAGCAGCACGCCGAACACCTTCAGCACCCGGGGCAGCTTGCGGGCGTCGGCAGGGCTCGTGAACTCGGCGGCAATGGTGGCGGCGGTGCGGTCGAAGGCGGCCTTCTTGGCAGCCACGGCGCGCTCGGCATCAGCGACGATCACGCTGGGGTGCTCCACGGCGTGCATCATCGCGCCCGCTTCCGCGGCACCGTGCTCCAACCGCGCTTCGGCTGCGGCCACAAAGCGCTCGGGATGGCGCAAGTCGTCGACCGCCTGGGCCACTTTCTGCTTGTCACGGGCCACATCGGCCCGCAGCTCGGCGCCATCGTTGTGCAGCTGCTCGCTCCACTCGTGCTCGGTCTCGGCCATATCAGCCCGCTCGAACGCCACGGCCTTTTCCAGCTCTTCGGCCACCTTCGCCTCGGCGGCGCGGATGGTCTTGGCAAGGCGTTCCTCGCGCTCGGGATGCTGACCGCTCTCGGGTTTCGACGGACTCACGGCCTCCCCCTTCCCTACTGACACTGATTCATGGTGCCAGTATAGAAAGGCCGCCCCTCCATTGATGACCGCCGCACCCAACATCTGCCAACCTGGCACGCACCCGTCACGCGACCGAAACGTCACCGCGCCTCTCCCTTGACCAAATAGGAAAAAAAGGAAAAAATAGGAAAGAAAGGAAAACTTAGGAAAGAAAGGAAAGGCCGAGCATGCATCCCAGCGACACGGTATTCTCTCCATCCTTCGGAAACCGGCCCTCCTACCTCGTGGGCCGCGACGACATGCTCGACCAGCTCATGCGAGGGCTCACCTCAGCCCCCGGAAGTCGCGACCGCGCCGTGGTCCTTTTGGGGCAGCGCGGCTCGGGCAAAACCGTACTCCTCTGGGAACTGGCCGACCGGATGCGTCGGCAGAATTTCGTCGTCGCCACTCCCACCATCGTCTCAGAAAGCATGCTTGAGCGCATCGCCGAGAAGATCGTCGACGACGCTGGCACCGCTGCAAAAGGGAAAGCCCACGTCAGCGGTGGCAGTCTCGGAGCGCTCGGATTCTCCGCGGGTCTTCAGTTCCAACACGACGCACCCGAGCCGCCCAGCATCCAGCACCGGCTCACCCAGCTGTGCCGCGCCCTCACCAAGCAAGGTCGCGGCGTGCTCATACTCGTGGACGAACTTCAGGCGAGCAACCCCGAGGTGAGGCAGCTCATCATCACCTATCAGGAGCTCGTAGGCGAAGGGCTCAACGTGGCCATCGTGCTCGCCGGACTGCCCGGGGCGGTCTCCGCCACGCTGAACGACAAGGTGCTCACCTTCCTGAACCGAGCCCGCAAAGTGCCGCTGGAGCCCCTTGCCTTCGGAGACGTGGACGCCTTCCTCGCCCGATCTTTTCGGCAGATCGGCCTCGCCATCGATCCGGATCTGCGCCGTCGCGCGTCCAGCTTTACCGAGGGATCGCCCTATCTCCTGCAATTAGTGGGCCACAACACCGTGCAGTACGCCCAGCCCGACGGGGAGGTTACGGAAGACACGCTCGAGGACGCCCTGCGCACATCCCAGGAAGACTTCGAGAACGACGTGTGCCGCACAACCTTGGCGGCGCTTTCCGAAAAGGACATCGAGTTCCTTGACGCCCTCGCGGCCGAAAGCGGGGAAGAAGGTGAGGGCGCTACCGCGGCCATCGCCGAACGCATGGGCGTCACCCACGATTACGCCCAGAAGTACCGCAAACGCCTCATCGATGCCGGTATCGTGCAGGCCTCCGGCCGGGGGCGCGTCGCCATGGCCGTACCGCACCTCGCCGATCACCTGCGACGCCAAGCCCAGGAGTAGGGCCGTCGTCGCATGGCCCCGCGCGGCACCTGGCACTCAGCTCAACCCGGCACCGGGTTCGCGATCCACTCCCTGGGCTGACGGCCTGCTAATCTCCGTAGGGAATGACGTTGGTGAAGGGGTAGGTGCCGTCGGTGGCGATGACGAGGTAGTTGTCGGCACCGCCGAACTGCTCGTCGGCGGCATCGATGACGTACACGTTAGCGAAATGTTCGCGCAGGCGCTCCACCTGCGCGAACAGCTGGTACATGGCGTTGCCGGTGAATTCCACTACACAGTTGGCCATCAGCAGACCACCTGGAACCAACCTCGCCTTGGCAGCGGCAATGCCCTCGTCGCTGGCGAAGAACGCCACCGGCTCGCGCCCCACAAAGGCATCGTTGATGATGACGTCGTAGCCTTCGGCCGCGCCGCCTTCGCCTCGCAGGAACTCGGCACCATCTTCCACGAAAATGCGCAGATCGTCGGCCCGATCCTCCGCCGCCAGCAACGCCTCCAGGCGATCCAGACAGAAGTGCTCGCGGGCTAGCGCCACCATGGCAGGATCAATCTCCACCACATCCAGCCTCACGCCCGGATGGTTCACCAGCAGCGCCTTCGGGTAGGCGAACCCGGCCCCGCCGATCATGAGCACTGACCCAACGGCCAGCGGATGGGGCGCCGACGGGTCCGCAGCCTCGAAGAGATGGTCGAAGGCCCGCAGGTAGGCGAAGGGGCACACGGCCCAGCGCTCGTCGGTGTAGGTGGCCGACTGCAGCACGCCGCCCACATTCAGCATGCGCACGAGCGATCCGTCCTCGTCGGGCATCGTGTACACCGTGGCCTCGCCGAACCGCGTGGGAATCGTCAGCCGTCCCTCCCGCCGGCGCACCTTGCCCCACCACTCAGAAAGCACAGCGCACCCTCACATGCCCTGCGGCCGCGCCGAGCCGTCAGTCGGCTGCGCTGTCGCCGCAGGCTCGGCCGGTGCCGGCTGCGGCGCGGCGGGCGCCGGGCGGCCATTCTCCTGGACGTACTTCTTAATGCCCGCGTACACCGCCTGGCGCACCACGAAGTACAGCGCCACGAACGCCACGGCCGCGGGAACCAGATATATCAACATATATACGGGGAGCAGCACCAATTCCATACCGCCAATGCCCATCATACGATCAGCCTCCCATCGCCTCGGATAACGCCCTCATTATACCGCGCGCAGGATGCTTCCCCCGCACCTGGTTTCCCGCGGCTCCTGCCTCCCGCCAGAAACTCTGCGGAAAGCGAAAGAGGGCAGGACGGGGCACCGGCAGCCTCTACCCCCAGCAGGCGATCATCATGGCGATGGCCACGAACACGGTAGCCAGGCCCATCACGGCGAAAATGTCACTCAGCTTGTTCATGGGCATCTCCTCACGCAGGCTGCGGCATGTGGGGCGCAGCGAACCCCTCACAGGCCGCCCCCGCCACCGCAGGCGCGGCCTCTCTCTACTTCTAAGACGCGCGGGACACCCCCTTTTGTTGCATCCCCCGCACCCATTCCACGAAAGCGCCATGACTAGGAGGCCGGCTCGCCCGAGCGAATCCCGTCGAGATAGGCGTTGCGCACGCCCGCCCGAGCCGCATCGTGGGCGTTAGCGAGCTTCAAGGCAATGATGCGGCGGGGATGGTAGTCGACGTAGGAGATTTCCATGTTCGAGAGATCCGCGCCGTCGATGCCGTCCTCTTCCGCAAAGCTATTGCGGAAGATGCGGAATGCGTAGCTGATGACGCGCCTCTCCCCCGGCATCACCTGGTTGTAACCACCGCCGAGCGCCGCGGGTGCCTCTTCCCCTTCCAGGGGATACAAAGCAGCCTGTACAGCATTGTCGGGAAACATTCCCGTGTTGAACATCGTGTACGGCCCAAGAAACGCCGCGCTCTTCAGGATGGGGTCGGGCGGCGCGATCGCCTCGGGGCCGAGGTTCTCGACCTCAACGTCCACCACCACGATTCGCTCATCCTCTTCGGCAAACAGTACGCCAGAATGGTCGAGTTCGGGATACAGCGGGTACCATTCCGCAAAGGCCGAGGGCGACACCATGGCGCAACCGACGACGCGGGCAGAGAAGGGAGCCCGCTCGAAATCCCAGTCCTCGCTTTCCCGACATTCCTGCCGCTCGGCCTCCGTCTTCTTTTCCCATTCGTCCTGCAAATAGGAGCTGGCCTCATAATCGTATTTCATTCCCCGGGTGAGATCGTCGAGCACCACGGTCTCGCCATAGGGAACTTCAACGATCTCGTCGGCCTCCACCGCCAATTCCCCGGAAAAGGCAACGCCTACGGGAGTCGGCTGGGTGAGGGTGGCTTGACGCGGCTGGGCGATGAAGCGACCGGCCATCCACCAGAAAGCAAGCAAGAGGCCCACTACGGCGGCCGCACCCACTGCCACACGCATGATGCGGCGAGAGGTCCTTGATGCCGCCAGCCCGAGGTGTCTCCGTTCGACCATGGCGCGTCCTTCCCTTGCGATATCCGTCTTCTTCCATGGCCCAAGCTAGCATGCATCCTGGTCAGAGGGCAATGGTGATATTTTTCACCCTGGGGATTTCCCGCCCCATGGGGTAAAGTGGGAGGCGGTCAAATTCGGAAAGGAGACGCCCCTCGTGATTCCCCTCTCCAGCTTCATCGTCGTGCTGTGCGCCTTGGCTGGGGTGGTGGCGGCATGCTATGCCATCGGCCAGGCTTGCTTCCGACGGCACCGCGACGGTGCGGCTACGCAGCTCGCGCTGCTCTGGTCGGCCGTCAGTGTCGCGCTCACCATTGTCGTGCCGGCCCTCGACGGTTTTCGTGCCTCGGGAACCGCCGCCCTCGCCTCCATCCTGCTACTGGCGACAGCGGCTTTGCTCGCGTTCTTCCTCGGCCACCAGTGGCGCGAGGCGGCCATGGAGCGCGAGGTCCAGCGAATCCGGCTCCAGCGGGCGGAGAGTGCCGATGCCAAGACCGCCGACCCCGATCTTGAGACGCTGTGCGCCAAGGCCGCCCGTCGCTACGATCTCACCCGTCGCGAGGAGGACGTGCTGCGCCTGCTCGTCGAGGGGCGCACCGCCCCGCAAATCGCCGAGGACCTCGTCGTGTCCCCCAACACCGTGAAGACCCACGTGCGCAACCTCTATAAAAAGCTCGGCATCACCCGCCGCGACGACCTCGCCAGCCGGCTGAAAGGCTAGGAAATCCCCCTCGTTTGAGCGGCCCCCCACGCTACCACAACGATCCCCCAACGCAAGCAACGGCGGTTAACATGGCGATCGACCCCCTGTTGCAGAGGGGAACGTTCGCCTTCAAGACTAGGCACCCACGTATTCCAGAATGCGACGCGCCGTAGCTCGGCTTACTTTGGAACTGTCGCCCTTTCCGAGAAACGCATAGACGTTTCCCTTGTTCAGGCCCAGCTCTTCGCAAATCCGGTAGCCGGTGAGGCCGCGCTGCTCCATGGCGGTCAGAATCTTGCGCCGCATCAGGTCGATAACACGCCGGTCGGTGAGAACGGCATCGCGCTTCGCCACATAGGCACTCCACACCTTCTGATAGCGCTGCGGGGCACATTCCGACTGCAAGAAGGACGCAACCTCTTCGGGGGCGCCCAAGCACGACGCCGCCGCTTCGTAATCTTTCTCCATCCAAGTGCCCCGGCTAAGCGCAACCAGATACGGCGCTTTGCCCTGAATGGCAGCGAACACCATGATCGCCTCGGCAGCCGCAGGCGATCCATCGGCCGCTGCGGCACACAGCTTTTTCAAGCTATCTGTCTGCAATCCCGTCAGCTCGCGGCAATAAGAGCGGAGAAACCCCTTGAACGTCAGGTTCATCTCCCAATCCTTTCGCAAAAGCGCTCATAGGCGCCGAGCATCTCCCGATACCGACGTGCCGACAATGCCGAGGCTTGGGCTTCGTCGGAAGCACGAACTAAATGATCGAGCAATTCCCAATCCACCAGCCCTTGCCGGGCGGCATTGTCCATATCCTGAAGGTCATGGGGGCGCTCCGCATAGAGCTTCATGACGATCATGTCCTCGGTCGAAGGAGTGCAGTACGTGATCGCCCTCGCCCCCATATCCAAGGGCACAAGTCTGTCTTCGAAATTATAGGGTATCTGATCTGCATAGGTTGCAACAGCACCGTTGACATGGGGATAGGCGTTGAGTATCTCGCGAACTTGCCGACTTGCTTGCAGGACATCCACATCATGAGTGACAGGCCTTGAAGTAAGATCTCTCAACATGAAAGCCGCTCCACCAACAATCACGACCACGGGTTTCGCCTTTGCGGGGTCAAGGACAAAAGATGCCTCTTCATCAATGGAGAGAAGCACTTCGACAAGATCGTTCTTATTCATGGCACCCTCCGAATAGTATTATTAATCTAGATGAATAATACTATTGCCATTGGCTTCGTGCAATATCGTGTGCCTGATACATGCCCATCTTCGAGAGAGGAACGCTCTTGGCAGACCAGCCAGGCAGCGGAACCAGCGACGAGCAGGTGGCGGCACAAGGTGCACGTTTCCCTTGTTCAGGCCCAGCTCTTCGCAAATCCGGTAGCCGGTGAGGCCGCGCTGCTCCATGGCGGTCAGAATCTTGCGCCGCATCAGGTCGATAACACGCCGGTCGGTGAGAACGGCATCGCGCAGCTCGGTGCCGATCGCGTTGGCCTCGCGAGACAACCGACGAGCCGAGGGACGCCCTACACCAAGGAGCCAACAGCGAACTCGCCAATTTGCGTCTTGCCATCCGATTCGTAAACAGGAATATGTGTGGACACCTGGTCTTGCGCCGCCAGATACGCGTCATCGAGAACAGCCTGCACGTCCGTTTCCGGAAGGCCCGTTGCCTGGGCCAAATCGGCAAGCCCCTGCTGGCACACAGATGCCAACCCCTCGTCGAAGGGATCGGGGATGGCCGCCCGCACCACCGTATCCAAGTATTGGGTCGCTTGCTCCACCGTCACCTCCACACCCTCAGGCAACAGACGCGTCAGCTGTTCGGCAAGGGCCCGGTTACTTGCCGCCTCGGCATTTTCCATATATTGGACAGCCTCATCGGGACTGGTCGCATTCATGCCGGCGGCCTCTTGAAACGCATCAAAGTACACATAGCCCTCGCGACCATTGGTGGCCACCACCGCCACAAGATCCACCTGCCCGCCAGGCGCTTCGGCCTGATCTACGGTTCCATACACAAGCCCATCGTCGTTGATACGCGGCGGAATCGAATTCAGGTCAAGCCCATGATCCGCAACGGGCAACGACGCTTCAGCCACTTGCGAAGTGGCGGAGCTCTCCTCAGATACGGTCGTCGCGCCAAACGCCGACGAAACTCCTATCATGAGCCCCATGCCCAACACCGTTACGCCGAGCACGCGCACCACCGTTTTCCGAGAAATCAACTCCGAAGATTTCGCCTTCATGGCTACCAACCTCCTTCGCTCGATCAACTTTCCAGTTGCATCCCTGTGAAAACACCCTTGCGAAAGAATCTAAACGTCAGCGTTGATGTAATCCATGACCCTTTGCCCATCAGCCTCATCTAGTGGCTCTGATCCAAAATTCTCATGTACCGCCGAGCCATCATCTCCGTAGACGGGAATATAGTCAACGACATTCGCTTGTGCCTCATCAATAACCTCATTAACAAGCTGCCCATCAAGGGACGCGAACAGCACTGGATCCGCAGCCTTAATCACCTCGAGAAGAGCTTTCGCACGGTTTGAATTACATAGTTCCTAGAATGGTTTTTCCATCTTGGGCGTACAGTGTCACGCCGTCGAGCGTGCGAGGCGCAGCGGCTTCAGGAGAAGGAGGGTCCTCTCCAAAAAAGTCGTCGAGAGTGATGTAGCCCTCGATGCCTTCAGTGTTCTGCGCCAAAATGAGGTCGGGATAGAAGACCTTCATCTCCTCCGTTGTCCCGCTGAAGCCCTCTGGAATGTTCGCGTCGAGTGCGCTACCGTAAGTCTGGCCTACCTCGTTGACGGGAAAATCAACTCCATTGATGCTACGGTACTGCGTCTCTGACTGAGTACAGCCTCCACATACCATGCCGATCACCAACACCACCAGCGCCACGCCAAAAATGCTCTTCCATTTCTTCATGAGAGCTCACCCCTTACGTCAGACTTGGGTAGCCGTCGCCACCCGTTTGAAGAAATCGGAGAATTTTCCCTTCACTGAGCCATACACTTGAGGCGGGCAATTCCTTACAAATTTGATAAAATTTTTTGATAGATTTCTAAAGAAATTGTTCACCGATATATCTCGGAGGCTTTGGTCAAACTTTTCGAAAAGTTTTTTCAAAAAGCTGTAAGAAAACAAGGGGGTTCGGGGTAAGGCTTGTAGAAGAGATTGCGCAACTCTAGGAAGCACTCAGCGAGAGGAGTGTGGTGCTATCGACAATATCGATGACATTGAACGGGCATTCGATGCCTACGGAGACCGCGTCTCTTGGCTAGCTATGCGTTACTTCAAGTCGCGGGATACGGCGGACGATATCGTTCAGGAGACGTTTCTCCGGCTCTGCCGCACCACTACCGTCTTCGCAAGCGAAAAGCATCTTGAGAATTGGCTGATTAAAACAGCGGCCAACCTTTGCAAAAACAGAATCCGTCATCTTTCGAATCACCCAGCCGCAGCATTTGACGATGCCGCCGTAGAAGCCCTCGATCAAAGGGCTTTCGACCAGTACTCCCTCGATGAGGTTGAAAAAGATGCCCGTGAATTCATAGGCGAGCATCTTGACGCGCTGCCAGAGGATCTGCGCGACATCATCAACCTGCGCTACTTCGACGAGAACGACACGGCTACCATCGCCGAAACCATCGGCATCAGCAAGAGAAACGTCTACGTCAGGCTACACCGTGCACGCAAATTTCTCAGAGAAAGGATTGAGAGGGAGGGGGTTTCCCATGCTTGACCGGGATTCCGCATACCACGCAGCTGAACTTGAGCGCTGCAAACTGAGGCCCGAGAGCGCCCAAAGAATTCGGCAGCGGCTACGCCAAGAGTGCGCCATGAACAACCACAGAAAGTTGTTGCGAGGCAGAAGCCGTGCGTCTGCCGGTCGCATGGCGCACTCCGGGCAACGCGCAAAGACAGCTACGTTTCTAAAGGCGGTCGCCTGCCTTGCGATTATCGCCGGCATCGGCGTTCTCGTAAATACGGGCATGGTCGTCCACGAGACGACCACCCACTCTGTTGAACGCGCCATAGCAGGTACCCCCATGCGCCCCTATCAGCGCATCGAGTTGGAGGGTGGATTTTTTAGCTGTCCCGCAGCCGAACCGCCCTATCGCGAAACGAGAGTGTATACCCCATCCGCGCAGTACCAGTGTGGCGTAACAGCACGATTATTCCTGCCTGGCATCTCTGCCGACCAGTGCGAAATAGCTTTAATGAATGCTGGCGACGCAAGGGTGTGCTGCGAAGACCTCTTAAGTCTGAACATGGAAATCCCACCAGAAAGTACGCGAGCTATCGCCACTAAAGACACTGACTATCTTTTCAATATTACGTGGCCGATAGAAATGACCCAGAAAAAATTTGACGAAGTATTCGGGGAGACACCGGGTTTCTCGTGGCTTAGCCGAGAACCTGCAACTTTTTTCGACTCAATTCGTGATGCCCAACTTCTTGTAACAGCTGATGGGATCACGCACACCTATCGTTTTAACTTTGGCGATCTCACCGACGAACAATCTATTCGACGGGAATTCGCACACAATTACAAACCCGCTATTTTTGGTCTCATTGAGGAGAACAGGTGATTTGATGCAAAATTCCATACTCGATCGTTCGGCCACCCGCCGGTCTTTCTCCGTTCTAGCCGCTACCGCCATTTTCACCATGGCCTTCTCGCCCTCCCAGGCGCTTGCTGCCACCCTGTGGAGCACATCTTCTTCCCACTCGGATCAGGGCGTGAGGTTTACCTACCCAGTCTGGCCTAGATACCGGATCACCCGTCAAAGCCCACACCACCATCAGAGCTAGCCAGTCTGTACCCGCAGGAACGATGTACGCCCAGGCATGCATCGTCAAGGGCCTCGATCTTGCCATCATCGCCTCCAGCGCAGCAACTTCCAATAAGACTAAGACAGCATCATTGACGGCGACCGTGAGCCTCAACAGATTGGCCGCAGGATATCGATCAAAGGGCAAGGTGAAGACCTACAGCTCTGGCTGGAGATCATGCACTTCCACTGCAGTAGGCTACTCCCTATCTTCCGATCTCCCCATGAATGGCAGCGGCCAGACTTACGGCACCTACGGAGATGTAGAGGCGGGCGCCATTCCCGATCTCATTGCCATCGTGGCCGATAGTGGCCTTGAGGGCTATGCGCTCTACGAGCAGTTCAGCGCGGTGGACGCGCCCGATGCCATTCCCGTCTACGACGTTGAGGGAACCACTCTCATCGGCATGTTCGCGTTTGGGGACAAATAGCGCAGCGTCGCGAGCACCGGCACATCCAAACACCTAGCAACTTACCGACGGCAAAAACGAGCGGGCCGGCTGCGCCATGAGGTGCAGCCGGCCCGCATCATCTATCCGAACTATCTGCTATAACTTGCCAGCCACTGCATTCGCCGTACCCTCATTAGGCCCAAAAGAACTGCAGACACCATGACGCCCAGGCATATTGCGAGCTCCAACTCAGGACATAGAGCGAAGTCGTCGAACTGGCGAGATCGCGCAAACATCCCATACTGAGGAAACAGCAGAGGATTCTCGAAAAACACCGAGACCAGCAGATAGGTCACCGCGCCCCCAAGCACATACGGAGCATCAACAAAAAGCGACAATGCGGTACACAGCATGCAGAGGGCTAATGACGACATATAGCATACTAAAATATCGAGAATCAATTCCCTTGTTGAATAATTAGAATTTATTATAAGGTAATCATCATAATATAATAAATGATTATATGATACTTCAAAAACACCGCTACCATTAATTATCCCCACCGCAACACAGAATCCCAGAAGCACTATCCAAAGGATTGAGACAACCGTAAACACCCACAAGCACTTCGAGGCCCACCATGAAATGCGGCTCGTCCTGATAACAATCCCATTGCCATCACGTTCTCGCGCCCTTACAGGATAAGAGATAACGGAAAAAACAACTGCCAGCTGCACCACTATCCATGTGACAGGCAATACGAGCACGTGATCAAGCCCAAAAACAACCGGCATGTTTCCTTCGCAAATACCCATTACGATACTTACTGCCGAGAGAGGTTCTGATGGCGAATTGACCATACTGCGTGAGCAGATACTTACCAGTGCCGCACTTAGAATGAAGCAAGCCCCGAGAAGCCGCCATTTTGCCTCAGAAAAACCACGTTGCAAATCATATATGTACAAGCGCATTATCTTCTTCATAATCCGGCGAACCTATCCTACCCACCACAAAAGAGGCCTGCCCCCTCGACGTCAACAATAGACCCGTTTTCCATGAATATCGTAACGTCGGCTATTTCAGCAAGTTTTCCGACATCGTGACTAGCTACCAAAAGGCAGGCACCCCGCAAACGCTCTTCCTGAATGACTTTCAGAGTCTTCTGAACAGCCGCCTCGTCCAATCCGTTAAGGGGCTCGTCCAGCAGAATTAAATCAGGATGCTCAACAATTGCACCCGCAATCCCTAGCTTTTGCTTCATTCCCAGAGAATACTTCCGAAAAGGACGCTGATCAGCGGCATCGAGACCGACACGCTCGAGAGCAAGAGATATATCATCCGAGCTAGCCGTCTTTTTAATCGAACAAAGCAATTCTAAGTTTTTGCTTCCCGAATAGCCTCCCAGAAAAGCCGGACGCTCAATTAACAACCCGAGACTGCCGGGAAATTCAATATCCCTCCCCAGAACTTGCCCTCCAACGATCACCTTGCCCCCCGAAGGGAATACCAGGCCTGCGATAACGCGCAAAAGCATTGTCTTGCCGCAACCGTTATGACCGCGCAGGCAATAGATTGATCCTCTCTCGAATGTAAAATCTATACTCGCAAGAATAGTATTACCCTCTATTATCTTGCTTACATCGACTACCTCAACCATACATACCTCGATCCACTTTTCCTCTCCAAAATGACCTAATCGCGAGCAACTCTCCGATTGCAAGCAAACACAGCGCTGCACCTATAGGCGCGAAACCGATGCCGCTATGAAAAGGTTGGTAAGGCTGCATAAACGTAATCGGAGAAAGAAACACGAACGCCTCAGTTCCTATCATTTCTCCTGCAAAGAGATAAAGGAGCCCCATGCAAAGGGCAAACGAGGAGCATGTCAAAACAATCCTGTTTCTCACAACTTGCGTACAAGCCAGAGGAAAACAGCTTAGCAAGCCACCAGTAACTGCGATCAGCGTTATATATGCCGCAGTGTACATATATGCGTTCTCATAGAAAAGCTCGCTCCACATATGGTATGCCGCAAGGGGAAATATCCCTGAGCTCGCATCTGGCTGAACCAAAGGCAAGATAAGGGAACACAGATAGAAGTTGAGCAGAAGCGGCATAGTCGAAACAGTGGCGCCAACGGCAAAGCACGCAGCCATTTTCGCCAAAATATACGCACGGATCCCTGATCGCACGCCCACCTGCTCACTCCACCCACTTCTCAAATCTTCATAAAGCGAAGACGAGAAAGGTATGCAAACCAGCAGTGGGGTCAACATAAAATACAGCGTGGGCCAGACGCCCTCCCCCCATCCTCCAATCCATCGATTAAAAACCGACAGAGGATACTGCACAAGATCTAAATACATGATCTGATCCTGCGCCTCGGGAAGAACGAAAAAGAAAATCTGCCCTATGGCGATCATGAAAGCCGCGGCAATCGCCGTAACATATGCGCGGCTCAGAAAGGCTCTCTGGAACTCTTCTTTCAGCGCTCTCACTGGCTAATCCTATCTCACGAGTGAAGGCTAACCTCTATTTTTCGTGGATAATCACGAAACACGAGCTTGTAGTTCAAGTCTCTTACAAAGGCCCACTGACTGGAACTCATTCCAACTTGCCACAATTCGAAAGCAACTACCATATGATGCGTGGAGTGTGCCGGAGCGCGCCAATAGAATTCATTCTCTGCATGATAATTTTCATCAACCCAATATCCGTTAAGCGCCTCTGTGGCACTTTCATCATGACATGCCGAAAACGATCCGGCCTCCACGTCAAACCAAAGAGGACTGGTAGGAATATCGCTCTCGTTGCTAATCGTTAAGTCCACTAGAAGGTAAACATACTCGTCATGAGAGCGGCCGGCTAGAGAGGCCATATCCCACTTTCCGCCGGTAAGAGAAAGCATTTCATCAACAGTCACGAAACGAGGATCGGAGAAAGAGAAGGTCACCCCCTCCTGCATAAGATGATCGTGATCTCGACATCCCGCCACATCGATGGGCTCTCCCATACCATACTGCTCGATTACTTCTTTGCTGTCGGCAATTTCCTCTATTCCATTTGCGTCTAAAACTGCTTGCTTTTGTTCGGAGAGCAGTTGAGTGTTTACATACTGGATACGAAAATACGAAGCCATGAGCAGAGCAACGCACACAGCAACGCCGACGACAACCTTGAGGGCGTTGCTGTGTTTTTTCAAGCCGCTGACCATTCCCCACCCATCCTAGTAACCAGAGGAGTTATCGGGGCTCCAAACGCCATCGGAATGATAGCGAGTAAGTGTATTGTTGTTCGAAAACTGCAAGTAGGCATAGGCTTCTTTGTATTGGTTAGGACGACTCTCTAGAACATAATTAGTGAGATACTTTGTGCCTTTTGACCCAGCGTACTTCGGCCCATAGCTGTAAGTCTTGCCATCCTGGAGGCCATTGGCCCTAACGCTACCACTTCCCGTGACATTAACGCACTTCAGATACACCTTTGTCGTATTGCCTTTTGGCCGACTTGCTGTATTCTTACTCGTATTCGTCGTGATATCCACCATGTAGGTTGTATCAGCAGTATTTGCTGCATGTGCAGCAGTTGCCCCGAAAAACGACAGCATGAGCAAGAGAGCAATCCCAAAGCACATCATAGGCCGGATAATCCACTTTTCTTTCCGCGCAAAGATCATGATCCCCCCCTTTTCGCTCCCATGGGCAATCGTCATTGCCCTTCACTATGCCTTACACCCGAACCGGCCCACTTCTTACAGAATCTGACAACTCTTCCCAAAAAATTTTCGAGAAGGCAAGCCACTGTAGCCACCAGCGCATTCCCCTTGGCAATAAATGGCATTCGGCAAGCCGTCAAACACGGCAAGCGTATCTAGTCTTTCCCGCAATTAAAGTGGGGCACCAAAACACCCGGCAAGTCAGCAGCGACAACACGAGCGGGCCGGCTGCGCCATGGGGTGCAGCCGGCCCGCATCGTTCGGGCATCTTATTTCGACGCCGTGCGAACTTACAGAGCCGCGGCTCCGACGCAGCCGGCGAGGGCGGCGGTGGCGAGGGCGAACAGGGCGGCTCCGGCAACAATGGCAATCATGGCAGATCTCCTTTCCGGGCAGGCGGGACAACCTCTTTCGGCGCCCCGCTTCCGTGCGGCTGGGGCGATCTCTTTCGATGCCCCGCCTTCATACGGAATAATTTCGATAAGACCACTATGACAGCCCCACCTTACCGCCCCGTTGCGCGTCCCTTACAAAAATGTCGCTTTGCGCCGAGCCCCGGGCAAAAAGCTCCCTACCACCCCGGCACAACGAGGCCACGCTCGGCGGCCAGCGTGTTCACCGTGGCGATCTGCCGCGCCGTTTGCTTCTGCACCGCAGCGATAAAGCGCTCGTCTATCTCGGGATTCTCCCCCAGCACGGCGGCGATGTCGTCGGCAAAGCCGTCAAGCGCCGACGGATCGTACCAGCTGAGGTCTTCCACCAACGCCAGCTGCTGAGACGGGTACTCGCAGAACGGATGGCTCTCCCAGCCATAGGGACGCGCCTCCAGCTCGGCGGTGGTGGCCCGACTGTAGAATCCGCAACCGTGATCGAACAGCGGCGCGACACGGTAGCCATCGAGGACCTCGGCATTGCGAATGAGACCGAAGTTGTGGGTATGTCGGTCGAAGTTCGCCATAAGGTGATCGACCACGATCATCTTGTCGATGAGCCGCTGAGCACCTTCCACGCCCAAGTCCTCCAAAGCGTACAGATAGCCCCGATGCCCGTCGCGTCCCTCACTCACGGCGAAAGCGGTCAGCACATCTTGGGCGGGAATAAGCTCGGTTTCCGCCGTCACCATGTTCGCGCACGACGAATAGGCCCTCCCCGCCCGCTCGGTCACCGTGTAGGGAACGAATTCCCCGGCCTCCAGGAGCCGTTCTAACAGCCGCGTCGCCAGCTTCTCGTTGTAGGGCTCACGGTTCTCGTTGCCCACGCCGCCCTTGATAAGATAATCCACCCCGCGCCGGCGCACCCAGGTCTTGCTGAGCATGCCGTTGGTGGCCGTATCGGGAGAATGGGTAATGGCCGGCCCGCGTCCCGATGGCACCTTGGCGGCACCTTCCCCGGGCGCCGCCCCTAGGCGAGGCGCCGGCGACAGCACCGCCAGCATGAGGTCGCCGAATGCCTCCTCATAGCCGTTCTCGAAGTAGTTCACCGCGGCCCACGTCGCCTCAGCGCCCTCGGGCCTGAACCAGTAGGGATCGGACAGGCTCAGGCCCCACGATTGGAACATGAGCGTTGGCGCGTTGCGGGCGGCCAAATCGCGCAATGCCACGGGTAGGTTGGGGCGCATGCCGGGGATGGCGCGGTTGCGCAGCCATTCCGCCATGTCATAGCGGTTCGGGGCCTTATCGCGACGGCCGATGCCGAAGGGCTTCCAGGCGATGCCGTCCAAGGGCTCGATGCCCGTAACGGCACCGGTGCGGAAGTGATAGGTGAAGGCAAGCACCTCATGCTCGCGGCTCATGAGCGTATAGCGGGCGCTGTCGGCCGCATCATCGGCCCGGGGGCGTCCCGGCTGCGATCCGGCCTGAAGCCGCTCCCGCACCGAGGCCTCGTCCACCATCCACGCGCGGCCGAACTTCTGCGCGCGCAATGCCCCGGCCTCGATAAGGTTGTTCACCCGCCGTGGGGTAACACCCAGCTTTTCCGCCGCCTCTTTCGTCGTCAGCATACGCGCCTCGCTTTCCCTGTGCCGCTCTGCTAACTATACCGAATGAGGAATAGTTTTTGCGCACGTATTCCCGAAAATAAAGGTTCCTCATAGTATAAAGCTGGCTTACTCGGCGCAAGCCTCGCCTGCATAATCACCAGAGCCCTCAGCTCAAACCAGGGTCCGGTACCGCGAATAGATTCGTCAAATAGCTGTAGGCCTCACCCCTTGACTCAAGAAAAGAACTTGAGACTGTCTCTTTCGAAGAGACATCCCAGATAAATATCATCCGAGTTCTAACATCGAGGAAGTAGAGTTTGCCGTCCTTCGCGATCATTTGGTCCGCCCCATAGGGCAACGGATACGACTCAACGGAACCTGAGGCAATGTCAAAAACGCACAAGGTTGCGCTATCGCCTGGATCACTTCCAACGATATCGTAGCAGGCTACATAGAGTTTCCCATTCTCAGCAATCACCCCGAAAGGGTAATCGCAGCCCAAGTTAATCTGCGTAATTTCTCCCGTTGATAAATCAAGGGATCCAAGTTGGGTCAACCCCTGCGGAGTCGAGTCGTCAAGGCCGGTAAAGTACAGCACACCCTCATCATAGGATGCCCGATATTGATTTGTCCCCAATGCACTAATATCAAAGGAGCGAATCTCGTTCAGGTCTGCATCGAACTGAATTACCCTTTCGGAACATGAGGGGGTTTGCCCGACACCGAAAGAATCGTTGGCGGAGAATGCCATGAGCGATTCATTCGCCCAAAGAATAAGGCTGACGTATTCACCCGCGATAGTTTGCTCCGCAACGTCGCCAGTTATTTTGTCATAGCGCACGATATAAGAGTCGCCATTCCTATTGCCTGCCACAAAAATATACTTGTCATGTGCTGCCACGGAAAGAATGCCGGGACGACCCACATCGTAGGATGTCATTGAGAGGTTTTGGAGAGAAAACTCAACGACCTCTTGGCCATCTTTGACATTGTAATAGCCAAGCGGCAGCGTGTAGAGCGACCCTCCCGAAATACATGGGTCGTAGAATGACTCCCCTAAGGTTGCCCTCGGAATAGGAACTTCCCACATTTCTTGCAAATCGTCATCGAGCAGCACTATTTTGCTATCAAGCCGGGTCCCGGACGTTTCAATGAAGCCTACTGCCGCGTTTTCCAAAACAGCGGCAATGTTCTCATCGGCCTCGTGCTCCCCATGATTTTTCAATACGGGAGAATCTCCCACGCAAGCAGAAAGAAAGAGAGGAACAGCCAACGCAATCAAATACAACAGCGCCCTTTTCATAGACACATCCTCTCGCAAGTAGAGGACTCCGCACAATAGCGGAGCTCTCCGCAAGCTCTATTTAGTGTAAACAATCATCGAAGTCTTGGGGCTTTTAAGAAGATCGGGCGGGTAGATGACCCCACCCGTCTTAACAGGACAAATGTCGATGAATGCCGTGCTCAAGTACGCCTGCCAGACCAATTGCGAACAATAGAATTGATCGGTTCTTTTTGGATTCAAGAAATCCATACTATAGGGCTTTCCTATCTGCTTTGCCGCCCAATCAGCAGCTTTAACTTGCTGGGACGACGATGCTGCGTAGATGTTAAGACCATAGCAAGTCTTTTTAGAGGTTGTCCAATTGTTCGGCCCTTTTTGCACCCCAGTTCCCAAAGACTCGATTACCGTATTTGACGTGTAGACAATTGCAGCATGGCCTGTGGGAATTAAGTCTTAATCCCCTCTTCGGCAAAAGCAATCCCTGGAGCGGCTACGGGAATGGCAAGCAATCCCACCAACGCGATTGCGAGAGTAGTTTTTCTTAATTTCACGATCGTCCTCCTTTTCGATCAGGTGAGCGATCGTCATCGCCCTTTACATCTCTCGGAAAATTTTCCTTTCACTAAGCCTTACACCGTGGACGATTGATTTCTTACAAAAATGCCGAACTTTTCGAGAATGCTTGAGTAGAAGTTCAATCTGTGTTCTTTGAAAAACATTCCGGACTCGCTGCTTCTCAGGAATTTCCTCATGTCACCACCGTGACAGCCTAAGCCTACCACGCTGTTACCAGTGCCTTACGGTTTTTGCCTTATCGGAATGCCGCGACGCCACGTGCCCTACGCAGAGGGGACAGCGCCCAACCAGCAGCCCTTAGCAACCTGCACATATTGTAAAAGGATAGAAGGCGCCTATTCCCTCGCCTTCGCGAGGAACTCGTCGGCGGTGAGGTCTTCCCAGCTGGCGATGAGGAAGTCGGCGCGGGCGAGCAGGTCGGCGCGGGGGCCGGAGATATCGTTGTCGTAGATGGCGCCGGTGCGAAAGCCCGCCGCTCGCAGGGTGTCCAGGGCGTAGGAGGCGTCCTCGAAGCCCCAAGTGCGGGCGCGATCGGTGCCGAGGAAGCCGCGGGCGTAATCGTACACCGCCGGCTCGCGCTTGCTCGTACCCAAGTCGTCCACGGATACGACGGCCTTCAGGTAGGGTGCGAACCCGCAGCGCTCGATGCAGGTGGCCAGCATGTCGGGCGGCGTGGACGAGGCCACGGCCATGGGCACGCCGCGCTCGTGCAGCCCTTGCACGAAGGCGAGCGCCCCGGGCCGCGCCTCCACTTCATGGGCGTAGAAGGCGCGCATGCGGTCGAAGATCATCTCCTTCACCGCCGCCGTACTGGCGCCCAGGCCGCATTGTCCGTGCAGGTAGGCGCTGGCCTCGTCGAGCGACATGGTGGTGATGGCATCGGTATCCGCCTTCGTTAGCGCGATGCCCGCCTCGGCCGCCAGAGTGCGATCCACCTCGTGCCACGCGCCCATGGAATCCACAAGCGTCCCATCGCAATCGAAGATAACGCCGATATTCTGCGCCACAGCCTGCTCCTTCCAACAAAACGGGACGGAGTAGCACCCCGCCCCGCAACAATTTCATCCTATTGGGACACCGTTACCCGGTAAGACTGTCCCACTCCACCCGTCAGGCCACACGGAACAGGTTATTCCTCCACGCGGATGACCGAGGGGGTATCCAGCACCACGTTGTCCAGGGAGAGGGCCTCTTCCAAGGCCTCGCGGATATCGCGCTCGCTGCAGCGGTGCGTGACCACCACCTGGTCCACCCGCTCGGCGCCCGAGCGGCCGCGCTGCACGATGGACTTCACCGAGATGTTGTGACGGGCGAACACGCCGGCCATGGTCTCCAGAACGCCGGGGCGGTCGGTCACGGAGAAGCGCAGGTAGTAGCGCATGACGAGCTCGTCCATGGGAAGGATCGGCAGCTCGTCGGTGCAGGTGCAGCCCACGATGGGAGCCACGCCCTGCTGCACGTGACGGGCCACTTCCAGCACGTCTCCCATAACGGCGCTGGCCGCAGCACCAGCACCGGCCCCTTCGCCGAAGAACATGGTCTCGCCCACGAAATCGCCCACCACGTAGATGGCGTTGAACACGCCGTTCACCGTGGCCAGCTGATGGTTGGCGGGGATCATGGTGGGGTGCACGCGCACGTCGATGCCGCCCTCGCGGCGGTGGGCGATGGCCAGCAGCTTGATGACGTAGCCCATGTCGCGGGCCGCCTCAATGTCCACAGGCGAGATGTTGGTGATGCCGTCGGTGAACACATCGTCCAAGGTCACGCGCGAGTTGAAGGCGATGGAGGCCAGGATGGCGATCTTGGCAGCCGCGTCGAACCCGCCTACGTCGGCCGTAGGATCGGCCTCGGCGAAGCCCTTCTGCTGGGCCTCGGCCAGCGCATCCTCGTAGGACAGGCCGTTGTCGGCCATGCGGGTGAGCATGTAGTTGGTGGTGCCGTTCACGATGCCCATGACCGAGGTGATCTCATTGGCGATGAGCGAGTGCTTCAGCGGATCGATGATGGGAATGCCGCCGCCCACCGACGCCTCGAAGGCCAGCTCCTTGCCCGCGGCGGCCGCGGCGTCCATGACTTCCTTGCCATGGGTGGCCATGAGCGCCTTGTTGGCCGTGACCACGTTCTTCCCCGCCGCCAGCGCGTTCAGCACCACAGTGCGGGCGATGGTGGTGCCGCCGATGAGCTCCACCACGATATCGATCTCGGGATCGTTGATGATGTTGTTGAAGTTGTCGGTGAACAGGTGCCCCACGCCATGGGCCTCGGCCTCGGCAGAAGACAGCGAGCACACGCGCACCAGCTCCAGGTCGATGCCGAAATGGCGGCGGAACGCGTCGCCGTGCTTCAAAATGATATCAATGCAGCCGCCACCCACGGTGCCGGTGCCCACCAAGCCGATCTTAACTGCCATACTGCGTCCTCTCCCGAGCGCGAAGTCTTGCGAATGGGACGATTATACGGGCAAAAGCCGCACCCCCGCCCGCAAAGCGGGGAAAGGCCTACCCAACCCCGCGAAACCCACCGGCCCCGTACGCGGCCGCCCGATCGCGGCCCGTTCGCTTCCGCTCTGGATAATTAGCGGAAGTGAAACTAATTTCGCTTCCGCTATGCAAAAGGAACGGAAGCGAAACCCGGTTCGCTTCCGTTCCTTTTTACGGGATAGATCGTTGGCAGGGATCGCCGACGGAGCCGCATGGCTACGCCGCGAAGATTTCCTTTTCCACGACGAGGTTGTTCTTAATGTGGCCGACGAGTTTCTGGAGAGCGTCGATGCAGTTGGGGCGAATGTCGGCGCCGATGAGCACGTACATGAGCGAATCGCCCACCTCGCAGCGGCCCTCGTTGAGCCAGGTGCGCACGTAGTACACGCCGGGCCAGGTGAGCGCCTCGGCCTCGGCAGCGGCCAGGCCTTCCGCGTCGTAGGAGAACTCCACGGCCACCACCTCGCCAAGGCCCTCCACGCCCTCGCGCACCTGCTGCTTCGGCGTGATGCGCACCACGCCGTTATGGGTGAGGAACATGCCGCACTGGGCCGCCACCGGATCGGCCTTGGCCTCGGCCAGCCACTGGTCCACCGAAGGTTCTGTCTTCGCCATGTCGCGTCCTTTCGCCGCGGCCGCGCCGCACCGAGCAACGGGGCCATATTATTCACTGGCGAGAATATACCACAGCCACCGTGTCGCGCTCGTGCCGCAGCCACGAATTTCCGCACCATTCGTTCCGAATTCTCATACGGACACCCACGGAATTTGCCCGCCGGAAATAAACCCTTGCTACCATGGGCGCGCACGGGGAATCCACACGCGAGCCCGCGGGCCGCGTTTACCAGAAGAAAGGATGGGGAAATGGCCCTGCCTGCCTCCGACTTGACCAAGAAGCCCGACCTGCGCACCACCATGGAGCTGGGCGCCGTACTGCCCGAGACCGCCGAAGTGCGCGACGACCACCTGTTCATCGGCGGCGTCGACATGGTTCAGCTAGCCCGCGAAGAGGGCACTGCGCTCTACGTGTTCGACGAGGCCGACCTGCGCCACCGCATGGAAACCTACCGCGAGGCCTTCCGCAGCCGCTACGAGAACTCCGACGTCATTTACGCCTCGAAGGCCTTCCTCAACAAGGAAGTGGTGCGCATCGCCCAGGCCGAGGGGCTGTGCCTGGACGTGTCCGGCGGCGGCGAGCTGGCCTGCGCCCTTTCGGTGGGCTTCCCCGCCGAGCGCGTGTTCGTGCACGGGAACAACAAGACGCCGCGCGAGCTGGAAGAGGCCATCGCCGCGGGCGTGGGCCGCATCGTGGTGGACAGCCGCATCGAGCTGGCCCGCGTGAACGAGATCGCCGGCCGCCTTGGCGTGGTGCAGGACATCTACATGCGCATCACCCCCGGCGTGGAAGCCGATACCCACGAGTACATCCGCACCGGCTGCGAGGATTCCAAGTTCGGCTTCACCATGCGCGAGGACTTCGCCTTCACGTGCGTCGCCGACGTGCTGGCGGCGGAAAATGTGCGGCTTGTGGGCCTGCACTGCCATATCGGCTCGCAGATCTTCGCCCTGCACTCCTTCCGCGAGGCCGCGGCGGTCATGGTTGAGTTCATGGCCCGCATCCGCGACACCTACGGCCACGAGATCGCCGAGCTGGATCTGGGCGGCGGCCTCGGCATCGCCTACCTGGCCGATGACGCCCCCTCCTCCATCGACGACTTCGCCGAGGTCACCTGCACCGCCGTGCGCGACCTGTGCGAGCGCCACGGCCTGGCGCTGCCCCGCCTGCTGGTGGAACCGGGCCGCAGCCTGGTGGCCAACGCCGGCGTGACCCTGTACACCGTGGGCATCTTGAAGACGCTGCCAGGCATCCGCAAATACGTGGCCATCGACGGCGGCATGTCCGACAACATCCGCACGGCCCTGTACCACGCCGACTACGAGCCCACCATCGCCAATAAGGCTGGCCAACCGCGCACCGAGATCGTCACCTTGTGCGGCAAGCACTGCGAGAGCGGCGACGCCGTAGTGGTGGACATGCCGCTGCAGAAGGCCGATGTGGGCGACATCGTCTGCGTCTTCGGCACCGGCGCCTACAACATGACCATGGCCAGCAACTACAACGGCCAGCCGCGCCCCGCCGTGGTGTTCGTGCGCGACGGTGAGGCCCGCGTGGTCACCCGCCGCGAAACCTACGACGACCTCTACCAGCGCGACCTGTAAGGACCGAGCGCAGTTCCTGTCCCACAGACGGGCGACCTTCGGGCCGCCCTTTTCTTTTCGGTTCCGTAGCAAAGGGTTCGCAGGTCAGTAATGGGAAGAACCTTCGCCACCTTCTGCGATCCGCGGCCGCTAAAGTGGGAATCCGATGCGATCATCGCGCCCTCGGCGCGTTCTCGCGGCAGTCCGCGCCCTGGGTGGCGCCCACCGCTGCGTCCCACCAGCGAAAAGGATCGAGGCAGTCTCATGAACGCCATCTTCAAACGGAGCAGCGTGCGGCAATTCACCGACGAACCCGTGGCCATTGACGACATCGAGCGGCTTATGCGCGCCGCCATGGCCGCCCCTTCGGCGGGCAACCAGCAACCCTGGGAGTTCTATCTCGCCCGCGACGAGACCACCCGCATGGCCCTGGCCGCCACGAGCCCCTATGCCGCACCCGCGAAGCTCGCTCCCTGCGTCATCGCCGCTTGTACGCGCACCGACGGCCTGCGCTTCGCCCCCTGCGCGCCTCTCGACATGAGCGCCGCCGTGGAGAACATCCTGCTGGAAGCGGCCAATATTGGTCTAGGCGCGGTCTGGCTCGGCGTGGCCCCCGACCGCGACCGCATGGCCGCCGTAGCCGTGGCCCTGGGCAGCCCCCGGGGCGCGGAGCCTTTCGCCCTCGTCGCCGTGGGACACCCCACCCATCGCCCGGAGCCCAAAGGCCCTAGCCGCTACGACGAGACCCGCGTCCACTGGATTTAGGGAAGGACGCCCCCGGGGAGGAAGAGAGCGTCCTTCACGACCGCCGGTCTACGCCCAGTCTTCGAGCGTAGCCGCATCTTTCGCCGCAATATACCCGAACACCTTGGTAGCGCCGATGGAGCCGCCGGCTCCAGGGTACACGCGGCCGGGAGCGCCGATGGCGGCGGCGTTGCTCGTCGCGTACAAGCGCGGCACGATGTCACCGAGCGTGCTCAGCACTTGGGCCTTCTCATTGACCTTGATGCCGCCATGGGTGCCGTTGTAGAACTGCGTGCACTTCACCGCGTAGTAGGGGCCCTCTCCGAGCGGCGCGATGCCCATGCGGCCGTACTCGGTGTCGACGCCACCGTTCGCAGCATCGCTGTTCCAGCGATCGAAGGCCACCTGCAGATTGCGCCCATCGATACCGGAATTCTCGGCAAGCTCGGCGATGGTGTCACCCCGCGTCAGCCAACTCGGCAGAGGATCGAGCGTGTCGAATTGGGATGCCGCCGCTCCAGCCGCATCGAAGATAGCGAAGCTGTAGGGCAGGTACCGGTGCTGGAAATCGCCGTGGGCGTCCAGGCCCGCCCACGCATCCATAGACGAGTAGGTTCCCGGCTCCGCATAGAACCGCTGCCCCATACGGCTCACGACGAAATAGGTAGCGTCGAAGCCAATGCGGCGCCCCTGGAAATACGTGTCATGGAAATCGCCGGCCGAGGCATTGATGGGCAGCGGCACCGAACCGCTCTCGATTTCGTCATAGGCGTAGATCTCGACGGGACAGGCCCACCCTTGGGTAACCATGCCGCAATCGGCACCCACCGCCTGGGCCATCCTGAAGCCATCGCCCGTGCAGGTGTCGTTTTGGAAGGTGTAGGGCGTCGTATGGGGAAGGTACTGTTTGCACAGCTCCCGGTCCCAATCGAAACTGCCCGTGCCAATAATGACGGCCTTGCGTGCCTTAATGGCAATGTCCGCCGCCCCATCGTTGGCTATGACACCTAGTACTTCCTGACGCCCGTCCTCCATGGGCCGAGCGACCAGCCGCACCGCCGGGGTCCCCGTAAGCAGCGTGCCGCCCAGAGCCTCGAAGGCCTCTATCTCGGGTACCGTGAAGTTGCCACCCGTCGACTTGGTGGGATCGTCGGCGTTGGGCACATTGAGGCTGCGCATGTTCGACGAGGCGCCGGGCCAATCAGGCTGCAAGTCCTTACGCTCGGCCACCTGCCAATTCGCCCCCGTCTTCTCAATGAGGAAGTCGATCATCTCGGCACCGTTGTCCAGATAGGCGTCGATCATGGCCTCCGTGACGTAGTCGTCGACGTTACAGCGCATCATGTATTCCTTCGCAGCCGCTCTGTCGTCATCGACCAAGGACGAGCAGCAGATATAGCATTTGCCTCCGGAAAATGCCGTGGTGCCACCTGCCATCGGCGCCTTCTCCAGCACGATAGTCTCAAGGCCATCGGCGGCTGCCTTCACGGCAGCCGAGAGCACCGTGCCGCTTCCGAGGATCACCACGTCGGCTTCCCGATCCCATGCCTCAGGCACGCCGGCCACCATCGGGGTGCCCGTCCCGCTCAGTCCATCGGAGGATCCGGAATCCGTCGCCGAGCATCCGGCAAGCCCGAGGACCCCTAAAGATGCGACGCCCAAGGCAGTCGCCCCCAGAAAACCCCGTCGATCCATGTTGCATCCGCTCTTCATATTCCTCTCCTTCTCACAACGATCTCACTGGTCGCGCCCTCAACGTTGCTGCGATCTGCCATGGGCGTCCGTAGAGCCGAGAGACATCCAGGGCCATCCATGGCCACCCTCGAAGCACCGAGAGCGCGATATGTATAATAGGAAGAGCGGCACGGAATCGGCATCGTCCGAAATGGCGGTAACTCCATTTTGACGAGCCATTTCGATAATTTGCACCATTATGGTGGAGAACATGGGAGGGAATGCACGATGGCCCGGGAAGTCACCCTACGGCAGCTGCTGGGAGGCGTACTGCGAAAGCAACGAAAAGCGCTCATTGCATCTGCCTGTTATGGCGTTTGGCTGTTTTCTATCCTCTTCAACAACATGTTCTTCGAGGGCGGCTCCGTCTTGATCGCTATCAGCGCCTATGGATGGGGAATCGTCATCAGCCTCGCTCTGCTCGGAGTCGCGCAGCTTGTATCATCCCGCTCTCAAAAACCGTTGTCGCCGAAGGCCCTGGTCATTGCATCTCTTGCCACGGCCCTCGGTTTCTGCGCCGTCGAGGCCGCTTGCTTCGCGCATCTGATTGATTCTGGCCTGGGAGCGGCACTGGCCATCATCGCTGCCGCGACAAGCCTCACTGCGGGAATGGCCGCTGCCTTCGCGCTTCTCGCTCCCTTATCCCTTGAAGAGCGCCTTGGCATGCTCATCCTCGGCCTGACCGCGGCCGGCCTGCTTTTTCTCGGAACACTCCTCGCGCCTTTCCGGGTCTTTCGACTTGTCCTGATCGCCACCATCCTCATCGTCGGCCTCGGGGCCAGCGCAACAGAGAGCGGATACGACTCCCGAAACCGTCAAGAGGACTACCGCTTTGACGCCCGTTCGCGAAGGGGCCTCATCCTCCTGCTCGCCGGCGGAGGCTTCCTCTGCTCCTACGAGCTGAACACAATGCAAAAGACCACGCATTTCGTGCAAGACATATTCGGTCAAGCTGCAATCGGGGGCACCGCCGCGGCCTCGCTCTTGGCCGTGACCCTGCTCATCGTGCTGCTCTGCCTCATCTTGCGCGAGCTCAGACGACCGCAACGCGCCATTGCGGCCATCGCCTTCGCCCTCATCCTGATGGCCATCTATTACTGTCTCCCCATTATGGAGAATCAGACTTTTCCCATTTCGTTCATCCTCATTCTTGCGCTGGGCAGCTCTTTTCTCGTCGGCGCCCTTCTCCTTTTCCTCGAAGGCCGACGAAGAAAAGATTGGCTCGTCGAAAAATCGCTCTCCCCGATAGGGGCCTGGGGCATCGTCCAGGCAGGTGCCCTCGGAGGCGCTACGCTCGCCTACTGGATCATGGAGAGTTTCAGCGCCGGGTCCCCAGTCGGCAAAATACTCTCTTTTCTGCCCTCCCTGACCATCTTCGCCATCCTCGGATGCTTTCTGTTCTATTGGAAGGACTTGCGGTCGCTGACCCAAGAGGCGCCCGACCTCGCATCACCGCCCCTACGAGATCTCGATACGTCCCGCATGGAAGATCGCTGTCAGTTTTTCTCCCAACAGTTCAAACTTACCCGGCGCGAGAGCGAGGTATTGCGGCTCGTCTCACAGGGACGGAATATTCCCGGCATAGCCGAAGCGCTCACGGTGTCCCAGGCCACGGCGAAGTCGCACCTGCTCCACATCTACAAGAAGGCATCTGTCTCCTCGCGCCAAGAGCTCATCGATCTCCTCTACGCCAACGAGGGCGACCGATAGAGACCCGCGTCCACTGGATTTAGGACTATTTCTTACTTGCGCGGCGGGCGTTGTTGCGGGCGGCGGTGACGTCGCTGAAGGCGCGGGTGAGACCGCGCAGGGCGTTGAGCATGGTGGTGCGGTCGGCCATGGGAGCCCGCATGACGCCGTCCCGCAGAATGGCCCACTCCCGTCCGCCGGCGAATAGCTGGGCCGCATCGGTGATGCCCGCGGCCTTCAAGGCGCTGAACAGGGCGTTCACCATGCGCTCGCGATCTTCCCCGTCCATGGAGGCAAGCCATGCCGCCAGCGCCTCGGCCCGACGCTCCGTGCGCTCGGGCAGCGCGCCTACCGTGGCGAAGTCAACGCCGCCCTCGGCCACAACCCAGCGGTACACCGTGTGCTGCTCGAAGCCCCGCCCTGTGGCCCGCACCACCTCCGTGGGCATCAGGGACTCCATGAGAATGCCCACCATGGAATCTTCCGGCACCTGCTTGGTCATGCGGCCCGCCAACGGCTCGTAGTCGGCCGCCGTGAAGGTGCCGGGCATGAACCCGGGGCCGTCGTGGTTGTACAGGCGGGCAATGCGCTCCTGCACCGCCGGCGATGCCTTCAGCGCCGCATATTCAGCCAGGTTGCCGCCCTTGGAATGGCCGCCCACGATGAGCCGTTCGGGCAACCGGCGGTCGGCGGCCACGGCCTCCAGATAGCGCACGGCCAAATCCTGGGCCGGCACCGGCACCATGTAGGCCATGTTGAAATCCTCGCGCCACCCAGTGAGCGTCGTGTCGGTGCCTCGGTACCCCACGTAGGTGAACTGCCCCGGGCACACGAAGGTCGTAGCGGCGAACTGCATGTCGAGGGCCTCATCGAAGGCGGCCTCGTGGTCGTAGATGAGCAGCTCGCGAAAGCGGGGGCTTGCGGCCATCCAAAACAGCTGCTGGACCATCGAGGTCGCGTGCATGCCCGAGAACATCGTGGGGAACAGCTCGGCCCACAGCAGATCGGTGAAGCGAATGGGCTTCGTGGGAGCTCCGGCATCTTGGGCATCCTCGGCCCGATCCAACGTTTCGGCCTTCGTGGCGCCCGGGATGGCCGCAACGCCATCGCCGGCCGCAGCCGTCTGGGTCGCCGCCCGCACCAAGCCGCCAGCCCCGACGCTCGCTGCAGCCGCCGCCTCGTTGGCCGCCGCAGCACCACCCGCCGCGCCTCCGGCAGTCGCCCCAGCTCCATCGCCGGTCGCGGCGCTGCCGGCCCCACCGCGCTCTCGCGGCCCCCGCGGCCCGTGGCCCCGGTGGCGCAAGCGCTCAAGCAGCGCCGTCAATCGATGGCGACCCCGTGGCGCGGCTCCATCCTCTTCCGGCGCCGGCGCCAGCATGCGGGGCATCACCCCCTCGCCCCGGGCCATGCAGAACTGGGCGAGCAGCGCCGAATCCACCGCATTGAAAGGCTCCTCGGCAAAGGAGGCCCGTTGGGTTTCCAAATATGTGAGCACATCGTTCATGGTTGCATTATGCCCCACTTCCCCGCCGGGCGCACGGTTTCCTCCCCCGCCAGACACAAAGCCGTTGCCAAAGCCAACAACGCCCACCATGACCTTCGTCCTCACCTTCCGCTACAATGGCTCCTGCAATTTCGTTCAAACGCACGGACGCGACGGAACACGGCCCCGGCCCGGGCCGCCGCGCCCCCAGTCCAAGGAGAACCCATGGCAACCGATCCCGCCTCTATCCCCGCGCCGGCCCGCGACGCCGCCGTCCCGGCCGCTGACAGCAACCCCGCCGGCGGCGACATCCCCACTGGCATCGGCAGCGCGGCCGCGCCCCGCGAGCACTTCGCCAGCCGCCTCGGCTTTATCCTCATCTCGGCCGGCTGCGCCATTGGCCTGGGCAACGTGTGGCGCTTCCCCTATATCGCCGGCGAGTACGGCGGCGCGGCGTTCATCCTGCTGTACCTGATCTTCCTCGTCATTCTGGGCCTGCCGGTCATGGTGATGGAGTTCGCCGTGGGCCGCGCCTCCCAGCGCTCGGCGGCCCTGGCCTTCGACGTGCTGCAACCCTCCCGCCGCTGGCACTGGTTTAGCTGGTGGGCCTACGCGGGCTGCATGCTGCTCATGATGTTCTACACCACCGTGTGCGGCTGGATGCTCGCCTACACCGCTAAGATGGCCACGGGCACCTTCAACGGGCTCGATCCCGAGGGCGTCGGCGGCGTGTTCGGCACTATGCTGGCGAACCCCTCCGAGATGGTGGGCTGGATGCTGGCCGTGGTGGTCATCGGCTTTTTCGTGTGCAGCTTCGGCCTGCAGAAGGGCGTGGAGCGCATCACCAAGATCATGATGATCTGCCTGCTCGGCGTCATGGGCCTGCTGGTCGTCCGCTCGGTCACCCTGCCCGGCGCCGCCGAGGGACTGGCCTTCTATCTCATCCCCGACTTCGGGCGCATGTTCGCCGGCGGCATCGGCGGCTTCGGCGAGGCGGTGTACGCCGCCATGGGCCAGGCGTTCTTCACGCTGTCGCTCGGCATCTCGGCCATGGAGGTCTTCGGCAGCCGCATCGGCAAGCAGAACTCGCTCACCGGCGAGGCCCTGCGCATCTGCGGCCTTGATACCCTGGTGGCCATCCTCGCGGGCCTCATCATCTTCCCCGCCTGCTTCGCCTTCGCCGTGGCCCCCGACCAGGGCCCCTCGCTCGTGTTCGTCACCCTGCCCAACGTGTTCAACCAGATGCCCCTAGGCCAGCTGTGGGGCACCCTGTTCTTCGTGTTCATGAGCTTCGCGGCCCTGTCCACCATCATCGCCGTGTTCGAGAACCTCATCACCTTCACCATGGAGAAGTGGGACCTCTCCCGCCGCGACGCCATCAAGCGCACGGCCATCCTCGTCACCGTGCTGAGCCTGCCCTGCGCGCTCGGCTTCAACGTGCTGGCCGGCGTCACCGTGCCGGGCATCGGCGACATCCAGTCCATCGAGGACTTCATCGTGTCGAACAACCTGCTGCCCCTGGGCAGCCTCCTGTACGTGGTGTTCTGCGTGTCCCGCAAGGGCTGGGGGTGGAAGAACTTCCTGGCCGAGGCCGACACGGGCACCGGCGCGAAGTTCCCCCGCTGGGCCCGCGGATGGCTCGCCTTCGGCCTGCCGACGCTCATTATCATCATCTTCATCATGGGCTACGTGCCGAAGATCATGCTGTGGCTGGGATTGGCCTAATTCCCCTCGACGGCGGCGCGGCCTTCCGCTATACTGCGTAGATGCGCTCAGGCCCGGGTGGTGGAACGGCAGACACGACGGTCTCAAAAACCGTTGCCGCAAGGTGTGCGGGTTCAAATCCCGCCCCGGGCACCATGAAACTGCAAGCGGCTCCCTCTCGGGAGCCGCTTTTCGTTGAGAGTGTTGGGAGTGGGCCGGTTGGCAGAGTGTTTTGCCGTCGTTGCTACTCCGTGCGACCACAGGAAAACCCGTCCAGTACCAGCAACTCAAAAGATGCCGGCACCAGCAACCCAAGAGACGCCTCCGAACGTCGGCAAAGGCCCGTGGCTCGTCCGTGCTTCCCTCTTGCCAGTTTTCGTGCAACAAACTCCGCGAAATAGACTCCGGAACCTTCCCCTCTCTCGACTCGCTGCGCTCTGCCCTGAGATTACCAGGGAAAATGTCTTTTAGCTGGCGCCAAACACCCTGATCGACCAATTCTCGCTCCACAAACATCTATTTCGCGGAGTTTGTTGCACGAAAACACGATTATCAAAAACACCACGCATCGTTTACTTCCCGTGCAGCCCCAGTACCCCGGAGCCGCCTTCTTTCGAGCGCTCCGTGCGCCCCGGCGCAGCACCGCTCGCCGCTCGACTCCGGCACCAAAAAAACGCCGCCGCGACAGCGACACCGCCAAAGCAGGCCCATCGCACGCAGCAACCCCGCAACAACTTGCGGCAGAGGGAGCGTGTCAATCACCGAGCGGAAAATGCTCACGATGAAACTTTCGAACCTGCTGCCTCAGCTTCATGTGCACTTCTATTTGACCCGGACCCCAACCTCGGAAACGCTTCCCCACTTTTTCGGATACCTTGGCCATAATCTCAGAGAACTCATACACGCTGTCAAACTGGGCCGCGGTCACCGTCACCATCTCGACGCCTTCTGCAAGCAATGCGTCCCGGCGACGAGAATCGCGGGCGCGCGCGACGGCTCCCCCATGGGATGAGCGGCCGTCGTACTCAACCGCCACACTGCATTCCCACCAGCACAAGTCGCCCACAACGTATTTCTGCCGCGCAATGCGACGACCCTTCTCACCCAGACCAAACGCTTCGTTTAAAGAGCCCGCGGGCAGCCCTAAGCCGCCGCGCCGTCGCGAGGTCAGGGCTGTTATGGCGACCTCGGTCTCCATAACCGAAGCCGACTTGCGCCGAACCTGGGCCGCCGCCGAACGAGCTAACTTTACAGCCCGGATGTCGGAAAGCTGTTCGAGGAAGGCCAGTAGTCGCTGCGGGGTCGTAAGCGGGCGCCGCACCAGAAAGCCACCTTGTCCGGGAATCGGGTAGCTGCCACACAACTCGTATCCCAAAGCAAGAAGTTCTCCGTAAGTCAGGCGCGTGGCCATTTGCGCGAAAACCAGCTCCGGCGAAGAACTCCAGACCCCCGGCGCGATTTCGAGAAACGCCTTACGCGGCAAGTTTCGGTCGCACTGATGCCGCTTCACCGAGGACGAGGAACGCACACCGGGCCTGCGTCCCACCAGCACCTCGACCAGCGCCCCTCGATCCAGCGAGACGCAGGGAGTTTTCGCCGTCCCCGGAAGACCGCGCGCTTCCCACACAGACTCGGCGAGAATGGAAGCTATCTCCTCATGCGTCGAGGCGGCGGCCCGGATCACAGCCGATCCCGGGAGCAAGTGCGAGGGCAGATCGAGCCCCTTACGCCTCCCGGACAGGTGAAATTCCTGCAGCGTTACCGGACGCGCCGCCGACCAGGAACGCCAGAGCTGAAGAGCAGACCTATGACTGAAATATATGTTCATAGGGGGCAGGCTACCGCAACATTGGCAATTGACGCTCCACCTTGGGCGAAACCAATGAACGCCCATTCATGATAGTGGCGCTCGTGTTTTCGAAACCAGCGTGTTTGTGCAACAAACTCCGCGAAATAGATCCTAGTAGCGCTTAAACCGGCCAGGCGGAAAACTCGAGTCCGAAGGAAAGAGCGTTTTACCTGGTAAACTGAGGCAGATCTGCAATATCCCCTCGGCGAAGGAACACTGGCATCTACTTCGCGGAGTTTACTGCGCAAAACCACGCATCATCGGAACCGCAAGATTTCCCAAGCGCCGATCGACCCCTCTCGCACAGCGGCGAGTCCCGCCGGAAGGGCCGTCCCGCATGGTAGCGAGCCTCACCAGAGGATTCCCCTTCGGCCCCCTCCGCCAGATGCTAACCGCCTACGCCCAGAAAAGCGTCCCGTGTTTGTCCAACTCCCCTTGCCCCGACTAGATGCCAGCCGCCTACACCACCTCACGGTAGTAGATGCGCATGTCCTCGTACTCGTCATCCTTGTTGCGAAACCCGCCGGGGATGGTGCCGATGTAGGCGAACCCGAGGCTCTCGTACAGGGCCCGGGCCCGTTCGTTGCTGGCCACCACGGCGTTGAATTGCAGCCCGCGAAATCCCAGCTTGCCCGCCTGGCGCAGGGAATCTTCCACGAGCTGGCGCCCGAGGCCGTGGCCGCGCAGGCCCGATGCCACGGCGTAGCTCGCGTTGGCCACGTGCCCGCAGCGACCGACGTTGTTGGGGTGCAGGATGTAGAGCCCCGCCACGCGCCCGGCCACGGTCACCACGGCCGTGTGGGACTGCTCGGCGAAAAACACCCGGGCCTCATCTACCGTCATGGGATCAGTCTGGGGAAAGGCCGCCCCCGTTTCCACCACGGCATTCCAAATGTCCGTCATGGCCGGCACGTCCTCCTCACGGTAGGGCCGCACCTCCCGCACCGTCATCTTCTCCGCGCCCATGGCTGCGCACCTTCCCTTCGTCGTCCATAAAGAAAGGCTCCCTTTCGGAAGCCTTTCCCAAAATGCCTTCGCGTCCGCTGGCTTAGATGTCGGCCAGGGTGAAGTCGCGCTCGCCGTTGAACACGGCCAGGGCGTCGGCGACGGACCAGTCGGCCAGGGTGATGGCGGAGATGGCCTTAGTCAGGCGCACGGCCTCGTCCAGAGAGCGCTGGTGGATGTTGCGGCCCGTGGCGTTGCCCACGGCCCCGCCCACGTGAATCTGATCGTAGAGCTGGGTGAGGAAGGTGTCGGCGTCCACCGTGGAGCCGCCTGCGCACACCAGGCCGCAGCGGCCGGCGGCGGTGGAGGCGATCTTCAGGGCCTCGGCGGCCGGGGTGCCGTCCTCGGGCTTCGGCGGGTTCACCTTCACGAAGTCGGCGCCGAGGCACAGGGCCACACCGGCGGCACCGGCGATGAGATCCGGATCCTTCTCAGCGGTGACGGCCTTGCCGCGGGGGTAGATCCACAGCACCACGATGAGGCCGTTGGCATGGGCCTGGGCGATGAGCTCGCCGGCCTCGGCCATCATGGTGGCCTCGTACTCGCTGCCGAGGTAGATGGTGTAGCCGAGGCCCACCACGTTCACGCCGGCCTCCTTCATGGCCAGCACGGCGTCCAGATCGTACAGCTGCGGAGAGTAGGGATCCTCCTGCTTGGTGCCCACGAGGTTGGTCTTGGAGTTCATCTTCACGAGGTAGTTGATCTCCGGGTAGTCGGCCGCGTACTGGGCCACCAGGCCGCGCTGGCCGGCAAGCACGCCGCAGACGCCCTCGGAGCCGATCTTGAAGAGGTGCTCCGGATCCAGGTCGGCGATGTCGATGCCCTCGCCGTAGAAGTCCTTGTTCAAGTGCTCGATCTTCTGATCGCAGGCGAACAGCATGAGACGACCGGTCTCGCGCGTGGCCTTCATGTAGTTGGAGATGTACTCGTCACGGGCCTCGGGCATGACGTCGGCGGGAACGCGCACCTGATCACGGGTGATCTTCGGCATGGGGATCCTCCTTGAAATTCGTAACGTTAACGGTGGCTATTGTACAGAAAAGTAAGCCTGACCGCGCATTCTTTCACAAAGAAAGTGGCGAAGGGCCGGCACGGCGAAGAGCTCCGCACTGAGTGAAGAGAGCCGCCCCGCGCCAGGCGCCCTTACTCCTTCGGGCCGGCAGGCTTCTTGGTCATGCGGCTGTACACCACGAGCGCCACAATGGCGATAGCCGCCGTCACCGCGAAGATGACGATGGACTCCACGATGTTGCCGCTCACCAGGCCGGCGGCGGCGTAGGTGGACAGCACGATGCCGGGAATGCGGGCGAAGTTCGAGATGAGCACGAAGTTGCGCATGGACATGTGCGTGAGCGGCGTGATGTAGGTGAACACGTCCTTCGGCAGCCCCGGGATAAGGAACAAGATGAATACGATGACGTTGAACTTCTCGGAGGTTTCCCATTCGCGGAACTTGCCCATGTACTTCTCGGGCACCATGGCCTGCACGAAGGGGGCGCCCAGCTTGTGCACGAGCACGAAGATGAAGGCGCTCGAGATGACGCAACCGATCCAGATGATGAGGGCGCCCACCCAGGGGCCGTAGATCATGCCGGCGGCCACCTGCACCACCTCGCCGGGAATGAAGGCCACCACGATCTGCAAAAACTGGATGGCCAGCAGAATGAGGAAGCCCCAGGGGCCGGCGTCGCGGATGTCGGTGGTCACGCGATCGACGCCGCCGGGCTCGAACAGCTCGTGGATCATGGGCCAGATGGCGATGCACACCACGATCATGATGACGAAGAACGCGATGAGGCCCGCGAACTTGAAGATGTTCGCCGCAGGCATCTCGTGGCCGGCGACGGACTTCTCCTCGTGGGCCTTGGCCTCCAGCTTTTGGAGGCGCTCGGATTTGGGGGTTTTACTGTCGTGTGTATTCATAGGCTCCAGTGTAACGGAGCGCCCCGCGGGGCGGGGCGCATCTTAAAGAACTCTATAGCTTAGTGACGAAATCGTAAGAGCTGCCCCTAGTCGTCGTCCTTGCGGGCCTTGTCGTACTCCTCCTTGAAGGCGGAGAACATGCCGCTGGCCCGCTTGATCTGACGGCCCGTGGCGTAGGCCCCGGCATTCACGGCCTTGCCCGCGGCCTTCGTGGCCGTGGACACGGCCGGCTTCACCGCTTCCACGGTCTCCCGGGCGCGGTCGGCCACCACGGCCGTGGCCTCGCCGGCCTTCGCCGCCAAGCCGCCCTCGGCGGTCAGCTCGGCCGCCTCGTCGGACACGAGAATCGCCCCCAGCTCGGGGTTCTCCTCGTCGGCCTGGCCGTTCACGGACAGCGCCGTGCCGATGCCGCGGCGGAAGCCCCGGATCATGGAGCCGGGAATCTCCTTCACGCCGAGCAGGGCGTTGGCCGTGGCCCCCTGGGTCACGGCCAGGGAGCGCACCTCGCCGGTCTTGGGGTCGAAGGACACGTCGCCCACGGTGCCGTAGACGGTGCCGCCCTCGCTGATGACGGGCAGCCCCGCCCACAGCACGCAGTCGTCGTAATCCACGCCCAGGGCCTTGCAGGCGCCCTTATCGGTGGCTGCGGAATCTTGCAGCACGAGGATACGGCCGTCCACCACGTCGTAGCCGTTGTAGGCCACGAACACATCCTTGCGGTGGAACATCCACAGGAGATCCGGCCGCTTCACGATGAAGCCGACGAAGCGGCGCTGGGTGGGATGGAACACGCAATGGCGCACCTTCCCCAGCCTTTTCACCGCCTCGGGCTTCTTGGGCGTGCTCTTGTCGAAGAAGACGCGCTTCCCGACGATTTCCCCGGTGGTGCCGTAACGCTTGGCCATGGTTTACTCGGCGTCCTTCTTGTCGTCGGCCTCGACGGCCTCCTGCACGGTCTCCTTCGCCTCGTGGGCGGCGGTCTTCACGGCCTCGCCGGCGTCGGCGGCCGCATCCTTCACGTCCTCGGCGGCATCGGCCACGGCGTCGGCATCTTCGCCGGCGTTCTTGGCCACCTGATCGGCGATGCGCTGGCGGGCGGCCTCGATCTTCTCGCGCAGCTCGTCGCCCTTCTCGTTGATGGTGGGGGAAATGGTGCTGGCGGCCTCCTGGATGGAAGCGGCCACATCGGCGCCGCGGGCAGCGGCCTCGGAGGCGATCTCCTGGCCCCGGGCAGTCACGTTGTTCACCACTTCGACGCCCTTGGCGGCAGCCTCCTGGTAGATGTGCTGGGCGCCGGCCGCGGCCTGGCCGCCCCACTGCTGGGCATCGCCCAGGATGTCGTTGGCCTTGTCGGCCACCATGGCGCGGGTCTCAGCGCCGGGACGCGGCGCGGCCAGCAGGGCTGCGACGGCACCGACGACGCCACCGATCAGAAACATTCCAAATTTGTTGGCCATAACTGCCTCCTTTATCGACAGGTTATCAAGTCCGCTCATTATAGGGTGAGCGCACCCGAAACGGGGCCGTGAAAGCCCGCCTCTCACCTTACGGTAAACAAGCCGTCAAACATCATCGATAAGGAAAACTCTCAGAGAAAACCTCAGCCTGTGCGCAATGCGGGCACAGGCTGAGGCGAAGGGGCGAACTTGGGCGCGGGCGCTTAGAACTTGGCGCCGCGGGCGTAGGCCTCGGTCACGAGGGTGTCGAGCACCTTCGGCAGGGTGAGGCCGGCGGCCGAGCAGGCCATGGGGAACAGGGAGTGCGGCGTCATGCCCGGGGACACGTCCAACTCGAAGCAGCGAGCGGCACCGCCGTCCCACACGAGATCCACGCGGCCCAGATCGCGGGCGCCATAGGCCCGGTACACCTCGAGGGCCGCCCGCTCAATCTCGGCGCGGATGGCGTGGGCCGCAGCCTCATCGGGCGACAGGGAGGCGGGGCGCACGGGGCAGAAGAATTCCACGGCATCATTGCGCATGCGGGCCGCCGCGTCGAAGAACTCCCCTTCGCGGGCGACGATCTCCACCGGGGGCAGGGCGTAGGCGTCCCAGCCGGTGCCGAGGATGGCCACGGACACTTCCACGCCGTCGACCCACTGCTCGATGTTCACGGCCTCGTCGAAGGACAGGGCGTCGAGCACGGCCTCGCCGAGCTCCTCCTGGCTCTCCACCTTGTGCACGCCCAGGGCGCTGCCGCCGTGGGCCGGTTTCACGCACACCGGGTAGCCCCCGATGACGCGGTCGGCCACCATGTCGAGGGCCGTGGCGGCCCCCATGTCCTTGAAGGCGTCGCGGGCCAGGTACACGCCCTGGGGCCACGAGGCGATGCCTTCCTCGCCGGTGACGTCGCGGTACTTCTCCAGGGAAGAGTGCAGGGCGTCCTTGTTCCAAGCCCGGTGGCACACGCTGGCCGGAGAGCCGACGAAGGGCAGGCCGACGAATTCCAGCAGGCTCTGGATGGTGCCGTCCTCGCCGTGCTTGCCGTGCAGGGCGTTGTACACCACATCGGGGCGCTCGCTGCGCAGAGTGGGCACCAGATCAGCGTTGGTGTCCAGGGGCACCACCTTGTGGCCGGCCTCTTCCAGAGCCTCGCACACCACGCGGCCCGAGGCCAGCGACACCTCGCGCTCGAAGGACTTGCCGCCCATCAGCACTGCTACTTTCATACACGTCTCCTTTTTGTTGCAACTCTCTCGGGGCGGAACCACCGGGTACCTTGATTCGCTCAGGCAGTCCTCGCTTTGGGGAATGCCCAGTGGGCATTCCCCGTCGCTGCGTAACTCGCTCGGTCAAGGCACCCGGCAGTTCCACTTCACTCAACCATAGTTGACCGATGGACGCTATTCAGCGGCGGCTTCCTCCTGGGCGTCGGCCACTTTCTGCTCGGCGATCTCAATCTGGGCAGCATCGCCGTCGTGGGACTGCATGACGGCCTCCTCGTTCTCCTCGGACGCCACGATGACCTCGTCCCAGTTCTCGCGCTCGTTTGTGGCCATGATGGCCTCCTTTCCGTAACCCGGCAGCGCGCCGGCGTTGATGAACACGCGGTACAGTTCCAGGCGCTCCTCGATAACCCCGGCCAGGCGGCGAATGGCCTCGGTGATGGACTCCGGCGTCTCGAAGCTGAAGTTCACGCGCATGGAGTTCTTACCGGTCACGCCGTCGGGGAAGAAGGAGTTCCCTGGCACATAGGTTACGCCCGATTCCAGCGCCTCGGCAAGCATCGAATCGGTATCCATATAGTCGGGCAGGGTGATCCAGAGGAACATGCCGCCCTCGGGGTGCGTCCAGGTGGCCTCGGGCGGGAAGAACTCCTCCAGGGCCGCCAGCATGGTGTCGCGACGCTCCTTGTACACGCCGATGAACTTCTGCAGAGTCTTCTGCCAGGGAATGTCGGCGAAGTAGTGCTGCACCACGAGCTGGTCGAAGGAGCTGCCGCACAGGTCGGCCCCCTGCTTCACCAGGTTGATGCGGGCGAGCACCGCCTCGGGAGCGGCCACCCAGCCCGTGCGCAGGCCGGGGCCGAGCATCTTCGAGATGGTGCCCAGGTAGATGACCGAATCGTCCATGGCCTTCAGGGGCACCTGGTGACCGCCGTCGTAGCGGAGGCGCCCATAGGGGTCGTCCTCCACCACCATGAAGCCGTATTCGTCGGCCAGCTCCAGCAGGCGGCGCCGGCGCTCGGCGCTCATGGTGACGCCGCCGGGGTTCTGGAAGTTCGGGATGGTGTAGCAGAACTTCAGGCGCGGGTTGTTCTTGCCGATGCGCTCGAGCTCGGCCTCCAAGAGGTCCATGCGCATGCCCTCGTCGTCGAAGGGGATGGCGCGAACGTCGGGCTCGAAGGCGGAGAAGGCCTGGAGCGCCCCCAGGTAGGTGGGTCCCTCGGTGATGATGATGTCGCCCGGATCGATGAAGGCCTCGGCGATGAGGCTTAAGGCCTCCTGGGCGCCGGTAGTGACGAGCACCTGGTCGGCCTTCACGCGAATGCCCAGGTCGCGCATCATATCGGCCAGCACGGCCCGCAGGCCGGCCAAGCCGTCGGTGGGCCCGTACTGGAGCGACACGGCCCGGGCCTGGGGGCTTTCCACGGCGGCCAGCACGGCGCGGCGCACGTCTTCCTCGGGCAAAAGCGATACGGCGGGCATGCCGCCGGACAGGGAGATCACATCGTCGCGAGTGGCGGCGGCGAAGAGATTGCGCACGGCCGAGGGGCGCATCTTGCGCACGCGGCGGGCGATCTTGTCGCCGGTGGTATCGAAGGTGATGTGAGCTGATGACATGGCTAATCCACCATCCCTTCCATAAGCGCCCGAGCGGCCTTGAGGGCCGCCAAAGCGATGAGGTCATCGGTAAAGTTTACTTCAACGCGGGCCAGGCCGCCCGCTTCATCGAGCCATTCCGTCGTACCGACAAAAGTAGCCGCCGAGCGGTCATCGAACTCGGCTTGGAAATCGATGATGAGGTGCTCCAGGATATGGGGAAGGGAGGTACGGTCGAGGATGGTGCCGAAGGGCTCCCCGGCCTCGTTGAGGCAGGCGTGGGCCGCCAGGGTGGGGCGCTCCCGCAGCAGCCGGGCCGCGGCCGCCGGGGACAGTCGGGCCCCCGCGCCGCCGGCCACCCGCACGAGCAGGGCCATGCGGTCGCGCTCGATGGCCACCCGCTCGAGGGCGAGGGGCGCCATCAGGCCCCGCGGCCGGCCGAGGTTCCGGCCCCGTCGCCGTCGTCGGCCCCCGCGCCCGCCGTGCCGGCACCATCCGGAGCGCTCGCACCGTCCCCGGCGTTGCCCGTCGCGCCGCCGGCGCTGCCGCCCGCGTTGCCGGCCGCACCGGTGCCGGTGCCGTCCTCGGCGGCCTTGTCGCGGGGCTCGTCGATGGCGGCGGGCACCTTGCCGGACAGGTCGCCCACGGGCTCGTCCTCGATGGTCTGGGTGCCGTCGTCGGCCTCCGGGTCATCGTCGGCGCCATCGGCACTGCCGCGGGAATCGCTGGGTGCGGGGGTGTCGCGCACCGACTGGGGGTTGGCCGCGGTGCCGGCGGTGGGGGTGCGCGAGAGCAGGGTGAGGCCGCGGCCCGCCTCCTCGGCCGGGGGCAAGTCACCGTCCCGCAGCTTCTCGATGAGGGCTTCCAGGGTCCAGCCGATATCGCGGCCCAGGGTGTCGGTGGCCGAGAAGGAGCCGTCCACCAGGGCCAGCTCGTCGCGATCCAGCGAGAAGCGGTAGCAGCCACCCCCCGTGAGGTTCCCGAAGGTGAACTGGATGGTCTTGGCCATCGGGTCCAGGGTGTAGTGGTAGGCCACATCCTCGGTCAGCTGGATGCGCTCGTCGGTGATGGTGATGGGGGTGGACGTGCCGGCCAGGTACCAGGTGCCCTGGATGTCGGCGCCGTCGTCGGCCGAGAACCAGCGCAGCCACGAGAAGCCGGCCACCACGGCGGCGGCCAGGGACAAGGCGAGCAGCGACAGCACGAGGGCCGCCACCTTCCCCTTCGTCCAGCGGCGCTTGCGCACGGCGGGACGGCCCCCGCGATCCGCGCGGCCGTCGCGGCCGGCGCGACCCGGACGGGCCGCCGGCTCGCCCTCGGCGACGCCGGCACGCTGGGCGAGGCGAGCCGCGACGCGCTCCTCGGCCGAGGGCGGCTCGTCATCCCAGGTCGCGGCCGTTCCGCGGCGCGCGGCGCGGCGCTCCGTCGAGGAACCGCTTCCGCGGCCGAAACGTTGCGCCGAGGCGCGGCGCCGGGACTCGCGAGGCCCCGGCTCGCGCGATTGTGCACCCATGATGGCCTTAGACCTCTTCCGGCCCAATCACCGTTTTGCCGCCCATGTAGGGCACCAGCACCTCGGGCACCGTGATGGTGCCGTCGGGGTTCTGGTAGTTCTCGATGACCGCGGCCATGGTGCGGCCCACGGCCAGGCCCGACCCGTTCAGGGTGTAGGCGAAGCGCGTGCCCTTGAAGTTGGCTGGATCGCGGTACTTGATGTTGGCGCGACGGGCCTGGAAGTCGGTGCAGCAGCTGCACGAGGAGATTTCCTTGTAGGCGTTGTAGCTGGGCAGCCACACCTCCACGTCGTAGGTCTTGGCGGAGGAGAAGCCGATGTCGCCCGTGCACAGGCTGATCACACGATAGGGCAGCTCCAGCTTCTGCAGGATGTTCTCGGCGTCCTCCACCATGGACTCCAGCTCGTCGAAGCCGGTCTCGGGGGTGGCGAACTTCACCATCTCCACCTTGGAGAACTGGTGCACGCGGATGATGCCGCGGGTATCGCGGCCCGCACTGCCCGCCTCCTCGCGGAAGCAGGGGGTGAAGGCGCAGTAGTGCAGCGGCAGCTGGCTGGCGTCCAGCACCTCGCCGGCGTGCAGGTTGGTCAGCTGCACCTCGGCCGTGGGGATGAGGTAGAGCCCCTCGGTGGTGTGGAACAGGTCCTCCTCGAACTTCGGCAGCTGGCCCGTGCCCGTGAGCGTGGCGGCGTTGGCCATGGCCGGCACCCACCACTCCTTGTAGCCGCGAGCGGTGTGCTGATCCAGCATGAAGGAGATGAGGGCGCGCTCCAGGCGGGCGCCGGCGCCGCCGAGCACGTAGAAGCGGCTCTCGGCCAGCTTCACGCCGCGCTCGAAGTCGATGATGTTCAGGGCCGGCCCCAGATCCCAGTGGGCCTGGGCCGTAAAGCCCTCGGCGGCGAAGTCGCGCGGGGTGCCCCAGCGGCGCACCTCGGGGTTGTCGTCCTCGTCCTCGCCGATGGGGGTGGACCCGTCGCACAGGTTCGGCACGCTCATGAGCAGTGTTTGCAGGGCACCGTCGGCCTCGGAGCGAGCAGCGCTGGCCGCTTCCAGCTTCTCGTTGATCTGGCGCACCTGCTCCTTGGCAGCCTCGGCCTCGTCCTTCTTGCCCTGGCCCATGAGGGCGCCGATCTCCTTGGAGATCTTGTTGCGCTCGGCCTGAAGGGCCTCCTCCTCGGCGATGACCTCGCGGCGCTGCACATCGAGGGCAGCGAACTGCTCCGGATCGAACGACGCATGGCGGTTCCGCATGGCCTCGGCCACTTCATCAAGATGGTCGCGAACGTATTTGACATCCAGCATAGGGGCGCTCCTCGAATCGTGCGTTTTGCGTTCGACCAGTATAGCGCAACCAGTAGGCGTGGAGATTGCGTTTGCGGTGAAGAAGCATAGTATACTTTCCCCAGCAAAAACACCGACCCGCCGCCGCGCTCGGTGCCAGGGCCCCGCGGCGTTTCAGGCAGACGAGGACGACGCCATGAACGTGAACTTTGAAGAGATCTACCATTTCCTGTTCGAGACCGTGCCCGGCATCGGCGTGCTCGTCGGCGGCGGCCTGCTCGTGAGCATCATCGTGTGCATCATTCTGGAGCGCAAAACGCGCAAGCAGTTCAAGAACCACGAGAAGACCGAGGACGACTGGTCGCTGTTCGACGATGACGAGGACAGCGAGGAGAACTAGCCTGCGCCCCTTCGCCACTGACCCCGCACAATCACGCGAGCCCGGCCATAACGGTCGGGCTCGCGATGTTTTTTGGGAGCGAAACCGAGCAGGCGCCCGGCCCGAAGCCGAGCGCCTGCCGGGGTGGGGCAGCCCGAACCGGGGTGCGCGCCTACCCTTCCAGTTCCTCGTCGTCGAGGTACCACTCCTCCTCGGCCCAGCGGGCGCGGTCGGGAATGCCCATGACCGCGGCGGCAATGCCGAGGGCGCCGGGCACGAGGGCCCCCAGCAGGGCCGGGGGCGCGGGCAGCCACGAGCCGCCGAAGGAGCCCAGGTGGGCCGCCGCGCACACGCCGAGCATGAGCAGGGCCGCGGCTACCACCGACCCGGCAATGTCGAAGGTGCGGGTGCCGCGCACGCAGAACAGGCTGTAGGCCGCCGCCGCGGCGATCCAGCTGACGCCGATGGCCCACGGCGCGCTCTGGGAGACCATGGAGATGCAGGCCGCCTGGGGGTTGCTGCCGAATTCCATATGGAACAGGGCGTCCCAGTTCAGCAGGTCCAGGGAGCCGAAGGAGGCCATGACCAGGGCCGTCGCGAAGGCGAAGGCCGCCGTGATGGCCGATTGCAGCACCGGCAGCAGCACGCCGCAGCACACCGGTGCCAGCCCCGCGAAACCGAAGGAGCCGAACAGGGGCTGGGCCAGGGCCGCCACGGCCTGAGTGGTGCCGCGCCGGCCGACGTAGTACCACCACAGCCCCGTGACCGCGGCCAGGAACAGGGCGAGCACCCAGCTGCCCGAGGCCCCGAGACCCACCACGAGGGCGCCGTAGCCGAGGAGCGTTCCCCAAGCGGGGCGCAGGGCCGCCACCCCGGCACAGAGGACCGCCACGACCCAGTACACCACCGGCGCATCGGTGGCCAGGCCCATGGGCGAGCCCGGGCTGAGGGAGATGTTCGCCATGCCCACGGCGGCCATGAGCCCCACGGCCACGGCGGCCAGGCTGTGGCCCACCACCATGGCGCCCCGCAGGCCGAGGCGGTCCACCAGGGGCGGCAGGGGCTCGGCGGGCTCCGCCGGCTCCGGGGCGGCGACGGCATCTTCCTTCCCCTTCACGATATCGGCCAGCACCTTCTTGCCCTTCTTCGCGTTGCCGAGCAAGGGCATGAGGGCCTCGGAGAAGTCGGCCACCGTATCGAAGCGCTCGTCGCGGTCGGGGTCGAGGGCGGCGAACATGATGTCGTCGGCCTCGGCGGGCAGCTCGTCCCAGCACAGGGAGGGCAGCACCAGTTCCGCCTCCTCGATGGCCTCCTCGGCCTCGGGCAGGTCGTTGGCGAAGAAGGGGTTCTCGCCGGAGAGCATCTCGTAGGTGAGGCTCGCCAGGGCCCACTCGTCGGTGCGCACGTCCAAAGGCTCCTGGCGCATCTGCTCCAGGGGCATGTAGCCGATGGTGCCGCCACCGGTGGTGCCCGAGCCCGAGGCATCCATAAGGGCGGCCAGGCCGAAGTCGGTCACCTTCGCCACGCCCTTGGAGTTCACGATGACGTTCTCGGGCTTGATGTCCAGGTGCAGCGTGCTCGCGCCGTGGGCCACCTCGAGAGCGTGGGCCACGGCTGAGAAGACGGCGGCCACCACGTCCAGGGTGATGTTGTCATCGATCTCGTCGATGATCTGGGCCAAGGTCTTGCCCTCGATGTACTCCATGATGACGTAGGCTGTGGAATCCTCCACGGCGCAGTCGTACACGGTGACGATGTTGGCGTCGGACAGCTTCGCCACCGAGCGGGCCTCTTCCAGGCCGGGAATGTGCTCGAAGAGATCGGCGTCGTCGGGCTCGTCGAAGTCGGCGGAAGCCGGGGGCACGGGGGAGGCGGCCCCACCCACGGCGGCCGACACGCTCGGTGCCGCGACGGAGGCGGCCACGGCACGGCCGCCGCGACGGCGGCGCTTCTCGGTGGCACCGTCGATGGTGCGGGACGCCCGGATGCCCCGCAGATGGCGCACGTCCACGGCGCTCTCGTCGAAGTAGTCGCTCATGGGGGCAGCGTCCTGCACCTCCACCGCTGGTGCGGACGGGGCCTCGGGGGCATGGCGCGTCTTGCGCGGGCCCACCCGACCGTCGAGGCTCGGCCGCGCACGGCCGGCGAAGCCGCCCGTAGCGGCGTTCCAGGGAACGAGAGAGCCGTCCTCCTCCTCGGCGAAGGCCACGTCCTCCCAGGGGGGCACCTCCTCGGCGCTGCGCACGGTGGCAGCCGAGCGACGGCCGCCGCGGCGCTCGTCCACCCCGCGCAGGAAGGCGGGGTCGGCGGGGAAATCTCCGGCACTGGGAGTGGGGGTCGGGGCCCCCGAAGGGGCGGCGCTCGCAGGGGCAGCGGCGGAAGCCGCAGCACCGGGGGCCGCGGCCGGGGAGGGCTCTCCGTCCTCCAGGTCGGCGGCCATGCGGGCCTCCAGGGCCACGAGCCGGGCGCGGGCCACCTCGTCTTCCGAGAGCTCGATGCACTTGATGGCCACATCGCGCTTGAGGTGCGTGTCGAAGGCGTGCACGACGGTGCCGTAGCCGCCGGCGCCGGCCTGGTCGATAACGCGATAGCGGTTGAGGATGAGCTGAGATCGTGCCATGGGGCGAGAACCTCTTCTGTCTTCGTTTGGGCTGCATATTCTTGAGGTAGGGCCATTCTACCATCCGGGCAACGCCACGGCGACAGTTGATCGGCGGCTTCCACGGGCAAAACGGCACCGTGCTAGCATCGAGGGTGCGCCCGGCCCGCCAAGGTCGCGCGGTGCGAAATTCACGACCGAAAGGATTCCCCATGCTGACCATCGGTTGCCACTTGTCGAAGCGGCGCGGCTATCTGGAAATGGCGAAAGAGGCCGCCTCCATCAACGCGAACACCTTCCAGTACTTCACCCGCAGCCCCCGAGGGAGCAAGCAGGCGGAGCTGGATGCCAAGGACGTGCGGGAGTACCTCGCCTTCGCGGCCGAGCACGGCATGCGCGACGTGCTGGCCTACGCCCCCTACGACACCGACCCGGCCACGGCCCAGATGAGCGAGCGCGACTTCGCCCTCATGACCTACGCCGAGGACCTGGCCCAGCTGGCCGAGTTGCAGGTGCCGCTGTACCTCGTGCGCCCCGGCAGCCGCATGGATATTTCCGTGGACGAGGGGCTGGCCGATGTGGCCGACGCCCTGAACAAGGTGATTACCCCGAGCCAGACCACCCTCGTGCTGCTGGACACCATGGCCGGCGAGGGCAGCCAGGTGGGCACCTCCTTCGAGCAGCTGGCGGCCATCATCAGCCAGGTGAAGCTGGCCGACCACGTGGGCGTGTGCCTCGACTGCGCCGGCGTGTGGGCCGAGGGCTACGACATCGTGGGCGACCTGGACGGCGTGCTCGATCAGTTCGATCGCGCCATCGGCCTGGGAAAGCTGAAAGCCGTGCACCTCAACGACGCCACCCACGGACGCGGCAGCCATGTGGATCGCCACGCCCGCATCGGCGAGGGAAAGATCGGCTTTGAGGCCCTGGCGGCCCTCGTGAACCACCCGAAGCTGGCCGGCGTGCCCTTCTACCTGGAAGAGCCCGACAGCACCCTCGTCATCTACGAGCACGACGTGGCCCGCTTCCAGGCGGCCTACACGGGAAAGTAGGCACCCCGAGCGGCAACGAGAAGGCCCCCGTTCGCCGTGGCGAGCGGGGGCCTTGTCATGGGCGGGGAAACCTTAGCGGGCGTGGCGGCCGCGGGCCTGGGCCTGGGCTTGGGCCACGGCCGAGGGCACCGGAGCGGCCGGTCCGCCATAGGGGCGCACGGCCCCGCGGGCCTCTACCCCGCGGGCGGCCGCAGCCCGGGGATTGCCCGTGCGCTGAGCGCCTCGGGGGACCGAGACCTCCTGGGCGCGGCGGGCTTGGCGAGCCTCCAGCTCGGCGGCGGCCCGGGCGGCGAAGGCGCGCTCGGCCTCGCGGCGGGCCTTGCGGCTCATCTTCTTCCCGGGCATGACGATGGCCTGATCGGCCGGGCTGCCCTGCACCCAGGAATCCACCTCCTGGCCCGTGGGCAGGGGAATGCTCGTGGGGGTCCAGCCGGCAGCGGCCGGCTGGGGCGTGGGAGCCGGCGCGGCCTGGGCGCCGCGGGGAATCTGCGGGTGCCGATTGCCCTGGCCCCGGGCGGAACGGCCGCCGCGGGCCGGTGCGGGCTGC
>CANSQM010000003.1 GCA_947649205.1 uncultured Enterorhabdus sp.
TGAAGCTGCGCCAGCCGAGCAGCGCCCTGCCATCCCAGTCGAAGAAGCTCTTGGTTCCGTCCTTCCAGGTGATCCAGCCCGTCTGCATGACGCCGGACCCATTGAAGTAGTACCAGGAGCCGCCTATCTTCTGACTCCACTTCAGCGCATACCCGTCGGAGCCGAAGTAATACTGGCGCCCGCCCTCTTTGATCCACTGGCTCTTAGCATCAATACCGTCGCCCCTGAGGTAGCGGTAGCCTTTTCCGTCGTAGTAGACTCCGCCTTTGCCCTTGATCGTTCCGGCCGCAATGGCCTCGATAATGCCCTGAGCATCGGCCTCTCCCAACTTCTTGAGGAAGGCGGCGCTTTTCATCTTCACCGCTTCACCGGGATTGGTGATGAAGGCGTGCTCGATGATGATGCCGGGAATGCCGTTCTTGCGAGCGCCATTGATAACCGAATAATAGTCGGCAACGCTCCCATCGCTGTACTTCGATCCGTTGGCCGAATCCTTCGTCTTCACCCCGCGATTCTTCAGGCCGAGGGCGGCGAGCTTGGCCACCACCTTTTTGCCCAAATCGTAGCCGGCCTCATGGGTATCGTAGTTGTAGCTGCTATCGTTGGGAACCCACACCTCGCAGCCTTCCGCCGCCGGAGTGGCGGAATTGATGTGAATGCTCACGAAAACCGAGGCCTTAGCAGCGACGGCCTTCTGCACGCGCTCGGAAAGGCCCACATACACGTCAGAAGAGCGCGTCATGAACACGTTGACGCCGTTCCGCTGAAGCGCCGCCTGGCAGTACTTCGCAATGGAGAGGTTGATGTCCTTCTCTTTGAGCCCGTTGGCAACCGCACCCGAGTCGCTGCCGCCGTGACCCGGATCAAGGGCCACCATGATGTTGGAGGAGGCGCGGGGAGTCGCGGCCAACCGGGCGGAGGCGGCCATCGGAGCCGCGGCCCGGGCGACAGCCCCCTCCTCGAGAGCGTCCTCAATCACATTCTCGGTCTCAACGTCGGCCTCCAGCTGGCCGCTGCCGTCAAGGGACAAGGCCGTCACCTCAATGGCACCCCCCGCAGGCCCCTGAACTTCAAAGGCGTAAGCATCGGCAGAGAACTCCTCGCGAAACTCCGCGTCGCAGCCCTCGATTGCATAGGCGAAGCCCGTAATCTGATATTCGCCCGACTCGAGATTCTCCAGCTCGAAGAGGGCGGCGTTGCCGTCCACGGCCGACGCGGCAACCTCATGATCGCCCGTCAAGGTGAAATAGCGCAGCACGGCGTGGGTGAGGGAGAACCCCTCATCGGAGAGAGCCACGACGATGTTCTGGACCGACCCGACCGCGGGGGACTGCTCGTCGATGTAAACGAATCCCAGCAGGGGCTTCTCAACCTGTCCGCCCTCCGGCTCACCGGAAAGCGCCGTCGCGTCCTCAGACTCCTCCTCGGAAGAACCCTCGGAGACACCAGCGGCATCGGAGAGGGCCCCAGGCCGCCCATTCTCCGCCTCGGAAGAAGCGGCGGAAGCGTCTCCAGCGGCCTCAGAAGACCCCTCGCCGGGCTCTTTACTGCTCGGCTCGCCCTGGCAGACAGCCTCCCCCTCTTCCCCGACCGGCTGCTTTCCCGCAGTCTCCCCCTCGGCCAGCGCCTCACGTTCGTCCGACAGCTCCCCTTGCGCCGACGGCGCATCCGGCAGGACCTCGGCGAAAGCCACCGAGGGCACAGACGAGAGGCCCAGCAGAACCGCCAGGGCCACAGCCGTCATCTTACGAAGATAGGAAGAAGTCACTCCAACAAACATGCTCTCGCTCCTACTGCCATTGATGTTACGTTATCGAGCGTCAACCACCGGTTAACCTAGTGTCAACTTTGGGTAAAACGGCATATTAGCATGCCTCGGCAAACAATTAAACCTGATCGAGAGGGTATTCCGTGAGCGCGTCACCAAACCCCCACGCTCGCAGACAACTCTTGATCGTTTAGGGGGAAACCCGCGCACATCCCCATAAAACCCGAAAAATGCAATAGACTATATACTAAAGGTATTTGCAGGCTGTTTTAAGGAGCCCACGAACATGGCAGACCAGTTCAACCACATCATCGTCACCGGCGGGGCCGGGTTCATCGGATCGAACTTCGTCCACTGGATGCTCGACAACCAGCCCGACACCCGCGTCACGGTGCTCGACGCCCTCACCTACGCGGGCAACCGCGAGAACCTGGCCGGCTGCGACCCCGAACGCGTGACCTTCGTGCACGGGAACATCTGCGATGCCGACCTGGTGGGCCGCCTGTTCGCCGATGCCGATGCCTGCGTGCACTTCGCCGCCGAGAGCCACAACGACAACTCCATCGCCGATCCCACCCCCTTCCTGCGCACCAACGTGGAGGGCACCTTCACGCTGCTGCAGGCCGCCCGCGACCACGGCGTACGCTTCCACCACATCTCTACCGACGAGGTGTACGGCGACCTGGCGCTGGACGATCCGGCCCGCTTCACCGAGGAAACGCCGTACCGCCCCTCGAGCCCCTACAGCTCCACCAAGGCGGCCTCGGACATGCTCGTGCGGGCGTGGCACCGCACTTACGGCGTGCCGGCGACCATCTCCAACTGCTCGAACAACTACGGCCCCTACCAGCACATCGAGAAGTTCATTCCCCGACAGATCACGAACATCCTCTGTGGCGCGCGCCCCAAGCTCTACGGCGACGGCCTGAACGTGCGCGACTGGATTCACACCGAGGACCACTCCTCGGCCGTGTGGGCCATCCTCACCGCGGGCCGTCTCGGCGAGACCTACCTCATCGGCGCCGACGGCGAGCGTAATAACATCGACGTGCTGCGTGCCATCCTGGCGGCCATGGGCCGCGACGCCGACGACTTCGACTGGGTGCGCGACCGCCCCGGCCACGACCGCCGCTACGCCATCGACTCCGCGAAGCTGCGCCGCGAGCTGGGCTGGCAGCCCAAGCACACCGACTTCGCCGAGGGGCTGGCCGACACCATCGCCTGGTACACCGCCAACGAGGACTGGTGGCGCCCGGCCAAGGAGGCCACCGAGGCCAAATACCGCGCCCAGGGCCAGTAGAAGCAGGACGAACCCGCACCGCGATTCAACACCCCAGCAACACAGAAGGAGCTCACTTTCATGACCACCGATCAGCACCGCCTCGTTATCCTGGGATCCATGGACGAGTTCGTCGACCTCGTAAAACGCGCCCGTGCCCGCGGCATCTACACCATCGTCTGCGACGGCTACGAGAACGGGCCGGCCAAGGCCCATGCGGACAAGGCCTACTTGGAAGACGTGCGCCACACCGACGCCATTGCCGACATCTGCCGCGATGAGCGGGCCGACGGCATCATCGCCTCGTTCTCCGACCTGCTCGCCGAGTGCATGATCGACATCGCCGACGCGGCGGGGCTTCCCGCCTACCTCAAGCCCGAAGGCGAGCGGTACCTGCGGGAGAAGCCCCTCATGAAGCAGATGTTCGCCGAGCTGGCCATTCCCTCGCCGCGTTACGAGAAGATCCACCTCGACACGCTGGAGGACGACTTCGCCGCTATGACGTTCCCCTGCGTCGTTAAGCCGGTGAACGGCTACGGCTCCCACGGCGTGTTCGTTGCCAGCTCTCTGGACGAGGTGCGGGAGCGCTTTGCCGACACGGCGGCTCAATCGTCATTCGATTACCTCATGGCCGAAGAGTACAACGACGGTCGGGAATTCAACATCATGACCTGGATCGTAGACGGCGAAGCCCACATCATCAGCATCGCCGACCGCGAGAAGGTGCCCTTTGAAAAGGGAGAGATACCCCAAGTGGTGCGCTGCGCCTACCCGAGCCCCCTCACCCGCGCGCTGCACGATGAGGCTGCGGCCATAGCCACCAAGATCGCCCGCTACGTCGGTCTTGAGAACGGCCCTCTGTGCATGCAGGCCTTCTACCGAGAGGGCGAAGGCCTCGCCCTTTGCGAAGCCGCCGGGCGCATCTTCGGCTACGAGCACGAGCTCGTAGCCCTCGCGAGCGGCCTTTCCATCGAAGAGTTGCTGCTCGACCTGGTGTACGAGCCCGAAGCGGCCAAGGCCCGCGTTCTCGCCCATAGCCCGCTCCTTCCCCGCCATGCCGCCGGCCTGTACTTTCACGGGCACGATGGGGAGGTAGCCGACATCTCCGCTATGGATGCCTTGGGCGAGCTGCCCCAGGTGGTGGAGTACCTTCCCTTCTACCAGCCTGGCGAGGCCATCTCCCATGCCACCGGGGCCAAGCCCTATGTGACGCGCTACTACGTAACGGGGGCTGACCGCCAGGAGGTTGATGCCGTAACCGAGAAGATCTTCTCGGAGGCGTCGGTGCGCGATCCCGAGGGCCGCGAGTTGCTGCTGAAAGCCCCGGAAGGCACTTGCTAGCCATGGGTGCACCCAAAGCCCCCAACAAGCGCGCTGTCACGCTCATCGCGCTGCACCTGCTCTTGCTGGTGTACTCGCTCTCGGGCATTTTCAGCAAGAACGCGGCTCACGAGCCCTTCATGAGCCTGCCGTTCATCCTGCTGTACGGGGGCATGCTCGTCATCCTGTTCATCTACGCCATCGGCTGGCAGCAGATATTGAAGCGCCTCTCCCTCTCGGCGGCCTTCGCCAACAAGGCGGTCACGGTGGTCTGGGGCATGGTATGGGGGTTCTTCATCTTCGGCGAGGCCATCTCGGCCCTAAACCTGCTGGGAGCGGCCCTCGTCATAGGGGGCGTGGTGCTCTACGCCCAGGCCGATGCCGAGGAACAGCGTCCCGGCGATCCCGTTGACGGCGACGCGTGGATCGCGCCCGGCGATGCCCCGAGAAAGGAGGCGTGAGCCCATGCTCGAGCTCTACATCGGCATCTACCTGCTCGGAGTGCTCATCTCATCTGTATCCCAGGTGCTCCTGAAGAAGGCCGCCTTGAAGACCTACGATTCCCCGATCAAGGAGTATTTGAACCCGCTTGTCATCACCGCCTACGCCTTCTTCTTCGGCGCCACGCTCATGACCATCCTCGCCTACAAGGTGGTGCCGCTGTCCATGGGTGCCATCCTGGAGGCCACGGCCTATCTGTACATCACGTTCTTCGGCGTGACCATCTTCAAGGAGAAGATCGGCAAGAAGAAGGCCTGCGCTCTGGCGCTTATCATTGCCGGCATCGTCATCTACGCCCTCGGGACGCCCCAATGACGGCGCCCCGCATCCCCGACTCCCGAGAAAGGCACCCTATGCTGGTTTCCATTGTCATTCCCTGCTATTACTCCGAGAAGATGATCGGCACCGTGGTCGAGCAGACTCGCGCTGAGCTCGAGGCCGCCGGCTACGACTACGAGTTTATCCTCGTGAACGACGGCTCGACCGACGGCACCTTCGCGGCCATCGGGGAGCTCTGCTCCGAAGATGACCGCATTGTGGGAATCAACTGCGCCAAGAACTCCGGGCAGCACAACGCCATCATGGCCGGTCTGCGGCAAACTCGCGGCGACCTTATCCTGCTCATGGACGACGACATGCAGACCCATCCCTCCCAGTGCGTGAAGCTGCTGGACTCCATGGCCGACGGCAGCGACATCGTTTTCGCCTGCTGGGATGAGCACAAAGAGGCTTGGTGGCGCGAGCTGGGCTCCAAGTTCACCATCTGGTCCATGCGCGTGCTCACCGACCGTCCCAAGGAGATCTATTCCAGCAACTTCGTCGTCTTTCGGCGGCACATCCGCGACGAGGTCGTGCGCTACCAGGGGCCCTACGTCTACATTCAGGGCCTTCTGTTCCGAGCCACGGCCAACATCAAGAACGAGAAGGTCGTCCACTACGAACGGGCCCAGGGCACCTCGGGCTACAGCCTGAAGTCCCTCATCCGCCTGTGGTCCACCGTGCTGAACTTCTCCATGGTGCCCCTGCGCATGGCGGCCATTGTCGGTGCGGCCCTCGGCGTCATCGGCCTTGCCTCGGCGCTCGTCATTTTCATCATGCGCCTGCTCGATCCGGGCATGCAGGCCGGCTGGCCCTCGCTCATGGCCACCATGCTCACCTGCTCGGGCCTCATCATATTGTTCCTGGGCATCATTGGCGAATACCTCGGCCGCATGTTCATGACCATCAACAACGCGCCCCAGTACGTGCTGAAGGAGACCATCGACCATCGCACTCTTACCGAGTAGCCAAGCCCACCCCTAACAGAACGGAGCATTCCCATGAGAAAGAAAATCGTCATCTTCGGCGCCGGCGGCACGCTGGGCCTCTACCTTGTCGACCATCTGGCCAACCTCCTGCCGGCCGACGAGTGGGAGGTCGTCGCCAGCGGCCGGTCCGACATCCGGTTCTTCGACCGCTATGCCCCCCTCGTGCGCTACGTGCGGGCCGACATCACCGATGAGGCCTCCCTCGCGAACCTGCCTCAGGAGGACGTGTACGCCGTTGTGCACTTCGCCGGCGCCCTTCCCGCCTACATGGAGGGCTACGATCCGCGGCGCTACGTGGATGCCAACGTCATGGGCACGCTGAACGTGCTGGAGTACGCCCGCACCGCCGGTGCCGACCGCGTGCTCTACACTCAGACCATCTCCGATTACACCGGCTACTTCGGCGAGCTCGTGGAACTGGCCGATGATATGCCCCGCAAGCCGGCCATGACCGGCGACCACGCGGTCTACGCCATCACCAAGATCGCCGCCGAGGAGCTGTGCTGGCACTACCGCGCCGCCTACGACATGGGCTTTTTCGCCTTCCGCCTGCCGAACATCTACTGCTTCATGCACGACAGCAAGACCCTCTACCACGACGGCAAGCCCGCCGTGAGCTCCTACCGCCTCATGATCGACAAGGCGCGGGCCGGCGAGCCGTTGGAGATCTGGGGCGATCCGGCCAAGGGCATGGATCTCATCTACGTGAAGGACTTCTGCCAGATGATCGAGAAGGCCCTGTTCGCCCCCAAGGAGGCCAGCGGCACCTACAACGTGGGCACCGGCGTGCTCACCTCCCTGGAAGATCAGGTGCACAACATCGTCGAGGTGTTCTGCGAGCCCGATGCCGTCTCCGAAATCAGCTATCGCCCGGAGAAGCACGACTGCGTGAACTACTTCATGAACGTGGATAAGGCCCGGGCCAACCTCGGCTACGAGCCGGCCTACCCGCCGGTGAAAATGCTCCAGGACTACAAGGCGGAACTGGAAGCGGACCGCTTCGCCGACTTCTTCACCGAGCGCTACGAGGGACGGTAGATCATGGCGCTCCCCATCGACTTCACCACCCTGCGCACCCCCTGCTACGTCTTCGACGAGGCGGAGCTGCGGCGGAACTTCGCCGACTTCCGCCGCGCCCTGGCCGCCCACTGGTCGCCGTGCTCGAACGTGGCCTACTCGGTGAAGACCAACCCCCTCCCGTGGGTGCTCGAGGTGGCCCGGGAAGAGGGGTGCTACGCCGAGGTGGTCTCCAACGAAGAGTACGCCCGGGCCCTGGCCTGCGGCTTTCCTCCGGAGCAGATCGTGTTCAACGGGCCCATCAAGGGCCGCGAATGGCTCTTCTACGCCCTGGAGGCCGGCTCCTACGTGAACCTGGATTCCCAGCGGGAGCTGACCTGGACCTGCGAGTATGCCGCCACGGGCAAGCGGGCCCGGGTGGGCCTGCGGGCGAACATCCTGCTCGAGAAGCACTGCCCCGGCGAGACTCTCTCCGACGACCGCCACGGCCGCTTCGGATTCTCCTACGAGGGCGGTGAGCTGGCCCGGGCCCTGGAAGTGCTCCGCGCCGCAGAGAACGTGGAGGTGCGCGGCCTGCACATGCACGTGACCACGCTCAGCCGCTCCCAGAAGGTCTACCGCACCCTGGCCGACTTCGCGGCCGAGATCATCCGCAGCTACGGCCTTGAGCTCGACTGGTTCGACATCGGCGGCGGCTTCTACGGGGGCGGCCCGGCCAACGAGGGCGCCTACGACGAATATGTGCGCACCATCCGCGAGGCCATAGGAGACGCCTGCGATCCGGCGCGCACCGAGCTGTTGGTGGAGCCGGGCGGCGCGGTGGTGTGCACGCCGGGCTATTACGCCGGCCGCGTCATCGACGTGAAGGATATCGTGGACGAGCACTACGTGGTCACCGAGCTCTCGCGCATCAACATCGACCACGAGATGAAGAAGACCTCCTACGTGCACGAGATGCTCACCGACGCGACCGAGAGCCTGCCGCGGCAGATCATCTGCGGTTACACCTGCATGGACAGCGACCGTTTGTTTACCGCCGTGGACGAGCCGGCCCTGTCCCCGGGCGACATGGTGGTGATCCGCTACGCAGGGGCCTACTCCTTGAGCTTCACGCCCCAGTTCTTCATCGAGTACCCGCCGGCGGTGTACTCCGTGGCCGACGGCGTGGCCACCTTGCGCCGCGAACCCTGGGACGAGCAGCCGCCTAAGAGCTAAACATTACCTTCAAGCATAACTTTTTTCTCCGGGTGCTAGAATTCAACCATCACATCGCATGGGGAGACCAGGCTCTCCCCATGCGTTTTGGAGACAACGTGAGAGGTGGTTTATGGAATTCTCGGCCCTTGATCTGACATTTGACGTGTGTATCATGTCAGCGCTGCTCGTCCTCGGAAAGATCATCCGAACCCACGTTCCGCTCCTGCAGAACCTGTTCATCCCCTCGGCGCTCATCGCCGGCTTCATCGGCATCATTCTCGGCCCCTTCTGCCTGAACTGGGTGCCGCTCAGCTCCCAAGCCTCGAGCTATGCCGGTATCCTCATCGCCGTGCTGTTCGCCACCATGTATTTGGGCCGGCGCAGCGAGGGCAGCTTTAAGGATATGTTCCGCCGAGTGGGCGATACCTTCATGCTCAACGGAGCCGCGGAGATCCTGCAATACGGCGTGGCCCTCGTGCTCGGCGGCATTCTCATCGCAACGGTGTTCCAGGGCGTGACCGCGTGGTTCCCCATCTTCATGCCCGGCGGCTTTGTGGGCGGCCACGGCACGGCCGCCGCCATCGGCTCGGTGTTCGAGGAGGGGGGCTGGGCCGAGGCAACCACCGTGGGCCAAACCTTCGCCACCTTCGGGTTGCTCGGCGGCATCATCAGCGGCATTATCGCCATCAATTATTGCGCCAACCGCGGTTGGACCACCGAGATTCGCAAGGTGAAGGATATGCCCGAGGAGGTGCGCGTCGGCCTGGTTCCCGAGAAGGATCGCACCCCCATGGGCGAGAACACCGTAAACCCCATGTCCATCGATCCTCTGGCCTGGCACCTCGCCCTGGTAATGGTCGCCGTGGGCGGTGCCTATCTCATCAACGAGGGGCTGAAGATCCTGTTCCCCCAAGTGTCGGTCCCCGTCTACGGCATCGCCCTGGTGGTGGGCGTCATCTTGTTCGCCCTGCTGAAGCTTATCAAGCTCGATAGCTACGTGGACACCCGCGTGGTGTCCCGCATCGGCAGCTGCGCCACCGACTACCTCGTTGCCTTCGGCGTGGCCACCATCAACATCAATGTCGTGATGCAGTACTGGGCCATCATCCTCGTCCTGTGCATTCTCGGCTTCGTGCTCGTGGCACTGTACTTCTTCATCATCTCGCGCCATCTCTTCTCCGACCACTGGGTGGAGCGCGGCATCTTCATCTGGGGCTGGTCCACGGGCGTCATGAGCATCGCCGTGCTCCTGCTCCGCGTCGTCGATCCCGAGTTCCGCACTTCCGCCCTGGAGGACTCCGGATTCGCCTGGATCTTCGTGTCGTTCATCGATATCGCCCTCGTCACCTTCCTGCCCATGTTCGTCATGCAGGGCCTGGGCATTGCCGCCGGTGCCGTGTGCTGCCTCATCGCCGCCGCCATGCTCGTGGCTACGGCGTTTATCTATGGGTGGCGCAACAGCCAGGGCACAAAGGTGTTCCCCAAGCAGTAGGCTGAGTCGATACACAGAAAAGAGCCCGCGCCTGATGACTCAAGCGCGGGCTCTTCTTTTTTGAACCTCAGCCTATTCCGAAAGGGCCGCCCCGCCGAGGAGGATGCGGTTCTCGGCCACGCGGAACAGATGCTGGCCGTAGGCGGTCTTGCCGTGGCGTTCGGCCGCGTCCAGAAGCACCTCGCGGGTGATCCAGCCGTTGTTGTAGGCGATCTCCTCCAGGGATGCGATCTGAAGGCCCTGGTTGTCCTCCACGGCCTTCACGAATTCGGAGGCCTTGTACAGGCTCGGGATGGTGCCCGTGTCGAGCCAGGCCGAACCGCGGTGCAGTACCTTCACTTCCAGGCTGCCGTCCTCCAGGTACATGCGGTTCACATCGGTGATCTCCAGCTCGCCGCGGTCGGAGGGCACCACGCTCTTGGCGAACTCCACCGCCCGGCTATCGTAGAAGTACAGGCCCGTGACGGCGTAGTTCGACTTCGGGTGATCCGGCTTCTCCTCGATGGATAGCGCGCGACCGGCCTCGTCGAACTCCACCACGCCGAAGCGCTCCGGATCGTCCACGTAGTAGCCGAACACCGTGGCGCCGCACTCCCGCGCGGCGGCCTGGCGCAGCAGCCCCGACAGGCCGCCGCCGTAGAAGATGTTATCGCCCAGAATGAGGGCGCAGCCATCGCCATCGAGGAACTCCTCACCGATGATGAGGGCCTGGGCCAAACCGTCCGGCGAGGGCTGCACGGCATAGGACATGTTCACGCCGAACGACGAGCCGTCCTTGAGCAGCTCCTGGAAATTGGGCAGATCGGCCGGCGTTGAGATGAGCAGGATGTCGCGAATGCCCGCCAACATGAGGATGGACAGCGGGTAGTACACCATGGGCTTGTCGTACACGGGCAGCAGCTGCTTCGACGTGACCTTCGTCAGCGGGTACAGGCGCGTGCCGGAGCCGCCTGCCAGAATAATGCCTTTCACGTTAACCTCGTTCCTTGCCGTCGGTTGGCGTATCTGTGCTGAATCGTACCACAAGAAGAGGGTCGGAGCCCTTCTCTTTCAAGGGAACCTCGTCTATGATCGCGGCCGTCGCGCGATCGTCGTAATGCTCGTGCAGGTAGCTCGTGATCTGCTCGATAGCCTGCTTCCGTCGCGTAACGAAATAGGTATCCGGCCGGTCTACGAGGGCCCTCAGGGGATTGGGAACCCCCAGGTCCTCGGTATGAGCCCGAACCAAAGGCGAGCCCTGGGTCCAACCTCCCGCGAACACCGCCGAATCCATGAGCTTCTTCGGCGGTAGATGGCGGTACTTGAGTTCCTTCTCCACCTGGGTGAAGGTGGTGGTATCCCACACATAGACCACCCCAGGTTCGGAGAAGCGGTTGATCAGCGCGTTGTCCTCCACAAAGGCGCTCTCCTTGGCGAACTGGTCAATGCGCTCGACATTGAAGGCCGGCCCCCACTTCACCCCGAGCCCCACCGCGCAGAGCACCGCGAAGAGCACACCGAGGGCAACCGAGGCCGTGACGCGGCCCTGGGGCAGTGGCCGCTCGCCCGTCGGGGCGGGCAGCGAGCCACGCAACAGAATAACGGCGCAGGGCAAGAGCGAGAACAGCCACACAGCGTACTCCACGCGGGCCGGAAGGCGGCCCGTATAGCGGAACAGCACGCAAGCGGCAAAGGCACCGACCAAGGAGAGCGCCGTCACCGCCAACACGCGCCGACGCCCCAGCAGCAGCACGGTAACGACCAGAAAGGCCAGAGACACCGTCAGCAGCGGAGACTTCACCAAATGGCGGCCTTCGGCCACGACCGAGGAAACGAAGCTGCGATCAGCGGCCGGCTCGCGGGCGATGGAGGAAACGGCCCCCAGCCGCTCGGCGGTGATATAGTCGGGATCGGCGGTGATCCAGTTCCGCATGAGCCAGTAGTCGCTCTCCGAGACGCCGATGGCGGCCAGTTCGTCTTTCATGGCCTCGTAGTCCCGCGTGGGATAATCCACCAAGCTGTAGCGCGCGTCGTTGTACTCCTGCCAAGGCGCCCAATGGGGGTCGCTCCACACCGCTCGATCATAGGCCAACGCCCCGCCCACGGCCAGCCCCACCACGGCGGCGCTGGCAAGGGCCCACACCAGCAGGCGTCGCAGCTCAGACCGGTGCCCGCGGCCGCAGCGCAGCAACAGTCCCGCGAAGGCCAGGGCCAGAAACGGTGCGGACAGAAGCAGCACGAGGGCCCGCCACATGAAACCGAGCACGACCAGAACAGTGCCCGCGGCACAGGGCGAGAGCTTCCGCCGGGCAATGCCGACGCAGAAGCAGACCTCGCCGGCCATCACGCAGAGGGCGGCCACCACGGTGAAGTTGCTGCCCAGGGTGCACTTGGGCATGATGAAATAGGCAATGAATCCCAGGCACACGAGGGCAGGACCCAGGGGAACATGGCGCAGCAGCAGGTAGCTCAGGGCGAAGAACGCCACGGCAACGGCCGCGCGCTCGATGACGAGAAACCAGTTGAGCTCGGGAATGGCCATGTTCAACTGGTAGATGATGCCATTGAGCACCGCATTGGTGAACAGGCACTGACCGCCATCGGGATACAGCCCCGAGAGGGCCAGGGAGATGCCCAGATCGTCATCGGGGCCCCGATAGTCGTCGTTCAGCACGAGCAGCCCGACCACGAGCAGGGTCAGTCCGAAGGCCGCCGCAAGGCACGGCCCCACCGGCCGGCCCTCAGATCCGCCACGGCCCCATGCCCCCACCGCGCCCCGGGCGCGTTCCCATACCGTATCTGTCATAATCTCGCTTCGATCGTGCACCAGGGTGCTCAGTGGACAATATCGTTTTATTGTACCCCAAAGCGCTGGCCTCCGTCAGGATTTTAGGAACGTCCGATCTTGCGCCTCACGGCACGCAGTGCCCGCCGCGCCAGGGAGGGCTCCGATGCCGGGGCCGTGGCCTCGGCAATGGCAAAGCGATTCTTCTCCGAGGCACCATAGGTTTCTTGAATCAGCGCAAGCCGCTCGCGGGAGTCTGCCGTCTCGGCCAAGCGATCGGCCAAGCGCACCAAGCCCGAATCATCCCGCCCAGGCGCCCCGGCGTAGACCCACCTCCGATCTTTGCACACCTGGGAGCGCTCCGTCTGCTCCGGAGTCCACCCGTGCACACAGGCACCATCGAAGAACACGCCACGACCGATCTGTCGCGCCGGATTACCGGCCCAGCTCGTGTTGGAGGCGATGGTCTTGCCCGCCACCACGGCCCCGCCGCCCACAATGCTGCCCGAACCGATGGTGGTGCCCTTCAGCACCATGGCCGACTGCCCGAGCCACACGTGATCGCCGATCACCACATCGCGGCTGGGGTTGATGCGCCGTCCGTCCTCGGCGCGGTATACCAGATGCGGATCGGCCGTGCGAATCCACACATCGAAGGAGATGAGACCGCGATCGCCGATGAGCACGCTGCGTCGCTCGGATACGATCAGGTGCAGCGGGCCATTGGTATAGGTGTCCGATCCGATGGCGAAGGTGCAACCCCCGTGCACGGCGGCGTCAAGGCGAAGGCCGCTGTTGCCTCCGGCGATGAAAACCACGGCACCCGGACCGGCGAACGTGAGTTTCGTACTCGTCAGCACGACCCCTTCGCCGCAACAGAGCACGCAGCCTCCTTGCTGCGCCTTTTCCGTCACCACAATTTGAGAGCCCGCCATATCCGGTGCCGTACCGATCAGCGTCGCACCATCCCCGGAAAAGAACTGCTCCACGTCCTCTTTCGCCTTCAAGACGATGTTCATGGCATCCCCCTATCCCTGGGCCGACGCGGGAGCGAGCGCCTGCTCTGTTGCCTGGGCGAGCAAATTCGGACTGCGCATGATGAAAATGATGTCGGAGACGCCCTCGTGATCGGCGAGGAACTCGTCGAGCGTCTCGCGATCATGGCGCGGATCGAGCACATAGGTCGTTCGATAGTGGGCAGCCAAGAGACGCTCCATGCAATTCGAATAGGAGTCGGCGACAATGAGCAGGTTGCGATCGGTATCGGCCTCTTCGTTCACAAGGGTGATCAGGCCGTAGTCGGTGTGGTAGTACTCGGCATAGCGACTCGTAAAGGCGTTGGGCCCCCAGGTGCCCCACTCGTAATTCTTATGGTGCACGAGGGAATCCATTGAGCCCTCAGCGCCGTCGATAGTCACCGAGAACTTCGGGAAATCGGCGAACTCATAGTCCAGGATATGGTCCTCATAGGCAGTCTCCAGACCGCGGCGGGCGAACGTCCCGCGGAAGGGAGGATCGTCATAGGTCACCAGGTCCTTCGGAGCGAGCGTATCGTCCCCGAAGCCGAGGGCGCCGGCCATACGCTCGTAGGCTTGGAAGGCGCCCAAGATGTTCCAGTGATGGTCAACTTTGTTCCAGCCCCGGGTGAATTCATCGAAGGTAACATTGCCCCCAATCCACTCGAAGGCACCGTCATGCTCCTCGAAGAGGTTCTCAGTACCCTCGTAGGTAAGGGCATTGGAAACGAGCTTAGCCGTCGGCGAGCCTTCGACGTTCATGGAGTCGGGGCCGAGATAGACAAAGACCCGTTGGTCGGGATGGCGCTTGCCAAAAGCATCCAGGCCATCGCGCACGCGACCGATGGCATCGCGCACGCTATCCGTGGCCTTCTCCGCCGTTTCCAGCAGACGCCCCTCGCTCGGCATCTTCACAATCGACGAGCCGTAGAAGGTCGGATAGCACTCCCATCCGAATAAGATGTTGGAAGCCTCGATGGCGCTGCGCTGCACCGCGGCATTCGCCAGAAGCGCCGTGGCCTTCAGAGGGACGCAGTTGCCCACGGCATCTTCGGCCGCCTCCTGGAACTCGCCGGAAGCAAAGCCCTCGACGCTGAAATGAGCCGCCGGATCGGCCTCGGTTAGGCCGCCGGACAGGTAAGCGGCATCAGCAGCGGTGAGCCACGAGGGAAGTGCTACCCCCCCCCATGAGGCTAATCCGATCAGGGCCGGCCCGCAGAAGAGCAGGCAGAGCACGCCCGAGAGCAGGATGTTCCTTGCCTTCACGACACTCCTTAGAACTGGAAGTAGATGAACGGGTTGTAGGAGCTAGAGACGATCGCCATGGCCGACAGCACGAACACGGCCACAAGCGCCACGTCCACCAGGGCATTCACCGCCGCGAGCACGCGGGCGCGACCCGGCGCCACGACGACGCCCTCGCAGAGGGCTTGGCAGGGAGGCACGGCGGAGTTGCCCTTGGCCGGCGCCGCCACGATGGAGCGGTGACTATCGCCCTCGGCCCAGGCCTCCAGCTTCTTGCGCAGATAGGGCGCCCAGGGCAGCGACCCCACGATGAAAATGGGAACGAGGGACACATAGCTCCACGACTGGAGCTCCCACAGGGTGGAGGTGCCGAGCCAACCGTAGGCACCGAAGAGGGCCGCCGTCCACTCGGCCACGTTGGAGAGCCCCGTCACGGCGAATAGGAGCCAGCCGAAGAAGAACAGCACCGCACACCAGATGTGGCTCACGAAGCCGGGCAGGCGGTCGAGCAGCCTCATGATGAAGAACTTCTCCAGCAGGATGAGTATGCCCCAATACAGGCCCCACAGCACGAAGTTCCAAGCCGCCCCATGCCAGATGCCCGTGAGCCCCCACACGATCATGGTGTTCACGATGAAGCGCGGAACCGACACGCGGTTGCCGCCGAGGGGGATGTACACATAGTCGCGGAAGAAGCCGCCCAGGGTCATGTGCCAGCGGCGCCAGAACTCTGTGGCCGACCGAGCGGTGTAGGGGTAGTTGAAGTTGCGCGGATAATCGAAGCCCATCATCTTGCCCATGCCGATGGCCATATCTGAATAGCCCGAGAAGTCGAAGTAGATCTGGAAGGTGTAGGCCGCCACGCCCGAGAAGCAACCGATGAAGCCGATCGTGGCGGCATCTTGGGCGAGCAGCGAGTCGGCGAGCACGCCGGCCGTATTGGCCAAGAGCACCTTCTTGCCCAGGCCCACACAGAACAGGCGCAGTCCCTGGGCAAAGCCGGCCAGAGTGGCGCGGCGATGGTCGATCTCGTATTCAATATCGGAGTAACGCACGATGGGCCCGGCCACCAGCTGCGGAAACATGGCAATATACATGCCCAGGTACAGGGGGTTCTTCTGCACCTTCACTTCGCCGCGGTACACGTCCACGATGTAGGTGAGCGCCTGCAAGGTGAAAAACGAGATGCCGATGGGCAGGGCCAGCTGCAGATCGGCCAGAAACTCCTCGCCCAAGACGGCGTTGATGTTCTGCGCGAGAAAGCCCTGGTACTTCCAGAAGCCGAGGATGGCCAGATTCGCCACCACGGCCAAACCGAGAAACAGCTTGCGCCAAGGGCCGCTGCGCAGACCGGCCCGAGAAATACAGAGAGCCAGAGCCCAGTTCATAAGGATGGAACCCACCATGAGCCACACGTACACCGGCTCTCCCCAAGCATAGAATACCAGGGAGAACACCAACAGCGCCACATTGCGTGCTGCCCGCCAGGGCATGGCGAAATACACCGCCAAGAACAGCGGGAAGAACGCGAAGAGGAAAATCGTACTCGAGAAAACCACCGAGCGCTCCTTGTTTCAAATGTTCACGGTACAATCGCATAGGGATGATACCGTAATCTGCGTCGCGCGACGCAGAGATTCTGCCGAAAACAAGGAGGCTCCCCCGCTGTGGAACTGAAGGGGTTCGATCTCCCAAATCGCACCGAACAGCTGCGCGAGCTGCTCGCCCGGGGCCGCGAAGCGCCCCGGGCGAGGCTATTGGGCGTCGTAGCGAATCTGCACCTGGTAGATGATCTTGTTCACCGTGTTCATCTCCTCGCGCTCCACTGCCGTGGGCGCAATGGTCACACCGAACTCCGTCTCGATGGCCACAAGCAGCTCGATGGCGGCCATGGAATCCAGCAGGCCCTCCTCGAACAGGTCCACGTCCCGCTCCTCGCGGATAACATCATCGTCGCAGATCTCCTCGATCAGCTCGAGCATGCGCTCTTCAACGGAATTCTCAGCCATGGATCAAACCTCCTACAACGGTGTGCATCTGTCCGGAAAAGATGGCCATGCCCAGCATGACCACGTTAATGGTAACAAACCATTGAACGACCTTGTACCAGTTCTCCTTCTTGTGCCGCTTATGGAAGGCGGACTTCTTCTGATAGACGTCGGTGGCGCCCATGAGCACGCCGTAGTAGGCGCCATAGACCAGGTAATCCACTGTCAATCCATGCCATGCGCCCATGAGCAGAAAATTCGCCATATAGCCGGCGCAAGCTGTGTGCAGACGATCCTTGAACAGCTTCCGCCGCGTGGCTGACTTCACCGCCCGCATGAACACAAAATCCCGCAACCAGGTGGACAGTGTCATATGCCACCGGTCCCAGAAATCGCGCACGTCGGTGGCCAGGAAGGGCGCGCGGAAATTGCGCGGCGTCTTGATGCCGAAGCAGTAGCTTGCCCCCATGGCCATGAGCGAGTAGCCAGCGAAATCGAAGAACAGGTAGAAGCCGTACATGTAGGCATCTTTCACCTGGGCGCCGAGCTCGGTCCACCAGGGCCCATCGCCCAAAGGCGCCGGCGTGAAGTAGTGGTGAAACACGGTGCCGAGCACTTTCTGGTACACCGCGCCCACGAGCAACAGCATGATGCCCCGGGCCAGCAGATCGGCGTACTCCGAGGCGGTGTAGGTGCGATTCGCGTCCTCGGCAAAGCGCCGGCTGCGATCGATGGGGCCAGAGGTGAACGGCGTGAAGAACACGAGGAAGTAGAGGTAGTCGGCGAAGTTCATATCCTCGATAAGGTCATCGCGAATCTCGATGATAACCTGCACGGCCTTGAAAGTGATATAGGATATGCCGAGAAAGCCCATGAGGTTATGGTCGAACACGGCGCCGATCTTGTAAACCACCAGCGGGGCAATGACCGCAACGAGGGCGCAGCGGAACTTCCACAGGGCCTTCTGCCCGCTCTTCCAGCTGGCAAGTTCCCAGAACGTGGCGGCGCAGGCAATGGCAAGGAAGGCCGCGAAGGCGAGCATGCCCTCCACGTTCTCGCCGAACAAGAGCAGCAGGAATGCGAGGGACGCCGCCAGGCCATAGTACTTGATGCGGTGGCCCGAAAAGCCGAGCACCGCCGCCGGCACGATGGCCACGGCGAGAAAGACGTAGAAAGCGGGGTCGATATAGAAATTCATGGTACGCGGCCGCCCTACGCCAAGGCCTTGCGATCGATCTTGCCGTTGACGTTCAGGGCGAACTCATCGTGGTAGACGATCTTCTTGGGCACCATGTACTCGGGAACCAACTCCTTGAGGGCGGCCTTGATGGACCGGGACGTGGCGAAGTCGCCCGGCACCGCCGGGTCGGCAAGGCGCACGTGAGCCACCAGATGGCTCACCTTTCCATCCCGCTCGGCGGCCAGCACCACGGCCTCCCCCACCGCAGGCACGCGCACGAGGGCCTGTTCCACATCGGCCAACTCCACCCGGAACCCGTTGAGCTTCACCTGGAAATCGAGGCGGCCGAGGCAGAAGAGGCGACCCTCCCCATCGAGATAGCCCTTGTCGCCGGTCTTATAGCAGCGCACCGGCGCGCCGTCCTCTCCCTCGATCTCGGAAAAGACCGCCTCGGTCAGATCAGGGCGCGCCCAATAGCCGGCCGACACCGTGTCACCGGCGAGGTAGATCTCCCCCACTTCCCCGCACGGCAGCACCGCGCCTGTCTCCGGATCGCGCACGATGGCGGCCATGGCGCCACCCAGATACCCGACCGGCAGCGGGTTCTCTTCCGTTGCCAGGACCTCGTCGACGACGATATCGGTGACAGCCTGGGTCTCGGTGGGACCGTAGGTGTTCAAGATGCGGGCAGACGGAAAGCGCTCGATAAGCTTCAGGGCCGTGGCATTGCGGAACACCTCGCCGCAGAGGATGACGTTGTCGAGCCGCGGCAGCAACTCCTCGTTGAAGGCGGGGTCGGCCAGGCACATCTCGATGAAGGAGGGTGTGGAGATCCACGTCGTCAGACCGCTGGCGGCCAGGGCGTCGAAGGCGGCCCGCATGGATTGCTCGTCCTCACTTTCCAAGGCGAACAAGGTGTAGCCCCGGGCGAGCCCCGCGATGATGTCGAAGAGGCTCACGTCGAAAGTGTAGGGCACGCGGTTGAAGCTCACGCCGTCTTCCCGAACCGGGAACAGGCCGGTGAAGTAATCCATGAAGGCATCTACGCAACGGGAGGGCATCTGCACACCCTTGGGACGCCCCGTAGAACCGGAGGTGAACAGCAGGTAGAAGGGCGTATCGCCATCGATCCAGCGCTCCCGACCCATCGAACGGCCCGCGGCGATGGCCGTCTGCACCGCCTCGGCTCCCACGACTGAGGCGGCTAGGGACTCATCGCCAGCAAAGCCCTCGTCTGCCAGGGAGATGACGAGGGGATGATCGATCTGGGCCAAGATGTCGTTCACTCGGTCAGCCGGATAGGCTATGTCCACGGGGGCATAGGTGAGCCCCGCCTTGGCTGCGGCGATGAAGCATACAAGCATGAGCGGCGACTTGTGCCCGTAAATCACCACGGGCTTTCCCGCGGGGGCCGTGTCAGCCAGATACGCCGCTAGGGCATCCGACCACGCATCCAGCTCGCCGTAGGTCAGACGATGGGAGCTACCCCCCCCCGTGCGCGAATTGAGAAATGCGAGGCGATCAGGATGGGCCGCCGCCTCCTTCACCAGCACTTCCAAAAACCTGCTCACGTCCACTCACCTTCCCGCCGCCCACGGGCGGCTTTTCTCTCTACGGCCACGCATCGGAGCCATCGCCCCACCACACCTCATGGGCACGGGTGATTCCCTAGAAGTTCTCGTACACTGGAGCGGCCGGCTCGCCGAACCCCGAATAAACGAGAAACCACACGAGTAGCGCCAGCAGAGCGGCAGCCGCAACGAACCACAGAAGGGCCCCCGCCCACGTATCGCTGAAGAAGATCTCTGCGATCTTGTCGGCCAGCTTCCTCACTTCTGACCCTCCTTCCCCATAAAGAACTCGTAAATGTCCCGGTTCACCTGCACCCAGCCGGTCCAACCGAAATGGGCCATATCGTAGAGGAAATAGGGATCATATTCATAGGGCGAGTAATCCACATAGGCCACGCCCCGTTTCTCGCAGATGGCCTTCATGCGGTCGTACCACAGGGCGCGCACCTCGGGAGTGTAATCGGTCTGGTCGATCATGGCGCCCTTCAAGGGCATGAGCACCACCAACGGCTCGATGCCCGTCTCCTCGCACACATCGAGGAACAGCTCGAAGTCCTCGAACTCCGTCTCCTGGTAAGGCTCGTCGGTAAATGTGAGCCACTCGTCCCATCCGTCGCGCCAGCTGTCGTAGCCGCCGTTCTCGTACCAGCTGTTGTAGATGCCCATCTCGTTGCTGGACGTCTGATCAGCCCCCTCGGCTTTCTCCTGGGCCAGCCATGCGTCCCAATCGGGAGCTTGGGCCTGACCAGCCGTGCGACCCTCGGGTACCGGACGGCTCCGATTCAGCTCGCGCTCTGGCGCGTTCCAATCGTCCTCCTCGTCGGAAAGCACAGCGTCCCAGTTCTTCGAGTCATCAAAGAACTCCTGGATACCGCTGTTGATGCGCTCGACGAGATTCTCACTCTTGGCCTCGCCGCCGTAAACCTCGGCCTCTTCCACGCCGTAGGCGATCATCTTCTCCTGGATCTTCGCCTTGGTCTCGTCGGTCACCTTGGGATTCGCCATGAGATCGGCATAGGCCTCGGGCGAGAAAGAAAGGCGGAAGCACTTGGCCGGGTTCTGATAGTCCATAAACCAGGTAATACCGCAGAAGAAGACCACCTTGTCATCGGGGATGTCCTCGGAGAGTGCGCCCACTTCGATGGCGTGCCACAGATCCTGGCAGTAGGGCTGTCCCAAAAGGAAGGTGTCCATGCCGTAGTTGTTGTTTCCGAAGAAGTTGGCGGGATGCGAGGAAACGGTGTCCGGGTACACCCAGCGAAACTCCGAGGTACCGAGAACTACCTTGCAATTGTCGCCTTGCGCATTGCGCTGCTTGATGGCGGCGCGCACATAATCGGGAGAATTCGAGCGGGCCTTCGCGGGCCAAATCTGATAGGGAGCGTCGGCGATCTTCTTCTCGAGGGCCGACGAAGATGCCGGGGCGCCCATGGCAATGGGCACGCAGATCAGGGCAATCGCCAGAACAACGGCGATAAGACGCTTCAAAGGGCAATCCTTTCACGGCGGCGGAGGGTCGCCCTCCGCTATTCTCAACGGCAATCGCAGGCAGCGGCCGAGGCCGTCGCGCGAGAGCCCGGCGCAATTCCGGGCAAGGAATATGATTGTAGCGAAGCGCCTTCAGCTAGAACCGAACTTCCGCGATCTTGCCCACATCGACACATCGGGCACACTCCGAGACCACAAGCCTTAACGAAGCATCCGATTCCGGCCGCTTGGTTGCTGCCTGCCTCGGGAAGCAGCACCCACCGCTCCCCATGAGAGCACGCACTCCGAATGCGCCGCCTAACGAGCGCGACCGTCAGCGCGGCGACGAGCGGACAGGGAGGCCGCAGCGTCGAAGATGCGCTTGCTGCTCTGGTAGTCTGAGAAGCCGAACATGGCATCGGCCCGCTTCTGGTACTCCGGCTCCAAGGCGCAGTCGCTCTCCATATAGCGGATGATGGCATCCACCGTGTCGTCGAGGGTACGGGTCACCGGGCCGAAGCCGTCGGTGTCGTAGTCGAAGTAGCTGTCCTCGCCGTAGGTGTGGCCGCCGCTGAACACCGAATCGTACTGGCTGTACACCACGGGCTTGCGCTGGTAGCCAAAGTCGAAGCCTACACCGGAATAATCGGTCACCATGAGGGCCGACTCACTCAGCACGCGCTCGTAGTCGGCCGACCCCTCCCCCACTGTGACCAGGGCGTTGCCCGTGAAGTCACCGGCCTGCTTCTCGAAGGCCGGGTGCACGTAGAACTCCGCCGTGTAGCCGCAGCGCTCCATAGCCGCCAACAGGCGCTCGTCGTTGATGAGGGCGTTGTAGAACTTCCAGAAGTCCGTGGACTTGAAGTGGTGCACGTACTCGCGGGTGCTCGTACCGGGAATGATCTTGCCGGCAATGTTCGAGCGCCACGTGGGCAGAAACGCGATCTTCTTCTGCGTTTGGGCGTTCCCGTAAGCATCGTAGCGGGCCATGCCCATGAGGGCCACCTCGCCCTCTTCGTAACCGTAGGCCTCGCCCAGAAGCGCCCGGCGTTCCATCTGGGTGCTCACCGAGAACAGCTTGATCTTCTTGGCCGGCTTGCCCAGCATGAAAGCCAAATCCCCGAAGAGCGTGCCGTGGGTCAGGTAAACGAAATCGTAATCCATCAGGTCCTTCACGAACACGAGCTCGGGCCCGTAGGGGTTCACCATGGCTTCCTCTGCCCGGGACGACACCACCACCGACGACAGGAGGAACAGCAGCTTGTAGCGGAACGTGGACGGATCGACCACCTTGCCGTAGGCCGCCACCGAGGCGTAGTCGGCGCTCGACTTCTCCAAGGCGAAATACATCTTCGCATCGCGGTAGCCGGACTGCTTCATGGCGTAGCGGTACACGTTCTCGGCGTTGTCCCCGGCCTTCCACTCCTTGTCGCCGAAGATCCAGATAGGCTTCTTGAACAGGGCACGGTGAGCGCGGTAGCACAGGCGCAGCCACACGTATTGCAGGCGCAGCGGCGCCGTCCCCTTCTTCGAGCGCAGAATCTCGGCCCATCGGCGAAGCTCCGAGGCAACGGCCATGGGCAGCGTGGCCCGATAAGTGCGCAACTGCTTGCCGATGTGCTTCACCATAACGTCGCCGAATCGATGGTAGTCCCGCTTCATGGATTGGCTGAACAATGCGAAGTTCCCGTAATGGGGCGTGAGGATGACCTCCTGGGCGCGGCCGCAGAACCGAACGCGGAACGAGTAGGAGCGCTCGGGTTCCAGCGGCACATCGAAGGTGAAGCGCATACCCGCACAGACCGCCTGCTTGTCCAGCATGCGCCGGTCGTCGGTGGGATACGGGGACACCCGGGCCGCAAAGCACTCGTCGCTCTTCTCGTCCCGCACGAATAGCTCGAAGGGCATGCCCAGGATATCGATATCGGTGGTGCCCTCGATATGGAGCACGTCGCCCGCAGGAGCGACCTCGTAGAGATAGCACGGAGCTTTCGCGTTCATGCTGACGAGCTGCATGCCGTCCAAAAGACCGCGGTCGCGATCGACCCACACCAGATCCTCGAATACGCCCACGCCGTACTTCAGACGGTACAGCACAAGCTTCTTCTCGCGGGTGAGCCAGCGCGCCGCGGCGATGACGCCTTCATCGGCCTGCACCACGATTTCGCGCACAGCGGCTGCCCACGCCTCGCCCTCCTCAGCCGTGAAGGCGTCGCTGGCCTTTCCAAGCAACTGCCAGCCGATGATGTAGAGGGCCACGGCCTGGGCGAAGGGCAGCACGCGACCGCGCGCCTCGCGCGATGCGGCGAGCATGCGGCGGCACACCTCCAGATTCTGCATGTGCTTGGCATAGGTGATGACCTGGCTGAGCGACGAGCCGTCCTGTCGCTTGCGGTACAGATACGAGCAGAAGGGAGTCACCCCGTAGGCGCATTTGTGCAGAATGACCCGGTTCACGAACAGCGTGTCCTCCGAGGTAGTCAAATCCTCGTCGAAGCGGATGTCCCCGATGGCCTTGCGCAAAAAGAAACAGTTGCCGATGGTGCTCTGGATATCGCAGGGGCGGTCGCCCAGACGCACGATGGAGTCCTTGTCCTTGGGGAAGCGGTAGGCCAGCGGATGGGTGTGATCTTCCCCCTCGAACAAGGTGAGCTCGCCGACGAGCACGTCCACATTGTTCTCCTGGTTGTCGAAGAACTCCAGGGCATGGGCGAACGACTCGCACGACCACTGGTCGTCGCTGTCCAGGCAGGTGACGATGCGGCCGCACGCGCGGTCCAGGCCGGCATTGCGAGCCGACGACACCCCGCTGTTGGGCTGCTGGTGGAACACGACGTTTGCCGGGAAGCGTTCTTGGAATGCGCGGCACACGGCGGCGCTGCCGTCAGTAGAACCGTCGTCCACGAGAACGACCTGGATGTTCTCCATCCCCACGGTTTGGGCGACCACCGATTCCAGGGTCTCCCCCAAATACTCTTCGGCGTTGTACACGGGAATCACGACGGAAATGGCAAATTCTGACACTCTTGTCCCTCCAGCTTGGGAATACGCTTCACGGAGCGCGGGCGACGCGGGCATGCCGCGGCGCGGGCACAGCCTTCATATAATAGCATAGGGCATCGGGGCTTCATTTTGCTCATTTGCCGTAGGCTCGGCCGCTTTCGGCCCGCAGGGGGCCTTTTGGTCTATCATGTAAGGTCAACTCTCATCGAGACACGCCCCTCGGGCGATAAAGGAGCTCACTGTGGAAATTACCGTTTTCGGAGCCGGAAACCTCGGACTGGCCTGCTGCGCCGTGCTCTCGCGGGACAACGCCGTGACGCTGTACACCACGCGCCCGCACCGCGAGCGGGAGTCGCTCACCTATACCTACGAGGGCGAGCCGGGCGACTCGGCGCCCTTCGCAGTCACCGACGACATGGCCCGCGCCTGCAAGGCCGACCTCATCCTGTGCACCTACCCGGCCTTCCTGCGCCAGCAGTTCGTGGCCGACGTGGAGCCCTTCGTGAAGGAGGGCTGCGCCATCGGCTTCGTGCCCGGCTACGGCGGCGTGGAGTACTTCTGCCAAGATCTCATCGCCCGCGGCGTCACCGTGTTCGGGCTGCAGCGCGTGCCCTACGTGTCGCGATCCAGCTGGGACGAGCGCAGCGCCGGCATCCTCTCGGCCAAGGACACGCTGTACGTGGCGGCCCTGCCCAAGGCGAAGACGCAGGAGATCGCCGCCCTTATGGAGAAGCTCTTCGACATTCCCACGGTGGCCCTGAGGGAGTTTCTGGCCGTCACGCTGGTGCCCTCCAACCCGCTTCTGCACACTTCGGGCGCCTATGGCGTCTTCAAAGACTACCAGCCGGGCGACACCTACCCCGAGCAGCTCATGTTCTACGAGCAGTGGAACGACGACACTTCGCGCTTCCTTCTGGCCTACGACGACGAGCTGCAGGCCATCTGCCGTGAGCTTGAGCCCCTCGACCTGTCCGAGGTGGTGTCGCTGCGAGAGTACTACGAATCCCCCGACGCCGAGGCCATGACCCGCAAGCTCAAGAGCATCCGCGCCTTCGAGGCCGTGAAGGTGCCCCTGACCCTTACCCCCGAGGGCGACTTCATGCCCAACTGGAACGACCGCATGTTCACCGAGGACTATCCCTTTGGCGTTGCCATCATCAAGGATATCGCCACCATGGTCGGCATCGACACCCCCGCCATCGACACCCTGCTTGATTTCTACCGCGCCCAGACCGGCATCGCCTACCTAGAGACCGACGGCTCCTCGGCCAAAGACGCCGCCACCAGCACCATGCCCCGCAATTTCGGCCTGAGCGACAAAGAGGCCTTCATCGAGTTCTACCAGTCGTAACCATCGCAAAGGAGTACAACCCATGGCATTTTACGTTGACGAGCACATCAAGAACACCGAGCGCGTTTTCCCCGACCAGGGGCGCTACGGCATGCTCCGTTACGACATGAACGAGAATCCCGAGGGGCTTCCCGCATGGTTCGTGGAAGAGGTGAAGGCCGAGATAACGCCGGAGTACCTGTCCATCTATCCCGAGCCGAACCGCTTCCTGACCAAGTACGCCGCCTATGTGGGCGTGCCCCGCGATTGCGTGACGGCCACCAACGGCACCGACCAGGCCATTCGCTACCTGTTGCAGACCTTCTGCGGCCAGGGCCACGAGGTGGTCACCGTGGCACCATCCTTCGAGATGTACTGGGTGAACTGCAACATCCTGGGTCTTACCCACGTGCCCGTGGCCTACAACGACGACCTGTCCTTCAACATGGGCAACCTCATCGATGCCATCGGGCCCAACACCGACATCGTCGTGCTGCTGAACCCCAACAACCCTGTGGGCGATGCTTTCAGCCGCGAGGACGTCATCGCCGCCATCGAGGCAGCCCGGGCCAACGATGCCGTGGTCATCATCGACGAAGCCTACCACTACTTCTACAAGAACACCTTCATCGATCTCACCCAGACCTACGACAACGTCATCGTCATGCGCACCTTCTCGAAGCTGTTCTCCCTGGCCGCCTGCCGCCTCGGCGTCATCATCTCCAACCCGGCCATCATCCACTACGTGGAGAACGCCAAACTCACCTTTGACGTGAACGCCCTGGCCCTGCTGTTCGGCGAGAAGATCCTCGATCATCCCGAGATCGCCGACGAGCTCATGGCCAAGGAACGCGAAGGCCGCAGCTGGACCATCGAGACTCTGACCGAGCGTGGTTACGAGGCGCGACCCTCCGAGGGCAACTTCGTGTTCATCCGCACGCATCGGCCCGCGCCCGAGGTGGCGGCCGACCTCGAGACCCGCGGCATCCTCGTGAAGTCGTGGAACTCCGGCATGCTCGCCGATTTCCTGCGCGTGTCCACCGGCTCCAAGGCCGCCATGGAGAAGTTCGTGGACGCCCTTCTGGAAGTGGACGCCGCCTAGAGCTACGCCCTGGACGGTGCGCGGCCCGAAAGGGAGCGCACCGTCCCTCCCCCTCCCGCACCACCCTCCCTCACAATCCAACCGCACCCAAGCGAAGGACCCAGCTGTGAAGAAAGTCATCACCTACGGCACGTTCGACCTGCTGCACCACGGACACGTCAACCTCCTGCGCCGCGCCAAGGAGCTCGGCGACTACCTTATCGTGGGCGTTACCTCATCGGACTTCGATAAGAACCGCGGCAAGATCAACGTGAAGCAGTCGCTGATGGACCGCATCGAGGCCGTGAAGGCCACAGGTATCGCCGACGAGGTGATTCCCGAAGAGTACTACGGCCAGAAGATCGACGACATCCGCAACTATGATGTGGACATCTTCGCCATCGGGTCGGACTGGCGAGGGCACTTCGACTACCTGGGCGAATACTGCAACGTGGTGTACCTTGACCGCACCGAGGGCATCTCCAGCACCCAGTTGCGCGAGAGGGGCCATCACATCGCCCTGGGCATTGTGGGCGCTTCCCGAGACATCGCTAAGTTCATCGACGAGAGCAAGTACGTGAGCGGCGTGGATATCGTCGGCGCCTTCCCCGACGGGGACGAGTTCGACCTGGAGGGCAAGACGACGCTGTTCGGCTCGCTCGACGAGCTTATCGAGGCAAGCGACGCCCTGTACGTAGCCAACGCCCCCGAACGGCGCTACACCACGGCCCGAGCCGGCCTGGAGGCGGGCAAGGACGTGCTGAGCGAGTCGCCCGTGGCGCTGGAGGCCGCCGAGGCCGAGGAACTGTTCTCCCTGGCCGCCGAGCGGAAGCTCGTGTTCCACGAGGCGGCCAAGACCGCCTACGCGCTCGCATTCTCGCGCCTGACGCTGAACGTGAAGAGCGGCATGATCGGCACCCCGGTGTCGGTGCGCGCCACCTGCACGAGCCAGGCCTTCGCGAGCCCGGCCGGCAGCCTCATCGGCTGGGGGCCCATCGCCTGCCTGCCCGTGTTCGAGATCCTAGGTACCGAATACGCCCACGCGAGCGCTGCGTCGCTCATGAGCCGCACCGACGGCACCGACGTGTTCACGAAGGTGGATTTCGTGTACCCCGGGGCTTGTGCCTCCATCGAAGTGGGCAGCGGCGTGAAGTCCGAGGGTGAGCTAGTCATCGCCGGCACCAAGGGCTACATCTACGTTCCCTCCCCCTGGTGGAAGACCGATTACTTCGAGATTCGCTTCGAGGACTTCTCCAACAATAAGCGCTACTTCTACCAGTTGAACGGCGAGGGCATCCGCGACGAGATCTCGGTCTTCGCCAAGACCATCCAGGACGGCAAGAAGCCCAACCTGGACATCACCCCTGCCCACACCATAGCGCTCAGCCGCCTCATCGAGAGCTACCGCAACGGCCAGATGCCCGTTCACAGCCTCGGCACCGAATCCGAAGGCTGCGGCATCAGCTTCTTCCAGAATTAGGGGGCTCGAAGGCCGCCCCTAAGGCCTTGCGCCTCCCACCCGCGGGGGCACAAGGCCGCTCTGTTCCAGCAAGTCCAATTCGATGGCCAACCGCTGCCAGAGGACCTGCTCATCGAAGACCACGCCTATATTATAGGCCCGGTATCCTCTACCAAGAAGTTCTTGCACCATCTTTGCGCTATTCAGACCATAGTCCGAATAAACTAGATAGAGAACGTCTTCTTCTGCATCTGGAAGATCCGCGCTCTCGACAGAACCCGTCAAGCGAACCCCGAGCGCGCCACGCTCTGAATCGGCACGAACCAGGCACCAACGATCGCTCGATTCCACCAGCATCCTAACCGTCTTTCGGGCTAGCGGACCCACAATATAAGACCAATCTGGGTCTTCCGTCTTCTCTAAGGCCTTTTTTACCTCCCTGCGCACACCAATGGCCTTCCACTTCGAGCGCATCTCGGGAATATTGGCGCTGTTGGTCACTAGAAGCGCGAAAGGGACAATCGCCGATATACCCAACAAAGCGCCGAGAGACATAAGTACAAGGCCGATGAACGGCCATTCTAGGTATAGCGATGATGCACCGAAAACGATCGTCGCCGCTATCAAGCAGGCCACGAGCACGGCCAACTGCTCGAACAGAACGGGGACATACCGCCCAGTGCTCTTGCGAGCAAGATATCTGGAGCAATACCTTCTGATGTTGGCACGACCTTGAGCAGACAGGGGCTTTTGAGCTCCATCGGCTTCGACATCGGCAACAACTGCCTGGATATGCTCTTGTCCCTTGATGCCGCCTAAGCCGGATACAGCAGCTCCAACAAAAGATTTGATAAATGAAAATACCGTGCTTCCTGCCAGACCAATCAACAGAGTTAGCACTCCTGCAGACAGTATATCTGGCGTTGAATAATTTCTAATCAAATCAATGATCTCTTTTCCAATCATAACAATTACCTTTCTCGTCACGCCGCCTACAACAGGCATTTAATCAATGAGCGCGCCCGAGCACCATGTGCTCGGGCGCGCCTCCACGCAGACAGCCCAAAGATCACCTCCCGCCAAAGCCATAGAACAGCTCTCTGGCCGCCCGCGTCGCTTCGACAGCGTCATGCCGCAAGCGTGCTCGGCACTCATCTATACATTAGTGGCGATGAATTGACGGGCAGCAGTGGGCGCACCCGTCTGCCTGTCGGTAAATCTTTCGCGCAACCGCGAGTGCAGCTTGATCAGTAGGGTGATACCCAAGGCCGTGCCGATTGACCGGCGCAGGCAAATAGGCACATTTAGCCTTATGCACCTCATGATCGCCGTTGGCCTGAGCTTGAGTGTTCACAAGATAGTAATCCATGGTTCTGCCCTTTCAAAATCGCGCCCCGAGCACGCCGGCCGCAATGCCGTACAACGAAGAGCAGGCTTGCATTCATCTTCGAGTAACCATAGAATACATGCAGCCATGCGATCCGCCGTTATTCGTATTGGCATTGTGGAGGCCTTCGGAGCTTCCATTACAAGGTGGGGCCTCAGCGGCAACTGAGTCTCCACCGCTCTCTGAAACTGCGCCTTGCAAGTCGCAGTCGCTGCCCTCAAGCAGCTCAGGTCAGCATCTCTTCCCCCTTTCTCATTTCTGACCACGGCGCTCATGTTAGCACTAAAATAAAGTCAGTCAATATCTCTTTGAAAATTTATTTATCTGTCTCAATGTGTCTCAGCATGGTATACTATCGCCGAAGACAAGCAAGAGACGGGATTGGGGTGGATCGTTTTGAAAAAAATAGATGTGGTCAATCTCATTCAATACCATATCGCTAACGACGACATGAGTTTTCGAACGGAAGCCTACAACATCGCACGCGATTTCGATCAGTCGGGAGATGAGGATTTAGCAGCTTACGTCCTTTCTTTGCTCTCCCCTGTTGGCACCTTCTCATCTCAAACCTACGAGCCTCGCTCGGAATATCTCACAAAGGTAGCCGAAGCCAGCACCTCGCTGCCCCTCCCTACTTCTATATCAAATGAAATCAAGGGGATCATCAATGCGGTAAACCGCCATCGTGGCGTTAATAAATTTCTCTTTCAAGGCGCACCGGGGACGGGGAAGACCGAGAGCGTTAAACAAATTGCCCGACTATTAAACCGCACAGTATATGCCGTCGACTTTAGTCGCCTCGTAGACAGCAGGCTCGGACAAACGGGCAAAAATATCTCAGCACTTTTCACTGAGATTGACCGATTCCCTGATACAGGCGACTTCATTGTATTGCTTGATGAAATCGATGCGCTCGTGCTCGACCGCTCAAGCGAAAACGACTTACGGGAAATGGGGCGAGCCGCCTCCATCTTTCTGCGAGAATTCGACGCCCTGAGAGATGACATACTCATCATTGCGACGACAAACCTCTACGACGGCTTCGACAGAGCCATCATTCGACGCTTCGACTACGTTGTTGACTTCAATCAATACTCCGATGATGACCTTAAGGATATTGCCGAAATACTATACATTCAATCATTGGAGCAATTCGGCATAGGCAAAAGGGATCGGCGACTTTTCCGCAAGATCATTGAGTTCTCGGATCACCTGCCCAACCCTGGCGAACTTGCCAACGCGATCAAAACCTGCATCGCTTTCAGCAATCCAGATGATGATGCAGATTACCTTAAACGGCTCTACCGATTCTTCACAGGCAGGGAAATTGCAGATATCGCGCATCTAAGCAAGCAGGGCTTCACCATACGAGAGATCGAAACTCTGACTAATGTCTCCCGAAGCACCATCTCAAGAACCCTAAAGGAGGCTGAGAATGCGCAGCAATGAGTTGCTTGAACTCAAAGGCCGTTTTTCGCAAGCGTCCGGCCCCCAGCCAGGGCCGCCCACTATTCCTGCCGACAAAAGCGTGCCGTCAGATCATATACGCGACCTCGCAAATCAACTCCGTTCGATAAAAGAATTCTGGCGCCAAAAAAATCTCGGAATCGAGCCCTTGGTCGGTGCCTACTACCGCTGCGTGGTGGCAAAAAGCAATCGGGTGCAGAGACTATTTTCATATTCTGTAACGACTTCGAACGCCGCTATAGTCGGTGCTCGGTTTTACGAGAGTCAAAATTGCCACCCCAAGCATCTCATCACATACAGCGTGCCCGAGATGGATATCGACAAATCCATTCGTGAGCTTGACCAATGCGCCTCAGTTGTCAATAGTCTCCCAAACCACGAGATATCCGGCCAACTTCTCAGCTCGATCATGAAAACGGCATGCCGAGACGATCTGCAAGGGCTTCCGAAAACCGTCTTCGGGAAACTCGTCAAAGATGCCTACTATGTTGATAGACTTGGCATCACCTACTTCGACGAAGAGATCCATGGGCCCGCGATCGTATCGCTTTTCAGGGTCAATGGCCAAAAAAAAGAGCAGCTACTCACAAAATTTGGAATCGAAGTAAGTTCGTCATCAATCCTCGGAGATGCCATCCTGCTCAATGAGGGAGAATTCCAAGTCCTCAGAGAAGAGGCGCCCTACCTGATCGCAATGGCCTCCCTCGATGATCTATCCAGTTATTCCCCTGATGACTTCGCAATTGACAAAAAGCGGAGAATCCAGCCTACTTCTATTCCCTCTCCTCACGGAGAGCCCACTATCGGCGTCATCGACAAGGGTTTTTTCAGTGAGGTATATTTCGGAAAAGACTGGGTGACGTACACGAAAAAGATCGATGACCAATTTGAATTGACCGATGACGACAAAGCCCACGGCACCGCAGTAACCTCCATCATCGTAGATGGGCCACGACTCAATCCCGAATACGACGACGGCTGCGGTCACTTCCGGGTGCGCCACTTCTGCGTTGCAAAAGGCGATCATTTCAGCTCGTTTAGCGTCATGAAAAAGATCAGGAGTATCGTCGACGCCAACCCCGACATTAAAGTTTGGAATCTGTCATTAGGTTCGGAGCTGGCAGTGCGGGCAAATTCCATTTCACCTGAGGCAGCCATACTTGATCAAATTCAAGCTGAAAAGGGAATCATCTTCGTAGTCGCAGGCACAAACAATACGACCCGCAGAGACGATATGCCTATCGGAGCCCCGGCCGATTCGATCAACTCCCTTGTCGTCAATTCGGTAGACCGCAACGGAAACCCAGCAAGTTATTCGCGGCGCGGCCCTGTCCTTTCGTTCTTCGCCAAACCTGATATTAGCTATTACGGCGGAACCCCTCGCGACCAAATGACCGTTGCAGCCCCCTTTGCCGCCTCCTCGGCATATGGTACTTCTATCGCAGCCCCCTGGATTGCACGCAAGATGGCTTATCTGATCGAGGTGATGAAGCTGGAGCCTCAAGTCGCAAAAGCTCTCCTCATTCACTCAGCAACGACATGGAGCAAAATACAGCAATCGAACACCATGGGCTACGGAATCGCTCCTATTCGCATCGAGGACATCCTCTATACTGATCGAGATGAAATTCGATTCGTCATATCTCAAGACCTCAATAGCTTCCGCACCTACAATCTCAAACTCCCCATACCCACAAAAGACGGTAAGTTTCCCTTCAAAGCTCGGGCAACCCTCTGCTACTTCCCCACTTGCTCCCAAAATCAAGGAGTTGATTACACGGACTGCGAGGTTTCGCTCACATTGGGGCGAATGGCCGAGAAAAACGTAAAGAAGCGCGGAGCAAACGGTGAAGAAATTATTGAAGTAAAACGATACATCAAACCGATCAACAATGACAGCCAAGATATGGAGGGTTCCTACACCGACGAAGACACGGCGCGCCGTTTCTACCGCAAGTGGGATAACGTCAAGCATATCGGCGAAATCCTGAAAACCAAAAACCCCGGATGCAAGCAATACGAATCTCAGTTTTGGGGGATAGCCTTCTCCCTCAAAACTCGACTCGACGAAAAGCGAGGGCAAACGCTGCGCGTGGGACTGGTTGTCACCCTCAAGGAAGTCACTGGGGCTAATCGATTTGGCGAGTTCCGCTATGGCCTCGAGGCCAACTCCTGGATCGTCAACCCGATCGACATGCATTCTCGAGCACAAATTGTCGAACGAGCCACAGTAGAAGAGCTAAGATTCGATGAATAGTGTAATAAATTTTTATTAAAATATATACATATTAGGGGAGTAACCTGATACAGAAAGAGGAGGGGAATCATGGCTATTCGCAAAATTACTATCGAAAATCTCCTGGGAATCAACCGACTAGAATTCGACTTGCCCAGCAAGCCCGATGTCTATCTTCTGGTGGGACCAAATGGCACTGGCAAAACCACACTTCTCACATGCCTAGACCGCATCAAAAAATCCTATCGCCTTCCCCCAGGGCTTTCCCTCCTCGAAGGGCATTGGAAATATCGATCGATACGACAATGCGTCTATCACATACGAATCGAATGCAGGATCTGTAACCTACACTAAAGCACCAGCCAAATGGGCACCCAAACCGCGCGACGGCTCGAAGATCTTAAAAACATTTGGATTGAGCGACACAATATACGCACGCGCCGATCACAGTCGCTTGAGTATCTCTTCGCGCGACATAGAAAAAGGCCGATTCATCGAGGCCTCCCGGTTCATCAAGGAGTCTCTCTGTACTATATTTAACGACAGGAAATTCGAGAACTTGGTGAGATTTAGAGTGGCCCAACGAGGCCCGATCCCTTCTGATTCTCCCTACTTAATCAGACTAAGTAGGAGCGAATACTACTCTGAGAAGAGGTTCAGTACCGGAGAAATTGCTCTCCTGCGATTAATAGAGAGGCTTGAGAAGGCCTCCAACAATAGTTTGGTTCTTCTTGATGAAGCGGAACTTGCCCTGCATCCAGAAATACAGCGAAGACTTCTATCCTTTCTCGAGGGGCAGTCGCGCGACAAACAGCTCATTGTGCTTATAGCCACCCATTCGAATACACTGCTCGTAAACGCCAAGCCCCAGCGCATCATTCTATTACGCAAAACGAACGATAGCATTGAATCGGTCAATCCCTGCTATCCCGCCGAGGCGATGAGAAGCATCGATCTTTTCGACAGCGTATTGGGCGATTACCTGGTTCTAGTTGAGGATGACGTGGCCCAAAAATGCTTTCAAAGCATGTGCAGACGAGCTGTAAGAGAAGAGCACTTTGGCAGAGAAGCCCTCTCGCCGATCTTGCCTGTGGGAACTTTTTACGATACGGCAACTTTCGCTATTAACATCTCCTTCAAGGTACCGGAATATACCAGCGTTAAAGCCCTCTTAGACCACGACGCTTTTACTGATGAGCGCATCATTGCCCTAAAAGAACGGTACGGTGGGATTGTCCACGATCTAGGCTTCACGCCGGAGGAGGAGCTCCTTGAACTCATGGAAAAAACTCCTCAGAATTTGAGGAATACTGCCAAACAGAGTTTCAAGTAAGCTATCATCAAATAATTGGCTCGCAAAAATATGCAAATGTACTCAAGGAAGATTTTAAAAACCCACGCACGAAGGCAAAAGCACTCTTTTTCTGTGTCGTAGAGCAAATATCATCCCATGCGGTATTGAGAGAAGAGATCGAGGTCTGCAACAACATCATTGACCACTTGATGGGCTATTACGATATCCAACGCATCATGAAACTAGTGCGGGCTATTTTTAAGAAATAATTGGATTCGATCATCAATACGGTTTTCTTATTCCCGCAGAGAAAAGCAGGGGCGAGTGCATCGCCCAATCGCCCCTGCGAATTCACCTCGTCATTCCCGTCACGGGATCGAAGTAGTATTTCTTGCCGTTGAAGCTGCGCCAGCCGGTGAGGGCTTTGCCGTCCCAGTTGAAGTAGCTCTTGCGGCCGTCCTTCCAGGTGATCCAACCTGTCTTCATGCGAGAGGCGGAATCGAAGTAGTACCAGTAGCCCCCGAGACGCTGACTCCAGCGCTTGGATATGCCCGTGGCCTGGTCGAAGTAGTACTTCACTCCGTTGAAGCTGCGCCAGCCGAGCAGGGCGGCAGCATGACCCTTGCCATCGGGGTGGAAGTAGCTCTTGGTGCCGTCTTTCCAGGTGATCCAGCCAGTCTGCATAACGCCCGAGCCGTTGAAGTAGTACCAGGCACCGCCGATTTTCTGGCTCCACTTCACGGGCTTGCCGGCACCGTCGTAATAGTACGTCTTACCACCGGCCGTCACCCACGCGTTCTTCGGCGCGACGATATTGAATGACAACTTCTTGCTGCCCGCATAGTTCTTGCCCGCGCCCTGAATGGTCAGCGTCGCCTTGCCAACCCGACTGTTGTTCTCGTAGGAAACCCGATAGTCAACGCCCTCCCGCAGCGTGCGGCTGCCATGCCGTATGGTCACCTCAGGCCGAATCGACGAACCGGTATACTCGTAGGAGGACCGCAGGCCTGCCACAGACACCCCGGCAATGGAGGCCGGAGCGATCTTCCATTGATACGGACGCTCCACCACACTGCCCGTCTTGTCCCAGGCGTATCCATCACCAGGCGCAGCCCAAACGGTGTAGGTTCCCGCGTCCACAGCGCTGGTCGTCCCCCGAAGCGCATAGGAGCCGGTCGAGGGAACGGTCACCCCCTCCTGGCTCGCACCGTTGTACACCAAGTTCCGCGCAACCGTCGGCTCCCCAACGAGGACGGTGTACGTTTTCACGGTGAAATAGTCGTCGGCATAGGAGACGCGAACCACGGCATCGGCCATTTGCCCGTCGGTAATCCACTCGTACTGGTTCAGCTCGTAGGCCACTAAATTATTGATCACGTCCTTGTAACTATCCTGGGCCCAATGGGCGTTGGGTGCCTCCAGCGTGAAAGAGGTCTCCTTGCGCTCAAGGCGTTGCAGAATCTGGTCGGCCACAGAGTCGGACCACTCCATAATATCGCCCGTCTTAATGAAGTAGTTATTCTCCAGCGAGGTGGCCTCATACCCCTGGGTGGGGCCCTCGTAGGAGGGGTTCGCGAGCATCATAGTGACATCATCGAGGCCGAACAGCAAATGAGCCTGCTGCTCCTTGGTGAGAAAGTCCGGTGTTGTCGGATCGGCGAAATCGTCCTTCACGTCATCGTGGGTCGTATCGACGTGGTACCAGGCGCCATCCATCTTCACAGCGGTCCACACATGCCCGCCGTCCGTAATGCGTCCCGCCTCCAGACCAGCAATCTCCAGCAGCTTCACATAGGCGGCGTGATACCCCTCGCAGGTGACCGCCATGCCCGCCAAGGCCCGATCGATGCCCAGATGCTTGTAGCTGTAGTCGTAGCTGACGTTGTCGATGATCCAGTCATGCAGCGCAAGCGCCGTCTCGTAGTCATCACTGCTTCCATCGGGAAGGCATTCGTCAACGATTTCCCGAGCCCGGGTCTCAACATCGATGAAACCATCGCCGTCCACGGTGATGTCGAACGTGAACCGCTGGAACAGGTTCGTCACCGTATCGCGCACCTGGAATTGGTACTGATACCGACCGGCGCTCACGAACTGATAGCTCAATACATTGGAATCCTGGTAGGGGTCGGCGCGACCGAACGAGGGGTCGTAGACCCAGACATAGCGTCCCTCTGTCGGATCGTACTTGTAGATGAAGCCTTGCTGGTACTGGTAGCTTCCCGACCCCTTCGGGCCCCCATCGGCCGTAATGGCGAAGCTCGTCGGCGTTCCGGCCACGGGCTTCATGTAGGAGACGGTGGCGCTCCAGCCATCGCGATTGAGCCCGTGAGGCCGCGCCGGCACCGTGATGACGTCGGGGTCGGCAGCGGCGGATGCGGCAGGCACTTCGGAAGCTGGCTCGCCGGGAAGCTCGACGCTGGGCTCAATGGACGGCTCGGCCATCGGTGCGGCGCTCAGTGCAAGGGGTAGCTCGACCGCCGGATCGGCGGCCACCTCAATATCGGATTCCCCGTTCGACGAGACAGCCGATTCAGCGGACGATTCATCGCCGAAGGCCGCAACGGGCAGCAACGCCATCACCATCGCCGCCGCCAGGCAGCACCGTCCCCCTCGCGCGAACCTATCCATCATCAGGCTCCCTCCAACTAGAAAGAGTCTCGCTCCATGCGCATTCTTTTTTGCACAGTGACAATTACACGACGACAGTCTACTGAATTTCTCGCCCTCCCTGCAATAGCCTTTCGGCGCCCGTAAGCACGCCTTATCAGTCTGCTGCTTCCGCTCCATAAAACCAAGGGATGCAAATGACCTTGGTTTACGTTACTATATAAATGACCGTGGGCAATTCCCAATCCCGCTTGCCCGCACGCGGTCCAGGCCGCGAAACCCCTTCCATCCAGGAGAGCAACGCAGAACTTATGGAAACGCAACCGCATATGACAACCTCAGGCGCTATGGATTCCCCCATCGATTCCTGCGCACCGGGGGAGGCGGCCAACGACGATTGGATTCGTGGGGAGGTGGCCGACGCCGCCCGCATTCTCCAAGAACGCAACCTTGGGAAGGCCAATGCCATTGCCAAGCCTGTCTCCCCCGCTGACGGCATCTACGTTCGCTATGTGAAGCGCGGCCTCGATATCGTTCTGTCGGCTGCAGCCCTTTTGGTCACGCTGCCCATCAACGGCGTGCTGGCGATCCTAACTTTCCGTGATGTGGGCTCTCCGGTGCTCTTTCGTCAAAAGCGCTCGGGAAGGAACCTCGAGCCTTTCGACCTCGTGAAGTTTCGCAACATGACCAACGAGCGTGACGAGAATGGCGAGCTGCTTCCTCCTGAAATGCGCACCACTGACCTCGGTCGTTTCGTGCGCCAGCATTCTCTCGACGAGCTCCTCAATTTCTGGAGCGTCTTCAAGGGCGACATGTCCCTTATCGGACCTCGCCCCCTGCCCATCGAATACACGCCGCGCATGTCAGAGCGCCACAAACAGCGTTACTACGTGCGTCCTGGCCTCGAATGCCCCCTCATCGATCCCACCCTCGAGGAGCGCTACGACTACAGCCATGCTCGTTTCGAGAACGACATCGCCTACGTAGAATCCGTCAGCTTCCTCACCGACGTCAAGCAGGCCTTTCGACTCGTAGCTATGGTGCTAAGACGCGGTAAGACCACGAATTTCATTGGATCGGATTCTCACTTCATCGGCTACGACTCAGACGGCCACGCCATGAGTCAGGGCCGTCTAAAAGACCGCGCATGCTATGAGCGCGAAGTGCTTGGCCAAGCCTAGACCACGAAAAGGTATCCAAGTGAAGAGAATTCTCGTAACGGGAAAAACGAGCTGGATCGGCAACGAACTCGAGCTTCATCTAGAACAATTCGGCGACAATTACGAAGTGCATCGCGTATCGCTACGCGGTGACGAATGGAAGTCGGAGAATTGGCGTGGCTTTGACTCCCTTATCCACACTGCTGCCATCGTCCATCAAGGGGAAGGTGTCGGAGACCTAGACGGCCTCTACGACGATGTCAATGTTGCCCTTACCCGCGACGTCGCCGTAAAGGCCAAGGCGGCCGGCATCCCTCACTTCATCTTTCTGAGCACTTTCGCCGTCTACGGCGTCACCGGTGCCGCGAACGCAGCGCCCATCGACTTGGACACACCGCCAAATCCCCGCACCTGGTATGGCAAGAGCAAACTCGAGGCGGAGCGGCAACTAAGTGATCTCGCAGACGATCATTTTGCCATCGCCATCATTAGACCGCCCCTGGTCTATGGCCCCCATTGCACCAAGGGGAACTTCCCCCGCTTTGTGCAATTCGCCGCCCGCACGCCCATTTTCCCGCATGTGCGCAACCGCCGCTCCATGATCTACTCCCGCAATTTGGCCGAGTTGATGCGCCTGCTCGTGGAAAGCAGGGAAGGAGGCCTGTTCCTCCCCCAGGAGGAACAGCATGTCTGCACCGCAGACATGGTCGAGCAACTCGGCCGCGCCATGGGGCGCCGCATCCACCTCAGCCGGCTGCTCGCCGGGCCGGCGTCGTTTCTCGCGCACCATAACGAAACATTTGGCAAGGTATTCGGCAGCGACTGCTATAGCCTGAAGGCCAGCGAGTGCGGCTACGACTACCGCATCACGCCCCTTAAGGACTCCATCAGACTGTCGGTAGACGCATAGCGATACGCGCCCACCGACAGCAGCTCATGCCCAAGCTCACAATTCCGGACAATACGCGTCAAAGCGCCTCATGAACAGCTCAACCCAGAGAAAGCGCTCAAATGCCTTGCTCCCCCGATTGTTGCGGCATAACTCCCCCACAGCTCCCATATCGAAGAGCGGCGCCGATCGCGCCTCTTTGACAAGCGACAGGGCGAAGGACTCGGGAAGCTTTTCCATCCAAGCCTCCCGGGGCGCCGGGAATCCCATTTTGTTCTTTCTCCAGATGACGCTGTCAGGCAATCGGCCGTCAAAAGCCTTACGGAGCAAGTACTTCGTCCAACCTCCTTGGATTTTCAAGCTGGGCGGGATAGAGCAGGCAAACTCCACGAACTGGTAGTCCATAAAAGGAATCCGGCTTTCCAGTGACGCCGCCATATAGAGCCGATCATCCCAGCGAGTAATATGGGGCAGCTGGGTGCTGGTGAGCTCATTGTAGGTCACCCCACTCAAGCTCCCCGGGAACAACAGCTCTCGCAGTTGGCGGTCATCACAAGCTCGCATCATGAGATCGCTGCAATAACGTTCTGACTCTCGACGACGAACCCGCTGCCGCAAAAACGCCATATTGTAGTAGCCCATCATAGCGGCAAGCTCTTTGAAAGTGAGCCGCGAATTGTCCACCGCGCGGCGCCCTTCCCGGAACGCCTCGGAGACCCTGCCGCTTCCCACAAGGTCTTTAAGGTAATAGGCATAGTAACGCTCATAACCGAACATGGTCTCGTCGCCGCATTGGCCGTTGATCAGCACCTTGAAGCCCGCATCGCGAACCTGCTCCAAAAGACTGAGTGTTCCCAGATTTGTGGGGTTGCACATGCCCTCCAGATGCCAAACGAGATCCGACATTTTCTCGCCTATATCATGTGCCGCAAAGCTCGGCTCCACCATGTGTCCAATACAGTTCTTAGCCTGATTCACGGCCTGGGCAAACACGCGCTCATCGCAGTCGGGGTATCCCTCGTAAGAAGTTGTGAAGGTAGACAGACGCGCGTCGGGATCGACGGAATGAAGTTGATCCGCCAACTCTGCGGTCAGACAAGAAGAATCGAGTCCTCCTGAAAGCAAAACCCCCAGCGGCACATCGCTCCTCATTCGCCACGAACAGCTACGGGACACTTCTTGGCGAATCCGATCGACGCACTCTTCAGCAGACATGGGCTTCGGCTCAACCGAGAGATTCCAATATCTCTCCTTTCGCACCGAGACAATCGACTGCATGTCATGGCCCATTTGAACAATGAGGTTATGACCCGCACTCAGCATCTCCACATGAGCAAAGGGGGTCTGGTGGTCGTAATCGCTCACTCCGTAAATGACATTGGACGCCACATAGGGGACATTGAGTGCCCTATCAACAAGTGAGCAGGCCGCAACTTGTTTCAATTCCGACCCAAAGCAGAAAGCACTGTGCCCATCAGTCCACCAATGAAAGGGCTTTGCCCCCAGTCTGTCGCGAGAGCAAAACAGTCGTTTCTTACCCTCATCCCAGATGCAGAAGCCCCACATGCCGTTGAAATGATCGACGCAGTGCTCCCCCCATTCGAGATACGATCGCAGGAGAACCTCGGTGTCGCTGTGGGTAGAGAACTCGTGGCCGAGCGCAACCAACTGCGCCCTCACTTCAACATAATTGTACAGCTCACCATTGAAAACAAGTACGCATTGGGAGGCGGCATCCACCATGGGCTGATGGCCGGCAGCCGTCACATCGAGAATGCTCAGACGCCGATGGGCCAAACCCATCACCGGGCGGCATGACGCAGCAAGAGACTTTGCGGAACGATAGGGGGCGATCCTAAGGGAATGCACCGTATCATCTCCGTAGCACTCATGGCCAACCGAAGACTGCTCCACCAGATAGTAGCCCTCATCATCCGGACCCCGATACTTGGCAACGTTGTTCATGGAGACTAACTCGCCAACTCCGATGCGCATCCTTGTATCAACAAACCCCGCAATGCCGCACATTTGCTATTCAGCTCCTTCTCCGCCTGCTCGTGATGCCACCGACAAACGATGCCCAGAACGATTACCCATCCCTTCTTTTTTGGGAGGGGCAAGAAATACGGCCCCGAATCCGCCGTAGCGGGAAACGAAAAAGGCATATACGAGAAAAGGCAGGTACCCGTAGGACAAGAACACAGAGAATAAATTTCCGTTCACCATGAATTCCGTGGTCGAGATAAGTACCGGGACATAGAATGCCACAGCCTGCCTCGCAACCACCCGATCCATGAGACAGTATAGGCTCACCATAACAAGAGGATACACAACGAGGCCGAAAATACCGAAATTCATATAGGCATCGCCAATGGTTCCCGCAGGGTTCTTATTGTCTGCCGTGCCATGGATCACCGTTCCCATGTGCTGGGAAACATCATCGACACCGAGGGGGTTCTCAAAGCCGAACTGGTTGAGCCATCGAAGCAGATGGTGCAACTCGTACAGTTTCTCCTGATCGTGAAAATATTCGATAAAGCCCCAAGCGTTGTGGCTCGTAGTGAACAAAACACGACGTGTAATATAGTTGGAAATGAAAAGTCCGATTTTGGTATCGAAAAGGAGACCGCCGACCATGACAACTGCCCCAAGCATCAGGGGCGCCCATGCGAACCATCTAAGGTCGGCCCTTCGCCTAAGAACAAGAACAAGTCCTATGGTGAGAACCAGCGTGAAAAGATATGTCTTCATGCCGTTAATCGCCGTAATGGATAGATCAAAAAGAGCCAGCGCAGCTGCCATACCGTACCGACGCTTCAAAAGACAGACGGCCACACCGAAAGGAGCGAACACGCAACCGGTCCAGGAAACCAGCCGCTGCCAAATCGGCCCCAGGGGAGCCGTGAAGCTCTCCTGGCGCATATCGTAATAATCCGCCAAATTGAAGGCAAAACTTACCCCGCCGTTGTAGTAAACCGCATAGAGGAATACAACGAGGGTGAGCAGGAACGGAGCTGCTGCAAGGAAACGAGAGCCGCGAGGAGCCGCTATCGGCTCCCTGGGCCGCCAACGAATCTGGCCGAAAAAGTAATATCCCAGCAAGACCATGCTCCAGAAGAGACACGAGTACAAAATAAAGTAGTGCGGAAGATGCTGCACATAATAGAGAGATGTATTGGGAACAAAGCACAGCAAAAAAAGCGCACCAACGAAAAGGTACGACGGACGATGGCTTTCGGCCATCAAAACGCAGGGTACGGCCATCAATAGAAGCAGAGCGTAGGATATGAGCAGCCAACCTGCATCGGGATCGTAAATCGACATCCCGTACAGGGCATAGTAGGGACATAGCGCACTTGCGTAGACATAGTCCAGGGACGCCCTGAAGAAGAGGATGCCTCCAAGCATGAGCACTTTGCGGCCCAAGGAGAAAGGCGAGCAGCCCTCGCTTTCCCTCTTCGTCGATACGGCATTGTCACATATATTCATTTAGCGAATCACTCTCAGCTCGAGCGTCTGGGGGTTTGTCTGGGCCTCGGCCACAAGTTTTCTTGACTCTACTACGCAATCATAATGAGAGGAATACCGCGCCTTCTCTATCCGGAACGACCACGAGCCCGACACTTCGACCGCCACGCCCTCGTTCACGAGCAAAATGCGGCCATCGTCACCGTCTCTCACCTCTACATCGGGATGAAGGGGCAGCGTGCACGTCATGGGTTGATCAGCGCCCACAATCCTATCGACAATGGTGATGCGCCCACGCTTGGACCAGATCGCACAATCCCTCTCATGACGACAGGCCAGTCGTTTTTGGTAACCGTCGTGCCATCCCGAAATTCTGATTTCGCCGTCATTGCGCTCCATCGACAGATGCGTGACAACGGAATCGGCCCACCCAAAAGGATCGGGGCCAATCTCTCTCTGCTCAAGCCCCTCCACTGCAATAGTGGCATGGGAAAAAGTGGATCGCATCTCATTACGCAACAACGCATCGCCCGTATAGCTTCCCGTACCAGGGTCGACAATGAAGTCACGACCGTCAACAAAAAGCGTAAAGGACAGGAGGTCGTTGTGAGTATGCCCACCCATACCAAACTCTCCCGCATCGAAAGCGGTCATGGTCAGGTGCATACCGGCCCGTGAAACCACCATCATACGCGGTGTTTCCAGGATCCTCTCTTCCCCTTCAGCGCAAACGTCGCAGAAGCCTTCGCCGCTCCGCGACGCAAGTCTGAGAAAAACAGCATGGTCATTAGGGCCATCAGGCAAAAGGCGCAGCACTCTGCCCGAATCGTTGTCCCCTATTTGGACGGCTGTTCCGTTACTGCGCCTCAGAGTCGTTGAGTATCGAGCCATAGAGGCCAGCCGATCATGAAACCCCCTCGACAGCTTTATCCCGCAAAACTCGAGCATTGCAGCAGAATAGCCCAGCAATTCCCCAGCTAGCCTTTGATAGGAAGTTGAACCTTCGTAATCGCAGCCCGCATCGAGGATCTGACGGCGAGACTCTTCTTCCAAAGCCCGCTGCACATATCGTCTCAACGACTCCTGAGACTCATCCGCTAAGGCGCAGAACGCGGCCAGCCCCACCAATCCCCCCAGATAGTGCGTCGAAGTAAGACCGCTGATATTTTCCTCGAATTGCAAGATATGGTGGCAATGCTGCTTCGCCGAGCGCAGGAATCTGTCCACGAACTCCTCGTCACAGACTTCCGCGTCAACCACAAAGGAGAAGGCGGCAATCATATTAATAAGACGGATGCCCACTTCAAAAGACGGTTGCCATTGTGGCCCTACATCATAGGGAACGCTCTCGATAAACGAGCCCAAGATGTCCACTACGACACCTGCGTAACGTTCTTCGCGCGTTAGATGGTACATAAGCGCCGGGGCGAGAAGATACTCCATACGCGCCACTTCCCACACTCGCTTTATGTCAGCCTTCTTCCCAGGCTCAACGGCACCGCGCGCACGGGAAAAATGAGCGGCCGTATATCGAGCACCTGTTGCATAATCGACACCCCAGCGAGGACGACCGTCTTCGAGCACTCCCTCTCGATAATCGTATAGCACATAGACAGAGCCGTCGAGCAACTTATCAGCATGGGATCTGATCTCCTGAATGTCCGGAGAGCCATTGACTTCGAGGAGAACCGTCGCCATGTGAGCCGCCAGCGATTGGGCTCGCGAAATCAGCAGCGAGTCGCCAGGAAACGCATCTTGATAGCGGAGTTCCTCCCGCCTAGCCCAAAGCGGTCGGTTCCTGGCAAAACGTGCTCGCCCCCGCGCATATCGCCACTCCCTCTTCACATAGCTCCATCCCACCGACGGATGCATAACGAGATCGACAATCCTCATATCTATCCTCTCTTGGCGGAGCTTTTGCCGCAATACAAATACGCAATACAGAAGGAGGCGCCATACATGAGGACATTGGCCAACCCCACTCCCCACGCATAACCGAGCAGACCGCTCAACCACGTACCCACCAGAGCGCACAAGGCGTACAGAACCACCCGAACAGTCGAAAAAACCGTCTGCCACCAGGAAGGAGCCGCAACCATAATGAGAGTAGCATTGATGGTGAAGCCCAAGCCTAGGACGATAGCAAGATTTGCCCAGAAGATTATTCCCTCCGCATCATGATAAAGCGTGGGGTACAGAATACTCGTCACCACATTACCCGCTAAGGCGCACAGCCCTGCGAAAAAAGCCATCACTACGATACCAGCAAGGTTGATACCCAGCAGCGTTCTTGCCGACAAAGACACCCTTCCATTGCCCAGATAGGTGATGAGCACCGTTCTCAAGGGCGTGGAAACGAGAAAAACTATCTTCCCCAAAAAGGAAGCCGCAAAGAAAACAGAGAGGGATGCCTCGCCAAGGGCAAAGGGAATGAAGATGCGGTCAAAATAGCTTCCAAGACTACCAATAAACGTGCTAGCCGACAACGAGGCGTAAGTCTCCCTTGCCTTCTTCTTGCTTTTGACCTGCGCATCACGACCTATACGCACCTTTGTCTTCACGAGCACATAAACCAGCGAAAGTACTTCTCCCAGAATGAAAACCAGCAGCCAAACGCCACTCAGCCTGAACAGAAGCAAGCCCAAAAGATATCCCGCACTCACCACGCAGTTGGCAACAAAGAGACTCATGAAATCTATATTGAGGCGCACTCTCACCAAAAGGTATGCCTTGCTCGACGAGAGGACAAACAGCACCGAGAGCAACACGAGCTCGGCCGTGGTGTACCCAAAGAGGAACAAACCGCACAGAAGCACAGCCACGACGCCAGCCGCCCCGGATATTGCAAGCAGCTTCAGATAAAACGGAGGCTCATCGATAGTTTCGCAGACACCATCGCAAACGAGACGCGTGTTGCACAGCTCACGCCCGGTAGTCGCCACGATAATATCGACGATTCCCATGGTGGAAAGCAGGATGCCATACTGCGTTGGGCTCAATGCCGCCGCGAGAAATGGATAGAGGGCGAACTGGGTTACGAGAGATACAACGAGTGTCGACCCCATGGAAAAGAAGAGATCTTTGCCATACGACTTTATCTTGCCAAAAACGCTCATCGAGTTCAGTCCAGCAGTCTATACAAACTCCGCAACGGAAGGAGTTGCGGAACAGGCTGTTACGGCCGCAATCTTCTGCGCGAGTGCGTCATCTACAGAGTTGAAATCCGCATACTCGATCGCCTTCTTGAGGGCAGCGCCAAGCGCCTGATTCAATGAGGCATCGTCCATGAGGCGACGCAGGGCACACTCGAGCTCATCGACGCTCTCGCAATCAACGGACAGGCCTACGCCCCACTCCTCCACTAATTCCGAGAGATAGGTTCCTTTTGCGGCCAAAATGGGAAGCTCACAGAGGATGGATTCATACAGCTTGTTCGGGAGGGCAATTCTCACATTGGGGATAGAGGCATCGTAGACCGAGTAAATACAATCGGCCCGGCCGTAGAGATCGGCTACATCGCTCTCATAGCTGTACGTGCCCGTAAACTCCACATGACTCTTCCCGTCGCAATAGCGAACCAGCTCCTCATAGCATTCCTGCGTTTCTCCGCCACCCGCGAAGAACACCCGAGCACCCGCGCGCTCGGCAGCATCAACGAGCATCTTCATCTGCTCAAGATAGCGAATCCCGCCAATATAACCGACAGTAAATGAACCGCTGTTCTTTTTCCGATAGGCGCGAAACGGAGCTGGGTCAGGAACATTGGGAACAAAGATCACCTTATCGGGATCGATGAACCGGGCGTAGTAATCATCGTAGTATTTCTTGGAAGTGACAACGATCAGATCGACATCGGAAAGCAATCGGCGCTCTAAGCGAGAAACGGCACGCTGTACGAACCTTTTAAGCGGATTACGCGCCGTAGCCAAGTGAAGGTTGCGCAGATCGGCCACCTCATAAACGACCTTGGCCCCACAGCCCCTCTTGTAGGGAATAACCCCCATCAGCGCATCGAGCCCTGCCGTGTATACGCAATCGGGATTCGTCGTCTTCAGCTCACGAGCTATTTGCCTGCGCATGCGCAACGATCCGAGAGCTCGCTCCAGGGGTTTGTCCGCTGACGGGAGATCCAGAGAAAGTATCTTATGGGGAACATCCTTGTGCTCAGGCTCCCAAAGATCGTAGATTTTTCGCCTGAAGGACAGCACCGAGCAATCCCCGAATTTTTTCATTAAGCCGATGCGCTTATTCATTCGGGGATTGGGGACGTGCAAAAGTACGAACGTGGTTCTCATTACCGAGCGGACGCCTCTCCCGCCGAAGCCTCCAGCGCCTCAATAAGCGCACGGTGGCCCGTGAACGTATCTTCAATGGCAGGGTTGGGGGATTCGCCGCGCAGTACTTTCAGGATGAAGTCATACTCGTTAGCGAAACCCTTATCCTGCTTAAGCCGCGGACTGCTCTTCTTCGCATTGCTGAACCGCGTGAGGCCAATGAAATTATCCACTTCGTATACGTTGCCGGCGCCAAACACCCTCAGCTGCTCCTTGGGGAACTTCTTCGATCCTGCCGAGGTATAGAGAATGTTCGCAATGGCCCCAGATTTCATCTTAAGGGAAATGATGGCATTGTCCTTGCAGGGGCGATCCTCGCAATCGGCAAAGGTAAGGCCAAGACTATCGATGCCGCTGCCATCGAGGCTCTGCACCACATCTACCATATGGCAAGCTTCACCAATAATACGTCCCCCTCCCACATTGGCATCCTGCGTCCAATGATCCGCGGGTATCTCGCCGGCATTGACGATGTAGTCGTACATGCACGGCATCTGATCGGTGTGAAGCTCTTCCTTAATCCGGAGGACGCTCGGAGCATATCGGCGATTCATTCCGCAGAACAAGTGCCCCTTGCTTTCCCGGTAGGCCTCTTCCACCATATCGAGTTCTTCCAGAGTAAGCGCCAAGGGCTTTTCGCAATAGACGCTCTTTCCTGCCCGAAGGGCCTCCGCGGCAATTTTGGCATGGGAGTTATGCCCCGTCGAAACAATGATCAAATCGATGTCGTCATCGTCAAGAAGATCATGGTAGTCATTGGTGATATACGAGAAGAGCCCTTCCTCGGCCGTTTGCCCCGTGCTCACGCCCCCCGTTGTCGCAAGCGCCTTGAGCCTGTAGCCGCCGTTGGCCTTCAAGCCAGGGAGAATGGTGCTGCGGGCAAATCCGCCGCCACCGACGAGCCCCACCGACACTTTCCCCTCGACGGCAGATTTCGCCTGAGAGGAAGCCCGGACGATGCTGTCCGTCTTCCCCGCGCGCTCAGGATACTGAAGGAGGATGCCGATGTATTGCTCGTGATTCTTATTGGTGGTGATCATCTCGTAGGCCGTCGCCGCATCCTCAAAAGGCACCTCATGGGTAATGAGATCCGACAAATCAAGACGGCCCGTGTCGAGCAGGCGCACGAATTCCTCGATATTGCGACCCTCTGTGAAGCGAACGTGGCCGATGGGATAGTCGACTCCCTTTTCCTCGTACGAAGCATCATAGCGCCCCGGGCCGTAGGAGCGGGCGATTGTGAACGTAAGCTCCTTTTGGTAGTAAGGACGACGGTCGATATCCATCTTGGTCACGCCAATCATGCAGATCACGCCTCGATCGCGCGCAATGGCGGCAGCCAAATCCATGGGAGCATTGGAGTCGGTAGCGGCCGTGATGATAACCTTGTCAACCCCTCGACCAGCCGTTTGGGCCAAGGTGAGCTCAGCGGCATTCTCGTCAAGGGAGTTGACGAAAGCCTTCAGGCGAGTACCCTCGAGCGACTTATCCACCACATCGAACCCGATGACATCGCAACCATAGGCATCAAGGATGCGAGCGCAAATTTGACCGATGAGCCCCATCCCTATCACCGCCACCGTCTCGCCAGGACGCACGTCGGCCTGGTGAATGCCCTGGAGGGCGATACCTCCCAGAGCACACAGTGCCGCCTGCCGAGGATCGGGCAGGGAATCGGGCAGCTTCGCCACGAGATTCCGATTAACGCGGTTGATCTCCGAGTGGTAGGCCTGGCCGACCATGGCAACCAGGTCGCCGGGAAACACATCGGTTACCCCTTTGCCGCAAGAGAGCACGCGACCAACGGCGGAATAGCCCATGGGCATCGGCTCGCCCAGCTTATTGAAAGCGAGTTCCATGGTGGTCAGCACGCCATCGGTGGAAAGCTTTTCGAGCACTTTCTTAACTTGATCGGGCCGCTCCAAAGCCTTGGCAACCAAGTTCTTTCCACCGAAGGATGTAAGCGTCCGCTCGGTTCCCGCACTCACAACCGACCACAGCGTTTCGACAACCACGTACCCCGGCTTATCAACAGGGGCGGGCACTTCGACAAGCTCAACATTTCCCTTATCAACCATCAAGAATAGCTGTTTCACGTTTTTCCTTCCTCGAATCACCCATACGAGCGACCAAAATAAATGGCTATACCATGACGACCAGTCGTTATCTCTCGGACATGTCCATGCTGCATGTCGCCTAATCGGTACGGAGAGCCGCCCCCGTAACCGAAACGCCTGCAAGTTCCAGTTCATCGGCAACGGTGCGCAAGGCAGGACGCGAATCCCGCCACAAGACTGCACACACCACCGTCGCAGATGCCTCTCGGGCGCAATAGGCGGCACCCATTCCCCGATCAAGCGACTCGCACTCAAAGACCGTTACCGAAGAATCATCCGACGATGAAACCTCGTTGGTGTCCGCCTCTACCGAAAGAATGCGGGCATGCACCCCCGTGCGCTCGATGGCGTCAACCAGGTGGCGTGCGCACCATGAGGTGCCCTCGTCTCCAACAGGGAGAAGACAAATGGATTCTATAGTGCCAGAGGCTCTAAACTGGATATTTGCCCAGAGTTGCTCGGCCGCGGCTCGACCCTCCCCCTCACTGAGAACAGGCACATTAAGCCCATAGGTCACATCATCTTTCCCGCGAATCGGTTTACGCACGGCATCTATGAAGACAATGACAGCGCAAGCCGCCAGCAAACCCAGAATAGCGGCGGCGGCCCCCAGCAAAAGAGGACCCGCCCCCGCCGGTTCTGCTTCAACCGCATTGTTGACAGTAAACGAGCAGAACTCGAAAGTGCGATCCGAGCCCAGCGTATCCTGCAAGAGAGAACCGCTCAGAACACCTGCGACATCATCGGCATTGTTGAGAGCCCCGAGATCGGCTCGACCGGCCTCGTCTTCCTCCTGTAAGGCCTGAAAAACTTCGGCAGATTTCAGTGCCACTGATTGAGCCAGGTCATTTGCCAATCCAAGGCATTCCTGCTCATCGCTGCACTTAACCGCCACCTCGAACATCTGAGCGCCCCCCGAGGGCGCGACGCTGTTCTTCGCCGTCACTTTTATCTTCGAATCGCGCACGGTGTAAGGGGCTATTTCGTCCGTTGCAATGGTGTTGACGACCGAAAGCAAATTAGCCGTAGAGACAGTACCCGACGGATCACTCACCGTAATAGTGGCCGTTGCCTTGTAGGCGGGGGGCAAAACCGTGACAGTAAGCATCACAATAATGAAAAAGGCCACAACAGGGGTCACGACAACAGCCTTGACGTGACGTCTCAAAAGATTAATCAAATCACGGAGCGTCAATGATATTCCTTTCCTCACTTTTATTCCTTGATTTTACTGCACCAGCCTATTGACGGGCCAAGCAGCCGTCAACTTCTCTCAAACCTCATCAGAGTCGGCGAAGACCCAATCCGTCTCACGCCGGCGTCCCAAGCAACCAGAGGGCGCATCGGGCCAGGGGATCTTACAGACGATCGAGCCGCGCCCCTCATAGTACCGACAAGCGGCAAGCTCCTCCCTGCCAAACTCGGGAGAATAGCGGCACGAAACCGCGCGAGAACCCCAAGAATGCTGGAAAGATGGCGACACATGCACAGCGGACACAATGCGAGCAGCAGCTTCTGTTTCATCGACAATCTGCACGCCATCATCGGTCACTTGAAGGCAACGGGAAATGACATTTCCCCGCCAATCGCGCATCTTCGCCCGGAAAACCCCGTCGTGACAGGAGACAGCCAAAATTTGCGCCATATGGCCCGTGCGGAATGAGGCCCAGCATTGCGTTTGCTCCCCACCTTCAAGAGACGGCGCATTGTGAGCGAGTGTTTGCTTGTAGCAAAGCCTCGATTCGTCTTGATAGGCAAACGTCCCGCTATTGACCAGCCACGGTTCTCCATCGAGAAACACCTCAAACGAAAGCATATCGCAGTGGACATGGCCTGCGGCATAGCGGGGGCCCGGCTGTCCCCCATCACAGATAACCTTCACCTCTGTGCCGCCGATATCTCGCTCAATAATGAAATAGCCTGCATCGGGAAGCCTGTCCTTGAAGACCGGAGTCACACCGAGATGGGAGGCTGCGCAAGAAAGCAGCGCGTCGCGACTCTTTGCCACATTGTCCCCGGCATCATTAAAGAGGGGCGTTCTCTTGGTCTTCCGCTCGAGGGAATAGAGGCAGTCGCACATATCTTGCAATCGATAGCGGGATATGACGTCTCCCCCCAAGGCCGTTCCATTCAATGCCGATGCAGCCCTCAACAGTGACTCCAGCATCACTTTATGATACATAGGCGATAGCTCAAAATGCATGCCATCGGGAAGTATCTGCTCTCGAATCTGCCGATCCAGGGATCTTAGCGCGATCTGCAACGTAGCCCCATCATCGAAATAACGCGCAAGCAAAACGAGGGCCTTCAAATTCTCGAGATAGTGGTTGGCAAGGAGGTCTTTCTCAAGATGATGGGAGAGAAAGGCGTACTGCTCCGAGAGAGAGGCATTCATGCGTCCGATAAAGGAGGGGTCGTCCTCCAGCAGCTCGCGCGCCTCGCCATAAAATGCAAGCCAGTTGGTTACCCGCATAGATATGACGTACGGATCCCATCCCACCGCACCACGTTGAGGAGGATTCGCATCAATCCAACAGCTTATGATGTCTTTCGCTTTATCAAAGTACCTCGCATCCCCTGTTTCCAAAGTGGCATGCAAGAGCGGCAGCACATATTCGCAGTAATGGAGATTAAACCTCCAGAGGGCAGTGGCTACTCCCCCATCATGCCACGATTCACGCCAGTCAACTGCCATTTCCCGATGAAGCAGCTCGACACGGTTCTCGAGAAGAGCGTCCACATCGAAACGCCCCAGAAACTCAGGATCAAAATCCAACTCGGGTAAGGCGGGAATACGAGAGATATCCACCCGGTCAAGCGCAGGGCATACCGGCTTCATGCGAGAAAGGGGTGTTGCCCCGCCCAGCCGGCGCCATACACGATAAGCTACTTGGTTCGGCTTAAGATGGGAAACCGTTGCGGCGTACAGCCTCATTTTGCCAAGGACGCTCATCGAACGCTTTCCAAAATCGAGGCAATACGGGCGGAGGCGAAGCCATCGCCATAGGGATTCGATGCCTGGGACATGGCGCGGTAGACAGAATCATCCTCTAGCAGTTCCGTAAAGGCTCGGTAGATCGTCTCCTCCTGAGTCCCCACCAACTTCAAAGTCCCCGCCTCGACGCCCTCAGGGCGCTCCGTTGTATCCCGCATGACCAAGACGGGCTTGCCCAAACCAGGAGCCTCTTCTTGGATGCCGCCAGAATCGGTCAACACGAGGTGACTCGCAGCCAAAAAATTATGGAAATCGAGCACGGCAAGGGGCTCAATAATGCGCAGCCGATCAAAGCCGTCCAACTCAGCATGGGCGGCGCTGCGCACCAGGGGGTTCATATGTATGGGATAGATAGCTTTCACATCAGAGTGCTCTTCCAAGACACGACGAATAGCGCGGAAGAGCCGATGCATCGGCTCACCGAGGTTCTCTCTGCGATGGGCCGTAATGAGAACCAGGCGGCTCCCCTCAGCCCAAGAAAGATCGGGATGCACATAGCCCTCTTGGACCGTAGTGCGCAAGGCATCGATCCCCGTGTTTCCCGTCACGTAAATGTGCTCAGCAGGCTTTCCCTCGTCAATAAGATTCTGGCGGGCCTGGTCAGTAGGGGCAAAATAGTATTGTGAAATCACATCGACTGCTTGACGATTAAACTCCTCGGGCCACGGCGAATAAAGATCACGAGTGCGGAGACCAGCTTCGACATGGCCCACCGGGATCTGCAGATAGAAGCACGCAAGCGCGGCCGCGAAAGATGTCGACGTGTCGCCATGCACGAGGACGATATCCGGCCTGCTTTCCTCTAGAACACCCTTTATGTCCAGAAGAACGTCGCAGGTAATATCAAAAAGCGTCTGGCTCGGCTGCATTACCGACAAATCGTAGTCTGGAACAACGGAGAATGCCCGGAGAACCTGATCGAGCATTTGGCGATGCTGCCCAGTAACGCAGACAACGGTCTCGAACGCCCCCGGATTGTCCTTCAGCTCATGCACCAAGGGACACATCTTGATCGCCTCAGGTCGAGTCCCGAAGACAAGCATGACTTTTTTTCGTTGCATCGCCAACCCTGCCCTACAGTTTATAGATGCGCTCGCCCACGCCACATATATTGCGCGTGTCGAGAACTACCCTCTGCCCCAACAGGGCCAGATTATCTTTCAACTCGGAGTGCCCAACCATAACGATGATCATGTCCAAGCCATCCAGAAACTCCTCCATGGAGTGAACTTGGCCGGGCACGACATCGCTTTCCACCCACGGATCGTACACGCGGCACGCGCCTGCGCACAGATGCCGCCCCATTGACTCAAGCATTTGAAGCGTGGGCGACTCGCGAATATCATCGACATCCTCTTTGTAGGTTAAGCCATAAATACCGACCTTTGAAGGCGAATCAATTCCCTCCGCCTTCATAATCTCCGATGCGCGGGCGAGGACAAAATCCGGCATGGAGTCATTGATAGCACGAGCAGTCGAGATGAGATTCGTCAAGCGAGGGTAATCGCCTACCAGGAACCAGGGATCCACGCTGATGCAATGCCCCCCTACGCCGGGGCCGGGAGAGAGGATGTTAACGCGCGGATGCTTATTCGCAATGCGAATAATCTCGTGAACGTCCATGCCATCAGAGCGACAAATTTTCGCCAGCTCGTTCGCGAAGGCGATATTTATATCGCGGAAGGTGTTCTCGACCACCTTTGTCATTTCGGCGGTACAAATATCGGTTACTTCGATGTCTCCTTGGCAGAAGGAGGCGTACACTTCCCTCACACGCTCTCCCACCGCCGGATCGTCGGCGCCAATCGTGCGATTGTTGTAAAGAAGCTCATTGACCATATTGCCCGGGATAATTCGCTCAGGGGCATGCACCAAATGAACATCCGTCCCAGCAGTCCGACCACGTGATTCAATCACGGGGCGCACGAACTTATCCATGGTGCCTGGAGACACCGTAGATTCGATGACCAGAATTGCCCCCTCGGGACAAACATCCAGCGTCGTCTCGACCGCGGCAACGACATAAGACGGATCGATCTTTTTGCTGTCGGCATCATAGGGAGTGGGAACGGAAATGATATACACGTCAGCAGGCTGGTACTCCGTGGTAAACACGATGCCCTTTTCGCGAGCATCGTCGAAAAGATCGTCAAGGCCCTTCTCGCTAAACGTCGTACGACCCGAATTCAAGGTAGCAACGAGCTCTTTATTGTAGTCCGTGCCTGTCACTTCCACCCCATGGCTGGCAAGCATAAGAGCGGTGGGCAGCCCGATATAACCGAGCCCAATTACGTTTACCTTCATCGACTCACACCTTTCTCTGTTGCATCTGCAATCACTTCTAAAACACGACCGGCAAGCATCGACCGGGAATAGTTCTTCTCCAAAGCCTCAAGCGCCCGTGCGCCCATGGATTCAATATCGCTATGCCATGTATCATTCGAAAAGAACCGGCGCAGGGCTTCCTCGTCTTCCTCGCGGGTGCCCGTCAATACGAGGCCGGCACCGGCGTCCCTAATAATGCGCGCAGCTTCCCCCTCGGGCCCACTGAACAAAACCGGCACACCGCGAGCAAAAGACTGGAATATCTTCGATGGCACCGTCGCCTCGAAACGCTGGCTTTTCTTCAGGCTCACTACGGTCATGTGGCACAAACCATAGTAAGGCTCGAGCTCCTCTTGCGAGATCCCATCCATCAACTGGGCAAAAGCGTAGGAGCTGTCCGAGAGCGCAGCTTGCACAGCCTCACGAGCAGCACCATCCCCAATGAGCATATAACGAGCATGCTGGCGCGACGCTTCAGATGCGGCAACCACAAGCTCGAGCGTAGAGGGAACGTCCTGGGAAATGCCCATAGTGCCGAAATAACCAAAAACCAGGCCTTCTCCCATCGGGCAGCCCTTGCGAGGACGGGGGTCAGCCCCATTGGGGACAACGGCTACGATCGACGGATCAACACCCTCTCGAGCCAAAATGGAGCGAAATCCGTTCGTGAGCACGATAACGCGTCGGGATCTTTTCGCCAGGCTCACCTCGCAAAGCCGCATAAGACGTACCCCAAGCCCCTCGGGACGCGAACCCGTGGCCACCATCTGCTCAAAGGCCAGATCGCGATACTCCATCACGAGGGGTGCTTTGAACGTCTTCGCGCACGCCCATCCAAGCCAACCGGCAAAAATCGTACCGGAGCTGGCCACAACCACGTCAAAAGAATCGCCGATCCGGTTCCTCTTGGACAGAATATTGGCCACAGCGAACATCAAGAAACCCAAGCCATTTTGAATACGACGAATCGAACTTGTGAGCGGACGCGCCACCACTCGGCTGCGCAACACCCTCACACCATCAATGGACTCTTCTGCAAAAGACGTCATGGAATAGCCGTCGAAGAGTTCCCCCTTGGGGTAATGAGGCCACCCGGTCAACACGGTCACCCTGTGGCCCCGAGCAACCCACTCCCTCGCATGGTCTGCCGCTCGAAATGCGCCCGCGTTATGCTCGGGGGTATAGAACTGGGTCACCAACAGAATGTTCAGGCTCTTGTCTTCCATCGACGAATCATAGGGCGCCGCGCCTCCCGTCAGCCATTCCGATTCAGTATCGCCGCCCCGCAATCTCGCACGCACCTTCCGCAAAAGTTTTCGACCAAACCGTTGATTACAATCGTGAAGTTACTATACAAGAAAAATGCCTGTTCGCATAGAAATTCGCCAAAAGGCATAGAGTCCTAACATGGAGTCAACGGGAAAGTATCCTGGTGTTAGAAACCCTGTCGACCACTCCTTTGGAGCGCCTCGTCCCAAGCACGGTTCCCCAATAAAAGGCGAGCGCCACGAAGAGGGGCCACGCTATGGTAATGAGCGATTCCATGAGGCCAATGACGAAAAAGCACGCCACTACAGCGGCAAGCACCGCAACTGAGTAAACCCTGCGATACCGATAGAGGGCATGTACGGCAACTCCCATAAGAGCGACGCTGAGTACAAACCCCGCCACACCTCCAGTCAGCCACAAGTAAAGGAGAAAGCTGTGCGGATCGCTGTAGGGAATTCCCTCAACTACAATGTCGAATCGAATGGACGAACCGTAGCCAATTAGCACGTGCTTGCCAGTCATGAGATCCAGCACGCTATCCCAAATATACGTCCGCCCCGTAAACGTCAAAGTCTTCCCCAAAATCCCTTCGATTAGTGGGGCAAAAAGCCTTCGAACAGGGCCGACCATGATGAGCAGCGATAGCGCCCCGAACACCATCGTGCAGCTGATCCCGTTGACGAGGGAGCGCGCGCCACGGAACTGCACGGCCACCATTAAAACGGCCAATACAAATAGGGCGGCCACCGATGTGGCAGAGTACGATATGAGACATTGCAAGGCGGCCACAATATACAGCAGAACGCTCCTCGCCGAGCAACGACGCCCCGCGAGCGCATCCAGCACCAACGATGCCCCCACCGACGGCAACGCAACATAGATAGATGAGTTCTTATGCCCGTAGAAGTTCAAAAGCGCTCTCGTTTTGCGATCCATGAGATGCGGCCACAGGAGCACCGACACTAGATTGATAACAGAGAGTGTTCCGGCCACCACCACGATGGCCCACAGCAGCTCTCGCATCTTCGAGCGATGCGCCGCATAGGCCACAAGCAGCACTGCTACAGCGAGAGGAACCCAATCGTAGAACCACTGGGTGTAAATCCATAGGCGACCGAATCCCTCATTCACCGCTGTCGTAAAAAACATGAACGTCACGATGGCTATGGCAAGCAGCGTAAAGTGATCCTTCGGAACTTTCAAAACATAGAGAACTGCCACGATGATCGCCGCGACAACCTGCAAGACGAGGTACGCCTTCCCAAAGAGCGGAGATATCACATGACGCAATCCCACCGGCTCGAAGAAGGGAAACAGGAGCGCCGCGAATATGGCAACAAACTTCCAGTCAGCCCAAGGAAAACGGCGATGCAGCGGATCGAACACCTCGACTTCAAGCCAGACAACGACCGTATCCAGCCCACGATAGGCCGCCTCTCGGCCCGAGCGCAGCAGCAAGTCGATCGTCATATCCTCCGCATTTCCTTTCCACGGCCCATCCGGGCACGCCGGCACCCCGCCAACAAACCAATGCGTCCCATAATACCGCGAGAGCAGAACAGGGAAAACTGTGACTCCGCCACAAGCACACCTTCGACAAAGCAATAGAGAGCAGTACGCTGAAACCCAACATGACCTATAGCACCATTTCGCTCAGACCTGATGTCGCGAAATGGATGTTTTAGGACGACTCGCGAGGTGTTCATTGTAGAGATGAGCCAACGAGTGTTTTGTGCTAGCATATTTTTAATGGCAATTGATGCCAATCAGGAGAAAAGTCAGTGAGCAGCATCACGATCAGCAAACTCAAGGGAATCGAGCACCTCGAGTTCCAAATACCAGATAAACCTGGAGTCTATCTGCTAGTAGGCAAAAATGGATGTGGGAAAAGCACTTTGCTCACATGCTTGCATCGAATCGGCTTTTCGAACGCTTTCCCGAATGGCTTACCATGTGCCGAGGGTTCTAGCAAAGTCGATCAATACGCCGACAGTCAAATTACTTACCAGTCTCCCGAAGGAAAAATCGTCTATGGCCGACGCCGCCAAAGATGGATCCCCTCGCCATACAAACGAGCAAAAGAGGTGCTCGACGGGTTTGGCTTCAGGAGAACAATTTACGCACAAGCAGGCCAGAGCCGACTTCGAGTAACAGCCGATGATATTATGGGCGGAAACCTTTACGAGGCTGAAGCATTTATCAGGGAGACGCTAAATGATATCTTCGACGAGACGAAATACTCCTATTTGCAAAGATTGGCAAAAACGCGCGGTAGACACTCAAAGGAAGATCCCTACCTGCTGATGGAACCGAGCGGTTCGTGCTATTCGGAAAAACGCTTCAGTTCCGGCGAACTCGCCCTCTTACGGCTTATTGGTGAGCTGCAAAACCTTGAGCCTCGCAGCCTGATATTGCTTGATGAAGCCGAACTCGCACTGCACCCGGAAGCGCAACGGAAGCTTCTATCCGTCTTAAAGAGTCATGCAGAAGAGGGCGACTTGACCATTTTGGTGGCGACGCACTCCACGACCCTTATCGCCAACGAGCCCGCCGAGCAAATCTATTTGTTGAAAGAGCAGGAACCTGGAAATATTCAGGTTGTTCATCCTTGCTATCCAGCCGACGCCATGGAAAGCGTAGATGTTTTCGATAGCGTTTTGGGCGATTATCTCATTCTTGTAGAGGACGAGATGGCCCAAGGGGCCTGGCGAGCTATGTGTAAACGCACCTTAGCTGAGCAAGAAGATATAATTCCTTTTCAGTACAACGTACTTCCTGTAGGCGGTTACTCCGAAACAGCAAAACTGGCGCGGCGAATCAAGGATACACTACCCGACCACACCACCGTGAAAGCCGTGCTCGACGCTGATGCCTTTAATAGCAATTCATCGGTTCTTGAGGAGATAATGGAGAAGGATCCGGAATTAGTGCACAACCTTGGCTTCACGCCAGAGGTTGCATTTATCGAGGTGATCGAGAAAAACCGCAAGAAACTTGAGTCGGAGTGTCAGTCCACCTTCGGCAGAAGTCTTCGCTCAATTCTGTCCTCTCCAGAATACGCTGAACATGAGAAAACGAGGAATCCAAGAAAAGTCGCGAAAAAGAAGTTCGAAAACATCGTGTCCGGCCTGGTCAATCCAATGCTCCTGTCAGAGAGAAGCGTCGTACAGCATGAAGTGATACCGATGATTGTCGCGCTAATGCCGCTAGAGGCAATATCGGCAACAGTTCGACAAGTATGTCGCAAGTAACTTTTAGTTTTGAGGTATTCGCGAAACAATGAAAAGTGCGCCGGAGAAACCGAGCAGGTCGACTTCTCCGGCGCATAGAGGCCACACTATTTCGCAATCCGCGTTCCTTTCATGTGTTGCCTAGCAATCAGAGTTTCCGGTACGCTTGACACCATTTTGGAAGTCTCTGCGAGAACGTGCTCGTATTTTTCTTTTATGGCGCCTCACATCATTCAAAATCGGGTCGCTTTCAAAAATCTTCGCTGCTCTGTGGGCGTAAGTCAGAAAGTTGCCGCCACGACGTCCATTAGGATTATGAAGGAGAGAGGTGCTTCGCCCCCAATCGCTAATAGCAACGTAGAGCCGTCGCACTCTTTTTCGAGAAGGCCGTTCCCCTCCCCCGAACGCTCGCCGCACCTTCCGGTAGGAGCGCCGATAGTACCTGCCAACGGTCGATTGCCTCATGCGCACCACACCGCCATCGAAGCAAAAACCCAGATAGTCAATTTGGCTCCCATGCGACGCTGCTCTCATGGGACGCAGGCAGGAATCAATCCTCGTGACAATTCCGTCCTCAACGCAATACCCGAAGGTCTTTTCAGGATGAAGCATAACGCCCGGAACCCCTGATTGCTTGATCCCATTCATTAGTTTCCTGTACCCCTCTGCGGTAGGAGCAGCAACGATAAAGTCGTCGGAATAGCGCATGTACAGACCCGACACATTTTTCGCTATCTCCTCAATCTTTGCGTCAAACTCAAGCATGTAAATGTTTGCGAGCACTCCACTAACCGGGAGTCCCTGGGCAATTCCGAGGCCGCTCTCTTTCCAAGGATGAGTGACGCACTCCTTGACCGTGCTTTTAAATTCCTCGCGCGAAAGAACAACCGCTTTCTTATTAAGCTTCTGAATCCCCTTTCGCGTCACCGGGAGTTTGTGTCGAGCCAGCAGATCATCTATGGGCCATACTGCATACTTCGTAGCGCTCTTCAGGATGCGATAATAATCATCTGGTATTTTATTGTCATCAAATAATGATCGCATCATTCTCTTGAGATAGCCATGGTCCAACGTCTCAAAAAAGCTCTTGAAGTCTCCAACTGCAACCCAGCACTCCCTCTGCTCACGTATATACGAAAAAGCTTCGCAAGCATAATTGCAGTTTGACATCCCAGGATGATTAGTTCGATAGGCGATCGATACCCCATCGATGCCGGCATTATACGCCCTAATGTTGTAAAGGTCATTGAGCAGGGCAGTGTAGTATTGGTAGATGCATCTATCCAAATGGGCGGCGTAACGAATAGGACGCGGATCTTTATGAGGCACTCCCTCCCGCCATTTTATCCTACGCACCTCTTTGCCAATAAAGGGGTAAAACGAATGGCGAGCCACCCATTGAGGATCCGAAACCAAGTCATAGCAAGAAGCCAACGACACACGATGGTCGAAATGTGCATACCCTCTTACGGAGTAGGGCATTTTCAAGCGAGAGAGGGGAATCTTCATACCGTTATCCTGCCCGGCAGGCCGATCTATCAAGGGGCGGCGTCCATTTCGAATCGGCCTGCCTACATATACGACCCGGCATAAAGCCAAAGTCCGTACTCACGCGCAAAGGCGCGAGCAGCCGCCTTTCGGGTCAAGCCCGTTCCTGCAATCTTCATCTGCGGTACAATTGCCGAAGACGAAGGGAGCATCACCATGAGTTTCACTGTGTTACACATTTGTGCCATACAGCTAGCTGATGGAGATTTCGTAGACACAGTTCGAAGTGTGTTTACGATAATGCTCTTCCGCTACGGCCAATTCCGCAGCGCACAATCATGATACCACTCCCTGTTAATCAGTGTGGTCGTCAGCATATCGTTGGGGGCATCTTTCACAAGCTGATTGCACGTCACACAACTATTTCTTATTCCGACGACCAGCCCATGCGCGACGCAATTCCATTCCCCTTGCCGACAGAGCAAAAGCCAAAGAAGCCGAAGACGGAGGATCATCCTCGCCAGTAACAATCATTAAAGCCTGCAAGGCGCCTACTTGTACGCTACAGCCCTAGGATTCCATTTATACGGGCGAGTTCTAAAATCCTAACCAACTTTCCAACAGGGTTCTTTCGCTCGTTTTTGTAAAGAGTCTCGAAAACAGTGAGATACGCCTTCAGCAACCCGTAGACGGCGAAACCTACGGCAAGGATCATTGTCGCAGCATCGCCAGGTGACAGATAGCCAATAAGCACCTGCACCAGAGCAAAGGCCACTGCGAGACCGACCGCCCCTTCAACCGCAAATGTACTAGCAATTGCTTCACTCCTTTCAGCCAGAAACGCATCTCTCCTCCGAACGCACAGCTCATAAAGAGCCACCCTTTGCCGTACAGAAAGGGCGTGTTCATTCATATAGTTCTCAACGATATGAAGATCTTTTTTCCACCTCATCGCTTCGTACTCCGCATATTGGGGAGTCTCCCTCATAAGATCGATCTCATGACCTACTAAACGAATCAGAACAAACACCGATATCGCAAGAATAGGAATCAATACGCGAAATACGATACCCTCTCTTTCTGGGAACACAGTTCCCAAGGGCAGTCCGAACAATGCCCCACAGATAATACTGCAAAGCGACGCGAAAATAGAAACGCAAATTAGTTCCTTCATCAAGCCCGTTATTGGCTCATACTGATTCTCTACCCGACCCCACAAATAAGCGCTCAACCGACTTGTGGGCTCAGTGGCCACCAACTTTTGGTTCAGCTCTTTGATGCTCTCCATGTCAATCTGCAAACCTGTCACCTCCATCCACCTTTAATCCCCGCAAAGACGATCCCGGCATTCGCATCTCGTCGCCAGCTTTTCTAATCGTACAAAACTTCGCCCGCATCGCACGAACAACGCCCATCAAATGACTGGATTTTCACGACAGATAATAAGATGGTCGCGCGCCCCTATGCAATGCCACGTCACAAGAGCGTCAGAAGTGTGCCGTTGCGGCGGTTTTGATACCTACCCACATTATTGCCCTGCTCGAGGCTAGAGCAGGCTGCCCGTAAATATCGCATGGGCTTTGAGCATCTCTTTATAGTAAAGTTCGTAAAGAGCGTCTCGATTCCCCGTTTCATCTGCTTTGCCGAGAGCATCTTTGTACAGATCCTTTGTTTCGTCAGTGAAAAGAACCGGGGGAAGACCCCTTCTCAAGAACATTAAGTTTGCAAACGCTCTCAACGAACGACCATTACCGTCCCGAAATGGGTGCACGACAGTAAGGCCATGATGGATATCCAAGACGCGCTCAAGGTACTCGCTCGGTAGCAAAGAATCGCTATTAGCCACAAATGCGTCAATCTCCTTGCCCTTGAAATACATCTCTTGAACCACGCGACGATAGTCCACTGTCTCGAACTTGCCCCCAAGAACGAAAGTGTTTGCCTGCCGAAATGCGCCACCAAATTCCGGATGCCTCGCTGCCGAGAATAGGAGCTTGTTGATCTCTGTTGCATCATAGATTACCAACGGGCCGGCCGACATCGCCTTCCTAAAGACCCAGTCGTAAGCCGATGCCAAGCCCGCCACCTCAACAATGTTTTGGTTTTCTTCACTGTAAAACTTACTACGGCTGCCGTTCAATCTCAAGTCAACGACTATTTCCGCAGCAAGCTCCCTCTCGACGACCACGCCTTCCATTCGACTATCGTGAAATACATACTCTGTTTCAAATATCTGCTTCGTTTGGGGCGAGGGCTCCACTCTCAGAAACAGCTCTGAGGCGTCGTACAATTGACGATACAGGGGAACGTCGCTCAGGCCCAATTCAGCTCGATGGGCCATAGGACCAAACTCGCTGCGCCTCTGCCTCAGCGCAGCCCCAGTGACATCGCCATCAATGACATGGAAATCGAAGGCAAGTCGATTCAGACACGCCGCGAAACTAACACCGAAATAATCGGCTATCTTCAAGGCGCTCTCGAAGCTTACAAAACCGTTGACCTTATATTCGTCCACCTGCTCACGAAAGAGCGATGATGGCATGAGCAGCGCCGCAGCGAATGCCTCGGCATAGCGCTCGATGTCATTGTCCAATGCAGTCGAGCACATATAACCTGTATCAGCATCTTTTATGTGATGACACAGTTCGTGAGAGGCAGTGTATCGCTGGCGCGTTACAGGACGATTCGCGTTAATGCCTACCACGGGCGCATCGTCATCGCCCTCGGCAGGAATATATACACCCTCGTAATTCGAAAAGTTCCGAAAAGAGAACACTATGCCCATATCCCGGAGAATCTCAAAAGGATTCACCGGGATAGAAGGCTCTTGTCCAGAATAATAGTCAGAAATAAAAGCCTCGGCCAGCTGTTCCGGAGAGGCTCCATCCCGCGCCATGCGCGCATAATCAACAGTCAACTTAGCCTCGAGCTTTCACCGCACGCTTGAACTCCATCAAATTGAGAATCTCTCTTTGGTCCTCTTCATCAAGCTGGTCAAAGCATCGCGCAAAAACTTGGCTGGGAGCTGCAGCCGCCCTGCCATGCAAAAGTTCGTCAACCGAAACAAGAAACAGCTTACTCAGGTCATCGAGCTCTTTGGCAGAAACCTTCCGACGTCCCGCCTCGATATCTGCAACTGCAGAACGACCGATGCCAAGGTAGTCCGCAACATATTGTTGAGAGAGATGGAGCTTCGTTCTCGCAGCTTTTATACGTACGCACAACTCAGACATACTTCCTCCTTCACTCTGTCTGACGATCATCTCATACTATGCTGAATTTAACAACACTTCTTGTCTGAATTTCCGACAATAGGAGATTGTCATCAATTCGCATAGAACAGATGTCCATCACGCAATGAGGGGCATTCTAAATGAGAGAGTTACCTTAAATGGTGCATTTTCGGTACACAATAGCATATAAGACACCTGCTACACCGACCTTGTGCAAGTTGCCTCCACTTCCCCATTGAACAGATCGGCGAAGTCCAGGAGGCTCTTTTCGGGCATGGGGCTGTAGGTGGCGAAGTCGTCGGTGGGCGCGATGATCTTCTTGGCAGCGCAGAAGAGCATCTTGTGGCGCCGGGAGCCGAAGCTTACGACCTTGCCGTGTTTTCCGGCGTGCGGAGCCTTCTGGCCGGGACGCACAGCATAGTAGCGCATCACGCCATCGTCTCGCTGGCTATCGTGCTCGAACCGGGATCGCACCTCTTCCGAGCCGTCGGGCCCATCCGCATACACCCAGATATCCGCGCCTTCGGCAAGACGACGGATCAAGCGGCGGTCGAGGCGCGTCTTCCAGCGGGGCACGCGGCCGTCGAGCTGCCTCAGAGCAGCGTCGCGGGACTTCCCCTCCACGCGATCCACCGTTATCCGGGCCTTTCCCACGTCGAGCCGCACCCGCCAAGGACCGACGATGCGCATATGGCGCAGGGCATAGGCCGACCGGGCAAGCTCCTTGACCGACCACGCCAAGGGAATGCTCGTTCCATTCAAGCGCAGATCGAGCCAGACATTCTCGCTCCCGCCCAAGCCACAAGCGAAGGAGAAGAAAAAGGAGCGACCCAATCTTACAGCGGCCGTCGGGCAGCCCTCCACCGATTCCTCCAACGCTAGGGCATCGGCGGTGCCGCCGCGATCATCCTTGCGGAGACGCCGGCACAGCAGCAGCTCCACCGACCCGTCCCACCCGGCGAAGAACGGGGACGTCAGCACACCGGACACGTGCAGCGCCCCATCGCGCACCGCGACCCGCGTCAGCGCCACGTTTGCGCAATCGGCAGCGAACACAGGGGCGCCCTCCCGCGTAACCGCCAGCACACTGGGCGCGGCATGCCACACCAAGGATTCGCGGCGCTTCAAGCTCAGCACGAACAGCCGATGGCCATCCCGCAGGTTGGGGTGACGCAAAATCAGATCGTCATCCACCCGATCGAGCAGCCGCGCCAGGCGACCCAGGGCCTCGTCGTAGGCCGTCCCTTCCCGGTGCGTCGGCAGGGCGATGCCCGCCTTCAGCTTCCACGACAGATCGTTCACGAGCAGACCCTGGATATAGGGAGGCACCCCCTCGCCATAGCGCCCGAAGAAATCCTCGAACAGGGCCATGTTGTTGTCGTAGAGGTTCTCCGGCTGGCGCAATGCCGTAGACGCTCCCTCGTCGCTGCGCATCCACCGATACTCGGCCTCGGCACAGAAGCCGAGTTGCATGGTGCGAGCGAGCACGTCGGTGCAGTACTTCTCGTCCTCGTGCACGATAACGCCGTTCGCGGGCGCGAAATCGAAAAGGACGTTCTCGGCAAAGCGGTTGCGCACGGCTACGTTCATGGTAGCCTGGGCGATGGCGGCGTTCTCGGGCAACGCCAGATCGTACACCCCCGTCTCGCGCAGCACGTCATAGCGATGGTGCAGGCGCTGACGCTTCCCGTCGCGAATGGAGACGATGGGGTAGGTGACGAGTTCCACCTCGTCACCGCACTGATCGAAGAAATCCGCAACATTTTCCAGAGTTTCGGAGCTCAGTGTGTCATCTGGGTCGAGAAAGAACAAGTAGCGCCCCTGGGCCGCCCCAATGCCCGCATTGCGCGCCGACGACACGCCGCCGTTGGGCTGGACAATGACCCGCACCCAAGGACGATTCTCAGCGAAGGCGCGACACAGCGATGCCGATTCGTCGGTGGAGCCGTCGTCCACAAACAGCACCTCGAGACGATCTTTATCGATGGTCTGGCCATCGAGGCACATAAAACAGCCCTCCAGATAAGGGGCTTTGTTGTACACGGGAACGATCACCGATGCCGTGGGGCGCATCTCCGCCATTGCCTCCGAAGCCACCGCTCCCCCTAACTGCGCGTCGCTGCGCGCCGAATATCCTCGCCGAACACCTCTTCAATGATGCGGTCGGTCGCATGGCCGTCGCAGGCACTCATGAACCGCTCGCGGAAGGCTTGCACTTCCCTTGGGTCGAAATCCGCGAAGGCTTCCTCGAGCGCAGAGACCACCCCTTCGGTCGTCGTGCACACGGGGCCCGGGGTCAGCGCGTCGTAATCGTAGTAGAAGCCGCGCCAATCGGTGTACTCGTCTTGGTCGTAGGCGAAGAACACCATAGGGCGCCCGAAGAGGGAATATTCAAAGACGAGCGAGGAATAGTCGGAGATGACCGCATCGGCACTGCACAGCAACTCGTTAATGGGCAGCTCGCATGTCACATCGAAGGCGAAATCGCGGCAATCTGCGGGAATGGGCGGCAACTCGCGCACGAACGGGTGGTGTTTGATAACCAGCACCGAATCGGCTCCGAAGGCATCTCTCATGGCCGCAATATCCAGCTCGGCAGGCCCCTCCGCCTGGGCCACACGGCCTCGGAACGTGGGGGCGTACACGATAACGCGCTTGCCCGCCGCAGCCGGCACCGCCTCCAGCAGCTTGCGACGGCTTTCAGCGAGGTAATCATCGTCGAAGAACACATCGGTGCGGCTCACACCCACAGGGCGCACGATGCCGGGCCTGTCCTGCAGCACCATGGCCTCTTCGTAGGCCCATACCACTTCAGGGCTGCTCACCGTCACCAGGGACAGATTCTCGTAAAAGGGGTGGCGCAGAATCTCATCCCGCGACCCGCCGAAGATGAGATCGGCTGTGGACATGCCCCACTTCTTGAAGGCACCGCAACCGTGCCACAGCTGGACGGCAGTCGTCTCCGATCGCAGGGGCACGCAGCTCACCACGTTCGACGCATCGCTCAGAAACACATACTGGGCCGTGGCCAAATCCTCTACGAAGGCGATGCAGTTCTTGTAGTATTGGCGCAGACGCACCCGCGTCTCCCCCAACGACACGAATTCCAACTTCAATGAGGGAACCCGGGAAAGGCGCTCGTAGAGCACCTCGAAGCTCTCGGGCAGCGTCGCCTCTTTGTTCTCGAGGAAGATGACCTTGCCCTCCTCCACGGGCCCACGGGCCGCGCGGCGATAGGCCCGGGGCAGCACTTGGAACAGCAGCATGTCCTTGGCAAGCATTCGAGCCCGATGGAGCAGAGCGCCCTTCGCGCGCCGGGGCAGCGACTTCGCTTCCTTCTCTTCCGCACTCACAAGATGCCCCCTACAAATTCCATTGGATGACGGTCTTGCCCATGGGCTTGCGGATATCTGACTCGAAAGCCGCGGCGATGTCGGCGATCTGCGTGGCCTCGCTCACGCTGCACACGAGCGCCGCCAGGTATTCCAGCACCTCGGGGTGATCGCGGTACAGCTGCACCGTAGCCTCGAAGTCATCCCGACCGCTGCGGCTGCTGCCGAACAGGCGCAGGCCCTTCTCCAGCACCATGCGCGTGTTGATGGGCACATTGTTCTCGGACACACCGAGAAGCGATACGGTGCCCTCGGGGTTGATACGGTCGATGATCTGCTCGATGGCTGCCACCGACCCCTCGCCGCCGGCGCACTCGAAGGCGTGATCCACCAGGGCAACGCCGCTCACGTCATCCACGAGATGGGTCTCATCGGCAAAGGTGAAATCGTGCAGCTTGGAGGCGTTGCGACCGAACACCACGATCTTCGCATCGGGGTAGCGCAGATGCAGCAGCAGCGACACGATGAAGCCCATATTGCCGTCACCCCACACGCCCAGGCGCTCACGGCGCCCGTGGGCCATGGCATCGAAGCGGGAGATGGCATGGGTGGCCACGCTCACGAGTTCCGTAAAGGCCGCCACCTCTCGGTTCACGTCCTGGGGCAGACCCACCACGCGCTCGGGGGGAAGCACCACGGTCTCCTGCATGAAACCGTCGAAGCCGCTGCCGCAAAACCGGCTCGATCGCAGGTAGTTCTCGGCAATGAACTCGTCGGTTTCCACGGGGGCGTTCGGCAGCATAACCACGGCATCGCCCGGTTGGAACGTGCCGGTATCATCGCTGACCACGCGGCCGATTCCCTCGTGGATGAGGGCCATGGGCAGCTTCTTGGCAAGCACTTCCTTGCTGCGCGTGCCCTGGTAGTAGCGCTGGTCGGCATTGCAGATGGACAAGTGCGTGGGCCGCACGACTACCTTCCCCGCCGTGTCTTGAGACACCACGACGGGCTCGAAGGTGCGCGGGGCGACCAGGCGGTAGACCGTATTCAGCATGGCCCTACGCCTCCAGCATGGCTTCGGCCACGCGCAGGTCCTGCGGGTACGTGATCTTGATGTTCGACACATCGCCGCGCACCAGGGCCACGGGCCGGCCGCGCAGCACGAAGGCCTTGCAGGCATCGGTGAGGATATCGCGTTCCTCGGCCGTAAGCGATGCCAGCATCTCCTTCAGGGCGCCCATGTTGAAGCTCTGGGGCGTCTGGCCCTGGTAGAGCACGCTGCGATTCGGAATGGCGGAGATCGTCTCCCCGTTCATGCTCTCGACGATGGTGTCGGTAGCCGGCACCACCGTATCGCAGGCACCGCAGCGCTCGGCGGCCTCGATGTTCTCCTCGATCATGCGCAACGACACGAAGGGGCGCACCGCGTCGTGGGTGACGATGATGTCGCCGACCCCTCCCCCGCACTCGTCTTCGAAGTAGCGGATGGCGTTCTCGATGGTATCGTTGCGGGCCGCACCCCCCGCCGTGACGGCCACGGCGCCGGCATACTGCGGGCAGTGGCGCTCGATAATGTCCCGCGTCTGCTGAACCCACGTTGCCGGACAGAGCACGAGCACCTTATCGAAGCACCCCGAGGCGCAGAACTTCTCCAGCGTATGCACCAAAATGGGCTTCTCCCCCAGGAAGAAGAACTGCTTCGGCTTATCCGGATTTCCCATGCGCACCCCGGATCCCCCAGCAAGAATAGCGGCGAAATACATGCATGCTCCTTTGAGAGGCTCGCGATCATTGGTTTTATCGTATCATTTTAGCACCGCGCCGTCGCACGTCGCTGACGCCCCGGCCAGATGCACAATGTGCACAGGGGCTGCCCGACACCGCGCTTGCGGAGGGCAACGCTGCGGCCTCGTGTTACCATAGCGTTACTGGTTCTTCTGAAAGGATTGCAGGTGAACGGAATTGTTGCAACCATAGGACCGCCCATCCTCAGCCTGCTCTACGGGCTCTTCTCGCTATTGCCCGTACGGCAGCGCATCGTCTGTATCAGCCGGCAAAGCGATAGCACGCCGGTCGACTTTCAACTCATCCGCGGCTACTGCGAGCAGCGCACGCCCCCGTGGGAGGTTGTCGTACTCGCTAAGCAGCTGCGCAACCTTCTCGCCTATCTGCCCGAAATGGTGCGTCAGACCTACTATATCGCCACGAGCCAAGTAGTGGTGCTCGATTCCTACTGCATCGTCGTGGGGCTTCTGCACGACCGCATCCGCGTGCCCGTTGTGCAGATCTGGCACTCTCTCGGCAATATGAAGCGCTTCGGTTACACCGCCTTCGGCACCGACGAGGGGCACTCCGAGGCAACGGCGCTCCTCATGCACATGCACGAGGGCTACGATGCCATCGCCATCTCGTCCCTCGGCTTCGCCGAGCCCTTCGCCGCAGCCTTCAACGTCGACCCCTCGGTTCTCTTCGAGGCACCCCTCCCCCATGTCGATCTCCTGCTCAGCGCCAACCACCGCGCCCAGCAACGCGAGGCGATCCTCGCCGCCTACCCGCAACTGCGTGGTCGCGAGACCATCGTCTACTGTCCCACCTTCCGCAAGCAACCGGCCGCCAATGAAGACGCTGCCACCCGGACCCTCCTGGATGCCGTCGATTTCTCACGCTACAACTTCGTCTACAAGCCCCATCCCGTCAGTCGGCAGATCATCGACGATCCTCGCGTCGTCACCATACCCGGAGGCGCCTTCGATGCCCTGTTCGTGGCCGACTACATCATCAGCGACTACTCCACGGTTATCTACGAGGCGGGGCTGCTCGATCTCCCCATCTACCTGTACGCCTACGATTGGGACAGCTACCGCGAGAAGCGCGGCCTCACCATCGATTTTGAACACGACGTGCCCGCTCTCTTCACCGACGACCCCCACGCCATCATGGACGCCATCGAAGCCGGCTCCTTCGACCATGCGACCTATGCCGCTTTCACCGCCGCCAACGTGGCGATCCCCGTTGAGGGCTTGTGCACCGAGCGCATCTGCGAGGCGATCATCGGGATGGAGAAACGGCGCAACAACTGAGCTCAGCGGCTGCGAGACGGCACACATCCGGGCTCGGCGGAACTGCAAGCGCAGGCCCCGGGGGCAAGGACACGGCGGCGCCTCTCGGCACGTTTGCCAAAATCGAGGCCCCTATTCGTGCCCCTCGTAGTAAGCGATGGCATCCTGAATACTGCCGTCGAACTTCATGGTGCCGGCATCGAGCACGATGCCGCGGGTGCAGAACTCCTGCGCGGCCCCCGACGAATGGGTGACGAAGAGCACCGTCACGTTCTCATCTTCCATGATCTCGCGCACCCGGGCGAAGCACTTCTGCTGGAAGCGCTTGTCGCCCACGGAGAGAGCCTCGTCCACGACAAGGATCTCCGGGTCGCTCGACACGGCGAAGGCGAAGCCCAGGCGCGACTTCATACCCGACGAGTAGGTGCGCACCGGCTGATCGATGTACACGCCCAGCTCAGCGAATTCCACCACCTTCGGCTCCAAAGCCGCAATTTGGTCGCTATCGAGCCCAAGGGCATGGCCGCGCAGGTGGATGTTCTCGCGCCCCGTGAGCGCCATATCGAATCCAGCGGTCAATTCCAAAAGCGCGCTCACACTGCCGTTCACCGTCACCGTTCCCGACGTGGGGAACGTCACGCCCGTGATCATCTTCAGCGCCGTCGACTTCCCTGCCCCGTTATGGCCGAGGAACGCCACGGCCTCGCCCTTGCGAATCTTGAAGGACAGGTCGTTGCTGGCATTCACCTTGGTAATGCCCTTGCGCTTCTCAGGAGCCCAGAACACGCTAAGGAACCGCTGGCGATCGTTCTCGAAGAGCTTGTAGGTCTTGGTGACGTGATCGAACTCGATGACCACTGGCGCCTGCTCGATGTTGCTAGAGGACATCAGCCACCTCCTCGTGGGTGCGGCGGTAAATCACCAGCGTGACGATGAGCGTGAGCGCAAAGACAATGGCGAACCCGACGACTGCCTCGGGCTTGTCCCAAATCCACATCTTATCGTACACCGCGCATCGGTACATCGTCACAATGAAAGTGATCGGGTTGAACATGAGGATGAACTCGACGATGGGCAGGTGCAGGTTGTACACGTTGAAGATAACGCCCGACAGCCAAAACAGCGGCGTGGAGAGCGTCTTCATGAGGTTCATGAAGTCCTTGCTGATGGCCGACAGCAAGCTCGTCACCAGCGAGAACATGTTGAAGAACAAGAACATGAGCATGAGCGCCACGGGCAACTGCAGCAGATAAAGGTCGAGCGGCTGCCCGCAGAGGAGGTACACCACCAACAATGCCAACACGAGGCCCAACTGGATGACGAAGGTGGAAATGCTGAAAATGGTGGGAATGCCCGAAAGGGGGAACTTGATCTTCGTCACCAAATAGGAATAGCGCTTGAAGATATTGATGCCCGTGCCAAGGATCTCCTGAATATAGAACCAGGGAACCAGACCGCCCATAAGCCAAAGGATATAGGGCACATCCGAACCGGTCTGATCCCCGCTGCGCAGGCCCACTTCCAAGGCGAACCAGAACACCAGGATGTACACAGCCGGCTTCGCGAAGAACCAAAGCGGCCCGAGCACCGCGCCTGCCGACACCTTCTTCAGGTCGAACAGGCCCAGGCTCATGATTTGCTTGCGCCAATCCCACTGTTCTTTGAGTATCTTTGAGAGAGTGCTCACGATCCTCATTTCTCGCGACTTGCAACGCAAGGCTTTATTTTACCATTGCTTCGCCCCCGCGACCGCGACCCTCCACGATTCTCCAACGGTACCGAGAAACAGCATCGGCGCCCCATACTCTTGTTCAGCGAAAAGCGCGGAAAATGCCCACGTCGGGCTAGGTGACTCCGATTAAAGCGTCCGCTCCCCTACCGCCCGTGCTTGCCGTACCAGCGGGGCTTGTCCTCCTGACGGGTGTGGCGGCCGTGGTAGTGGTGGCGCAGGACCTGGTCGAAGATGCCGATCTTCCAGAGGATGAAGAACGATCCCGCGAGCATGATCATCATCATGGCCCACACCGCCACACCGTGGGTAGTGGACATGACCCAGGCGCCGATGCCGAGCAGGGCCGTCCAGGCGTACACGATGACCACGGACTTGCGCACGCCGTAGCCCTTGCGCAGGAGCATGTGGTGCAGGTGCTTGCGGTCGGCCTGCTGGATGGGCTTGTGGTGGTACACGCGCCGCACGATGGCCGCCGCGGTATCAGCGATGGGGATGGCGGCGATCACCACGGGCACCGCCAGCACGATGAGGGTCGGCGAGCGCATGACGCCCATGAGCGAGATGACGCCGATCATGGCCCCCAGCATGAGCGAGCCGGAATCACCCATGAAGATGCTCGCGGGAGCGAAGTTGTAGCGCAGGAAGGCCAACGTGGCCCCCAAGAGCACGATGGACAGCATGGCAGTCTCCTCGAGCCCCCGCCCGAAGGCAATGAGGAACAGGAAGAAGGACGCGATGGCTGCAATGCCCGCCGCCAGGCCGTCCAGGCCGTCGATGAGGTTGATAACGTTCATGAAGCACACGAGGTAGAGCACCGTGAGCGGGTAGGCGAACCAGCCGAACTGAATGAAGCCCGCCCCCAGGGGGTTGGCAATGCTCGACAGCAGAAGCCCCGAGGCCGCGATGACCGACGCGCCGATCACCTGGCCCAGCAGCTTTATCTTGGGAGGCAGCGAGTACACGTCGTCCAGAGCACCCACCAGCACCACCACTAAAAGGCCGGCCATGACGCCGGCGTGGTTGATGGTGCCGTGGGTAGGATGCACGTAGAAGCCGGCCCAGCCGAAGAGGAACTCGCCGGCCACCTCCACCAAAAGCGCCGCGGCAATACCGCAGGCCATGGCGATGCCGCCCATCCGCGGCACCGGGCGCTTGTTCACCCGGCGCGCATTCGGATAGTCAACGGCATCCAGACGTAGTGCGAGCCTTCTTGCCAACGGGACGCAGATGTACGTCACGGCGAAGGCAATCAGGCCCAGCACCAGAAAATGTCGCAGTGTTACTCCCACGCAGGCCGAGAGGTTAGAACTCGAGGCCCTGCAGCCACGTTGTCAGCTCCTCGAGAGCCTCGTCGGAGACACCCATGCGCTGCTCGCGCTCCTGGAGGTACTTCTCACGCTCCACGAACATGGCCAGCTGCGCGTCGCTGTACTCGGACAGCTCCACATCGCGCACCTCGACCACGCGCTTGGCGAAGTCGGGCAGCTTGTCGTTCATGGCGGTGATCTTCACCACATCGCCCGTATGGGGCGCCTCCACATAGTAGCCGTCGCCCAGGTACATGGCTACATGGTGCACATCGCCGTCGTCGGCGAAGAACAGCAGGTCGCCGGGGAGCAGCTCGGAGAAGGGCACCTCCACGCCCACCTCGCACTGGTAGTAGGTGGTGCGGGGCAGCTCGATGTTGAACACCTCGCGGTAGCAGTACTGCACGAGGCCCGAGCAGTCGAAGCCGGCCGGCGTGGTGCCGCCCCACAGGTAGGGCACCCCGAGGAAGGAGTTCGCCAGGGACGTGAGGTCGTTCAGGGTGCGGGCCTCGCGCACCGGCAGCGGGGCGCCGGCAGCAATGAGCTTATCGAAGCCGTCGAAGCGCTCGGCGTCGATGGCGTTCTGATGCTGCTGCATGGCCGTGTCCGCCGCGGGCACCGAGGGCTTCTCCAGGTACACGGGCACGTGGTAGAGCTCCTCGGCCCGGGCCATCTGCTGCTCCCAGGTGGCCAACGCCTGCTGGTACTCACTCGTGGCGTCCACGTAGGCCTCGTACTCGGCCACCAGGGCGTCGTAGGCCTCCTTGTCGGCCACGGGATCCAGGTACAGATCCAGACCGGTCACCTCGTCCTTGGCCGGCAGCACGAAGGTCTCGGTGAGCTCGTAGGTCAGCGGCACGTCGAAGCGGGTGAGGTCGTAGGTCTCGATGAGATCCTGCAGCTTCTCGGAATAGAAGATATCGGTGGCGTAGCGGCCCACGAGGAAGTCGCAGGCATCCACGAAGGTGTCGGTGTTCGACTTGCGGGCGCCGGCATAGAAGTCCCCCATGGAGTTGGACAGCAGGTCGGCGTAGTCGGACAGCGACTCGTCCACGGTGTCGTACTGGCGGAAGTCGGCCATGATGGTGTAGGTGGCGCCGGAGCCGTCGTCCTCGCGGGTGGCCAGCGACACCGAGCTGCCCTTGTAGGTGCCCTTGATGCCGAAGAGGTTGTTGTTGGGGGCCTGGGCCAGCTGGGAGTTGCCCGAGGCGGACTCCAGGATGGCCTGGGCGATCATCACCGAGGCGTACAGGTCGTTGTCGGCGGCGATGGTGCGGGCCGACTCGCCCACCAGCGAGATGAACTTCTCGGTGGTCAGGTCCTCGCTGTAGTGGCGGGCCACATAGGAGGAGTTGTCCATGTGGGTGAACGAGATGGAAGGCACCGTGACGGCCACCTGCTTGAGGGGCGTCTGGGCCTGGCCCTTGTTCACGGCGGCGGTGTGGCTGGAATCGGTGGTGCCGCCGGCCCCATCGGGCTTGGGCTTCTGCACGCCGGAATCCACCGGATTGCTCGGATCGACCGCGGGGGGCTCCGGCGTCTCAGGCTGGGAGGGCTTCTCGCCCTCGTCTCCGCCCGGCTTCTCGCCCTCATCGGGCTTCTGGTCGGGATCGGCGCCCTTGGAGATGGTGAACTGCACGGCCGCACCGTTGTCTACCACGGTGCCGGCGGCCGGCGAGGTGGCGATGACACGCCCGGCCTCCACCGTGTCGCTGAACTCGTAGACGGGCTTCTCGCTGGACAGGGTCAGGCAGGACGGGTCGAGGGCCGCCATGGCCTCTTCCAGCGTCATGTTCTTGAAATCGGGAACGGCCACCTTCTCGGTGCCCTTGGAGACGACGAGCTGCACCGTGTCCCCGGCGTTCACCGGGGTGCCCGCCGCGGGGTTGGTGGAGAGCACCGTGCCCTTGGGGGCCGTGCTGAACTCGTACTGGATATCATCGGAGAGGTTCAGGTGGGCCTCGGCGAGGATGCTCTTGGCCGCCTCTAGTGACTTGTCCACCAGGTTAGGCATCTCGAACTTCGTGGTGCCCTCTCCCTCGCCTTCGCCCTCGACGGGCTTGTTCTGGTCGGCCGGGGGCAGCGTGCCCTCGGGAGTGCCCTCCGGGGTCTCCGGGGCGGCCTCATCCGTGTCCTCGCCCTCGGTGGTGCCATTGCCGGTACCGTCGGACTCGGCGTCCTTTTCCGGAGCCGGCGGCTCCTCGGATGCGGCCTCGTTGCCGAGCGCCTCCTGGACGTCCTTGGCGTAGTCGGCCTCGCTGCTGTACTCGCCGTTGGCCTTGGCGTACTCCACGTCGGCGAGGGTCTTGCCCTCCTGGGTTGTGTCAGCCTCGCGAACGTGGCCGTCGTCGCCCTCGCCCTCGTCGGCGTGAGCGGTCTTATAATTAGCGGCCACGCCGCCCACCGGGGCAACGACGAGGGCGGCTGCCGTCAATAGCGAGACTGCGTTTTTCGATGAGGTCATCAATGCCTCCTCTTGTGTCATCATCTCTCACGGGCTTCGCAGACCCCAACTGTCCGGGTATACGAATCCAAGGCAAGCAGGTGCCTTGAAGTAGGCATTATAGCGCGACTTCTTGCGCTGTCCAACCTGCGAAAACATCTCGTTGGGGCGATGTTTCGGTGATGGCATCGATGAGCAATGGGGCAAAACGGTAACAAAACCGTTACTGATCTGGCATTTTACCTGGAACCTCCGGGACAGGCCGCCCCTGTTTCCCCTCTTCATCCCGCCGATAATATTTTCCGTGGATGACTTTTTTCACTGATGAGCGGGCTCAGGATTGGGAAGACAGGGCCACAAGCGAAGATTGGCCGGGCTCGCGGCCCTCGCTCGAGGGCCCTTTAGGCCACGAGGCGCTTGGCGAAAGAGGGGGCGAAGTAGTCGAAGGTGGCCCGCATAATGCGGCCGCCGCCTGTGGAGGCGTGGATGTACTCGCCGTCGCCGGCGTAGATGCCCACGTGGTACACGCCGCTGCCGCTACCCCAGAACAGCAAGTCGCCGGGGAGCACCTCGTCGAGCGAGACCGCCTCCCCCAGGGCGCTCTGCTCCGCGGCGGTGCGGGGCAGCGCCATGCCGAGGGCGTGCTCGAAGACCCACCGGGTGAACCCGGAGCAGTCGAAGCCGGCCGGCGTGGTGCCTCCGTAGACGTAGGGCACGCCGAGGTGGCTCGCGGCCTCGTCCACGACCGACTGGCGCCGGGCCGAGCGCTCCTCCTCGGCGGCGCGCTCGGCCGCGGCGTCGGCCACGGTGCCCACGTAGTCCTTGATCTCGTTGGCGAAGGACTCGATGTGGGCGAAGGGGTTGTCCTGCGCGACCTCGTTGGCCTGGGCCTCCGGGGCGCTCATCGCGATCATCGTCGCGGAAAGGGCGCAGGCGAGCAGAAGGGTGCGCGCCCGCTGGGTGAGAAATCTGTAACTAAGCATGGCGGCGAGTCTAAGGGGTGCGCGCCGCCCCGCCAAGGCCCTCCACAAGGCGCCCGCGATATGGCGACAAGGCGCCCACGTTCAGTTCACAGCCCCTTCCCGAGAACTCAACGGGAAGTTCACGTCCCCTCCGCACGCCCTCCATCACCTACCAGCGAGATCAGGAAATAGAAGGCGAAGAAACCGCAGGTGATGGCACGTGCTCTCTCACGGTAGGGCCCGGAGGGATAGGAGCAGATTCTACACTTCCCGCGGCACCTCGCCGGTTTCCAGCAGATGCAGAAGGGCCGCCTCGTCGAGCACGGGAACGCCGAGGGCGACGGCCTTGTCGTACTTCGAGCCGGCGCTCTCCCCCGCCACGACGAAGCTCGTCTTCTTCGATACCGAGCCCGACACCTTCGCCCCCATGGCCTTCAGACGCGCCCCGGCCTCGTCCCGGGTCATGCCCGAGGCGGCCAGGGTGCCCGTGAGCACGAAGGTGAGCCCGGCGAGCACCTGGGGCACCGCCTCGCCGGCCGCCATGGTCTCGGCGGCCATGGTCACGCCGGCGGCCCGCAGCCGCTCGATGACCGACACGTTGTCCGGCGTGCGGAAGAAAAGCCAAATGCCGTGGGCCATCTTCGGGCCCACGCCGTTTATCTCGGCCAGCTCGTCCTCGCCGGCATCGGCCAGGGCCTCCAGGGAGGGGAAGGCATCGGCCAGAAGCTCGGCCGTGGTCTTGCCCACATGGCGGATGCCCAAGCCGAAGAGCATGCGGGCGAAGGGGCGGCCCTTGGAGGCCTCGATGGCGGCCACGAGCTTCTTCGCCACCGTATGCCCCAGGCGGATGGGCTCCCCCTCCTTGTTCACGCGACCCATGTCAAGGGCGGCCAGCTCGTCTTCAGAGAGCGAGTAGTAGTCGGCCACATCGGCCACGCGCCCGCTCTCCACGAGCCGCGAGACGATCTCCTCTCCCATGCCGTCGATGTCGAGCGCTCCGCGGCTCGCCCAATGGAGCAGCCGCTCCAAGGCCTGAGCCGGGCAGTCGATGGAGATGCAGCGGAAGGCCACTTCTCCCTCGTCGCGCACCACGGGGCTGCCGCAGCTGGGGCACGCGCTCGGCATCTCCCAGATGCGGGCCTCGGGGCTGCGCAGGGCCAGCACCGGGCCCAGCACCTCGGGAATCACGTCGCCGGCCTTCCGCACGATGACCGTATCGCCCACGCGCACGTCCTTGCGGTGCACCTCGTCCACGTTGTGCAGCGTGGCCCGGGCCACGGTGGACCCGGCCACCGATACCGGCTCCAGCTCCGCCACGGGCGTGAGCGCCCCGGTGCGGCCCACCTGCACGGTGATGTCCCGCAGAAGGGTGGTCTTCTCCTCGGGCGGGAACTTGAAGGCGATGGCCCAGCGCGGGGCCCGGGAGGTGAACCCCATGGCCCGCTGGCGGGCGAAGGAGTTCACTTTCACCACCACGCCGTCGATCTCGTAGGGCAAGTCGTCGCGGCGCCGGACGGCCTCCTCGCAGAAGGCGCGCACCTCCTCGGCGGTCTCGCACAGCCGCACATCGGGGTTCACGTGGAAGCCGGCTTCCCGCAGCCACTGGAGCAGCTCCCACTGGCCGTCCACCGCCAGGGCGCCCTCGTCGGCGATGGCGTACATGAAGGTGGACAGGTCGCGGCCCTGGGTGACGCGGGCATCCTTCTGGCGCAGGGAACCGGCCGCGGCGTTGCGGGGGTTCGCGAAGGGGGGCCGCCCCTCGGTCACAGCGGCGGCGTTGAGCACCTCGAAGCTCTTCTTGGGCATGTACACCTCGCCCCGCAGCTCGAGGGAGCCCACTCCCGGCGCCACGGCGCCCAAGGCCCCCTCGCGCAGGCGGAGGGGCACGTCGCGCACCGTGCGCATGTTCACGGTCACGTCCTCGCCCGTGGTGCCGTCGCCCCGGGTGGCGGCCCGCACGAGCAGGCCGTCCTCGTAGGTGAGCGCGATGGAGCTGCCGTCGATCTTCAGCTCGCAGCACAACGGCGGCAGCGCGCCGCCGCAGGCCTCCTCCACGCGCCCGAGCCACTCGTCCAGCTCGCCCAAGTCCATGGCGTTGTCCAGGGAGTACATGCGCCGCTCGTGCACGACGGGAGCGAACTGCTCGCCCACGTAGCCCCCCACGCGCTGGGTGGGCGAGGCCGGCGTCACCAGCTCCGGATGGGCCGCCTCGATCTCGCGCAACTCGCCCATGAGCGAGTCGAAGGCCGCGTCCGAGATGGTGGGGTTGTCCAGAGCGTAGTACTGGTAGCTGTGGTGCTCGATCTCGCGGCGCAGGGCCGCCGCCCGGACAGCCGGATCGCTCGCCGCAGCCGCCAGGGCCGTCGCGTCGAACAGGGAGCCTTCCCGTTGAACCATGGATATGCGCCTTTCTCCTCGCCGCAGGGCCGTGGCATGGCCCCGCCCGTCACACCGGCCGCCTCCTGCGGGGAAGACGGCCGCTTCGTCAACGAGGGCCCGGACGAATCCGGGCCCTCGGTCGTGTCGCAGCGGCTATGATACCACCGCTCGGGCGACGGGCGAAGCCGCAGGGCCGAGCCCGTCGCCGCCGTGCGCCTAGTGGTTGTGGGCGAAGCGCGTCGGCGCCTGGGGCAGGGTCACGCCGTAGACGGCCATCTGCACGCCGCGGGCCATGAGGAACAGCCCGAGGAACAGGGCGAAGGAGCCCGGGGCGATGATGAAGGCGAAGCCGCACAGCACGCTCACGATGCCGGAGAACAGCACCCAGCCCCAGCCGGGCAGCACCTCCCGCAGCCGCACCGAGGCCACGATCCCGAACACGCCGTAGGCGATGACGAAGATGCCCATGACCCAGGGGATCACCACGGCCGACACCACGGGGTGGGCGATGAAGAGCACGCCCAAGATGAGGTCGCAGGCGGCGTAGGCGAGCGCCCAGGCCGACAGGCCCTCGCTCTTGCGGTACCGGAAGAAGGCCCAGCCGTCCACGATGCCGGCGGCCACGAACATGCAGCCGGCCAAGATGGCGATGGTCACGAGGGTGAGGCCCGGCACCATGAGCAGGATGAAGCCGATGATGATGAGCGCGATGCCGGCGGCGAACAGCGCCCAGTTGCGTCCTGGTTTGGTATCCATGGTTTCCACACTCCTTAAGCGAGGTTGTATACTAGGTAGACTCCCATTGTAGAGGGCCGTGTCAGGCGGAGCACCGCTCCCGGCGCGGCCGTTGCCCAGGAGATTGCGCCGCGTTGGCGCGGCGTTGGAATGACCGCTGCCGGGAAAGGACCCCCATGACCTGCACCGTCGCACCCCCTCGCACCGATGCCGCCCTGGCGGCCCTGCTCCCCTGGCCCGCCCCCGACGCTCACAAGTACAGCCGCGGGCACCTCGCCGTCGTGGCGGGCTCGGCGGCCTACCCCGGGGCGGCCTGCCTGGCGGCCACGGCCTCCCAGCGGGCCGGCGCCGGCTACACCGAGGTGTTCTGCGCGGGGAAGTCGCTGCTCGCCGTGCGGGCCGCGAGCCCCTCCCTCGTCGTGCGCGATTGGCGCCATTGGCGGCCGGGCCGCATGGCGTCCCCGAGCCCCGACCGCCCCGGCGCCTGCATCATCGGCTGCGGGTTCGCCGGCGAGGAAAAGACCGAGGGGCCGCTCGTCATGGAGACCCTGCGCGCCTTCGCCGGCCCGCTCCTCGTCGACGGGGGCGCCCTGACCCTCCTGGCGAGCGCGACGGGGCTGCGCCTGGCCGCGGAGCGGGCCGCGGCGGGGCTGCCCCTCGTGCTGACGCCCCACGGCGGCGAGGCGGCTCGGCTCGCCCGGGCGGCGCAGCTGGAAGAGGGGCTTGGCGAAGCAGATTTGGCCCGCGAGCTCGCCCGGGCCTTCGGGGCCGTCGTGGCCCTCAAGGGCCCATGCACCTACATAGCCGACAGCGCGGGGGTTGAGGTGATGGATCGCGGCACGGCGGCCCTGGCCAAGGCCGGCACGGGCGATGTGCTCGCCGGCATCATCGGGGCGCTTCTGGCCCAGGGGCTCAGGGCGCGGGACAGCGCGGCTGTCGGCTGCGCCCTCCACGCCGAAGCAGGCCGGGCAGCCGAGGTGGCGCTCACGGCCATCTGCACGGTGGCCGAGGACGTCGTCGCCTCTCTGCCGGCCGCCGTGCGGGCCATCGCGGGCCGGTAAGCGATCCGCTTAAGCCCAAGAGGCCTCGGAGCGGGACAGCGCCGCCACGGTCTTGGCAAGGACGGCCACGTCGATGGGCTTGGCCACATGGGCGTCCATGCCGGCCGCCAGAGCCTCCCGCTTATCCTCGGCGAAGGCGTTGGCCGTCATGGCGATAATGGGGATGGTGCGGGCGTCCGGCCGATCGAGGGCCCGGATGGCCCGGGCGGCCTCATGGCCGTTCATGACCGGCATCTGCACGTCCATGAAGATCATGGCGTAGGTGCCCGCAGGCGCGGCGGAGAACATCTCCACGGCCTCCCGGCCGTTCTCGGCCACATCGCAGGTTCCGTGATGGATGCCCAGCACCGCGGCGATGATCTCGGCGTTCAGGTCGTTGTCCTCCGCCACAAGGAAATGGCGGCCGCCGAGGGCCTCGTCGATGTCCACCGGGGCCTCGGGGGCCGGAACGTCCCCGCCGGCCGCATCCCCGATCGCCGGCGGGAAGTCCAGATCGATGGTGAAGGTGGAGCCGCGGCCGAGGGCGCTCTCCACGGCGATGGTGCCGCCCATGAGATCCACGAGGTTCTTGGTGATGGCCATGCCGAGACCGGTGCCCTGGATCTTGTTGGTCAGGCTCGACTCCTCCCGGGAGAACGAGTCGAAGATGGTGGCCAGGTACTCCGGTGCCATGCCGATGCCGTCGTCGGCCACCACGATGCGCAGGTGCTGCAAGGTGCCGTGGCGCTTGAGGGACCCATCGATGGCAAAGCGGATGGAACCGCCCTCGGGGGTGTACTTCATGGCATTGGACAGCACGTTCATGAGAATCTGCCGCAGGCGCCCCTCATCGCCCACGAGGGCCTCGTGGGTTACACCGGTCACTTCCACGGTGAAGACCTGGTCCCGGGCGCTGGTCTGGGGCCGCATCATGGCCTCCACCGCCGCCACGGTCTCGCTCAGGCGGAACTCCACGGCCGCCAAGGTGGTCTTGCCCGACTCGATCTTCGACATATCGAGCACGTCGTTGATGAGCCCGAGCAGGTGCTGGCCGGACGTGGCGATCTTGCGGTTGTACTCGCGCACGGTCTCAGGGTGGTCGGCATCGCGTTCGATGAGGGCCGAGAAGCCCAGGATGGCGTTCATGGGGGTGCGGATGTCATGGCTCATGGCCGAGAGGAAATTGCTCTTGGCCCGGTTGGCCTCCTCGGCGGCGGCCACCGTGTCCATGAGTTTCTGGCGGATATCGTGCTCGTGGGTCACATCGGTGAGCGAATAGATGATCTTCTCGCTGCCGCCGAGCACGACCGGGCGGCTCGTGATGCGCAGCCACATATTCCGGCCGAAGGCCCCGTTGAAGCACTGGAACTCCCAGGTGCGACGCTCGCCCGGGACGCCGGAGTGCACGATGGCGGCCACCTTCGCGTAGGCCTCGTTGGCCGACAGGCCGTCCACGGCGAAGAACGCGGCGGCCGGCACCCCCAGAATGTCCTGGATGTTCTCGAATACCGCCTCCACGACCCGGTCCTTGCTGTCCACAATGAAGATGGCCGTATCGATGTTGGCGCCAATAGCCTGGTAGATGCTCTGCACGTAGCGCTCGCCCCGCCGCTCGCGGCGGTTGCGGTACACGAGCAGGGCGGCGATGGCGGCCACAGCCAAAAGCACCGAGCCCACGAGCACGGCCACGAGCCGCGCCGTCACGGTCACGATGGCGGTGCCCTCGGCCTCATCCGTGGGCATGATGGCATCGGCCTGCACCACGAGCTCGTGGATGGTGGCGTAGTAGTGCAGGCCGGCGGCGGTGATGACCACGGCCAGGGCGATGACCACGGCCGCGACGGCCACGAAGATGGCCCGGGAATCGAGTCTCTGCCTCATGGTCGCCGGCCGCCCGAGGGGCTATTCCACCGTGACGGACTTGGCCAGGTTGCGGGGCTGGTCCACGTCGCAGCCGCGCAGTACCGCCACCTCGCGGGAGAGCAGCTGCAGGGGCACGCTCGCCGTGATGGGGCTGAAGGCGTCACGCACCTTCGGGATGTAGATGACATGATCGGCGTGCTTGGCGATGTCCTCATCGCCCTCGGTGGCCACGGCGATGATGCAGGCGCCCCGGGCCCGGGACTCCTGGAGGTTCGAGACCACCTTGTCGTAGACCGGGCTGTCCGTGGCGATGGCCACCACGGGGAAGTTCTCGTCGATAAGGGCGATGGGGCCGTGCTTCATCTCGCCGGCGGCGTAGGCCTCGGCATGCAGGTAGCTGATCTCCTTGAGCTTCAAGGCGCCCTCGTAGGAAGTGGCGGCCCCCATGCCCCGGCCGATGAACAGGGCGCTTGTCGCATCCACCATGGCCCGGGCGGCCTCTTCCACGGCCGGCCCGCACTCGGCGAGGATGCGCTCCACGGCCTCGGCCGTGTCGGCCAGCTCGCTGAACAGGAGCTTGATCTGGCCGCCGGTGAGCCGGCCCGTGGACTGGCCCAGCAGCATGGCCAGCAGGGTGAGGGAAACCACCTGGCCCAGGAAGCTCTTGGTGGAGGCCACGGCGATCTCCTTGTTGGCCTTGGTGTAGATGACGCCGTCGGACTCGCGGGCCACGGGGCTTCCCACCACGTTGGTGATGCCGAAGACCTTGGCGCCGCGCACCCGGGCGTCGCGGATGGCGGCCAGGGTGTCGGCGGTCTCGCCGGACTGGGACACGGCCACCACGAGGGTCGTGGGGGTGATGATGGGGTTGCGGTAGCGGAACTCGCTGGCCACCTCTACCTCGCAGGGGATGCGGGCCCAGCCCTCGATGAGGTTCTTGGCGATGAGGCCAGCGTGGTAGGAGGTGCCGCAGGCGATGACGTAGACGCGGTCGATGAGGTTGAGCTCGGCCGGGGTCATGTCCAGCTCGTCGATAGTGAGCGCGCCGCCGGAAAGGCGGCCGGCCAGGGTGTCGCGGATGACCCGGGGCTGCTCGTGGATCTCCTTCAGCATGAAGTCGGGGTAGCCCCCCTTCTCGGCCACGTCGATGTCCCAGTCCACGTGGGTCACCTCGGGCTCCAGGGGGTTCCCGTCCATGTCGAAGTAGGCGATGCCCTCGGCCGTCAGGGATGCCATCTGGTCGTCGGCGAGCACCACCACATCACGGGTGGCGTCGATCATGGCGATGATGTCGCTGGCCACGTAGCTGCCCATCTCGCCACGGCCCACCACGATGGGCGAGTCCTTGCGACAGACGATGAGGGTGCCCGGCTCGCCCTCGGCCATGACAGCCAGGCCGTAGGCGCCCACGAGCTGGGAAGCGGCCTCGGCCACGGCGGCGCGCAGGTCGCCCGTGCCGGCCTCGCGCAGCCGGTGGTAGGCCTCTTCCACGAGATGGGCCACCACCTCGGTGTCGGTCTCGGACTTGAAGACGTGGCCGCGGCCGATCAGCGCCTCGCGCAGCTCGGCGAAGTTCTCGATGATGCCGTTATGCACCACGGCGATGTCGCCGGCGCAGGAGGTGTGCGGGTGGGCGTTGGCCTCGCTCGGCTTGCCGTGGGTGGCCCAGCGGGTGTGCCCGATGCCGCAGGTGCCGTCCAGATCGAAGTGCTCGAGGGTATGGGCCAGCTCGGACACCTTCCCCTTGCGGCACACCACCTCGATGGCCTCACCCTGCTGCACGGCCACGCCGGCCGAGTCGTAGCCGCGGTACTCCATGCGGGAGAGCCCCTCGATGAGGATGGGCTCGGCCGGGGCGGCCCCCGTGTATCCAACGATTCCGCACATAGGTTGCTCCTTCGGAAACGGGGCGCGACCAAGCGCCCCTCGTTCTTGTTCTGTGATTCGTCCCATTGTACCGTCGCGGGCAGAATGCCGCGCCCCGTTTCACGAAACGTGCGCACGGGGCGCATCTGGTAGAATGGCGGGCGACACGGAGGCGGCGCGACCGGCGAGCCGGCCCCTTCCTCCCCGGCATTCCCATTGAAAGGCGGCATTGTGGCCCGATCCAAGAAATCCCAGGCTATCGTCGACGGCGCCCTGTCCATGACCGTGGCGAGCGATTCGGTGGGCCTCGGCGTCGATATCGTGGAGATCGAGCGCATGGCCCGCATCATCGAGCGCTCCCCCGCCTTCACCGAGAAGGTCTACTCCGCCGCCGAGCGGGCCTACTGCGACGGTCACGCCCACCCGGAAGTGCACTACGCCACCCGCTTCGCCGCCAAGGAGGCGGTGCTCAAGGCCCTGGGAACGGGGTTCTCCGAAGGCATCAGCTGGCTCGACGTGGAGGTGCGCCGCACGAGTAAGGGGCGCCCCTACGTGGTGCTCACGGGCCGGGCCCGGGAGGTGGCCCGGGAGATGGGGGTGCGCGAGATTCCCATCTCGCTGTCCTACACCCACACCGACGCCGTGGCCTGCGCCATGGCCATCACCGACGAGTCCGTGGCCGCCCAGGAGCGGCGGCGCGATCCCATGGAGGAGCTGACCCGTCAGTTCAAGGAGGCCCGCTCGTTCCTCGACGAGCTCCCCGCAAGCGAGGGCGGCCGGGAGTAGCCCCGGCCGCCTCTTGCAACTACTAGCCGCGCACCTCGGCACCGCAGGCCTTCTCCACCTTGGCCACCAGCTTGCCGTGGGCCCGCTCCACTTCCTCGCCCGTGAGGGTGCGATCGGCGGCGCGGTAGGTGAGGGTGTAGGCCATGGACTTCTTGCCCGCCCCCACGCGCTCCTCGTCGCGGTACACGTCGAACAGGGCCACCGATTCCAGCAGCTTGCCGCCGGCCGAGGCCATGACCTGCATGAGCTTCTCGTGGGTCACGTCCTCCCCCACCACGAAGGCCTGGTCCATCACCACGGCCGGGAAGGTGGGCACGGCCACGTAGTCGCGGGCGGGGCGGGCCGCCTTCACGAGGGCCGCCACGTCCAGCTCGAAGGCCACCACCGGCGCCGCCGCGTCGAAGGCGTCGCAGACGAGCGGGTGCACCTCGCCGACCCAGCCGATGACGGCGCCGTTGGCCATCATCTCGGCGGCCCGGCCGGGCTGCAACTGGGGCGCCTCGTCGGCGGTCAGGGCCCGGAAGCGCACCTTGGGGAGCGCCAGCTCGCGGGCCAGGTTCTCCAGGACGCCCTTGCCGTCGAAGAAGTCGAAGGGCACCGCCGGCGCGTTCCAGGCCGCATCCCCCATGGAGCCGGCCATGACGGCAGCGAGCTTCTTGCGCTCCTTGGCCTTCTTGCGCCCCTCGGCGGCCGAGAACACCGTGCCGATCTCGTAGAGCTGGATGTTTTTCACGCCGCGGGCCTGGTTGTAGGCCACCGACCGCAGCAGGTTCGGCACGATGGACTGGCGCATGACCGACTGGTCGGCGTTGAGGGGATTCAGCAGTTCCACAGCCAGGCCGAGGCCGTCGGCGGGCAGGCGCAGCCGCTCGATGTCGCCGGGCTCGGCGAAGGAGTAGGTCATGGTCTCGTTGAGCCCCGAGGCCCGCAGCACGGCATTCACCAGCCGCAGGGTCTCCTGCTCGGGGGTGCGGGCGCCCACGCGCTCGCGGCCGCCGGGCAGCGTCGGCTCGATGCGGTCCATGCCCCACAGGCGCAGCACTTCCTCATACAGGTCGATCTCGCGCTCCAGGTCGGGACGGAAGGTGGGGGCCAGCACCGAGAGCACTGCGGCCTCGTCGGTGGCCTCCACGGCGCAGCCGAGGCGCACGAGGATGTCCCGAATGAAATCGGCGGGAATGGCGGCGCCCATCATGGCGTTGAAGCGGTCGATGCGGAAGGTGAGGGGGCGCGCCTCGGCCGGCCGGCCGTACACGTCCACCACGCCCGGGCGCACGGTGCCCCCGGACACCTCGGCGAGCAGGGCCGCCGCGGCCTGAGAGACGAGCTCGGTCAGGTTCTCGTCCACCCCGCGCTCGTAGCGCATGGAGGACTCGGAGATAAGGCCCAGGTTGCGGCTCGTGCGGGAGGTGCGGCCGTTGCAGAAGTCCGCCGACTCCAGCAGCACCGTCGTGGTGGCCTCGGTCACCTCGGTGTCCAGGCCGCCCATGACGCCGGCCAGGGCCACGGCCCGATCGGGGGTGGCGATGACGGTCATATCCTCGGTGAGCACGCGCTCCTCCCCGTCGAGGGTCGTGAGATGCTCCCCCTCGGCCGCGCCGCGCACGATGATGCGCACGCGCCCGTCGCCGTCGCACAGGGTGTCGAAGTCGAAGGCGTGCAGGGGCTGGCCGTAGAGGTAGAGGATGTAGTTGGTCACATCCACCACGTTGTTGATGGGACGGCCGCCGGCGGCGCTCACGCGCTCGGCGAGCCAGTCGGGCGAGGGGCCCACCTTCACGTTGTCGATGACCCGGGCGGTGTAGCGGCAGCAGCGCTCGCTGTCAGGCACCTCCACGGTGACGGCGGCGGCCACGTCCTCGCCGGCCGTGACGGCGGCGAGCTTCGCCACGTCGTCGGCCAGAGGGTAGGTCACCGGCTGCTGGTACATGGCCCCCACTTCCCGGGCCATGCCCACCACCGACAGGCAGTCGGGTCGGTTGGGGGTGATTTCCAGGTCGAGCACCGTGTCGCCCGAGCCGATCACCTCGGCCATGGCCGTGCCCACGGGGGTCTCCTCCGGCAGAATCCAGATGCCCGAATGGTCGGAACCGAGGCCCAGCTCCCGCTGGGAGCAGCACATGCCGCAGCTGACCACACCGCGCAGCTTCGACTTCTTGATCTTGAAATCGCCGGGCAGCACCGCGCCGACGCAGGCCACGGGCACCTTGATGCCCGCGGCGATGTTCGGGGCGCCGCAGACGATCTGCACCGGCTCGCCAGCCCCCACGTCCACGGTCACCACGGACATGTGGTCGGAATCGGGATGGGGCTCGCAGGTGAGCACCGAGCCCACGACGACGCCCTCGAAGGCCTCGCCGAGGGTCTCAATGCCCTCCACCCCCGTGCCCGTCAGATCGAGCCGGTCGCAGAACGCCTTCAAATCACTCGGCACCTGCGTATATTCCGAAAGCCACTTCAAAGATACTTTCATAGCTTCATTCTTTCTCTTAAATCCTCTACACGTTTGCTTTTGTCAGAGGGATTCGCCCAAGGAAGTCAGCGAGGACCTCTGTGGCGGCCCGCATCGGGGTGTCGTGCGGCTGAGCGTACTTCGTTACGCGAAGGCAAGCACGAAAGCCCCGAGGCGGGATGCCACGGAGGGCCGCAGCGTCGACAGCCAATTCTATAATTAGAACTGCCGCAAAAATCTCATGTCGCCTTCCAATAGCATTCTGAGGTCAGGCACGTCGTACTTGAGGCAGGCGATGCGCTCCACCCCCATGCCGAAGGCGAAGCCGGAGTACTCCTCCGGGTCGATGCCGCTCATGGACAGCACGTTGGGGTCCACCATGCCGCAGCCGAGGATCTCGATCCAACCGGTGCCCTTGCACATGCGGCAACCCTCGCCGTGGCAGATGCCGCAGCTCACGTCCGCTTCGGCCGAGGGCTCGGTGAAGGGGAAGTAGTGGGCGCGGAAGCGGGTCTTGCGCTCGGGGCCGAAGATCTGCTTGCACAGGTAGTCGAGGGTGCCCTTCAAGTCGCCGAAGGTGATGCCCCGATCGACCACGAGGCCCTCGATCTGGTGGAACTGGGGCAAATGCGACGGGTCGGCCACGTCGCGACGGTACACCTTGCCCGGGGCGACCATGTAGATGGGCAGGTCCCAGTCCTCCATGGTGTGCACCTGCACGCCGGAGGTCTGGGTGCGCAGCAGCACGTCGGACTCGCCGCGCACCCGGGCCGCATCGCCGGACAGGTCGCGCACGTAGAAGGTGTCCTGCATGGAGCGGCTCGGATGGTCGGCCGGGGCGTTCAGGGCCGTGAAGTTGTAGTAGTCGGTCTCGACCTCGGTGCCCTCGACCACCTTGTAGCCCAGGCCCAGGAAGATGTCGGATATCTCGTCGATGATGCCGTTGATGAGGTGGCGCGTGCCCATCTGCTGGGCACGGCCGGGCAGCGTCACGTCCACGGCCGCCGCATCGATGGCGGCGGAGAGCTCCGCGGCGTCGAGCACGGCCTTGCGGGCCGCCAGGGCCTCCTCCACTTCCACGCGGGCCTCGTTCACGGCCTTGCCCACGCTCGCCCGCTCCTCGGGGGGAACCGACCCCATGGAGCGGAGATAGCCGGTCAGGCTGCCGGACTTGCCCAGCACCGCCACGCGCACCCCGTCAAGGGCTGTCGAGTCGGCCGCCGCCTCGATGGCGGCCAGGGTGCTCTCGCGCAGCGCCGCGAGCTCCTCTGCGATTGCCATATATGCCTTCCCTTTCTCGTACATCGAACCTATAGAAAAGAGCCCTCTCCCGCCTTGGCCGGAGACACGTCTCCGAAACCCAAGGACGAGAGAGGGCTCTCGCGGTACCACCTCGGTTGGCCATGGCTCCGTCCGGCCTGAGGGCCGGGGCGCCATCGCCCGCTCGTTGCGCTCGGTCACGGGAGCGAGCCGTCGCCCCCTACTGGCCGGCTGCCGCAACGGGCTGCCGGGTTCAAGGGCGCTGCTCGGAAGGGAACGGGTCTCGCGCCTCCGATCGGACCCTTTCAGCCGGGGGGGCCCTTCTCTGGTGATCTCAGCCTGCGAGCCTTATCTTCGTCATCGCATGTAGCAGTGCAGTATAGCGCACATCTCGCGGCGCGACCACTGCAATCCCCACAGAGGGTGCGGAAGGCAGCCGCAACGCTACAGGAAGCGGTACTTCACCGTGCGCAGGCCCCAGTCGCGGCAGCTGGAGAAGCCGAAGGCCTTCCACACGCCGGGCTGCAGGTCGAGCACGCGGCTGCCGCCGCCCATGGAGCCGCAGTCGTTCACCGTGGCGTACACGGTCATGCCGCCGTAGCGGATCTCCACGGTGCGGCCGAAGTAGCTGCGGTAGTTGGGCATCGACTTGGGAACGGCCACGCCCATGGAGTTGTCGTCGCAGATGGCACCCGTGGCCGTGGTGCCCGGGTTGGGCGTGGACGGATCGGTGCTGCCGCCGTAAGCCGATGCAGTGCCCGAGAGCCACCCCTCGTTGGACGACCCCGAGCCCGAGGAACCGGAATCGGAGCCCGAGCCGGAATTAGAATCCCCGGAACCCTCGTCGGGATCGGATGTCACCGGCTCGTCGTCGGAGACGACCGGCTCGCGGTCGCCGGTGTTGGCATCGGGGCTCTCTTCCACATTGTCAGCCGCCGCGGCTTCGGCCTGGGCCTGCTGCTGGCGCAGGGCCTCGGCCTGGGCGGCCAGCTCGGCCAGGCGGGCCGCCTGGTCCTCCTTGGCGCCGGCCAGGCGCTCGGTGGCGCCTTGGACGACGGCCTCGGCCTGGGCCCGCTTCTCTTCCTGGGCGGCCAGAGCCTGCTCCTGCTCGTTCTTCTGGGCGTTCAGCTCGTCGGAGACCTCGTCGAAGGCGCGCTTGCGCTCCTTCTGCTCGGCGATCTCCTCGGCCTGGTAGGCCATGATCTGGTTGACGTACTCCATATTGCGCAGCAGGTCATCGAAGTTCTTCGAGTCGAGTACCAGACCGAGCAGTCCCAGGGAGCTGCCGTCCCGGTACTCCCCCACGGCCACCGATTCCAAGACGGAGCGCCCCTCCAGCATCGCCTGCTGGGCCTCGAGGGCGGAGGCGGCGGTGTCGTCGATCTGCTGCTGCAGACGCTCCACCTCGGCCGTGAGCTGCTCGTATTCCTCGTTTATCTCGGCCATGCGCGACTCGGCCGCGTCAAGCGTGGCTTGGGCATCGTCAACGGCGGCCTGGGCGTCGTCGGCCGGATCCGCCAAAGCGGATACGGGCGCGAGCCCTGCCAGGGAGCAGGCGAGCAGGATCGCCATGAAGCCCGCGATCAAGCGCCGTCCTTGTCGTTGCAGGTATACCAAGGCATCCCTTTCGTTGCGCTGACATTCTCCGGACCGGTTCCCCCGTTCCGGGGAGGAGGCCCGCGACATATCGCTTTATCTTCCCGAATAATACGGTTGCTGACAAGCGTCTTGCCGAAAAAGACATGACCGAGCGTCCCGCTCTTCGCTGCACGATACCAGAACCTTCCGTGTAATGCAAATGTTTGTTCGTATTACTATTGCTTTTTTTGCTCCTTTCCCCTACACTGCGCCCATACGGAAAGGAGGCGCCATGCACGCCATGGTCACCGCCCGAGTCCCCGTGGAGATTCGGGATCAAGTCAACGCGCAACTGCGCTCCATCGGGTCGTCCCCCACTGAGTTGGTGAACGCCGCCTACGATTACGTGCTGCGCACCGGGCATCTGCCCGACCCGCAGCCGAGCGAGCAGCCCCTGCGCATCACGCTCACCGACGCGCAAGTCAACGAGTTGCGCTTCCGCCTGCGCCACGCCACCCGCAGCGTTCCCGCCACGTTCTGGGGCCCCGAGGGGCCGGCCCTGGCGACCCTCGTGCCCGACGGCCCCGAGGAGGTGTAGCCATGCGATTGTTCATCGATAGCGACATGCTGCTCGACTTCGTGGCCGAGAGGCCCCAGACCCGCGAGGCCTGGAACAAGCTGAACGCCCTGGAGCTGACGGGCACGGCGGAGCTGTGGGTGGGGGCCTCGAGCTTCGAGCGGGTGCGCAGCGCCCTGGCCACGGCCGTGGCCGACGGGGAGGCCCGGTCGGCCCTGCGCTCCACCATGGGCTTTCTGTCGGTCTGCTCCGTGGACGGCGGCGACGTGCGCTTTGCCCTCGACCACGGCGGCGTTCCCTACGAGACGGCCCTGACCGAGGCCTGCGCCCGCAAGATCCAGGCCGACTTCATCATCACGGGCACCGGTCCCGTCGACATCTCGCGGCCCATCCGCCGGGTGGGGCCCGCGGAGTTCTTCGAGGTGCTCGAGCGGGAGCAGGGCATCGTCTTCGACCTTATCGACTTCTAGAAAGGGCGCCCCATGATCGACGAAATCCAGGTGCGCGACATCGCCCTCATCCGCGAGGCCGCCCTCGCCCCCTCGCCGCGCCTCACCGTGCTCACCGGCGAGACCGGCGCCGGCAAGACCGCCCTCATCTCGGCCTGCAAGCTGCTCATGGGGGCGCGGGCCGACAGCGCCGTGGTGCGCGAGGGGGCCGAGCGGGCCCAGGTGGACGGACGGCTCTTCGCCCCGGGAGAAGCCGACGACCTCGTCATCTCCCGCCGCGTCGGGGCCGACGGCCGCTCCCGCGCCTCCATCAACGGAGCCATGGCCAGCGTCTCCGAGCTGGCGGCCACCGTCGGCCCCCTCATCGAGCTCTGCGGGCAGCACGAGTACCAGGCTCTCCTCAAGACCGCCGAGCACGGCCGCATCCTGGACGGCTGGGCCGACGAGACCACCGAGGCGGCCGGAGCCTACCGGGCGGCCCTTGAGGCGGCCGAGGCGGCCGAGGCGCACCTGCGGGAGGTTCAGGCCCAGGCGAGCGCCTCCTCGAGCCAGCTCGACGAGGCCCGCTTCACCCTTCAGCAGATGGAATCCGCTAACCCTCAGGGCGGCGAGTACGAGGAGGTGCGGGACTGGCTCGCCCGGGCCGAGCACGCCGAGACGCTGGCCCGCAACTCCCACGGCGCGGCAGCGGCCCTCTCCGGCGACGAGGGGGCCCTCGATGCCCTGAACGCCGCCATCGGGCTCATCGACGAGGCCGCCCGGGCCGACGAGAGCCTCGCTCCCTACGCCCAGTCGCTGCGCGAGGCCTCCTTCGTCATCGAGGACGTGGCCCGCGACATGGCCGCCTACTGCGACGGCATCGATTTCGACGGCGCCTCCCTCGCCGAGGCCCAGGAGCGCATGGGGCAGCTCACCGGCCTCATGCGCAGCTTCGGCCCCACCATGGAGGAGGTCTTCGCCCGTTGGGACGAGGCGGCCGCCCTCGTAGCCGCCGTCGACGACGCCGATGGGCTCATCGAGGAGGCCCAGCAGGAGCGCGACGCAGCAGAGGCGGTCCTCGCCGAGCGGGCCGCGGCCTACGATAAGGCGCGGCGCGCGGCGGCCCCCCGCTTCGCGGAGGCCGTGAACGCCGTGCTCGCCCGCCTGGAGATGGGCGGGGCTGAGCTGCTCTGCACCGTGGGCGAGCTGCCGCGCGAGCAGTGGAGCCGCAGCGGCCCCGACGCTGTCGCCTTCGAGTTCCGGGCCGGCAAGTCCATGCAGCCGCGCCCCCTCACCCGCATCGCCTCCGGCGGCGAGATCAGCCGCGTCATGTTGGCCGTGAAGGTGGTGCTCGGCGAGCGCGACGGCACCGAGACCCTCATCTTCGACGAAGTGGACGCCGGCGTGGGCGGCAACACCGCCAACGCCCTGGCCGCCGTCCTCGCCGAGCTGGCCGCCAGCCACCAGGTCATCGTCATCACCCACCTGGCCCAGGTGGCCGTGCTGGCCGATGCCCACTACACCGTCACCAAGACGGCCGGCGACGAGCCCCGCACCGAACTCGCCCCGGTCGAGGGAGACGCCCGCATCGCGGAAATCGCCCGCTTGCTGTCGGGCAGCACCACCGAGACCTCTCTGGCCCACGCCCGGGAAATGCTCGACCGCGCCCGAGGCTGAGCATGCCGCCACGCGGCACAGAGCGCGATGGTTCCGCGGGGCCATTGCGACACTCCCCCGCGCCAAAGAAGGGCGCGGCACCTCAAAAGCTGAGCCCCCCCGCTCGAAAGAAGGGGCTGGAGGCAAAGCCCCCAGCCCCTCGTCGGCATGGCGGTCGGCGCACCGGCGCGCTCCCGATGTGTGTCAGCTTTGAACCGAGAATTAGGCAGCTGCGGCGTCCTGCAAGTTCTTGGCCAGGGCCTCCACATCGTCGTAGGCGATGAGCTGGTCGACGGTCACGAACTTGTAGCCCTCTTCTATCAGTTGGGGCAGGGCGATCTTCAGCGCCTCGATGGTCTGGCTGCGGTCGCCGCCCCCATCGTGCATGAGCACCACGTCTCCGGGCTTCACGCTCAGCAGGCGCTGGGCGATGGCCTCGGCGCCGGGGCGGCGCCAGTCCTCAGTGTCGACGTTCCAGCCGATCTCGCCGGTTACATAGGGCTGCAGCGTCCAGATAATCTCGTCGTGATAATTGCCGCCCGGAGAGCGGAAGATCTTCGACGCCTCCTTGCCCGTGGCCTGGGCGATGGCGTCCTGGCCCTTCTGCACCTCGGCGATCTGCTCGTCGGCCGACATGTGGGTCATATCAACGCCGCGGCCCGACCCGGAGGCATGATCGTAGCTGTGGGTGCAGATCTGGTGCCCCTCGTCGGCAGCCCGCTTCACCACTTCTGAGAAATCGGTCTTGTCGAAGATCTGGTCTCCGATGGTGAAGAACGTGGCCTTCACCCCATACTGCTTCAGCACATCGAGCAGCTCGGGCGTGGTGCCAATGGGACCGTCGTCGAAGGTGAGCGCGACGACCTTCTCCCCCTTGGTATCGGCGTTGTACTTCAGGTAGATGTTGTCGCGGCCCTCGCGCACCGTCTCCTCGACGGTCTTGCCCGACACCTTGCCGGTGCGCTTCTCCACTTGGCCCGTCTCTCCGGGCACGTACACATGGATGGCGCCGTCGCCCAATTCCTGCTGGCCCGGCTCGCTCTCCACGGTCTCGGTCTCGTAGTCCTCGGTGGCATCGGCACCGTCCTCGATCTGGAGCGAATCGCCCTTGTGAAGGGCCGTGGCGGTGTCGGTGAACTCGCTGCCGTTGATGGTGCCCGTGAACGGCGTGCCGCCGCCCTCTTCGAGTACCTCTCCGTCAACGGCGAGGAGGTTGCCGGGCTTAGGGGACACGATGCCCTCGTTTATGATATCGCCTACCGTAGCGCCATCGTGCACCGTGCGCGTCATGCCGTTGACCGTCACGTTGTAGGTGGGCGGGTTCAAATAGAGGTACACGCCGACCCCGATGGCCGCCAAGATGATGACGGCGACGATGGCCGAGATGATGCCGCCATTCTTCTTCCCCTTTTTCTTATAGCGCCCCATGTCGTCGTAAGGGGTCATCTGCCCCTCGGTCTTCTGGGCGGGCATGACCCGCGGGTTCGCGCCCACGGGAGCGTAGCCGGCATAGCCGCCCTGCTGCTGATAGCGCGAGCCGTACTGCGGGTGATTCGCCGCCTGGGGATGGGGCTGGCTCGTGGCCGCGGCGTACTGCTCGTAGGCAGCCCGGGCGGCCGCCTCTTGGGAGGCGGCATCATGGCCGTCCCCGTAGGGGTACCCCGGCGCCACCGGATCGTCGTCCGGCGGAAGGGCGGCCGCCGGACCCGTCAGATACGGGGCCGCGGAAAAACTCCCCGTCCCCTGGGACGGGTGCCGGCGCGTGGGCGTGGGATGCTGTCGCGGGTTGTTCCGCGGATTATGGCTTCCTCCCGCAGGAGTCGTCGGCTGATTGGGCATCTAACTTCCTTCAAGCAAGCTCAAGGGTGGTACAGGCTGTATAGGGGCATTATACGTCCTGAAACCTCGTTTCCCCGCGCACTCCGGCTTACATTTCCGTAAAGATCGCAATCCGCAACATCTCCATGAACGAGGCGCGGACCGAGCGGGAGCATTCCCGCGCCCGGCCCGTGCCTCGCTCTCGAGCGGCCCGGTGCTCGGAGGCGCAGCGGTTCCGCCACCCTGTTCTCCGCGGCCGGGCCCGGCGCTCAGGGTCACCGCGGCTCTGCTGCCCCGCTCGCCCTGACCCGGGCCCGGGGCTTAAGCCCCGCGGCTGCTGCCGTAGGCGGCGTGCTTGCGGTTGCCGTAGGCGCTCCCCTTGCGGGCCGACTTCCTCAAGTCCTTCAGCACGTCGTCTTCGGACTTGTCCTCCACCGAGCTCTTCAGCTTCACCACCTGGTCACGCAAACGCGCCGCCTCCTCGAAGTCCATGTCGCGGGAGGCGGCGGCCATGTCGTCCTCCATGGACGAGATGATGCGCAGCACCTCTTCGCGGGACAGCTCGGCCAGCTCCTTGTTCACCTGCTCGGCCGTACTTCCCTCCACGTCTTCGGTGATGAAGCCCATGATGTCGTTGATGGCCTTGCGGATGGTCTGGGGCTGGATGCCGTGCTCGGCGTTGTAGGCCATCTGAATCTCGCGGCGCCGCCGCGTCTCGTCGATGGCGCGGCGCATGGAATCGGTGATGCGATCGGCGTACATGATGACCTGGCCCGACACGTTGCGGGCCGCGCGGCCGATGGTCTGGATGAGCGAGCGGTGGTTGCGCAGGAAGCCCTCCTTGTCGGCATCAAGGATGGCCACGAGCGACACCTCGGGCAGATCCAGGCCCTCGCGCAGCAGGTTGATGCCCACGAGCACGTCGAACTCGCCCCGGCGCAGATCGCGCAAGATCTCGGTGCGCTCCAGAGTGGCGATGTCCGAGTGCATGTAGCGGGACTTCACTCCCTGGTCGAGCAGGTGGTCGGTGAGATCCTCGGCCATCTTCTTCGTGAGCGTGGTGATGAGCACGCGCTCGCCCTTGGCCGCCCGCTCCTTGGCCTCGTCGATGATGTCGTCGATCTGGCTCGCGCTCGTGCGCACGACGATCTCGGGATCCAGCAGGCCCGTGGGACGGATGACCTGCTCCACCTGGGCCAGGCTCACCTTCTCCTCGTAGTCGCCCGGCGTGGCCGACACATAGACGAACTGCGGGATGCGCTCCTCGAACTCATCGAAGCGCAAAGGGCGGTTGTCCAGGCAGCTGGGCAGGCGGAAGCCGTGCTCGGCTAGGGTGATCTTGCGGGAGCGGTCGCCCTCGTGCATGCCGCGGATCTGCGGCACCGTGACATGGGACTCGTCGATGATGCAGAGGAAGTCCTTGGGGAAGTAGTCGATGAGCGTGTAGGGGGGCTCGCCCGGTGCCCGTCCGTCCAGATGGCGCGAATAGTTCTCGATGCCCGAGCAGAAGCCCATGGTCTCCAGCATCTCCAGATCGTAGTTCACGCGCATCTCCAGGCGCTGGGCCTCCAAGAGCTTGCCCTCCTCCTTGAACTGCTGCAGACGCTCGCGCAGCTCGTCCTGGATGGTGACCAGGGCCTTGTCCATCTTCGGCCGTGCCGTCACGTAGTGGGACGCCGGCCAGATGGGCAGCGCCTCGTAGGAGGCCAGCACCTCGCCGGTCACCTGGTCGATCTCGTCGATGGACTCGATCTCGTCGCCCCAGAACTCGATGCGCAGCGGATGGTCGGCGTAGGGCGGGAACACGTCGAGCGCATCGCCCCGCACGCGGAAGGTGCCGCGCTTCTGCTCGTAGTCGTTGCGGTCGTACTGGATGTCGATGAGCTCGTGGATGACCTGGTCGCGGTCCATCTCCTTCTCTTTGTCGACGAACACGGCCATGCCGGCGTAGTCCATGGGGCTGCCGATACCGTAGATGCACGAGACCGACGCCACCACGATGACATCGCGCCGCGAGAGCAGAGCCGAGGTGGCCGCATGGCGCAGCTTCTCCACCTCCTCGTTGATGGAGGCGTCCTTCTCGATGAAGGTGTCCGACGAGGGCACGTAGGCCTCGGGCTGGTAGTAGTCATAGTAGCTGACGAAGTACACCACGGCGTTATCGGGGAAGAACTCCTTCAGCTCGGCGGCCAGCTGGGCCGCGAGGGTCTTGTTCGGCGCCATGACCAGCGTGGGCTTCTGCACCGCCTCGATGGTCTTGGCCATGGTGAAGGTCTTGCCGGAACCGGTCACGCCCAAAAGCGTCTGGTAGCGCAGCCCCTCTTCGATGCCCTTCGCCAGGGCGGCGATGGCCTCGGGCTGGTCGCCCGAGGGCTCGAAGGGGGACACGACCTTGAACGGCATGCCCGCCAGGCGCACCTCCGGCAGCTTGCCGGCCATTTCGATGCCTTCTATATTGGAAAGATGAGTGGACACGGGCCCCCTCCTCTCAATGAGAATCAGTGGAAGGAGAACAGTTTAGCACCTTCCCAAAGAAATGAACAGATGTTCGCATAAAGTTCATGGCTTTCCCCTTCCTGAGTGCTATACTCAGCAATCACTGTTGAGACACAGGGCGGGAAGATAAGGAGGCCCTTGTGGCAAACGTGAAGAACGTCGTTCCGGGCATCGGGGTGTGCGCGGCCATTGCGCTGCCCTGCTGGTTTCTCGGCGAGGCCCTGCCCGTGGTGGGCGGCCCGGTATTCGCCATCCTGGCAGGCATGGCCATCGCCCTTGCTTGGAAGCAGCCGGCCCGGGGCACCATGCAGGACGGCATCGCGTTCACGGCCAAGAAGGTGCTGCAGTACGCCGTCATCCTGCTCGGTTTCGGGCTGAACCTGGCCCAGATCGCCGCCGTGGGTGCCGAGAGCCTGCCCATCATAGCCTCCACCATCGCCACGGCCCTCATCGCGGGCTACATCCTGTACCGCGTGCTGCACCTCGATAGCGCCATCGCCACGCTCATCGCCGTGGGCTCCTCCATCTGCGGCGGAAGCGCCATCGCGGCCACAGCTCCGGTCATCAAGGCAAAAGACGAGCAGGTGGCCCAGGCCATCTCGGTCATCTTCCTGTTCAACGTGGTGGCGGCCCTTATCTTCCCCACCCTGGGACAAGTGCTCGGCCTGTCCAACGAGGGCTTCGGCCTGTTCGCCGGCACCGCCGTGAACGACACCTCCTCGGTCACCGCCGCCGCGGCCGCCTGGGACGGCATGCACCCCGGCGCCAACGCCCTGGACGATGCCACCATCGTGAAACTCACCCGCACCCTCGCCATCATCCCCATCACCCTCGTCCTGGCCATCTTGATGAGCCGTAAGGAGCAGACTGCGGCCGCAGAAATGGCTACGGGAGCCAGGGGCACGACGGCAGACGGAGGTTCGGCCCCGGCCGAGAGCGCGGCGGCAGACGGCGCTTTGGCCCCTACCAAGAGCGCAGGGCTGCTCGGCACCTTCTCGATCAAGCGCGCCTTCCCCACCTTCATCCTGTTCTTCCTGCTCGCGAGCGTGCTGACTACCATCGCCGTGGCCTGCGGCGCCGATGCGTCCGTCTTCGCGCCCCTGAAGACCCTCTCGAAGTTCTTCATCTGCATGGCCATGGCCGCCATCGGCCTGAACACCGACCTCGTGAAGCTCGTGAAATCCGGTGCCAAGCCGCTCCTCATGGGCCTCATCTGCTGGCTTTCCATAGCCGCCGCCAGCTTGGGAATGCAACACGTATTGAATCTGTGGTAGCGAACAACCAGGCAGCGCAGGTTCGCCCAAGGGAGTCAGCGAGAGGCCCTGCCGCGTTTCAGATTCGGCCGCCTTTGGCCCAAGCGTACTTCGGTACGCGCTATGGCCAAAACAGTGAACAGCCCGGTGGGCTGTTCAGCACCTTTCAGGCGACCGTGAGGGAGCGTCCTGCGCAGCAAACTGCGCAGGACATGAAATGCGACAGGGCCTCGCAGTATCGGCATCGATCCTGTTGCGTTAGCAACAGGATTTATATTGGTTCCACCAGGCGAGCACTTCGTTGCGCAGCTCCTCGGGGGTGCCGTCGTTGTTGAACACCACGTCCGACGCCTCGATGCGGTCGGCATCGGTGATCTGGCGGGCGATGCGGGCCCGCACGTCCTCCTCGGCAAAGCCCGAGGCCACGGCGCGCTCGATGCGCACCTCCAGAGGGGCGAGCACGGCCAGGACCACATCGGCCCCGTAGGCCAGCGAGCTCTGGCGGTTGCGGAACACCGAGTACTCCACCACCACGGCCGGCTTGCCGGCGGCCTCGAACTCGTCGATGAGATCGGTGTAGCGCTCCTCGATGCGCGGCATGGTAATGCAGTTCAGCTTGCGGGTAGCGGCCGGGTTGGCGAAGGCCTTGGCCGCCAGGGCGCCGCGCACCACTTCCCCGTCCTCGCCGAAGATATCGTCACCGAAGGCCCCGCGCAGATCGTCCTTCACCGTGTCCCACGTGAGCACCTCATGGCCCACCTGGTCCAGATCGATCCAGGCCAGGCCCTCGTCGGTCAGTGCCTTGCGGGCCGTGGACTTGCCGGCGCCCATGCCGCCGATGAGAAACAGCTTCTTCATGCGAACCTCCTCCGAGACCGCGCCCCTTCGCGCGATCCTGCGCAGACATTTCAACGGCTCCATGATACACGAGAAGGCCGCTCCGAAGAGCGGCCTTCTGAAAGTCACTGGTCAACGCAGCGGCTCGGGGAGTTGTAAGGTGCTTACTCCTCGACGGTCTCCACGGCCTCGACCTCAGCCTCGGCGGGCTCGGCGTCCTTCTTGCGCTTGGCCGGCTTCTCCTCGGCCTGCACGGACTCGTCCACCTCGATCTCGAAGCCCAGCTCCTCGGCAGCGGCCTTCATGGACAGGCTGATGCGGCGACGGTCGGGGTTGATCTCCATGACCTTCACCTTCACATCGTCGCCCGCGTGCACGACCTGCGCCGGGGTGTCGATGTGGCGGCCGGCCATCTCGGAGATGTGCACCAGGCCCTCGATGGAATCGCCCAGCTCGACGAAGGCGCCGAAGGGAACGATCTTGGTGACCTTACCGTCGACGATGGTGCCCACGGGGTAGTTCTCCACGAGCTGGATCCACGGATCGGGCGTGGTCTGCTTGAGGCCGAGGGAGATGCGCTCACGCTGCAGATCGACGTCGAGCACCTCGACCTCCACCTCGTCGCCCACCTTGACGACCTCGGAGGGATGGTTGACGTGGTTCCAGGACAGCTCGGAGATGTGCACCAGGCCGTCGATGCCGCCCAGGTCCACGAAGGCGCCGAAGTCCACGATGGAGGACACGTTGCCCTTGAGACGCATGCCCTTGGAGAGCTTGGAGAGGATCTCGGCGCGCTCGTTCTTGCGGCCCTCCTCCAGCAGCACGCGGCGGGACAGCACGACGTTGTTGCGGTTGCGGTCCATCTCGATGACGCGGGCCTCGATCTCGGTGCCCAGGTACATGTCCAGATCCTTCACGCGGCGCAGGTCCACGAGAGAGGCCGGAAGGAAGCCGCGCAGGCCGATGTCGAGGATGAGGCCGCCCTTGACGACTTCGATGACCTCGCCGGTGACCACTTCGCCGGCCTTGAACTTCTCTTCGACGGAAATCCAGGCACGCTCGTACTCGGCGCGCTTCTTGGAGAGGATCAGGCGGCCGTCCTTGTCCTCCTTCTGGAGAACCAGAGCCTCGATCTTGTCGCCCAGGCTCACGATGTCGGACGGATCGGCATCCTTGCGGATGGACAGCTCGCGGGAGGGAATGACGCCCTCGCTCTTGAAGCCGATGTCCACGAGCACCTCGTCATGCTCCAGCTTGACGACGGTGCCGTCGACGAGATCGCCCTCGTCGAACTCGGTCAGCGTGCCGTCGATCATCTCGTTCATCTGCTCGTCGGAGATGTCGGAGAAGTCGATCACGGAGGTGTTCTTGATTTCGGTCAAAACGGACCCCTTTCAAAAACTAAATCGGGGACCCTTCGTCATGATGGTTGATACTTACCATGTTCGCTTGCGCAAGCAAGGGATCGCGGTGCAACAAACATGTCTCGGGGGCCAGCAGTTACTTTCACTTGTCCGTTTGGGCAAGCCCGCCCAGTATAGCACTGGGCACGGGCAAAACATTGTGGATTTTCCCCGAGTGCCGACATTTTCCGCACCGCCGCCAAACGCTTGCCGCCCGAGAGATTCCGAGAGCCGCGAAGTGGGGCCGGCCCTCCCCGAGCCCGACACTGCCCTGGAGCCGAAGGGGGACACCCCTACCGGGTAAGGGCGTCTCACGCAAGGGCGGTCGACGACACCGCCCCGGCGCAGGGAGGGAGGGGCGCCGGGGCGGTGGATGGCGGCGCCTTCAGGCGCCCGGAAAAAGCAGGGGAAGCGGCTTAGGCCAGCAACTTCACCACATGGATGGCCTCGGTCATGGTGCGACCGCAGGCGAAGCCGTGGAGCTGGTCGGGATAGCAGCCGGAGAACACGGAGCCGGAGCAGTCGCCGGCGGCGTAGAGCCCCTCGATGGGGTTGCCCTCGGCATCGAGCGCCTGGCACTCGTGGTTGATGCGGATGCCGTCGATGGTGGTGAGCAGCGTGCCGCCGAGGGTCGCACCGAAGAAGGGCGGGGTGCGCAGCGCGGAGAGGCGGTAGGCCTCCTTGCCGAAGTCCGGATCATCCTGGGCGTCGAACAGCTCGTTGTAGCGCTCGCACGCGGCCAGGAAGTTCTCCTTGGCCTCGGCGGCAAAGCCGAGCTTGTCGGCGAGCTCCTCCAGGGTGTCGGCCTTCTGCAGGCGCCCGTCCCCGAGCTCCTTCTCGAAGAACTTGTCCAGGTCGTAGGAACCGTCCTCCCCCTTGAACATCTGCACCATGTTGCGGGTCATGGCCGAGCAGCCCAGGGTATGGAAACGCTGCACGTCCTCGCCGAAGTTGCCGTCCCACACCGATACGTAGGTGCCGCCGGGCAGCTGGGCCGCCGCATGGGGCAGGTAATCGTAGTCGGCCGACTCGTTGGCGAAGCGCTCGCCGTTCATGTTCACCTTCAGGAAGGGCTGGGTGCCGGGGTTGAACTGGCCGTTACCGGGGAACTGGGGCTCGCCGGCCTCGACGGATTCCTCGGTGTAGCCGGCCTTCGTGCCCGGGGCCACCAGGCCGCGGTCGAAGATCATCGTGGCCGAGGTGAGGTCCTTGGCGGCGCCGGCCCACAGCGCCGCCTTGATGCCGCCGCCAGTGTTGTTCTGGTTGTAGCCGAGGGCCGTGACCGACTGGGTCGTCACCGGGGACAGGGCCGTCAGCATGGCGGGGTTGGCCGCATAGCCGCCCGTGGTGAGCAGCACGCCCTTGGCGGCGTTCACCTGCACGTAGCCCTCGGGCGTGTTGAAGATGGCACCGGTCACCCGGCCGTCCTCCTCGCGCACGAGCTTGGCAAGCTCGTGGCCGAAGGTCACTTCCCTGCCGGCCTCGTTGATATGCTTCTCGAACAGCACGTTACGCTCGTCGAACTCGCGGCCGCCGTTCTCGTCCACGTAGTGGTGTTCGAAGGGCGGGGTGTAGAAGGGCGTGCCGCCCATGCCGCCGGGCATATCGAACTCGTCGGCGATGACCACGGCGCCCGAGGCGGTCATGATGCCGTCCACGAACTCGAACATGTCGTTGGACTCGTCCATCCACATGCGAATGAGGCGCTGGTCGCAGTTGCCCTGGGAGTAGCGCACGATCTCACCCATGAGCCGCTGGCGGTCCACTTCCACACCCAGTTCCTTGAACGGGCGGGTGCCCAGGGCCGCGAACCAATGGCGCGTGGCGCCCACGGTCTCGCCCTTCTCGCAGAGGATGAAGTCCACGCCGGCATCGGCCGCATAGGCGGCCGCGGCCATGCCGCCGTTGCCCGCGCCCACGATGAGCAGGTCGCAGTCCTTGGTGGCCGCAATGTCGCCCTCGGCGATATCCGGGGCGGTGCCCAGCCAGTCGGCCGCGGCGGGGGCCGCCTCGCCGGCGGCGCCGGTCTCGGCCATGGCCTCGGTCTCGGCGGCCGCCTTGGGGGCGCAGCCGGCCAGGCCGAGCGCCGCCAGGGCGCCGACCCCGGCCACGCTGCCGATGAACCCGCGACGGGAGATGTCAGTGATGTGCTCCATGGATTTCCCTCCTGTTGGGAGCGCCCCGCGGGGCGCTTGACCTTGCAGCGCCCGGCCCGCGTTTCCCGCGGCCCTCGGTAAGGCGCTGCCCATCGAAGAGCCATCCTAGCGACACCGCCCCGGCCCATCACCACCCCCGGCGGGTGTTTCGCCCCACGGCGCCGCGCTCCCCCTCCTGGGGTGATTTTGAGGCGTTTTCCCAGGTAAAGAATGGAGCAGTGTAACTTTCTCCTGGAAGGGCCGCGCGCCAGGGCCTACAATGGCCCGAAGAGACGAGGGAGGATGCGGCATGATCTCATTGAGGCCATCGGAAGACAGCGGAGCGAAGGGGGCGGGAGCCACGGCGCTCTGCGTCGCGGGCTTCATGATGCTCGGCGTGGCGGGCTACGCGCTCAACGCCAGCGTCTACGCCCACGTGTCCACCTACTGCGGCATCGCCCGGGAGATCGCCACCCTCGTGAACGCCGCGGCTTTCCTGGCGCTGTTCCTCGCCGCGACGTTGAGGCCCCGCCTCATCGACCAGCGACAGCTGACCACCATAGCCGCCGGCTGCGCGCTCACCGCCGCCCTCGTCCTCGAATTCGGGCTCGCGGGTGCGGTGCCCTGGGCCACCATCGCGGGGCTCGCCTGCGCGAGCGTCGCCTCGGCCTGGGCGGCCACCACGCTCGTCTGCGCCATCCTAGGGCTGCGCTCCCTGCGCAGGGCCACCGTGGCCATCGCCATCGGCACCGCCATGGGGGAGGCGGCCGCCGTGGCCCACCCGCCCATCCCCTTCAATATCGGGGCCGTCGAGACCCTCGCCTGCTACGCCGTCGTGATGCTGGGGCTCTACCGCCTGGCCTCCCCCGTCTTCGCCCGCATTGCCGCAGGAGACGCCCCCATCGATCTGGAAGTCGCCAACCCCGAGTCGTTCTTGAGCCCCAGCAATGGCCTGTTTCTCTGTGCGCTGCTGTTCAGCATCGCCACCGGCTACGGCCTCACCTTCGGCGAGGTGGACCGGGCGCCGGCGAGCATCGGCACGAGCGTCATCGTCATCGCCGGCGCGGCCCTATGGCTTTTATTCTCCCGCAGCCGCGACAAGGAGGACACCCTGTTCTCCTTCTGCGTGCTCATGGTCATCGGCGGCTTCATCGTGACTCCCTTCATGTTCCTGTCCGATCTCGCCTCGGCCAATGCCCTGCTGCGCATCGGCGTGCGCTGCTTCGATATGCTCGTCTGGCTCGTCGTGGTAGCCGTGGGCTCGCGCAATCCCCTCGCCCTGCTGCCCACCTTCGCGCTCATTCGCTCGCTGAACGCCTTCGGCACCGATCTCGGCGCCGTGGCGGGGCACACCACCAACGAGCTCATCGGCGTGGACGGCACCATGGCGGCGCTCATTGCCGAGGGGGTGCTGTTCCTGTTCGTAGCGCTGCTCTGGACGCGCTTTCGCTCCTTCAGCTTCACCGACGCCATCCGCGGCGTCGTGGCCGTGGGCCGCGACGGCCAGGCCCGGGGCCCGCGCGCCAGCGGAACCGACTACGCCGTCGTCGCCCTGGCGGATCCCGAGGGCGGCACGCCCGCAGCCGCGACATTGGAGGACGAGGCGGCCGGGCCGTCCGGTACCGCGGCAGAGCCGCCGACCGCGCCGCCCGAGCCCAGCATCGAGGAGCGCTGCGCCGCCATCGGGGCCACCTGCGGCCTCACCGAGCGCGAGGTGGAGATATTCGCCCTCCTGGCCCGCGGCCGCAACGGCCAGTTCCTCATGGACTACTACGTGGTGTCGCGCAACACCGTCAAGAGCCATATCAAGCACATCTACGCGAAGCTGGGCGTCCACTCCCAGCAAGAGCTCATCGACCGCGTGGAATACGGCTCGTAGGCGCCGCGACCGCTGATCCCGGCGCGGGGCGGCCTCTGGCGGCATCATCTCGGCCCCGGGCTCCCCCGTTGCGCTAGAATAGGAAGGCACGTTTCATCGGTTCGGCTTCGTCGAGATAAGGCTCTCGTCATGGAATTGACGCTCGCGATGTTTCTCTCCCAGGCAGGGGATCACCCCGTCCTGCTCGGTATTCTGGCCCTGGTCATCGGCGTGACCGTCATCTCGGGCGCCACCGACGCCCCCAACGCCATCGCCTCGGCGGTCTCCACCCGCTGCCTCTCGCCGACGGCGGCCCTCATCTTGGCGGCCGTCTTCAACTTCGTGGGGCTCGTGGGCATGACCTATATCTCCACCGCCGTGGCCCACACCATGTTCAACATGGTGGACTTCTCCGGCAACACCCACCAAGCGCTCCTCGCCCTCATCGCCGCCATGATAGGATCCATCGGCTGGGGCGTGTTCTGCTGGTTCTGGGGCATTCCCGCCAGCAAGTCCCATTCGCTCATCGCCGGCGTCACCGGCGGGGCCATCGCGCTGAACGGGCTGGGCGGCGTGGTGCTCTCCGAGTGGATGCTCGTCATCTACGGCATGGTGTTCTCGCTCGTGGGCGGCTTTCTCCTGGGCATCGCCACGACGCGCCTCATCGAGCGATGCTTCTCCAACGCCCCGCGGGGGCGGGCCAACAAGGTGTGCGTGATGTTCCAGGACATCTGCGCCTGCGCCCTGTCGTTTCTGCACGGCGCCCAAGACGGCCAGAAGTTCATGTCCATCGGGCTGTTGGGCATCGCGCTCGCCTTCGATATGGAGACGAGCGGTGCCACCGATTTCCCCCTGTGGCTCATGGTCATCTGCTCGCTGGCCATGTCCATCGGCACCCTGCTCGGCGGCAAGCGCATCATCAAGTCAGTGGCCATGGACATGGTCTCCATGGAGAAATACCAGGGCGTGGCCGCTTCGGTGTCCACGGTCATCACCCTGTTCGTGGCCTCCATGACCGGCATGCCCGTCTCCACCTCGCACTGTTCCACCGCCTCCATCATGGGCGTGGGCGCCGCGCGCAGCTTCAAGCGCGTGAACTGGGGCGTGGCCCGGCGCATGGTATCGGCGTGGCTGCTCACCTTCCCCTGCTGCGGGCTGATCGGCTGGGGCCTCGCCAAGCTGTTCATGATGTTCTAGGGATGCTCTTCTTTTATCGTCAATATGATGTCTTATAGAATTTCCTACTGAAATAATGATATGATCAAACCAGTTAACTCGTAGGAAATGAGGTGTGCCATGGTTGCCCCCAAAGGTTCCATCTATTCATCTACCGCCCTCGCCTCTCGCCAGCGCGAGGTAAAGGACGTGGCCGATCGCCAAATCGTCTACATCACCGAGAACGGCAATGGAGCCTATGTGTTCTGCTCCGAGGAAATATTCGACCGTGAGCTCAAGCAAGCCCGCGAAGATGCCCGCTACGAGGCGGAGATGGAATTCGTCCTCCGGCGCGGCAAACGCGATATCGAAGAGGGGCGTTTCACCACCGATGTCGACGGCTTCGTCGCCCGCGTTCGCGAGAAACGGGGACTGTAGTGACCGAAGTGCGCATCTCCGAAGGCTTTGAAGAGGATCTGGCCATTGTGCTGTCGAGCAGGGTTCTTGATGACATCCTCAAGGTGATCGAGATACTGCCCACGATACCCAGCATGGGGTCGACCGACGTGGCGGCCGCCCTCGCTTACAAATTTGGCGAAGGCGTGCGCAAAATCCCCGTCGGCCCTTTCGATATCGTTACGTTCTACGAGGATGAGGCCGATCGCGTCACCGTGCTCGGCCTCATCCATCAGCGCGCGGCTTGGTGAAAACACGTCTCCGCAAGAAAAGCCTCTTGCAGCTCCAACCCAAAGCCCGCTTCACGGCGCAAAAGGGCCCGGACATCTCATCCGGGCCCTGAAACTTGTCGCGGCCGAGCGGCCAGGTCTACCCTCGGGATCGCTTTACACCTGCTCAGCGGCTTTTGCCTGGGCCTCGCGCAGGGCGCGGACCATCTGGTCGGCGCAGGAGGTGGAGCGCCGTCCGCAGGTGTTGCCCTCCAGAAGCGCGGCCACCTCGTCCACCTTCATACCGGCTACCAGCTTGGAGATAGCCTTCAAGTTGCCGTCGCAGCCGCCGGTGAACTGGACGCTCTCCACCGTGTCGTCGCTCACGGCCACATCGATCTGGCGCGAGCACACGCCCCGGGGGATATAGGTATGCATAGGGGTTCCTTTCTCTCGTTTCTCGCGAGAGATTGTAGCACGGGCGCCCCTACACCGCCGCCGGGCCCCGCTCGCCGGTGCGAATGCGCACCACCTCTTCGACCGGCGTCACGAAGATCTTCCCGTCGCCCACCTCCCCGGTGCGAGCGGCGCCCACGATAGCGTCTACGAGGGCGTCCACTTCCCCATCGTCCACGACGATCTCGAACTTCACCTTGGGCACCATGTTCAGCAGCACCTCGGTGCCGCGCACGTACTCGCTCCAGCCGTGCTGGGCGCCGCAGCCGTGCACCTGGGAAATGGTCATTCCCGTCACATCGGCCGCGAACAGCACGTCCTTCAGCGCCTCCATCTTCTCGGGCCGCACGATGGCCGTTACTCGCTTCATAGGTCTTCAACTCCTTACTTGTCGCCTGTCGTGTGTCCCACGCCGCTAGTCCAGGCCCAGGTACGCCGGATAGGCCGACTCGCCGTGAACGGCCACATCAAGACCTGCGGCCTCATCGGCGGCGCTCACCCGCAGGCTGCCGCCGAAGCAGGCCCGCACAATGAGCGCGAGCACTCCATCGGCAACGACCACGAACGCGATGGTCACCAGAATGCCCAGCACCTGGGCGCCCAACAGGCCCCAGTCTCCCGTGTACAGCAGGCCGCCCTGATCGGTCCAGGACAACTCCGGCACACAGAACAGGCCCGTGAGGATGCCGCCCACAATACCGCCGACACAGTGGCAACCGAACGCATCCAGGGCATCATCGTAGCCGAGACGGCGCTTGGCCTGGGAGATGGCCCCGTACACAATCGGGCTCACGACAAGCCCCATAACGAGCGCGGCCCACGGCTCCACGAACCCGGCCGCCGGGGTGATAGCCACCAGTCCCGCCACGAGCCCCGTGGCCGCACCCACCAGCGTGCACTTCCCCACCGTGACACGCTCGGTAATCATCCACGACAGCACACCGGCCGCACTGGCCGCCACGGTGTTCAGCAAGGCAAGTCCCGCTACGCCATCGGCCGCGAACGCGCTGCCGGCATTGAATCCGAACCAGCCGAACCACAGAAGCGCCGCGCCCAGGGCCACGAAGGGCACGTTGTGGGGACGGTAGGACATGACGGCGAATCCCTTGCGACGACCGAGCATGACGCACAGAATAAGCCCGGTGAGCCCCGAGGAGATATGCACCACATCGCCCCCGGCGAAGTCCAGGGCGCCGATCATCTCGCCGATGAGCGAGCCCTCGCCGCCCCACACCATGTGCGCGAGCGGCGCGTACACCACCACGACCCATGCGGCCACAAAGGCGCATACGGCCCCAAACTTCATGCGCCCGGCCACCGCACCCGTGATGATGGCGCAGGTGATCATCGCAAAGGCCATTTGGAACACGATGTCGGTGACGGCCGGATAGGCCGCCCCCAGGGCGGGATCGCCCGCAAGCGCTCCCTGGCTCAGCAGCACCGCTGCCGCCGTCGGCTCGCCTTCGGCCTCTGCGACCATATCGCGCGCGACGCTCAAGCACCCGATCTGGTCGAAGCCGCCGAAGAAGGGCAGCGATCCGTCGCCGCCGTAGGCAAAGCTCCAACCGCACACCACCCACGCAACCCCGGCGATGCCGAGGGCCGCGAACACCATCACCATGGTGTTCACCACGTTCTTGCGCCGCGAAAGCCCGCCATAGAAGAACGCGAGACCCGGCGTCATGAGCAGCACCAGCATGGCGCACACGAGCATGAAGCCGGTCGAGCCGGTATCAATCATAGGAATCGACCTCCTTGCATCGGCGCGGGCCGCCCGCGCCCATCGGGAACGCTTTCGATTCTTCCACGGCGAAAGCACACCCCCAAGGTCATCGATGATTGTTAACCCCCTCTCAAAGAAGTGTTAACGCAGGCGACCTTTCCTTGCCACGGAGCGGAAACAATTCGCGACACCGCCATCGAAGGCCCGAAAAATGTCTACAATGGGATCGATCGACGAGCACATTGCGCAATCCTGGACAAACATGCGTCGAGTGAGCTCCCGCAAGGAGAAAACGGTCCCTTTTCAGGCTCGAATGACCCCGAAAAGGGATCGGAAACCGCTTATTTCGACCCCGAGCAGCCAACGGAGCCTTCGAGACAGCGCACTCGAAGCCCTTTTGTCCAAAAACGCGAGAAGTGCTCGCACCATTGGCGCCAATCGGAAAGGAAACCCCATGAGCGTGTCATTCCGCCAGGTCGAGCGTGACGAGGAAGTAGAGGCCCTCGCACATATGGCCCATCACATTTGGAACGAGTACTGGCCGGCGCTCATCGGCCAAGAGCAGACCGACTACATGGTCGAGAAGTTCCAGAGCCTGAACGCCTTCCGCACCGACATCGCCGACAACGGCTACGAGTACTTCTTCATCATGGACCGCGAGAACGCCACACCGCGCGAGCTCGATCAGGCAGCCCACGGCGCCGACATTCACGATAAGGGCGGCAGCGCGCCGGCCGATGCCAACGATGCCGTGGAGTCCGAGCGCGACGGGGAGCTGGCCCGGGAGGCGGAGGGCTTCGCCCGCGAGGCCGCCAAGCCCCGCATCATCGGGTACACCGGCGGTCACGTCGAACCCGAGACGAACCGCTACTTCATCTCGAAGATCTACCTGCTGAAGGAACACCGCGGCCGCGGCTTGGCTACCGCCATCGATCGCCTCTACGAGAATCTGGCCCGCAAGCGCGGCCTGGATGCCCTGTATCTTACCGTGAACAAGAAGAACGCCATGGCCATCCGCGCCTATGAGAAGCTCGGCTTCGAGACCATCGAGTCCGTGGAAACCGACATCGGCGAGGGCTTCATCATGGACGACTACATCATGGAGAAGAAGCTGCGCTAGCCCCGCCGGCCCCGAAACGTTCAAAGGCCCGCGGTGACGCGGGCCTTTTTCATGGCGGAAAACCAGTTCGCAGCCGCTACTTCAGGGCCGCGCGGACGGAGGCGGCGATGCCGGGGGCGTCGAGGCCCAAGTCAGCGAAGAGCTGCCCCACAGGGCCCTGGCCCACGAACTGGTCGGGAATGCCGAGGGTGAGGGCGGCCGCCGCGGCCCCCTGGCGCGCGAGCACCTCCAGCACGCCCTGACCGGCACCGCCGGCAATGACGCCCTCCTCCACGGTGACCACCAGCTGCGTTGCCGCCGCGGCCGCGATGGCCTCCTCGTCCAGGGGCTTCACCCAGCGCATGTCCACCACACGGCACTCGATGCCCTCGGCGGCCAGAAGCTCGGCGGCGCCGCGGGCACATCCCACCATGCGCCCGAAGGCGAGCAGGGCCACATCATCGCCCTCGCGCACCGTGCGGGACTTCCCCACTTCCAACATCTGCGGCGCATCGGGCAGGCACGCCCCCTCTGCCTCACCACGCGGGTAGCGCAGCGACACAGGGCCGGGAAGCGCCAGGGCCGTATGCAGCCCATGGACCAGCTCGGCCTCATCCGACGGCGCCAGCACCCGCATATGCGGCACCATGCGCATATACACCATATCGAACACGCCGTGGTGCGTGGGGCCGTCATCGCCTACGAGCCCCGCGCGATCCAGGGCGAACACGACGTTTTCCGCCGGCAGGGCGCAGTCGATGATCATCTGATCCACGGCCCGCTGCATGAAGGTGGAGTACAGGGCCACCACGGGCTTCTTCCCGCCGCAAGAGAGCCCTGCGGCCAGCCCCACGGCCTGCTCCTCGGCAATGCCCACATCGACGAAACGCTCGGGGAACTCGGCGGCGAAGCCTTTGAGGCCGGTACCGCCCCCCATGGCCGCCGTGATGGCCACCACATCCTCGTCCCGGGCCGCCTCGGCGCTGATCGCCCGGCCGAACACCTCGGTGTAGGTGGGGGCGACCGCGGCCTTCTTCACCGCCTCACCAGAGGCGATATCGTAGGGGCCGGTGCCATGGAAGCGCTCCGGGTCGCGGCGGGCCGGCTCGTAGCCCTCTCCCTTACGGGTGACCACGTGCACGAGGGCCGGGCCGTCCATCTCCAGCACGAGCGACAGGATGCTGCGCAACTCGGCGATGTTGTGGCCGTCCACGGGATGGGTGCACACGATGCCCAGGGCCTCGAAGATCATGGTGTCGGGAATCACCATCTGCTTGAAGGATTCCTTCATCTTCTTGCCGAGGCTCAGCAGACTGCGGGCCACCGGGCCGCCGGATTCCATGGCCTCCTGAAGCCCCTCGCGGGCCTCGCGGTAGTGGCCGTTGGCACGGATGTTCCCCAGATGCTTCATGAGGGCACCCACATTGCGCGAGATGGACATCTCGTTGTCGTTCAGGATGATGACGAGGGGCAGCTGCTCGTTGCCCATGTAGTTCAGAGCCTCGAAGGCCATGCCGCCCGACAGCGAGGCATCGCCGATGAGGGCCACCACCTTCTCGCCCGTGCCCTTGAGCTGGCGGGCCTTGGCCAGGCCCGTGGCGATGGAGAGCGAGTCGGAGGCGTGGCCGGAGAAGTGCACGTCGTAGGGGCTCTCCGTGGGCTTGGTGAAGCCGGAGATGCCCCCGTAGCAGCGCAGGGTCTTGAACGCCTCGCGGCGTCCCGTGAGCAGCTTATGGGCATAGGCCTGGTGGCCCACGTCGAAGACCACGCGGTCCCGGGGCATGGTCAGCAGGCTCTCTAGGGCCACGATGATGTCCACCGCGCCCAAAGACGAGGCCACATGGCCCCCGGTCACCGAGGTGGTGGCGACGATCTCCTGGCGGATCTCGGCGGCCAGGATGGCCAGCTCCTCGTTGGTGAGGACCTTGAGGTCGTCGGGGGAACTGATGGCATCGAGTATGCGCGGCACGTCCATGGCACTCTCCTCTATACGGCGGCGCTCTCGTCCGCGGCGATTTCGGAGGCGCTCTCGGCGGCCTCGGCGGCCTCGCCGTCGGCGGCATCGGCCCCATCCCCGTCGGAAGCGGCGGCCCCGTCGGCAACCTCGGCACCTTCAGCTCCGTCGCCCTCGGCAGCGAGGTGCGCCTCGATATCCTGCTCGGACAGATCGCAGGCGGACAGGCCCAGCTTCACGGCCTCCTCGTAGAGTTTGAGGGCGTCGTCGAGGGAGATGTCCTCGGCGGACACCTCGTCCACGATCTGGGTCAGGCGCTCGTGCACCTGGCCGAAGCCCGACGGCTGCGCGGCATCCATGGGGCTACACCCCCGCCTGCACGCAGGCCGCGGCGCCCGAGGCGCCCCGCACGGCATCGGCCATCAGGGCGTCGCCGGCAGCCATGGCGCCCTCGGCGGCCGGCTCGTCGCCGCACGCCGGCACGGCGCCGTCAACCCCGGGGGCCTCCTCGGCAACTGGCGCCTCCGCCGCGCCGTCGGCTGCGCAAGCGGCCTCGTCGCCCATGGAGCGGGCGATGCGGCCGAGCACGCCGTTGACGAAGCGAGGGGAATCGTCCTCGCCGCCGAAGCCCTTGGCCAGCTCCACGGCCTCGTTGATGGAGACCGAGACCGGCACGTCGTCGCAGTGGTACATCTCATAGGTGGCCAGGCGCAGGATGGAGCGGTCCACGATGGGCATGCGGGACAGCGTCCAGTTCTCGGACGCCCCCTCGAGTCGTTCGTCGATCTCGGCTTGGCAGCCCTCGACGCCGCGGATGAGCGCCAGGGCGTAATCGCTCAGGGAGCCCTCGCAGATGCGGCCGAATTCCGTGGCCGCCTCCTCCTCGGTGGCCGGGGCCTGCTCGGTGGCCACCAGGCAGAGCCCCTCGTCCAGCAGCTTGGAGGGGGACTCCCCCTTCAGCTCGCTCGTATAGAGGACCTGCACCGCGCAGGCGCGGTCGCGGGTCCTCTCGTGTTTTCTCAAAGCCATAGGAGCGCGCCGCCTAGGACTGGAACTGGATGCCGTCGATGTACACGTCCACGGCCGACACCTCGACGCCGGCCTGGGTGGCCAGCGACTCGGCAACGGCGGAGCGCAGGGCGGCCGCCAGCTCGGGCAGCACGTGCCCGTAGTACACCTCCACGTGCACGGCCACGTAGAGCTTGCCGTCCTCGGTCATCTTCGTCTCGATGCCGGAGGTAGAGGGCTTGCTCGCCAGCATGGAGCGGATGCCGCTCGTGGCGAAGTTGCCGAGCGAGGCCACGCCGTCCACCTCGCTGGCGGCCACGGAGATAATGGTCTCCATGACGCCCGGGGCGATCGACAGTCCCTCGACGTTCATTTCATTGGTCATAGCACATCTCCCATCTGGGTTTCGATGAAGTCCGTGGTGGCGTCGCCGGCCAGGAACACCTCGTTGTCCAGCACGCGCTGGTGGAACGGGATGGTGGTGGCGATGCCCTCGATGACGAACTCGTCCAGGGCACGGCGGGCGCGGGCCACGGCTTCTTCGCGATCCTGTCCATGTACGATAACCTTTGCGACGAGGGAATCGTAGTGCGGAGAGATTTTAGAACCAGTTCGTAAATAGGTTTCCACGCGCACGCCGGGACCCGCCGGGGGCTCGAAGCGCGTGACGGTGCCCGGGCAGGGGCGGAAGCCGTGGGCCGGGTCCTCGGCGTTGATGCGCAGCTCGATGGCGTGGCCGGCCGGGGTGAACGGCGCCCGGGGGGCGCAGCTCATGGGCTCGCCGGCGGCGATGCGCAGCTGCTCCTTGATGATGTCGGTGCCGGTGACCTCCTCGGTCACGGGGTGCTCCACCTGCACGCGGGTGTTCATCTCCATGAAGTAGAACTCGCCGCGCTCGTCGAGCAGAAACTCGATGGTGCCGGCGTTCTTGTAGTCCACGGCGCGGACGGCCTTCAGGGCCGCCACCCCCATGGCGCGCCGCAGCTCGTCGGTAAGTGCCGGCGAGGGGGCCTCTTCCAGGAGCTTCTGGTGGCGGCGCTGGATGGAGCAGTCGCGCTCGCACAAGGCCACGGCGTTGCCGTGGTCGTCGGCGAGCACCTGCACCTCCACGTGGCGGGGGCGCAGCACGAGCTTCTCCAGGTACACGCCGTCGTTGCCGAAGGCGGCGCCGGCCTCGGTGCGGGCGGCCTTGTACTGGGCTGCCAGGTCAGCCGGGTCGTGCACCTCGCGCATGCCCTTGCCGCCACCGCCGGCCGTGGCCTTGATGAGCACCGGATAGCCCACCTGCTCGGCGAAGGCGGCGGCCTCCTCCACGGTATCCAGGCAGCCGTCGGAACCGGGCACCGTGGGCACGCCGCAGCCCTTCATGGTCTCCCGGGCGCTGGACTTGTCGCCCATGCGCTCGATGCACTCGGCGGCCGGGCCGATGAACACGATGTCGTTGTCGGCGCAGGCGCGGGCGAAGTCGGCGTTCTCGGCCAAAAAGCCGTAGCCGGGGTGAATGGCCTCGGCGCCGGTGTTCTTGGCCGCCGCGATGATGGAGGCCATGACCAGGTAGCTCTTGGCCGACTGGGCAGGGCCGATGCACACGGCCTCGTCGGCGTACTGCACCGGGTAGGTGTTCGCGTCCTCGGTGGAGTACACGGCCACGGTCTTCACGCCCAGCTCGCGGGCGGCGCGCATGATGCGCAGGGCCACTTCGCCGCGGTTCGCGACGAGAATTTTCTCGAACATGGCAGGGTCTCCTACACGCCCGGGGTGGGATCGTGGGGCTCCACGTAGAAGAGCACGGTACCGTACTCCACGGGCGTGGCGTCGGACAGGCAGACCTCGCGCACGGTGCCCATCTCCTCGGCCGCGATCTCGTTCATGAGCTTCATGGCCTCCACGATGCACAACGTCTCGCCGGCGGCCACCTCGTCGCCCACCTTCACGAAGGGCGGCTCACCGGGGGCCGGGGCCTCGTAGTAGGTGCCCACCATGGGGGCGACGACCGGCTTCCAGGTGGCCGGACGCGTGGGGGCCTCCTCGGCCGGCGCGGCGGCCGCGGGGGCAGCCGGGGCCGCCTGGGCCACGGGAGCAGCCGGCGCGGGGGCCGCTACGGGCGCGCCCTGGCCGGGCATGCGCACGGCGATGCGGACGCCCTCCTCCTCGACGACGATCTCGCCGACGCCGCTCTCCTCGGCAACGCGAACCAGCTCGCGAATCTGATTGATGTCCACGTAATCATCCTCCTTGGTGCCGCTGGATTCCTGCTCCAGCATGAAGTCGACCTTCTCGGATACTCGGTGCTTGGAAAGGTAGGTGCGGGCCTCGTTGGGGAACAGGGCGTACATGAGCACGTCCTCCTCGCTGTGGGCCAAATCCCCGATCTCGTTGGCCACCTCGTCGTAGGTGGTGGTCACGAGCGTGCCGGGGGCGACGGCCGGATCCAGGATCTCGGTATCGCCGGCCACCTTCGCCACGATCTCCTTGTCCATATGGCCCGGGGCCTTACCGTAGTAGCCGCAGACGTAGTCCTTCATCTCCTTGGAGATGACGCTCCAGCGCTTGCCGGTGAGCACGTTGAACACGGCCTGGGTGCCCACGATCTGGGACATGGGGGTCACGAGCGGCGGATAGCCCACCTCGGCGCGGACCTTCGGAATCTCCGCCATGACCTCGGGCAGGCGGTCGACGGCCTTCTGCACCTCCAGCTGGCTGATGAGGTTGCTCATCATGCCGCCGGGCACCTGATGGGAGTACACCTGCATGTGGATGAGCGAGGACACGCCGCGCTTATAGTGGCCGCGCTTGCGCATCTCCTCCCAGTACTCGGAGATCTCGAACAACAGGTCGAGGTCCAGGTCGGTGTCGTAGCGGCTCTCCTTGAGGGCGGCCACAATCATCTCCACGGCCGGGTGCGAGTTGCCGAAGGCGAGCGGCGCATGGGCGGTGTCGGCCACGGCCACGCCGGCCTCGGCGGCCTTCAGGATGTTGGCCGGGGCCATGCCGCCGACGTAGTGGCAGTGGATGTGCACCGGCAGGCCGATTTCCTCGTTGAAGGCCTTCACCATGCGCTCGGCGCGGTAGGGGGTGAGCATGCCGGCCATGTCCTTGATGGCGATGGTGTCGGCGCCCAGGTCCTTCAGCTGCTGGCCGTACTCGAGGAACGAGTCCAGCGTGTGCACCGGCGAGATGGTGTAGGAGATGGCGCCCTCGAACAGGCCGCCGTGCTCCTTGATGGCCTCGGCGTTGTCCACCACGTTGCGGATGTCGTTCAGCGCGTCGAACACGCGGAAGACCTCGATGCCGTTGCGATGGGCGGCGCCGATGAAGCGATTGACGATCTCGCGCGAGTAATGCTTGTAGCCCACCAGGTTCTGGCCGCGCGACAGCATAGCGAGGGGGGTGTTGGGCGTCTTGTCCTTGATGGCGCGCAGGCGCTCCCAAGGGTTCTCGTCCAGAAAGCGCAGGCAGGAATCGAACGTCGCCCCGCCCCACGCCTCGATGGCCCAATAGCCGACGCGGTCCATCTTCGGCAGGATCGGCAACATGTCGCCGATCTGCATGCGGGTGGCCCACAGGCTCTGCTGACCGTCGCGGATGGTCGTATCCATGATCTGAAGCCGTGGCATGAACTCACACCTCCTTATAGTTAGTCAAAGATCAAGGGCTGAATTATAAGGGAAGCCTACCACGGTCCTGAGGGGCAGCGCCTGATTTGCCGACAAGAAACATCAACGAAGCGGCGGGAGGGGCCCCACGACGACCGCATGGAACAGCGCGTCATCGCTGCGCGCCCTCCCCCATGGCGGCTCTTCCCCAGCAAGGGGCAGGGCGGCGGCCTTCGAGGGCTAGCGCTCCACGAGATCGAGCAGCTCTTGGTGGGAGTGGATGCCGAGCTTCGCGTAGACGTGCTTCACGTGGGCCTTCACGGTGTTGCGCGACACCACGAGCGCCTCCTCGATATAGGCGCGGTCGCGGCCGCGGGCGAGCATGGCGAACACTTCGGCCTCGCGCGGCGTGAGGGAGAACTCCTCGGCGATGGTCGCGCAGCGGGCGGCAAAGGCCTCCTCGGCCGTCCGGGCCGCGGGCATCGGGGTCGTCGCCGGTCCGGTCCCGACTCCATCTCCCGAGGCCGCCGACGCTCCCACGGGCACCGGATCGATGCCGTCGATGACCCCGGCGAAGGTGAAGCGCTTCAGGCCGATGGTCACGTAGGCGGCGAAAACCAGCAGCAGCACGGCGGGGATGGCCACTCCCAAGACCGGAGTGCTCGCTGCGGCGCCATTGACCAGCATGCCGGCAGCGGCGCCCGAGAGCGAGCCCAGAGACGAGATACCGTTGCCCCAGGCCACCGTTGTAATGGCGCCCAAGGGGTTGCGGGCGGCGATGGTGATGAGCGCCATCTGGGCAGCCATGACGAACAGCCCGTTGCCCGCGTTCAGAAGCGCTACGTCGGCCGCCCTCCCATCGACGACGAGCAGAGGTTGGGCAGCCAGAAGGAATCCGGCCATCACCACAAGAGCCGACAGCTGCACCAGGCCATCGGCGGGAAAACGCCGCCGCGAGAAGACGACATAGAGTGCTACGGCTGCCGCCGGAGTCGTTGCCGGTGAGGTACAGGCCCTCGATGGGGTCGCCATCCTCGTTGCACGGGTGCATGTTCGTGTCGATGGTCACGCCGTCGAGCGTCGCCAGGAACCACGCGCCGGTGCGCACGCCGTAGAAGGGCGGCGTATCGATGGCCATAAGGCGGTGCTTCTCCTTGTAGTAGTCGGTGTCCTCGCCTGCCGCAGCCATCTCGTTGTAGTGCTTCCACGAGGCCACAGTGGTCTCCACGGGCAGGTTCAGCTTCTCGGCCAGCTCCTCCATGGTGTCGGCCTTTTGCACGTAGCCGTCCTCGATGAGCTTCTCGATCATGCCGTCCACCACGGCCATGGGGATGTTGTTCTTCGCCCCGTTGGGGAAGGGGAACAGGCGGCAGCAGCCCACCTCGTCCATGGCCTCGGCCTGCGCGGCGTGGTTCGCGTCCCAGATGTCCACGTAGGTCTGGTGCGGCTGCATGATGGTGGAGTGCAGCATGTAGTCGTAGGGGCCGCTCTCGTTGCAGAAGCGCTCGCCCTTCAAGCTCAGCTTCAGGAAGGGCTGCTCGCCGAACCAGAACCAGCGGCCGAGCACGCCGTCGCCGGCGTACTGGTCGGGGCGCACGCAGGCGCGGTTGAAGGTGCAGGCGGCGCCGAGCGGATCCATGGTGGCGCCGAGCCACAGGGCCGCCTTGATGCCGGAGCCGGTGGGGTTGCCGCCGCTTCCGGGGGCCGCGATGCGAATCTTCTGATTCCAGGCCTGACGGTCCTCCATCATCTCCAGGTTGTTGCCGTAGCCGCCGGTGGAGAGAATGACGCCGCGACTCGCGTTAATGCGCACGTAGCGGCGATCGCCTTGCACATCGCGGGCGATGACGCCGGTCACGCGGCCGGCCTCGTCGGTCTCGCACTTGACGAACTCGGTGTACCAGCGGGTCTCGGCGCCCTGCTCGGCGGCATAGGCCAAGATGGACTCGGCGAAGCCCCACTCCTCGTCCTCGGCCACCGCACTGGTCTTCTGGGGGCTGTGGCCCGTGGCGAAGGCCTTGTCGCGGCCCGGGTCGGAGGTGTCGCCCACGCCGCCCTCGAACTCCATGACCATCTTTCCGTCGCGCTGGATGATGTCGGTGAGCCAATCTACCATGGCGCCGGACTCATCGGCCCACAGCTTCACGAGGTCGTAGCTCACAAATCCGTTGGCGTAGCGGACGATATCCTCGACGGCCTCTTTCTTCTCGATGCGGAACTCGGGGAACTCGTCGAAGGAGGCCTGCTGCAGACGCGAGTCGATGGCACCGATGTCCTCGCGGACGTTGTGGGGCTCTCCCTGGCGGTCAATGCCGAGCACGCGCGCGCCGTTTTCCGCTGCCGATATCATGGCCGGGATGCCGCCGGTGCCCATACCCACGACGAGCACCTCGGTATCAATGGTCTCGGCGATCTCGGACTCTTCGATGACGGGCGGCGCGCCCAGCCAGGAGGGGCCGCCGAAGTCTCCGGCACTCGGGTTGGCCGGTGCTTCGGCCGCGTACCCATGGCCGCATCCGGACAGCGCCGCGGCGGACAGGCCGCCCAAGGCCGCCAGGCCCGCGCCTTTGAAGAAGCTGCGGCGGGAAACGTTACTGGACATTGGGGGCCTCCCATCCTTCGGGCAGCGTCAGGTCGTGGCACTCGTTGCACACGAGCACCTGGCTCTCGTGAATCTTATGGCAGTCGCCGCATTCCAGGGCCATGTCCTGATGGCTCGCATGGGGGTTGTACTTCTCGTCGTTGCCGGCAAATCCCCACAGGTTCGCGGTGATCTCGTCGAAGCTCATGCCGGCCGCGTGGTGGCACTCGGGCCGCGCGCAGAACTCCTCGTCAGCGAACTGCTTGCCGGTAGCCAGCATAGTGCCGTCTTCGGTCATGGGATAGTTGTCGGATACCCAGGCCATCGCCTCAGACACCTGGGTCGTCAGCTCCGCGGTGTGGCAGGCCAGGCAGTTCTCGCCGGCCTCGGCGTGGGCCGTCACGCCGTAGCGCGAATCACCCGAGTCGTAGGTTTCCACATAGTAGTCCATAGGACTGTGACAGATGGCGTTGCAGAAACTCGGCTGCTCGTGCCACACCCAGAACCCCGCACCGGCCACTACGATGACGGCCGCCACCACGCCGGCGGCGATCCACCCGCGCCGGGAGCGCTTCTTGGGAGCGGGCGCGGCCCCATGCCCCGACGGGCCGGGCACCCCCTTTTCCTCGTCGATGCTCATGCTCGCTTCCTCCCTTCCTTGTTTTGATAGAAACGGCAGACCCAGTGTGCGCCCAACGGAGGCGAAAAGCCATTACCCCAGCGGGGTAAACTTCGCGTTTAGCCTGGTGACGAAGGAACTCCCCCTGCAACGAATCACCCGAAACACTCCGCTTCCCCGATTGTTTCCAAATCGCCCTCCGACCCCGCGCCCTCCTCGCCCACCAGATGCAGCGCCGCTGAAGGCGGCAAGAGTTCCCAGCGGCCACTTTCGCGGCCCGCTGTCAACGGAAGAAGCCGTAGCTTAATTATGAACAATTACTCGCCATTTGGAGGATTGCCGGGCGAGCGCGAGCACCCGCCATTAGAATACGGGGAAAACGACTTCGATTCGGGAGGCACCATGGCCATTCGCATCATCGTGGACTCGTCGGCAGACATGGAAGAGGACTACGCCGCCGCCCATGGCATCACCATCATCCCCATGACCATCACCTTCGGCACCGAGGAGTTCGCCGAGGGCGTCGACATCAGCCGCACCGAGTTCTTCGAGCGCCTCATCGAGAGCGACGAGCTGCCGCGCACGAGCCAGATTCCCCCCATGGTGTTCCAGGACCTGTTCCAGGAGGCCGTGGCCGCCGGCGATACCGTGGTATGCGTCACGCTGTCGAGCCACATCTCGGGCACCTACCAGAGTGCGTGTATCGCCGCGGCCCCCTTCAAGGAGTCGGTCTTCGTGGTGGATTCCGAGAACGCCACCGTGGGCGAGCGCATCTTGGTGGAGCGGGCCTGGGCCCTGCGCGACGAGGGGCTTTCCGCCGCCGATATCGCCTACTGCCTCGATCAGGAGAAGAAGGACATCCGCCTCGTGGCGGCCCTCGACGGCCTGGAGTATCTGCGCCGTGGCGGCCGTATCTCCGGCGCGGCGGCGGCCATCGGCGGGCTTTTGTCCATCAAGCCCGTGGTGGGCGTGGTGGACGGCAAGGTGGTCGTGCTGGGGAAGGCCCGCGGGTCGAAGGCCTCGCGCTCCATGGTGTTCGAGGAGATCGAGAAGGCCGGCGGCATCGACTTCACGCGCCCGGTGTGGGTGGCCTACTCGGGCCTGTCCGATAAGATCGGCCGCAAGTACATCGCCGATTCCCTGGCCATCGCCGCGGAACAGGGCCTGATCGAGAGCCCCGACGCCCTGGAACTGCCGCTCACCCTCGTCGGCGCCGTCATCGGCACCCACGTGGGCCCCGACGGCGTCGCCTTCGCCTTCTTCGCCCGAGAATAGTGGGGGAACCTGCTCTTATCTAATAAAAGAAGCCCCGATAAGGGGCTTCTTACGTTTCACTGGTCGTTCGTAACGTCAGCGAGGGTCCGACAGGTGCCTGGAATTGCCCCGCCTTGGGGCCAAGTTGGCTTTGGCCAACGCCGTGCCCCAAACAAGGGGCAAGGCCAGGTGCCTGTCGGAGCCGCAGCGTCGGCCGGTCCGTTCGTCCCGTCAGGGCGAACGGAACACCTAGACGCGCTTGATGACGCGGCCGTCGCGGGTGTCGATCTGCAGGACGTCACCGATCTCGATGAAGGTGGGAACCTGCACCTCTTTGCCCGTCTCCAGGGTGGCCGGCTTCAGCGTGTTGGTGGCGGTGTCGCCCTTGAAGCCCGGCTCGGTGTGGGTCACTTCCAGCTCCACGAACATCTGGGGCTCCAGGCTGATGAGCTCGTCGCCGGCGTACAGCAGCGTGGCCTCGTCGTTCTCCTTTAGCCAGTCGGAGGCGCCCCCCACCATGTCGGCGGCGATGGGCATCTGCTCGAAGGTGTCGTTGTCCATGAACCAGTAGTCGGCCCCGTCGTTGTACAGGTACTGCATCTTCTTGGACTCCAGGCGCACGGAATCGAACTTCGTGCCGGCGTTGAAGGTGTAGTCCACCACGCGGCCGGTCTTGATGTCCTTGAGCTTGGTGCGCACAAACGCGCCGCCCTTGCCCGGCTTCACGTGCTGGAACTCGACGATGGTGCACATCTTGCCGTTGTTGATGATGCACATGCCGTTCTTGAAATCGGCGGTAGAAATGCTTGCCACGGATGTTTCCTTTCATGCTCACGCGCCGCGGAAACCCTTACGCTCGCACGTCGCGCCTGATTCAAACCGTTACATTATAGCCATCTTGCGGGCATTCCGCAAAGAAAATATGGCTCAGCCCTGCTCCGCCAGGGACGTCGCCGCCTCGTCAGCGCGCGAGCCAGCTCCGGCTCGCCACCGACGCGCCCCCTGGCGCACGCGGCCATAGAGGGCCATGTAGCCGTTCACCATCACCCCGGTCAGCGCCGCGCAGACCACCGTGCCCTCCCGCACGCCAGCGAGATGCCCCACGAAAGCCAGAGCGCACAGGACCGCCAGGGCCGCGCAGGACAGGTCGAAGCCCACCTTCACCGTGCCGAACCGGGCGCCGGTCTTGCGCACCACCGCCTGCACCACGGCCTCGCCGCAGTTCATCACCGTGCCCGACACCACCGTCATCACGATGCCCGCGGCGAGCACCGCCATGCCGACGGCCAGCCACAGCCACGAGGCAAGGTAGGTAGTCGGCGCAGACGCACCCAGCCGTTCCATGAACCAGTCGATGCACAGCCCGAAGAACACCGAGATGGGAATCTGCCACAGGTCCACCAGCCGGAACTCCCGGCGCAGCAGGGCCACCTGCACCAACACGAGGAAGCACTGCCAGCCCAGCATGAAGGTGCCGAAGCTCACGGCGGGAAAGCCGAGGGCGAGCACGTTGGGCGTGGCGGAGATGGGAGAGTTGCCCAAATCGGCCTTCACGACCACGTCGATGCCCAGGGCCATGACCGCGATGCCCGCCAGCATGAGCGCGATGCGGCCGGCCAGAAATAGGGCAGCCCGGGGCGAGGGTCTGTCAGACGGATCGGTCGCGCAACCGGAGCGCTCGCGTCCCATGGATTTCCCCTTGGTCCGAATCTCGCTCCCCCGATTGATCTTCCGTTCCGTCATCATGTCCTCACCGTCCTTTCCGGCATCGCTTTCACTACGTTGACCTTTTCAGTTATAGCACTGCACCCCCGCTGACACCCGTCAATTCCGGGAGCGGGAGGTACCGTCGCCAATTCCGAAAAGAGGCAGCCGCCGAGGTCGCCAGAACCGCCGCCCAGCCCCAAACGATCCGGAAGAGGCAACGCCGCGGACACCCGGAATTGAAGCGATACTGACGCGAAAGTTCGATGGCGCGGAGCAGCTTGAACGGCTAGTCGCGCAGGGTGATGGTGAAGCGGCTGTCGGCGAGAGAGGCCGTAAGGGTCATGCCCTGGGCCCGCGCGAGGGCATCGGCGATGGCCAGGCCCAGGCCGCTGCCGCCCGTCCGACGCGAGGGGTCGCCGCGATAGAAGCGCTCGAAGAGGCGGCTCGCATCCAGGGCTTCCAAACCCTCGGCCTCGTTGGCGATGGTGAGCGTGAAACCGTCGGCCGTCGCCTCCTTGCGCAACGCGATCACCGGTGCCGCGGTGCCGTGGCGCAGGCAGTTCACGAGCGCGTTCTCCACGATACGGGCAAGGGCCTCGGGGTCGGCCGGAGCCACCACGTTCTCGTCCAGCTGCACGGTCGGCTCCCACTGCCGCTCGACGAAGGCCGGGTACAGGTCGGCCACGCAAGCGGCCACGGTCTCGCCCACATTCACGGGCACCACGACCAACTCACGGGCCCCATCATCGGCCTTGGCGTACTCGAACAGGGCATCCACGAGCCCGCGCATGGCCGTCAGGCGCTCGGCCGCTGCCGCGACGCACTCGTCGCGCTCCTTGTCGGTGGCGGCCATCCCGTACAGCTGCAAGTACCCCTGGGCGCCCGCGAGGGGCGTGCGCACGTCGTGGGAGAACGAGGCCAGGTTCTTCTGGAGCTGCCGCTTCTCCTCAGCCGCCCTGATGCGCACCGTCTCGATCTCATCGAGCAGCCCGTTGGCCTCCCGGGCCAGCTCCCGCGCCGCAGACGTAGGAAAGCGCAGGGTCAGCCGCTCCGCCGCCCGGGCCCGATAGGCCAGCACACGGGTCATCTCCCGCATCTGGCGCTCCGTCGCGACAACCCAACCCACGAACGCCACCGCCAGCGCCGCGCACAGCACACCCAACCAGATCATCGTGCACCTCCCTCGGCGCTTCGTCCTCTCATAGCCGCTTCCTCCTCATCGCGAGCCAGCACGCCCCCAGCATCACCGCGAGCCACGGCAGCAGCGACAACACCTCGGCAATGGTGGGCGTGAAATCCCCGTAGCACAGGTGCATCAGTTGCAGCGGGGGCATCGATCCTACCAGGGCGCCGGCAAGCTCTTCTCCGCCCCACATCCAGACAACGCCCATCAACCACTCGGGAACGGCGCCGGCTACCAAGACGGCCACCACGCCCCACCCGATGCGCCCCGTGGCCGCCACAGCCACCACGGCCACCAAAGCGCCTGTCACCGATGCCAGAATGAGCTGGAGGCCCCAGCGAGCGAAACGACCGGGACCGTCGAAGAGTTCGATGGATAGCGCCCCGTTCGGCAGAAGCGCCAACCACGCCGCCAGGACCGCAGCCATGAGGAACAACGCCGAGACAAAGGCCATGAGCAGCGCGGCACTTCCCACGTAGGCCCTGCGGAAGGAGGGGACCACGTCCAGCAAGCGGACGCCGCCGTACTTGAAATCATCGGCGAAGAACGCCGCTGCCAACAGCGCCGTGAACATCGACAGTATCTGCGGCACCCAGAACTCCCCCAGCACCACCTCGGCGCCCACGCTCATGCTCGATCCCTCCGAAGCACCGCGCCACGAAGGCAGGTTCCGATAGGCCCCCTGGCGCACGGCCTCCTCGCCCACCTGCGAGACGAACAGGAACACCAGGACGGAGAACACCATCAACAACCCCCAGAATGCCCGGTTGCGCACGAGCCGATAGAGCTGGGCTCGGAACAGGTTCACCATGTCACCTCAGCTCCTTTCGGGCCATGGCGGCCATAATGGCCACCGTGGCCACAACGATGACCAAAGCCGCGTCGGCAAGCCACCAGGGCTCGATGGGAAGGCCGTTGAGGAGGTTGAGGCGAATCTGGGTGAGCGAGAGCGGGAGCACCTCCTGCTCCACGAAGACGCCCACCGGCGACGGCAACGACAGCGCCGCCGCCTGGCAGAACCAGAAACCCAGGCCCGAGGTGAGCAGCGTGGCCGCGATGATGGCCGCCGTTAAGGGGTTCGCCGGCACGAGGATCGCAGCCAACGTGGCCAGCATCGTGAAGGCGGTAATGATCAGCGTCGCCATCAGCCACCACAGCGCCAGCTCGCCTCCATCGAAGGCCACGGGCGCGCCGCCCATGGCGCCATAGACGGCCCCGGTCACCACGGCCTCCATCAGCAGAGCACCCGCCGCAAGCAGCATCGTGAGCGCCAGGGTCGCGCCACCCCACGCTCGCCGCGACCCCTTCCCTGCCATGAGACCGCGCACCGTGCCCTGCTGGAAGTCGTCGGCAAAGAATGCCGCCAGGAACAGCCCCAGGAAGGGACCGCACACCTCCACTACCGAAGCGCGGCCGAGCACGGCACGGAAGGTGCGGCAATCGGTCCAGCTCGCCGTGAACTGCACGGCCACCAGACCGGCAAGGGCCGCCATAACCAACAGGAGGATGGCGGTAGAGGGCCGGCAGAACAGCCGATACCACTGGGCTCGGAACAGGTTAGCCACGGCTCTCGCCCCCTTCCGCCGCCTCGGCGGGTGTCGGCGCCTGGCGCACGGCGCCGGTGCCGCCCATGAGTTCCACGAAGTAGTCCTCGATATCGCGCGTATGGGTATAGAGCCCGCGCACGGGCACGGCGGCCGCCAGGAGGGCCTGACCCACCGCGTCGCCGTCCACGGGCCCGGTCACGCGGATGGCATCGTCGGGCATCACCGTGAAGGAGGCCTCGGCAAAGGCGCGCTCCAGCACCGCCAGGGCTCGCGGTCCGTCGGCCGTTTCCACGCACAGGTAGTCGGTACAGGCCTCTTCCACCTCTTCCGCGGTCATCTCGGCCACCAGACGGCCCGCGCGGATGACGCCGTAGCGGGTGACCATGCGCTCCAGCTGATCGAGCACATGGGAGCTGACCACGATGGCCGTGCCGCGCTGCTCGGCCAGGCGCACCAACAGCGAGCGCACGAGCCGCACCCCCTCGGGATCGAGACCGTTGAAGGGCTCGTCCAACAACAGCACGTCGGGCCGGCCCACCAACGCCAGGGCCAGGCCGAGCCGCTGCTTCATGCCGAGGGAGTAGCCCTTGGCTCGGTCACGGGCAGCCTCGCCCAGCCCCACGGCGGCCACGGCCGCAGCCGCCGCCTCCTTCGGGTCGGGCAGCCCCTGAGCGATCGCCCGCACGGTCACGTTCTGCACCGCCGTCAGCGCCGGATTGATGGCCGGTCGCTCGATGAGGCAGCCCACGCGACGGCTCGTCTGGCAGGGCCCGAGTGCCTCGCCGCATACCGCCACGGTGCCGACCGTGGGTGCCAGGTAGCCGGCGATCATCTTCAGCAGCGTGGACTTGCCCGCGCCGTTGCGCCCTACCAGTCCGTAGATATCGCCCGGCGCCAGGGCAAGCGACACCCCGTCGACGGCCCGCTTCCCCCAGAAGACGCGCGTGAGGCCCTCGCAGCGCAGTGCTTCCATGGTCCGTTCCTTTCTCTCGAAGCCATTCTACCGTCCATCTTAGGGAACGGATTTCCAGAAGCCTCCCAGAACGTTCCAAGAATATGCCAAGATTGGGATCAGGTGTTTTTCACAACGGGGGCTGCTCGTCGCACAGTTTGAAGCCGATGCCCCAGACCGTTTCGATATAGCCGTCGGTGCCGGTGCCGCGCAGCTTGGCGCGGATGTTGCCGATATGGGTGGCGACGGTCTTGTCCTCCAGGGCCGCCTCGTCGCCGCCGGCAGCCGCCGACAGGGCGCGCTTGGTGTGCACCCGGCGCGGCTCGGCCATGAGCGCACGCACCATGGCGAACTCGCTGGGCGTGAGAGGCACGAAAGCGCCATCGACCGTGAAGGCGTGGGCGCCCTCGTCCAGCGCCCAGCGGCCGAAGCGCAACGCTGCGGCAGAATCGGCATCATCGTCGAGAGCCGTAAAGCCGCTGCGGCGCAGCACAGCTTCGCAGCGGGCGAGCAGCTCTTCCAGGTCGAAGGGCTTCACCAGGTAGTCATCGGCACCGAGGCGCAGCAGGTCCACCCGGTCGGCCACGGTGGCCCGGGCCGACAGCACCACCACGGGCAGCCCCGCCGCCCGCGCTGCGGCCACCACCTCTTCCCCGCTCGCCCCGGGCAGCATGAGGTCGGTGATCGCCAGATGGAAGTCTTCGCCGCCCGCGAGGTGCATGAGACCCTCGGTGCCGGAGAAGGCCGCCGTGCAGGTCGCGCCCATCTTCCCCAGGTAGGAGCAGACGACGCGGTTGATGGCCCCGTCGTCCTCCACTACCAGTATGCGCGCGCCCTGAAGCACCGGTTAGATGACCACCATCTCATGGGTGGACTTGGTGAACACCTCGAAGCCGTCGTCGGTGACGACGCCGAAGTCCTCCAGGCGCATGCCGAACTTCCCCGGCAGATAGATGCCCGGCTCCACGGTGACCACGTTGCCCGCCACGAGGGGCTCCTCGTTGCGCAGGGACAGCACCGGCTCCTCGTGGATGTCGAGCCCCACGCCGTGGCCGAGCCCGTGGCCCATGGCCCCGGCGAAACCGCCCTCGGCGAGCACGGCCTCGGCCCGCTCGTGGGCCTCCTTGCCCGTGACGCCGGGGCGCAGCATCGCCTCCACGGCCTCGTTGGCGGCCCGCACCGCGTTCCACGCCTCGCGCATCTGCCCCTCGGGCTCGCCGATGAACACCGTGCGCGTCATATCCGAGCAGTAGCCGTAGGACTTCGCCCCGAAGTCGAGCACCACGCACTGGCCGGCCTCCAGCATCGTCGCGCCCGGCACCGCGTGGGGATTCGCCCCGTTGGCGCCCGTGGCCACGATGGAGGTGAAGGCCAGGCCCTCGGCCCCGTGGCGCAGCATCCACTCGTCCAGCTCCAGCTGAATCTCGCGCTCCATCATGCCGGGGCGCATGAACTCCACGATGTGGGCGAAGGCGGCATCGGTGATGGCCTGGGCCCCCTTCATGCGGGCCACCTCGTAGCGCTCCTTCACCGACCGCAGCCGCCGCACCACCCCGTCGGTCTCGCCGATGGGGAAATCGGCCGGGAAGGCCTTCTGCAGGGCGCGGTACTCGGCCAGGCTGATGGTGTCCTCGATCTGGAGCTCAGCCCCGGGCATGCCGTGGAGCCACGAGCCGTTCCACTGGCGGGCGACGAAGGTGGCGTGGCTCTCGCGGGTCTCGTCCACGCGGATGGGCGTGCGCCGGGCCGCCTGCTCGCAGGCCTTGGCGTAGCGGGAATCGGTGTGCAGCACCACGCGGTCGGGGGCCACGTAGAGGGCATGGGCGTCCTCGTCGTCGAAGACCCCGTCGAAGGCGGTGAGCCAGCGGATGTTGGACGTATCGCGCACCACCATGGGCGAGGGGCGCCCGTCGCGGCGCAGGTTCATGGCCCGCAGCAGCTGGCCCACGTGCCACTCGCAGGCCACCGGATTGTGCAGTTCGTCGAACACGGTCATGGGCTTTCCTTTCCTACAGAGTAAAAGCAGGCCGTTGGGGAGGCGGGGGCGTCCGCGCGCAGGTTGCGCAGCGAACGGAAATGTCCAGTGGACATTTCCGCCGAGCGAGCCATTGCTTGAGCACGGACGTTCCCGCCTCTGCAACGGCCGGAGGAGAACGGCTACCCCTCCCCGTCGCCTTCCAGCAGCACATCCAGCGCGCGCAGGTAGCCCTCCTTGCCGAGGCCCTTCACCTGGGCCACGCAGGCCGGGGCGATGACCGACGTGCGGCGGAACTCCTCGCGCTGGCTGATATCCGAGATGTGAATCTCCACCACGGGCACGTCGATGCACTCCACGGCATCGTGAAGGGCATAGGAGTAGTGGGTGTGGGCGCCGGGGTTGTACACGATGCCGTCGTAGCGGCCGTGGGCCTCGTGCAGCTTGTCCACCAGCGCGCCCTCGTGGTTCGATTGGAAGCAGTCCACCCGGGCGCCGTGCTCGGCGCCGTAGGCCACCACCATGGCCTCGATGGCCGCCAGGGTGTCCGACCCGTAGATGGCCGGATCGCGCACGCCGAGCATATTCAGGTTCGGCCCGTTCATGAGCAGTATCTTCTTCACTTCGACGCCTCCCATGCACGCAGCTGCTCAAGCAGCACCTCGTCGGGCACGGACACCAGTTCCCAGTCGCCGATGTCGCGGGGCAGCACGAAGCGCACCGCGCCGGCCCGGGCCTTCTTGTCCCGCTTCATGGCGGAAAGCATCTCCTCGGCCGGGGCCGACCAGGCCAGGGCCGGCAGCCCCAGAGCGTCCAGCAGCTCGTCTTGGGCCGCGATGAGCTCCTCGGAGGTGCCCACGGTGGCGGCGCCGAGCCGGGCGGCGAAGCGCATGCCCTCGGCCACGGCGGCCCCGTGGGAGAAGGCGCCGAAGCCGGCCAGGGCCTCCACGGCATGGCCCAGGGTGTGGCCGTAGTTCAGGCACTCCCGCACCCCGCGGCTCTCGGTCTTATCCTCGGCCACCACGTTGGCCTTGAACACCACCGACCGCGCGATGGCCTCGGTCACTACGATCGGATCGCGCTCGGCAAGGGCCGGGGCATGGTCGGTCATCCAGAAGAAGAACTCGTCGGAGTCGATCACCGACGCCTTGGCGATCTCGGCGCAGCCGCAGGCCCACTCGCGCTCGTCCAAGGTGGCCAGCACCGCGGTGCAGGCGGCCACATGGGCTGGCTGCTTGAACGTGCCCACGAGGTTCTTGCCCGCTTCCAGGTTCACACCGGTCTTGCCCCCCACCGAGGAATCCACCATGGCCAGAAGGGTGGTGGGCACCTGCACGAAGGGGATGCCGCGCATGTAGGTGGAGGCGACGAAACCGGCCAGGTCGCCCACGACGCCGCCGCCGAGGGCCACCACGGCGCAATCCCGCGTGAGGCCCAAAGCCGCCATAGCGTTCCACACTTCCCCGGCCACGGCCAGCGACTTGGCCTCCTCGCCGGCCGGCACGGTAATGTCGCTCACGGCGAAACCGGCCGTCTTTAGCGACGCCTTGGCCGCATCCAGATACAGCGGCCCCACGTTCGTATCGGTGATGACGAGCAGCCGGGGCGCTGTGGCCACGGCGGGCAGCTTCTTGAGCGAGGGCCCCAGCCCTTCCAGCACGGCGGCGCCGATGCGCACGTCGTAGGGAGCCTCGCCGGGAATGTTGACGACTATCTTCGTTGCGGGCACAGGATACCCTCCTTCTCGAGTATGCGCTGGACTTCTCGGGCGATAGCCGGCACCGACTTGCCCGCCGTGTTCACCGTGGCATCGGCCACGGCAGCGTAGAGGGGCAGCCGCTCCGCGCAGCGGGCCCGGGCCGCTTCCAAGTTCTGGAACAGGGGCCGGGTGGAGGTATCGCTGATGCGACCCGCGGCCTCATCGGCGGTCACCTCCAAGTACACCACGAAGCCGCACTCGCGGAACACCTCGTGGTTGGCGGGGGTCACCACCACGCCGCCGCCGCAGGACACGAGCATAGGGTCGGCTGCCGCGCCCAGTTCCCGGAGCACCTCGGTCTCCACGGCGCGGAAGCCCTCCTCGCCCACGGCGGCGAAGATCTCCTTCACCTTCTTGCCCTCGCGCCGCTCGATATAGGTATCCATATCCACCGAGGCCACCTTGCAGGTGCGGGCTAAACGGCGCGCCACCGAGGTCTTGCCCGCGCCCATGAAGCCGACGAAGAACACCGGCAGGCTCAACGAGAGCGCAGGCTCGGTCTTCGCCGCCAAGGGAGCCGGACGCGCTTCTTTCCGCCCCACCTTAGCGCCCCATGGTGCGCAGGCGCTGCTTGTAGGCCTTGATAGAGGCCTTGATGTCGGCCATGCAGGTGCAGCCGAAGGCCTCGATGTAGGCGTTGGCCAGAGCGAAGGCCACCTCCCCCTCGGCCACGACGGCCGCGGCGGGCACCGCGCACACGTCCGAGCGCTCCTTGGAGGCCTCCTCCACGTCCAGGGTGTCCAGGTTCACGGTCTCCAGGGGCTGCATGAGAGTGGGAATGGGCTTCATGGCCGCCGTCACGATGAGGGGCATGCCGCTCGTCATGCCGCCCTCCAGGCCGCCGGCGTTGTTCGAGGTGCGGATGAAGTCGCAGCCCTCCAGCCGGATGGGATCGTGCACCTGGCTGCCGGGCCGGCGTGCCGCCTCGAAGCCGAGGCCGAACTCCACGCCCTTGATGGCCGGAATGGAGAACAGGGCCGCCCCAATGCGGGAGGTCAGCCGGTCGACGCCCGTGGCATAGGTGCCCAGGCCCGGCACGAGGCCGGTGGCCACGATCCGGAAGGTGCCGCCCAGGCTCTCACCGGCGTCCTTCGCCTTGTCGATGGCCCGCTTCATGGCGGCAGTGGCCTTCTTGTCGGGGCAGCGCATCTCCGACAGCTCGATATCGAGGGGCTTGTGCTCGGCGGCATCGGCCATGGTCTCGGGGGCCATGGCCACATCGCCCACGGAGACCACGTAGCTCATCACATCCACGCCGAGCTCAGCCAGAAACTCCCGGGCAATGCCGGCGGCAGCCACCCGGGCCGCCGTCTCCCGGGCACTCGCCCGCTCCAGGATGTTGCGGCAGTCGTCGGTGTTGGTGCGCAGGGCCCCTACCAGATCGGCGTGGCCCGGTCGGGGGGTCACTTCGCGCACCAGGTCGCTCGGGGCGCCGTCGAAGGCGGCCATGCGGCCGGTCCAGTTCTCCCAATCGCGGTTGGCCACGGTCAGCGCGATGGGGCTGCCGATGGTGCGACCGAAGCGGATGCCGCTCGTCACCGTCACCGTGTCCTTCTCGATGGCCATGCGGCCGCCCCGGCCGTAACCGGCTTGGCGGCGGGCCAGATCGGTGTTGATATGGTCGACGGATACCGGCAGGCCCGCCGGCACGCCCGTCACGATGGCCGTGAGATTCGGCCCGTGGCTTTCCCCGGCTGTGATGTATTCCATAGATGCAGCTTTCTCGCAGGGCGCACAGATAGGGCGCCCGAGGCAGATCGGCACCCATTGTAGCGCACTGGCAGGCACCGAGCCGTTTCGGGACGGTAAAGTGCGGAAAGGAAGCGGCGCGAACCCTAGAACTCGGCGTTGCCCACGGTGCGGGGGTGCGGAATGACGTCGCGGATGTTGCTCACGCCGGTCAGGTACATCACCAATCGCTCGAAGCCCAGGCCGAAGCCCGCGTGGGAGCAGGTGCCGAAGCGGCGCAGGTCCAGATAGGCACGGTACTCCTCCGCCTCCATATCCAGCTCGGCGATGCGGCGCTCGAGCACCTCCAGGCGCTCCTCGCGCTGGGACCCGCCCACGATCTCGCCGATGCCCGGCACGAGGCAGTCCATGGCGGCCACGGTGCGGCCGTCGTCGTTCAGGCGCATGTAGAAGGCCTTGATGGCGGCCGGGTAGTCAGTCACGAAGGTGGGGCAGCCGAAGTGCTCCTCGGTGAGATAGCGCTCGTGCTCGGTCTGCAGGTCGATGCCCCACTCCACGGGGTACTCGAAGGCGCGGCCGGCGGCCTGGGCAGCCAGCAGGATGTCCACGGCCTCGGTGTAGGTGACGCGGGCGAAGTCGGAGGCGGCCACGTGGGTCAGGCGCTCGATGAGCCCCTTGTCCACGAACTTGTTCAGCATGGCCAGCTCATCGGGGCAGCGCTCCATCACATCGGTGATGACGTACTTCAGCATGGCCTCAGCCAGCTCCATATTGTCTTCCAGATCGGCGAAGGCGATCTCGGGCTCCACCATCCAGAACTCGGCGGCGTGGCGAGCGGTGTTGGAGTTCTCGGCCCGGAAGGTGGGGCCGAAGGTGTACACGTCGCCGAAGGCCATGGCGAAGTTCTCGGCGTTCAGCTGGCCGGACACGGTCAGCGACGTCGACTTGCCGAAGAAGTCGGCGCTCCAATCCACTTCGCCGGCCGTCAGGGCGCCCTCGCTGGCCGCGGCCGCCTCGGCGCTCACGAGCGGCGGGCAGGCCGGATCGATGGTGGTCACGCGGAACATCTCGCCAGCGCCCTCGCAGTCGCTCGCGGTGATGATGGGCGTGTGCACGTAGATAAAGCCGCGATCCTGGAAGAAGCGGTGGATGGAGCCGGCGGCCACCGAGCGGATGCGGAACACCGCGCGGAACAGATTCGTGCGCGGGCGCAGGTGCTGCTGGGTGCGCAGAAACTCCACCGTGGCCCGCTTCTTCTGCAGCGGGTAGTCCGGCGCCGAGGGCCCTTCCACGCGAATGGAAGCGGCCGCCAGCTCGAAGGGCTGCGGGGCATCGGGCGTGAGCTTCAGCGTGCCCTCCGCCACGAGCGCCGCCGCCACGTTCTGACGGGCGATCTCGTCGTAGTTCTCCAGGCTGGAGCGGTCCATGACCACTTGCAGGTCCTTGAAGCAGCTGCCGTCGTTCAAGGTGATAAAGCCGAAGTTCTTCATATCGCGGACTGACTTGACCCAGCCGGCCACAGTGACGGTCTTTCCCGCAAAGGCGTCGGCATCGGCATAGAACTGGGCGATCTTGATGCGGTTCATAGGAGCGCAACCTTTCGACAGAGCGTATTTTCCGTTGCGGCTATGATAGCAGGACGGACCGCGCTCGCCTATGGCCCGATAGGCAATCTTGCAGACCCAACCCCACAGCCCATGGGCGCGTCGGCGCCCCTACAGATCGAACCCCGCGGCATCGGCCATGATGGCGAACAACTCGTCCTCGGGAATATCGAGGGCGGCCGTCTCGGTGATGTCGCGCAGGATGCCCACCGTGACCACCGCCTGGCCCACCAGCATGCCGGCCCCGTCGAAGAAGGTGCACCCCGTAGCGCGAGCCGCCGCGGCCAGGGCCGTCTCACCGTGGCCGTACACCACGTCGAACACCGTCTGGTCCGCGCGGAGCAGGGCCACATCAAAGGGGGCGCCATCGCCCTCGTTCATGCCCAGAGGCGTGGCGTCGATGATGATGTCGGCACCGGCGATGGCCTGGCGCGAGGTGTCGTAGCTGCCGAAGCGGAAATCCACCCGCTTGTACACCTCGGCGAAGCTAAGATGCCCCTCTTTGAAAGCTGGCATGTCCACAGTGCGGCCGATCATGGCCCCCAGCTCGTCGGCGTAGGTGCGCATGACCCGATGGGCCCGTTCTTTGTCGCGGCCGAGCAGCAGCACGTCGGCAGGTCCTGCCTGGGCCACGGCGTGCAGGATGGACAGCGCCGTGGGGCCCGTACCGCAGACGACCACGGACTTCCCCGCGAAGGAGACGCCGGCCCCCTCCAGATAGGCCACACATCCCTGGCCGTCGGTGTTGTAGGCGATGAGCGCGCCGCCC